>NZ_JAQIRL010000002.1:0-1029374 GCF_032601985.1 Klebsiella sp. 141203 | reverse complement strand
ATGACCTACCAGTGGTGGATCGGCGCCTGTAACGAGCTGGTGTCGGAGAACCTGAGCCCGATAACCAAAACGCCGGAGTACAAGTACTGCGCGGTCAACGTTGAGCGGATTGCCGATCAGCGCGCGGCGGAGCAGTACGTGATCGACGAGTACAACAAGCTGAAAGCCCGCCTGCGCGAAAGCGCGATGGGTTAAGGTTCGAGCCTTTGTACCATTGAGTAGCCCCGGTAAGCGCTAGCGCTACCGGGGATTTTCCCGGAGGCGGCGCATGGCGCCTTCTCCGGGCTACCAAATCGCACAATCCTGTAGCCCGGTAAGCGCTAGCGCCTCCGGGGATTTTCCCCGGAGGCGGCGCATGGCGCCTTCTCCGGGCTACCCAATCGCACCACCCTGTAGCCCCGGTAAGCGCTAGCGCCACCGGGGATTTTCCCCGGAGGCGGCGCATGGCGCCTTCTCCGGGCTACCAAATCGCACAAACCTGTAGCCCCGATAAGCGCTAGCGCCACCGGGGGTTTTCCCCGAGGCGGCGCATTGCTCTTTGCCGGCGACCAAGTCACACAACGCTGTAACCCCGGTATAAGATCACGATTTAATCGCGTGTTGAATGGAATCAATAATCGGCTGATAGCCGGTACAGCGGCACATATTGCCTTCTAATACATCCTTTATTTGCGCTTCGTCCGGATGCGGCTCTTTGGTTAATAACTCGGTGGCGCTCACCAATACTCCTGGCGTACAGAACCCGCACTGCACACCGCCCTTCTCAATAAATGCATTCTGTAATTTTTGCGTAATCGGATTATCGTTTAACCCTTCGAGCGTCTCGATCTCCGCTTCATCACACTGTTCGGCCAGTACCAGGCAAGAACAAACGGCGTTACCGTCCATCAGCACCGTGCAAGCGCCGCATTCGCCAATCGAACATCCCTCTTTGGTGGCGGTAAGATGCAATGTATCCCGCACCAGATCCAATAAGCGCATATTGCCTTCTACTTTTGCTTCCACCAGCTTGCCATTTACCTTCACTTTAATTGTGCTCATAGCTCTATCCTGTACAGGGCGCTCTGGCGCCCTGATTGAATCATTAAATCCCTGAGGCCCGTTGCGCCTCGGCCATCATGTCGCGGAACATATTGACGAATACCGGCTGCTTATATGCCGCCGACCAGCGCTTACCAATGGCCGCATAGATAAGCTTGTCCAGCATCTCGCAGGCGCTATTAATCGTGTCGCTATTTAACGGTTTCCCTAGCAGGCAGCGTTCAATATCCAGCAGCCGCTGCGGTTTACTGAACAGCGCGCCATCCACCAGACGGCAGTAGCTCACCGTGCCATCATCGGCAAAATCAAGCAGCGCGCTCAGGCTCTGACGGGTGATGTTGAGCGCGTTGCGCCGCCCTAACTGGTGATAGAAACCTTTGGCCTGCGGACGCGCCGGTGGCGGCAGTATCACTTTGGTCAAAAGCTCATCCGGCTGGCGCTGGGTCTTGTAGCCAGACAGCAAGAACTCGCCCAGACCGAGGGTACGTACGCCATTTAACGAGCGCAGTTCGATGCGCGCGTCATAGAGGATGGCAGGCGGAATGGAATCGCCGCAGGGCGCGGCGTTGACGATATTGCCGCCGATGGTGGCGCGGTTGCGGATCTGGTGCGAACCGACGGTATGACAGGCCTGCACCAGCAGCGGGTAACGTTCGCGCAGCAGCGGATGATCGGTAATACGGTTAAAGGTCATCGCTCCGCCAATGATGACCTCATGGCTGACCGGATCCTCGCTCACCTGCGTCAACTCCGGCAGACGGGAAATATCAACCAACCGCATCGCGCGGGTTTGCAAACGCCCCTGCACAATCACATCGGTACCGCCGGCGATAGCCGTCACGCCCTCTTGCGCCAGCAGGGTTAACGCCTCCTGCAGGCTTTTCGCTCGGGTCACTTCCACGTCAGTGAGGCGCAGCACCTGCTTCTTGTTTTCCGCCTCCAGCATCATTTCGCTTTGGCGAACCGGCTTCTTCAGGTTGTAGCCGAGGATCACCTGTTCGAGGGTCAACGGTAATTTATTAAACCGCGTCTCGAGGGCAAAACTCACCGCGTTGTTGATAGCCGCCGCCGCGAGTTCAGTGGCTGGTTCGCCGATCCCCTTCGCCCCCAGAGGCCCGGCGATATCCGGGTTTTCTACGCCGATAATCGTCATCGGCGGAATGTCTTTCATCGTCGGCAGCAGGTAGCTGTCGAAGTTTTCCGATTTGACCTGGCCGTTTTCAATGTTGAAGTCTTCCAGCAGCGCATAGCCGAAACCCTGCGCCACCCCACCGTAAACCTGGCCTTCAAAACCCACCGGGTTGAGTACCCGGCCCACGTCATGGGCGGCGGTAACGTGCAGCAAATCGGTTTTACCAGTGCTGGTGTTCACCCGTACCTCAGCCACCTGGCAGCCGTAGACCCAGGTAAAATACGGGCTGCCGCAGCCTTTTTCTTCATCCCAGTGAATGGGCGGCGGCACAAACCAGCCGTACTCGGTCAGGCTGACGCTGGCCCATTTGGTCCTATTGACCGCGGTTTTGAAGTCAATACGCCGTTCACTGTCCTGGGCGTTGATGATAAAGCCATCCTGCCACAGGGTTTCTTCCAACTCGCGGGTGCCGATGCTGTCGCCGACGACGCTGAGAATACGGCGCTTTATCTTGTCGGCGGCGTCAAGAATCGCCCCGCCGCCGACCATCGTTCCGCGGGTGGCCGCCGTCGATCCGCCGTCGCCGATAACCGAGGTCGGCGGTTCCATAAAATGCAGTTCCGATAGAGGAATACCAAAGGCTTCCGCGGCGATTAGCGACATCGCGGTTTGCAGACCCTGACCGTTTTCCGATACCGATGTCGCCAGATTGACGCTACCGTCTTCATTCACCTGAATGAGCGCCGTCGAGGTATCTACCCCTTCCGCGCCGATGGAACAACCGCGGTAGCTCAGCGCCAGGCCAATACCATATCGATAAACATCGCCTTGTTGGTTCAATTCACGATAGTGCTGGCGTTTTGCCGCAAATTCCGAGGCATTCACCGCCTTGCTCAGGACTTCAATCGCCGAGACGGTGTGTTTATCAAACCGCTGGCCGGTGACCGAGGTATCGCCCTGACGCAGCGCGTTCACTTCACGCACCGCCACCGGCGAGAGATTGAGCGCTTCGGCAATTTCATCCATAAAGGATTCATTCGCGTAAACCACCTGTGGTGAGCCAAAACCACGCATCGCAGAGGTATAGCTGTTGTTGGTATAGACGGCTTTGACGTCAATATGGACGTTATCAATATTATACGGCCCGGCAGCTTGTACCGAAGAGCGCCAGGTGACGAACGGGGAGGACGCCGCATAGCCGCCGCTGTCGGCAAGAATATCGATTTTGATCGCCAGAATGCGTCCGTTATCGTCCACCCCGGCCCGATACTTCATTTTATAAGGGTGGCGCTTACAGCTTTCGATAATGGACTGCTCGCGAGTGTAGGCAAATTTCACCGGGCGACCGGTCAGGCGCGTCATCAATGCGGAACGGCAGGCCAGATGATCGATGATGTCATCTTTGCCGCCGAACGAGCCGCCCATCACCGCGCGTTTGACGTTAATCTGGCTTTGCGGGCAGCCCATAAACTTAGCCACGAAGCTGCGTACGCGGTGCGGGTTCTGAATAGAGCCGGAGATAATCAGGCTGCCATCGGTGGGGTCAAGCCAGGTCAGTACGACTTCCGGTTCGATGTAGGCATGTTCCTGGAAGCCCACTTCATATTCACGTTCAATCACGTGGCTAGCTTCGGCGAAACCTTTGGCGATGTCGCCCTTAACGGTGTGGTGATGAGCGGCGATATTATCGCTGCGCTCCGGGTGAATTCGCCGGGCATCCGACGCCAGAGCGGCTTCTACATCCGTTAGCGGCTCATAAGGCGTGTAGCGCACATGTATTTTATCCGCCGCTTCGCAGGCAGCTTCATAACTGGTTGCCGCCACCACGGCGACGACATCGCCGTGGAAGACCACCTCGTCTTTGACGATGGGCAGATAATCTTTGACGATAATCCCCACGACCGGCGTACCGGGAATATCCTGCCAGGTGGCGATTTTTACCACGCCTGCAACATTCAGCGCCTCGCTGAGATCTATCGCCTCGATTTTCCCGGCGGGTATATCCGCAAAACGGCAAACGCCATACAGCATGCCCGGTAAGGTAATATCGTCGCCATAAACGGCCGTTCCTTTGACTTTCGCCAGTCCATCCACGCGCCGTAGCGGCGCTGAAGGTGAAGCACACATAACAGTCCCCTCAATGATTATCCGTTGCGGGCAATCCCGGGTTCGCTAAACGTCGCGCTATCCAAAACCCATGGGAAAAGCCACATCAGCGATAACAAATCCAAGATTTGTGCCAGAAATCAATGAGGTGCTGCTTGAGCTTCGTTTTTGTGAGTCGCCGCGCAAAATGCGGCTAAAGTGCGGAGAAAATAGCGCTGCTGAGGCCGCGGCTCGCAGGTCAGTAACATTTCGCCGCCATTTTTATCAAAGTGATAGCCCGGTTTTCTCAAATTAATAATTTGCCCGTGTGCTAGACGGTATAGATACGGATCTCGTGTTCACGGAAAGCATCCCGGTATTTACGGCTGATGTTTTCCTCCACGACCAGCACGTCAATGGCGCTGCTTTCAGCTACCACAAAACGCGCGACGGCGGGGATTTTATCTGAGGTTAAGCCAACGATAATTTCACTGCACTGTTTGATAACCGCTTTCTTAAATTCACAATCGGCGTGATCAAAGCCGGTTAAACCTGACTCCGGAGCCATCGCGCAGCCGCCAATAAATCCCTGATCGAAGAGGATCCCCTGCACCTGGGCCACCGCCGATGCGCCGACACAACCGCCAGCCGCGCGTTGCACCAGACCGCCAAGCATCACTACCTCATAAAGCGGTTTTTTAAGCAGAACCGCCGCAATTTCCGGGGAATTGGTAACCACGGTTAAGGCCAGTTCGCCCGGTAGCGCTTCCGCCATTGCCAGATTGGTGGTGCCGGTATCAATAAAAATACAGCCGCCCGGTTTCACTAGCTGTGCGCATTTCTGAGCGATCCTGCTCTTTGTTGCCCTATTTTTCTCTTTACGTTCGTTGTACTCCATGGATTCCGGCAGGGTCATCACCGCACCGCCGTAGACTTTCTTACAATATCCGTCTTTGCTTAGCTCATGAAGATCGCGGCGAATAGTGTGTTCAGAGACCTGTAAGCGCTGGGCCAGATCGGCGCAGACGACCCTACCGTCCTCCTGCAGGATCTGACAAATCAGCGCTTGTCGTTGCTGAGGGAAAGCAGCATAATCGAGCACAATAACTCCTTTAAATAAACATAACGAGCAGCAAAGAGCATAATCATTCACTCATGCGCATGCTGTCAACCCGACCCTTTACGAGGTAAACCATGAAAGTTGCCCATATCGCCCTCTGGACCCGTCATCTTGAGCAGCAAGCACGCTTTTGGGTGGAATTTTTTGCTGGCGAAATCAACGAAAAGTACCGCAGTAAAACCAATCCTGGTTTTGAATCCTACTTTGTAAAAATTGGCTCTGACGTGGCAATTGAGTTAATGAGCAAACCCGGCTTACAGGACTCGCCCCGCGATAACAACCATACGGGGTGGGCGCATCTGGCGATCGCCGTCGGCGGCGTCGATCAGGTTAATGCGTTAGCCAAACGCGCTGAAATGGCGGGCATTTTAGTCTCTGCCCCGCGCACTACCGGCGATGGCTATTATGAGGCGGTTATTAAAGACCCTGATGGAAACCTGGTGGAAATCGTCGCATAGTAAGGCAAATCCACATGAAGGAGTCGACCGTGGCACATTATCGCGTCATTGATAAAGCGAGCTGGCCTCGCCTGGATCATTTTACGTTCTACCGTACCTTTGCCAATCCCAGCTTCAATCTGTGCGTACCGGTAGAAGCGCAACAGTTGTACACCTGCGCGAAGGACCGGGGCGTCTCCTTCTTCCAACTAGCATTATTCGGCCTGTTGCGCGCGGCCAACGCCGTACCGCAGCTAAAACAGCGCTTGCGCAACGACGATATCATCGAATATGACGCCATCTCGGTGATGACGCCGATCATGACGGCCAGCGAAGGTTTTCGCCAGGTATGGTGCGATAACGCCGCTGATTTCCCCGCGTTTAGCGCCGCCGCGACGCCGCGCATTGAGGCCGCAAGAAGCACCAATCCCTCACCGCTTATTGTGGAAGAAGAAAATTTCTTTTGCGCCAGTTGCCTACCGTGGCTGCACTTTAGCGCCATGACCCATGCGGAATACTACGTTGGCGCGGCGGTGCCCGCCCTGACGTGGGGAAAACTGAAAAATGGCATCATTCCGGTTGCCGGCCGATTTAATCACGCTTTTGTGGATGGCCTGCACGCCAGCCGTTTTTATGCCGAAGTCGAATATTATTTCGCTAACCCGCAGGCCCTGTGGCTGCCGGTTGAGGCCCGCGAGTAGCTGCCGCGGCATAAAGAACAATCCACTATGACTTCCCCGAAAACCGGCATTATATTGCCGGTTTTTTGCTAATGCGAAATGGCTATAAACCATAGCGTTTCGTTGTTAGACAGTATTCAACGCGCCTCTTATCTTCGTCATGAATTGTAAATAACAACGCAATCATTTGATGAGGTAGCACTTTTGTCCAGATTACGGCAAGGATTAAAAACCAGACAAACGCGCTTCGCGCTGGCGTTGAAAGTGGCGCTACTCGGTAGCATGGTGGCATTTTCTTCTGTCGCCAACGCCGACGATATTCTCAAAGAAGGGATCACTCCCGCAACCGATGCCAGCCAGATCCCGGCCAGCGCCAAACTGCGTAAAGACACGGTGGTGGCCGGCATTTCCGAACCGCAGGGGATCTTTAACCCTTACTTCTTCGTCAACGGCTGGGATGAGAACGTCACCAACGTTATTTTCTCGCGCCTGATTGACTGGGACAGTCAGGGTAAGCTGGTGCCGGGGCTAGCTGAGAGCTGGACGGTGAGCGCGGATAACAAAGTTTATACCATCAAATTGCGCCCTAACCTGACCTTCAGCGACGGATCGCCGCTCACCGCGGAAGATGTCGCCTTTACGCTGACCGTTCTGCTCGACCCGAAATATGACGGCGACACCGATATTACTCTGGCTAATATCGCCGGCGGCGCGGAATATAAAGCCGGTAAAGCCGATAGCGTGAGCGGCCTGAAAGTTATCGATCCGCTGACCCTGCAGGTTACTACCACCCAGCCGGGCGCGACAACGCTGGCGAAAATCGGCGGTCCGGTATTATCGAAAGCCTGGTACGGTAAAGGGTATCAACGCGGAAATCTGGATTATCTGCGTTCTCTGCACGGAAAACCGCTCGGTAACGGCCCTTATGTCTACGATAAATATATTCCCGGTCAGGAGATTCGCTTCCACGCCAACACGCATTTTTACCGCGGTACGCCGCCCACGCCGCGCTTTATCTATCGCGTGACCAATCCGTCTACCAATTTCCAGTTATTCCAGACCGGCGAAACCGACTACGACGCCTTCACCTCGCGCCCGGATGATATTGAGCAGCTTAAGATGCTCGGTTTTGCCAATATTAACCTCTACGGTTCCAGCGACTACAGCCAGGTGGAGTTCAACGTCCATCGCCCGGCGCTGCAGGATAAAAAAGTGCGTCAGGCGCTGATTTACGGGCTTGACCGGCAGAAGTTAATCGACGTGGTATATCAGGGGTACGGCAAGGTAGCCATTGAACCGATCGCGCCTATCTCCTGGGCCTTCAACGCGCAAGGCGTCAACCCCTACCATTACGATCCGGCGCAGGCGAAAAAACTGCTCGATGAAGCGGGCTGGCTGCCTGGCGCCGATGGCATCCGCGTGAAAGACGGAAAACGGCTGGAATTGACCTTGCTTGCGAGCAAAAAAGTCATTAACGATGCGCTGATCCCGATTGCCAAAGAGAACTGGCGGCAGATCGGCGTGTTGCTGAAACCGCAGGTGGTTGATTTCAACGCGCTGATGGCGCAGCGCAAAGCGGGTAATTACGATCTGGCGTCGTTTAGCACCAGCACTCTCAACGATCCACATGACGGCGTGTGGGACTTCTACAGCAGCGAAGCCAAAGAGTCGGGCTACCACAATGCTGAAGTCGATAAGCTTATCAATGCGGGCAACGCGGTGCTGGATGTCGAACAACGCAAGCCTATCTATCACCAGCTGTACCAGGTGCTGGCCGAGGATCCGCCGGTTATCCTGCTTGGATACCGGGAAATTCTTTCCGCCAGCAGCGCCCGGGTGACCGGCTTTAAGCCGGATATCTATAACGGCCTCACCGGCAGTTTGCCGGACGTGAAAATCGTGAAGTAAATCCCCCAGCCGCCGGCCACCCGGCGGCTGATGTGAGAATGTTATGAAAAATTTCATCCTGAGGCGCATATTGCAAACGCTGCCGATGCTGCTGCTGGCCTCCTTTATCATTTTTATGCTCTTTGCTAAAACCCCCGGCGATTTTATCGATGGCAACATCACCCTGACGGCCGCCCGTGCCGCCGAACTGAAGGCGATATACGGCCTCGACCAACCGCTTTTTACCCGCTACCTTCACTGGCTGGGGCAACTGCTGCGCGGGGATTTAGGTTTCTCGCTGCAATACCAGATCCCGGTCAGCCAGTTACTGAACCAGTACATCTGGAACTCCTTCCTGCTGGCAAGCGTGGCGCTGGTCTTCTACTGGGGGATCGGCCTGACGGTTGGCGTGGTCTCCGCGCTCAGACCTAATTCATGGTTCGATCATCTGGTGAGTATCGCGGTGTTTGCCGCCATGTCCTTTCCCACCTTTTTCCTCTGCCTGCTGCTGATTAAGTGGTTTGCCGTCGACCTGCACTGGCTGCCGGTAGGCGGGATGACCAATACCGGTAGCGACGATAGCGGCTGGCGGTACGTGCTGCAGGTCGCCGCTCATCTGGTACTGCCGGTACTGGCGCTGGTAATGCTGCAGGCCGGCAGCCTGACGCGCTATTTTCGCGCCAGCATGCTTGACGTGGTGAAGATGGATTTCATTCGTACCGCCCGTGCTAAAGGGCTGCGAGAACGCACGGTTATTATGAAACACGCGCTACGCAATGCGTTACTGCCGGTCATCACCCTGCTTGGCTTCGAACTGCCGGGATTGTTCTCTGGCGCCATCATTACCGAGAAAGTATTTAACTGGCCGGGTGCCGGGCACATTCATATCGATTCGCTGGCCGCCCGCGATTATCCGGTACTGATGGGGTTTACCCTATTTCTGGCGGTACTGACGATCATCGGTAATTTACTGGCCGATGTGCTCTACGCGTGGGCCGATCCGCGCATTCGAGTGAGATAATAATGATAACTTCCCTATTTGGTCACCGTCGCCGCCTGCGCCAGGCGACAATCCCCGCGCTTGCGCAAATAACGCCCTCTCCATGGTATCAGGCCTGGCGCCAGCTACGCCGCAACCGGATGGCGATGCTGTGTTTAATCCTGCTTGTGGTGATGGCCCTGTGGTGCGTACTCGGGCCGATATGGTCGCCATGGAAAGATGACGCCACCGATGCGCTGATGATCAACAAGCCGCCAGGCGCCGAACACTGGTTGGGTACCGATTTTCTTGGCCGCGATATCTATACACGTTTGCTGCTGGCCGGGCGCATTTCACTGATAATCGGCCTGCTGACTATGCTGCTGTCGGTTACCCTTGGCTATCTACTGGGAGCGCTATCGGGCTATGTCGGCGGCGTCACCGATAAACTGATTATGCGTCTGGCCGACCTGGTGATGACGATACCCGGCCTGCCGTTGTTAATCGTTGCAGGCGCGATGCTCTCCGAGCTCGACTTTTCAGCGGATTCCCGCATCTGGATGGTGGTGATTATGCTCAGCCTGCTGGAGTGGCCGAAGCTGGCGCGGTTGGTACGCGGGCAGTGCCTGTCGCTACGCGAACGCGATTTTATGCTGGCGACGCAGGTACTGGGACTGTCGGCGCGTCGCCGGCTGTTCGGTCACCTGCTGCCCAATACCATCCCGATTCTGGTGGTAATGGCGACAATGGCGGTCGCTAACGCCATTCTGAGCGAATCGGCGCTGAGCTATCTCGGTCTCGGCGTAGTACCGCCGACGCCATCGTGGGGCAATATGATGGATGCCGCTAACAGCTTGATTGATTTTCAGCGGCGACCGTGGCTGTGGATGCCTCCGGGTATTGCCATCTTTATTACCGTGATTGCCATTAATGTGCTGGGCGACGGCCTGCGCGACGCGATGGACCCGAAAATGAAACAGAGGCTGAAATGAGCGCACCATTAATTTCTTTTAAGCAACTTTCTGTCTCTTTTGCTGCTGAAGGTAGCCGGGTACGCGCGGTACAGGAGATCTCTTTCTCGATTCAGGCCGGGCAAACGGTAGGTATCGTCGGTGAATCCGGCTGCGGCAAAAGCGTGACCGCGATGTCGCTAATGGGCCTGCTGCCTCCCCATGCCGCGCGTATTGACGGCGGCGAGATCCTTTTCGAAGAACGCGATCTGCTCAAGCTGAAAGCCCGTCAAATGGCCGATCTGCGCGGTAACCAGTTGGCGATGATCTTCCAGGAGCCGATGTCGGCGCTCAACCCGGTACTGACCATAGGCGAACAGCTCTGCGAGCCGCTCATCCGCCATCGCGGCGACTCGCCGAAAGCCGCCTGGCAGCGCGCAATACGGCTGTTAAACGAGGTGGGGCTGGCACGCAGCGAAAGCCTGATGGCGAATTATCCGCACCAGCTTTCCGGCGGTATGCTGCAACGGGTGATGATCGCCATGGCGTTGAGCTGCGGGCCACAATTATTAATAGCAGATGAACCGACGACCGCGCTGGATGTTACCGTACAGGCGCAGATCCTGCGCCTGCTGCGTGACCGCGCGCGCGAAAGCCAGATGGCGATGCTGCTGATCACCCACGATCTGGGAGTGATCGCACAGATGGCCGAACGGGTAGTGGTGATGTATGCCGGGCGGATCGTCGAACAGGGAACCACTGCCGAGGTACTACGCCAGCCCCAGCATCCCTATACCCGCGGGCTTATCGCCTCTCGCCCAGTGCCTGGCGCGCGGCGCCGGCGGCTGTACTCCATTCCCGGCCAAGTGCCGGATCTCGCGCAACTGCCTGCAGGCTGCGCGTTTGCCGACCGCTGCCAACAGGCAACCGCGCGCTGCCGTCAGGACACACCACCTCTTTTGGGGTCTTCTCACCAGGCGGCCTGTTTTTATAGTGAATTCGCGGAGTCGGTGGCATGAATCAGCCCTATATCATTGAAGTTAATGGTTTGAAAAAGTATTTCCCGCTGCGCGACGGCCTGTTCGGCCAACAGACAGGTGAACTGCGCGCGGTTGATGACGTCAGTTTTAATATTCGTCCGGGAACGATTTTCGGTCTCGTCGGAGAATCCGGTAGCGGCAAAACGACCGTTGGCCGTACCTTGCTTGGCCTGTATGACAAAACCGCCGGCAGCATTAAATTCCGCGGTCAGGAGTTATCCGAACTGCCAGCGGCCGCAATACAGGCCCTACGGCCAAAAATTCAGCTGGTGTTTCAGGATCCCTATAGCTCGCTAAATCCACGCATCCGCGTTGGCGAGGCGATTGGCGAAGCGATGTTGCAGCATAAACTGTGCACGCGCGCTGAACTCTATGAGAAAGTCATTGCGGTGATGAAGATATGCGGGCTGGCGCCTCAGCATTACCACCGTTTTCCGCATGAGTTTTCCGGCGGTCAGCGGCAGCGCATCGGCATCGCCCGCGCGCTTATCCTCAATCCGGACTTTATCGTCGCCGATGAACCCATTTCCGCACTCGATGTGTCGATTCAGGCGCAGATTATCAATCTGTTTGCCGACCTGCGCGACGAGCGTGGGGTCACCTTTCTATTCATCTCCCATGACCTTGGAGTTGTAGAGCATTTGTGCGACGACGTGGCGGTGATGTACCTCGGTCAACTGGTGGAAACCGCCAGCCGCGATGCGCTGTTTAGCCGCCCTCTTCATCCCTATACCCAGGCGCTGCTGGCCGCGGTACCCACACTCGATCCCGAAAGCGAACCGCAGGCGGTCGTTCAGGGGGAAATTCCCGACCCTTCCCGACCGCCTGCAGGCTGCCGTTTTTCGTCTCGCTGCCCGTTGGCAAACGACCGTTGCCGTCGCGAGCCGCCGCGTCTTCGCGAAATCGCGCCGGGCCACAAGGTCGCCTGTCATGAAATTGAGGCTGAGTCACGCGTGGTTATCGCATAACAATAACGGCAATAAAATCATCGTTTAGCGGCAAATTTTGCCGCTATCATCTCTGACGTTGGCTGTATTCCTCCGAGGCTCCACTGTTCCGGCTCGTGTTCATCAATGCGGACCCAGACGGACTGGCGGAATTGCGGATCGCCCCGGCCTTCAATTTCCACCATGAGGTCAGTCATGCGACGCAGTAGTTCATTCTTCTGCTCTGCGGTCATGATCCCTTTAATCGTTTGCACATTAACAAAAGGCACAGTATTCTCCTGATTAACTGAGTCTATATTTCAAACTCAGGTTAGGAGATAACCTAAATCATGTCAAAAGATAATTCATCCCCCTATCTGCCTGCGGAACTTTGCGGGCTGGCGGAGAGCGCTAAAATTGTTGGCGATCAATGGATTTTATTGATTTTAAGAGAGGCGTTTTACGGCGTGACGCGTTTCGAAACGATTCGCGCTCATACCGGAATGAGCAAACAGACGTTAACTCAGCGTTTAAAATTGATGGTTGATGTGGGGCTACTACGCAAGCTCCCCTATCGCGAAGCAGGTGCGCGCGAGCGTTATGAATATACGCTCACCGAAAAGAGCCGCAGCCTGGCGCCGGTCCTTTTTGCCCTGATGGAATGGGGACATCAGCAACTCCTGCATACGTCGCCGCATATCCAGTTAGTCGATAAAACCACCGGTGCGCCGGTGTCTCTGGCCTACGTCAATGCCGCAGGGCAGCGTATTGCGCAGAGCGATGTTCAGATAGTAAAAGTCCAGGATTGACCCCTGCAACGCGCGGGCTGTCAGCCAGTAACAGGTCCCGTTTCCGGGACCTGTTTCGTGTAGGGAGGTTATTCCTCCAGCGCGTAGGCGATGATATCGTCACCGACGTCCGGTGAGTGGCTGGCGCCGCCGGCGGAAATCAGCACGTACTCTTTGCCGGTTTTCGGCGATTTGTAGACCAACGGCGCCGCTACCGCGCCAACCGGCAAGCGAGCGCGCCACAGCTCTTTACCGCTGGCGGAATCCAGCGCCCGCAGGTAGTTATCCTGGGTGCCGGCGAAGAACACCAGGCCAGAAGCGGTAGAGGTTGGGCCGCCCAACGTCGGCATTCCCAGCGGGATATGCAGATGAGTTTTCATCCCCAGCGGCCCGGTATCTTCCACCGAGCCCATCGGCACCTGCCACAGGAGCTGACGGCTATTCAGGTCAATAGCGCTCATGGTACCAAACGGCGGGGTATTACAGGGCACGCCCAGCGCGGACTGCAGGATGTCGATACGCACGCCGCCGTAAGGCCCGGCAACTTGCGGGCGAACGGTGCCCATAAAGCCAGGGACTTCGTCGGTGGAGACTTTGTATTTCGCCATCTCTTCCTTGCGCACCAGCGACATCCGCAACGGCATACGCATATCGTTGACGAACAGCGTACCGGTACGTTCATCGATGGTGATGCCGCCCCAGTTCATGCCGCCGAGCAGGCTTGGCCACTCGATATACGGTTTCTCCGACGGCGGCGTATACATGCCAAGGTAGGTCGACTCTTTAAAATCGATACGGCACATCAGTTGGTCGAACGGCGTTACGCCCCACATTGATTTTTCGCTCAGCGGCTCGACGCCTAACTGCGGCATGCCGGTGGAGAACGGCTGGGTGGCAGACAGATGTTCGCCCTCCGCCCCCTGATGAGCGACCGGCAGTTCTTCGACGCGGGTCACCGGTTTGCCGGTGCGGCGGTCGAGCACATATATCTGACCGGTTTTGGTGGTCTGGATCAGAACCGGGACGTCCTCGCCCTGCTCGTTTTTCATGTGGAACAGTACCGGCTGCGATGGCAGGTCATAATCCCAGATATCGTGGTGGACGGTCTGGAAAACCCATTTTGTTTTACCGGTACTGGCATCCACCGCTACCACCGCGGAGCCATATTTCTCTTTCGCTTCATTCCGATCGCCGCCCCAGTAGTCCGGCGGCCCGTTACCGGTCGGCAGATAAACCAGATTCAGCTCTTTATCAAAGCCGGGAATGGTCCACACGTTCGGCGTTTCGAGGGTATAAACGCGGCCTTTTTCCGGGTCGGTGATATTCTCCGGCTTGCCGACATCCCAGGCCCAGACGACTTTACCATCGCGTACGTCAAATGCGCGTACGACCCCGGATGGCTCGCCGTGTACGATATCGCGTACCCAGCCGCCCAGCACCGCAATGTGCCCCATGATCACCGGCGTTGAAGTCGGATGGTAGCGTTTGCTGTTTTCGGTGTCGCCCATGCCCTGCTTCAGATCCACGCTGCCGTGGTCGCCGAAGTCATCGCACAGTTCGCCGGTTTTTGCATTCAGCGCCAGCAGGCGCGCATCCACGGTCGATACCATGATCCGCTGCGGACACTGTTGCAGCGCCGGGCTCGCTTTTTCTTCCGCGCTGAGCGTATCGTCGCTCTGCACATCATAGTAACCCACGCCGCGGCAGGTCACATGTTCCGCCGTCTGCGCGTGCGGGTCAAAGCGCCAGCGCGCCTTACCGGTATCGGCATCAATGGCGGTCACCACGTTGAGCGGCGTACAGGAATACAGCGTATCGCCAATTTGCAGCGGCGTATTTTCGTCAACGCCGATTGCCGGGCCGGTCAGGCGGCGGCCTGTGTGGTAGGTCCAGGCGACTTTCAGCTTATGTACGTTTTCCGGGGTAATATCGGTATACGGCGCAAAACGGGTGCCGGATGCATCGCGGCCGAAGAACTCCCAGTTATCGCTTTTTGCCGCCTGGGTCGCGCTATCGCCGCTCGCCGCTTTCACGACGCCATTATGGATGCCGCCGTGCGGGTAGAACGCCGAAACCAGCGTCGCCAGCAGCGCAATAAAGATAACCGTGGCGCTCCAGTTCGCCAGACGCACGCGAGCCACCGGCATCGCCGCCGCCAGCCACAGAGCCAACATCAGCATGAGCGCAGGAACCACCAGACGGGGGATCAAGCCCCAGTAGCTGAGCTGCACTTCATACAGTGCCCAGGCCAGCGTTAACAGAAAGGTAAGAACAGCAAGAGGAAGCGCGTATTGACTACGAGTGAAGTAACCGACGGCGATGATGAGATAAGCGAGACCGGCTAACAGATACCAGGCGCTGCCGCCGAGCGAGAGCAGCTTGCCCCCCCAGATAGTTAAGAAAATCCCAATGCCAAAACTCAGTAACACAAAAAGCAATCGGTATATGGTGAAGAAGATCCTTCGACCATGACCTTTTTGTTCGTCCATATTTCATCCCATTCGACATATGTCGATATAACCAAAGCATTTATTTTAAAGCGCCGAACGATAAGCGATGCCGTACAGCGCAGTTAACCTGTTGGTTGGACGCCCCAAACCAGGGCGAAGAACGTAAGAAAGTATATGGACATGTAAATTTTATGTAAAATTTAACCGCATAAAATGTTTAAAATCTTTTAATTTATAAACTGGATTTGATAGATGAGCAGGTTGTAAAGGTGAGCAGTGTTAGACGCAGACGCAAGGAAGGAGCTGGCATCAATCATGGCTTGCCGACCCGCCGCCCCCGGCGAATCGGCAATCCAGTATTATGGTTGGGTGGTGTTTTCACCGACGCTAATCTGCCGTAATGCAGCGATCAGCTCCAACTGCGCCTGCTCTTTTAAATTTTCACGTTTAATGAACTGGCTGCGATGTTTACTTTTCACCTCTTCAAGACTTTTTTTAATCTCTTGCGCAGGTAATTTGTACCAACCGCGCCGCTGCTTCTCGCCGCCGATTTCTAACCACAACTCTGAGTAACTGGCTTTCACCTTGTCGCTCTTCACATGGTAGTCGCTGTCGATGGCGTAGATCTCGCGGATATTAAAGTGGCGCAAGAACCCGTACAGCAAAGTGATAATCAGGTTTTTTGGCCGCGTGCCATAGAGCTCTTTGGTCAACGCTTTCACTTCGTCGTTGCTAATGTCTTTACCGCCCTGAATACCGCCAATCCACGCGCTGCCCTGATCCGTACAGGAAAAACAGACGCTATACACGCGTTTATTTTCAAAGAACATCTGCAGCATCAGTTCCCCCTCTTCCTGGAACGGCGAGGCCAGAAGTTTCACTTCCAGGCTGGTTCCATTCTTCAGCGGGATGGCAATCATCGAACAACCGAACGCTGACACATTATACAACTGCGGTAATATTTCCGCCTGAAAGCTTTTTTCAATAAAATTCAAAGCGCCATGGGCAATATTCAGTTTAGCTCTTTTCGACATTCTCTTATTTAAATAAGCCTTGAAAGGCTTATCTTCAAAATGTACCAGTCCAGGCGTCGCACTGGTCAATTTTGCACAGCTGAATGTCTGGCAAAGCCGTTGATATTCCTTGTACTTACCTCCTGTTAAAGGTATTTCGCGGCATTTACGCAACACCTTTTTATATTTAAGTTTAACGTGACAAATAACTTTATTATTTCTCCGCCATTCTTTGATGGCAGATGCTGTTATCGATACCATTGATCAAGATCCATAGACTCATCCATAATCGCGGCCATATTACCATATCTGAAACGGGTCAATGGTTATTTACTGGTTCGTTGTCATTTCATTTAAGAAACAATCTGAAAATTATCCTTTTATGCTCTCATTATAATAAACAAATAATGTCAACTATAAATAATAGCGGTTATTAACTCATGCTCCGCCGCTCCGCTATCTGAAACAAGCTGACGATTAACGCTCTGTGCGATAGCTCCGGCCGTGGGGTGCCACCCTCCATCGTTTTGACCTATACTCTGCCGACAGTCAAAACAGTAGCAAAGTGGGTAACTCATGGAAATTGATCTCGACAACCTGGTGTTTAGCGGCCTGGAAGAAGCGGAAGAACGTAACGCTGAACGCCTGGATGAAGCGGACAAAAAAGCACAGGCGATTGTTGCCGATGATGATTGCGGCGATGCCTGCAAAATCTGATGATTAAACCGGCTAAAGAGGCCGGTTTTTTTTATCTGTAAACGACCTAAGCGGGCAAAAAACCCTTCAGCGTTTCCAGCAGCGCCTGCGCCGCTTTCGACAACTGCATATGTCCGGCGTGAATAACGCCAATACACTTTTCAATCGGCGGATCGCTTAATGGTAGACAAACCGCTCCCAGCGACTGCATCTGCGACTGGCATAACGCGGGCACCGCGCTGCCGCCCAGACCGCTGGCGACCATCCGCCCGACGGTGACCAACTGATGACTTTCCAGCGCCACGTCTAACTGGCTGCCGCTACGCGCCAGCTCTTCTTCCAACATCAAACGCACCGCCGACGGCCGCTGCAGGGTAATAAAATCCAGCGTCAGTAGTTCACGCCAGCTCAACTGCTTTTTGCTCGCCAAAGGCGACGTTTTTGGCACGATCGCCACAAAGCGATCCACCGCCAGCGGCGTAAACAACAGATTGTTGCCGGGCGATGGCTCAAACGCGATCCCCATCTCCACCCGGCCTTCGCGCACCATCTCAATGACCTGCTCATTAATCACGTCATGCACCGTGACGTTGACTCCCGCATAGCGGTCACGAAAGGCTTTAAGCACTTCCGGCAGCACGTTAGCGGCAAACGACGGCATGGCGGCAACGGAGATCTTTCCCCGTTGCAGGGTGAAACTTTGCCGCATCGCCTCTTCGGCATTATCCCAGTCCGCCAGCAGCTGGCGGGCCATCGGCAAAAAGGTCTCTCCCTCCTGGGTTAAGGTCACTTTGCGGGTGCTGCGTTGCAGCAATGCTCCGCCAAGCGCCTCTTCCAGCCCCTTAATGGTCAAACTCAGCGCCGGCTGCGACAGGTTCAGGCGCTCGCTGGCGTGGGCGAAATTAAGAGTGTGAGCTACCGCTAGAAACGCGCGTAACTGTTTGACACTCATTCTCATTTTTCTGCCTGTTAACTAATTGAAAGAATTTAGTTAACGATAAATTAATAAAAAAACCAAATGAGTGAGTCACAAATTCAAAATTATCAAATCAGTCCGCGCCCTTAATGATAGAGCCATCGCAAGGCAGGAGAAAAATGATGGCAGGACTGGATAAGCGCGTCGCCAGCTATGAAGCGGCGTTGGACGGATTAACCGATGGTATGACGTTACTGGCCGGCGGCTTCGGCCTGTGCGGCATCCCGGAAAACTTAATCGCCGAGGTCAAACGCCGCCAGGTACAGGGGCTGACGGTCGTCTCTAATAACTGCGGCGTTGATGGCTTTGGTCTCGGCATGCTGCTGGAAACTCGCCAGGTGCGCAAAGTCGTGGCTTCCTACGTGGGAGAAAACGCCCTCTTTGAACACCTGGTACTGAGCGGCGAGCTGGCGGTGGAACTGACCCCGCAAGGGACGCTTGCCGAGAAAATTCGCGCCGGCGGCGCCGGGATCCCCGGATTCTATACCGCGACCGGTTACGGCACGCCGGTGGCGGAAGGCAAAGAAGTGCGTCAGTTCGACGGTAAAAATTACATTCTCGAAGAAGCCATTCGCGGCGATTTCGCCCTTGTGAAGGGCTGGAAAGCCGACTGGTACGGCAACGTGGTCTACCGCCATACCGCGCAAAATTTTAACCCGTTGATGGCCACCGCCGGGCGCATCACGGTAGTGGAAGTCGAAGAAATCGTCGCGCCGGGCGAACTCCCCCCTTCCGCCATCCACACGCCCGGTATTTATGTCGACCGGCTGATCGTCGGGCAATTCGAAAAACGTATTGAACAGCGCACGCTGCGCGCCGGAGGGAACTGAACATGTTAACTCGCGAACAAATGGCGATGCGCGTCGCCCAGGAACTGCGCGACGGCGATTATGTCAATCTCGGTATCGGCATTCCCACGCTGGTCGCAAACTATATTCCCGCCGGTATTGAAGTGATGCTGCAGTCGGAAAACGGCCTGTTGGGGATGGGCGAATTTCCCGATGAGTCAACGCTTGATGCCGACATGATTAACGCCGGTAAGCAGACCGTTACCGCACAAATCGGGGCGGCTATCTTTGACTCAGCCCAGTCCTTCGCCATGATCCGCGGCGGCCACGTCGATCTCACGGTCCTTGGCGCTTTTGAAGTCGATGTCGCGGGTAATATCGCCTCGTGGATGATCCCAGGAAAAATGGTGAAAGGCATGGGCGGCGCCATGGATCTGGTGGCGGGCGCGCAAAACATCATCGTGGTGATGACTCACGCCTCGAAAAACGGCGAATCCAAGCTGCTGGCGCAGTGCACCCTGCCGCTCACCGGCGCGGGCTGTATTCGCCGGGTACTGACCGATCTCGCGCTGCTGGAAATTAGCGACGGCGCCTTTGTTCTGCGCGAATACGCCCCCGGCGTCAGCATTGACGAAATTGCCCATAAAACGGCTGGACGGCTGGTCATTGCCGATGACGTCCGCGAAATGCGCTTCAACTAAGGAGACAATATGAAAGAAGTCGCTATCGTCTGCGCGCTACGTACGCCAATCGGCAGTTTTCGCGGCGCCTTATCTTCCCTTTCCGCCGTCGAGCTTGGCGCCGCCGTAGTGCGTGGTTTGCTTGAACGCACACAGCTACCGGCCAGCGCCGTTGACGAACTGATTTTTGGCCAGGTATTAACTGCCGGCTGCGGACAGAATCCAGCGCGACAAACCGCGCTGCGCGCCGGGCTACCGGTTGAAACTCCGGCCGTTACCATCAATCTGGTTTGCGGTTCCGGGCTGAAAGCCGTGCAACAGGCAGTACAAGCCATTCGCAGCGGCGAGGCGGAGATCGCGATCGCCGGCGGCCAGGAGAGCATGAGCAATGCTCCGTATCTGGTTCAGGGGGCGCGCGATGGCCTGCGTTTCGGCCATGCCAGTATGCAGGACAGTATGATTCAGGACGGATTATGGGATGCGTTTAACGACTATCACATGGGCATCACCGCCGAGAATCTCGCCGACGCCTTTGACATCTCCCGCCCCCAGCAGGATGCCTTCGCCGCCCTTTCGCAGCGCAAAGCCGCCGCCGCGATAGCCGCCGGGCGCTTTCAGGCTGAGATAGTGCCGCTTAGCGTCCCTCAGGGTAAAAAAGCGCCGCGCATGGTGGACGCAGACGAACAGCCGCGCCCGGAAACCAGCGAACAACAGCTCGCGCAGTTACGCCCGGCCTTCCGCACGGAAGATGGCAGCGTCACCGCGGGCAATGCCTCTTCGCTCAACGATGGCGCGGCGGCAGTGGTATTGATGAGCGTCGATAAAGCGCGGCAGCTTGGGTTGCCGGTGCTGGCGCGAATAGTCAGCTCTGCGGTGGCCGGCGTCGATCCGTCCGTGATGGGTATCGGCCCGGTAAGCGCTTGCAGGAAGGCGCTGCAGCGCGCCGGCTGGTCGCTGGACGAGGTGGATCTCATCGAAGCCAACGAGGCCTTTGCCGTGCAGGCGCTGGCCGTTGGCAAATTGCTGGAGTGGGACAGCCAGAAAGTCAACGTCAACGGCGGCGCTATCGCGCTCGGCCACCCGATTGGCGCCTCAGGATGTCGCATTCTGGTTAGTCTGCTGCACGAGATGCAGCGCCGCGATGTCAACAAAGGCCTGGCGACGCTTTGCGTCGGCGGTGGTCAGGGTATCGCGATGACCATAGAACGTTAACAGGAGCCACTATGTTTACACCACAACTGGCGGTACTGGGCGCTGGCCTGATGGGCGTCGGCATCGCCTGCCATTTTGCCCGCCACGGCCACGCCGTACGCCTCTACGACACCGACCCGGCGCGCATTAGCGAGATCGAGAGCGTCGCCGCCGCCATTTTGCGCGAGCTCGAAGAGTGCGGGCAGTTTGACGCCGCTCAGCGTGCGTCGGTGCTCTCGCTCCTCTCCGGCACCACGGCATTAGGCGATCTTGCTGACGCGACCTTGCTGATCGAAGCGATTCCGGAACGTCTGGCGCTCAAGCACGCCTTATACCGCGAACTGGAAACGCTGATCGCCGACGAAGCCATCATCGCCAGCAACACCAGCGGACTACCGCCGGATCGGCTGGCGCAGGGTATGCAGCATCCGGAGCGCTTGTTAATCGCCCACTTCTGGCATCCGCCGCATTTTATCCCGCTGGTGGAAGTGGTGCCGGGTAGCGCTACCGTGGCGCATCTCGCCAACCAGGTCAGCGACTTTTTATCCTCCTGCGCGCTGGAAGCGGTGGTACTCAACCGCGCCGCGCCGGGGTTCGTCGGCAACCGACTACAGTTCGCCCTGCTGCGCGAAGCGCTGCATATCGTCAAGAGCGGCATCGCTTCGCCGGAAGTGGTCGACAAAGTGATGCGCGCCTCGCTCGGCCGCCGTTACGCGATGGTCGGCCCGCTGGAAGCCGCGGATATGACCGGTCTGGCGACGGTTCAGGATATCTGCCAGCACCTGCTGCCGGAACTGGCCACGGGCAGCGACATGATGTCGCTGGTCGCCGACAAGGTTGCGCAAGGCGATACCGGCGCCCGCAGCGGGCAAGGTTTTTATCGCTGGGATGAAACCCGGCAGAAACGAATACAGTCGCGCCGCGAACATCAGCTGCGCTATGCCCTGAAACCGTAACTTCTCGTTTTGTACCCCGACAATAACAATGATAGTGAGGAGTCGTAATGAGTGTGTTGATTGCCCTGGCCGCGTTGGCATTACTGATGCTGGCTGCGTATCGTGGATACAGCGTTATCCTGTTTGCCCCTATCGCCGCGCTTGGCGCGGTCCTGCTTACCGACCCGAGCGCGGTAGGCCCGACCTTTACCGGCCTGTTTATGGAAAAAATGGTCGGTTTCGTGAAGCTCTATTTTCCGGTATTTCTGCTCGGCGCCGTCTTTGGCAAGCTGATTGAACTATCGGGCTTCTCGCGCTCCATCGTCGCCGCCGCGATTCAGATTCTCGGGCGGCGACATGCGATCCCGGTGATTGTGCTGGTTTGCGCCCTGCTGACCTACGGCGGCGTTTCGCTGTTCGTGGTGGCTTTTGCGGTCTATCCCTTTGCCGCCGAACTGTTTCGCCAAAGCGGTATCCCGAAGCGGCTGATCCCGGCAACCGTCGCGCTGGGCGCGTTCTCATTCACCATGGATGCCCTGCCGGGCACCCCGCAGATCCAGAACATTATCCCCACCAGCTTTTTTGGCACCAACGCCTGGGCGGCCCCCTGGCTTGGGTTGATAGGTTCACTGTTTATCATCACCTTCGGTTTACTGTGGCTGGAACGACAGCGGCGTAAAGCGCTCGCGAATGGCGAGGGTTACGGTACCGATCTGCAAAACGAGCCGCAGACGCCGGATAACATCAATCTGCCGCATCCGCTGATCGCCATTGCCCCGCTGCTGCTGGTCGGCGTGCTGAACCTGCTGTTTACCCGCTGGATCCCGCAGTGGTATGGCGCCAGCCACGAACTGACTCTGCCTGGGCTTGCCAAACCCATCGTCACCGAGGTCGGTAAAATCACCGCTATCTGGGCCGTCGAGGCCGCGCTGCTGTCCGGTATCGTCGTGGTGCTGTTGTTCGGATTTCGCAATATCCGCGGCCGTCTGGCGGAAGGCAGCCGTACGGCGGTCGGCGGCGCGATCCTCGCGGCGATGAATACTGCCTCGGAATATGGTTTCGGCGCGGTGATTGCCGCCCTGCCGGGTTTCCTGGTGTTGTCGAAAGCCCTGACCGCTATTCCCAATCCCCTGTTAAACGAGGCGATTAGCGTGACCGTGCTGGCGGGGATCACCGGCTCCGCCTCCGGCGGAATGAGCATCGCGCTGGCGGCAATGTCCGATACCTTCGTGGCCGCCGCCCACGCCGCCAATATCCCGCTTGAGGTACTGCACCGCGTCGCGTCAATGGCCAGCGGCGGCATGGATACCCTGCCGCATAACGGCGCCGTCATCACGCTGCTGGCAATCACCGGCTTAAGCCATCGCCAGGCTTACGGCGGCATTTTCGCCATCACGCTCATCAAAAGCCTCGCGGTTCTGTTTGTCATTGCCGTGTTCTATTTAACCGGTATTGTCTGATGCCTGATTTAAGGAGTAACGAAATGAATTTGAACGGTAAAACAGCGCTGGTCACCGGCTCCACCAGCGGTATTGGTTTAGGCATTGCCAAAGTGCTGGCGCAGGCCGGCGCGCAGCTGGTGTTGAATGGTTTTGGCGACAGCACGAGCGCGCGTGCCGAGGTGGCCGCGCTGGGTAAAATTCCCGGCTATCACGATGCCGACCTGCGCGACGTCGGGCAAATTGAAGCGATGATGCGTTATACCGAAAGCGAATTTGGCGGCGTCGATATTGTGATTAATAACGCCGGTATCCAGCATGTGGCGCCGGTGGAGCAGTTCGCGGTGGAAAAATGGAACGATATTCTGGCGATAAATCTGTCCAGCGTCTTCCACACCAGCCGCCTGGCGCTGCCGGGCATGCGCGAGCGCAACTGGGGGCGGATTATTAATATTGCCTCCGTGCATGGGTTAGTCGCCTCAAAAGAGAAATCCGCCTACGTTGCCGCCAAGCATGGGGTGATTGGCTTTAGCAAAACGCTGGCGTTGGAGACCGCGCGTACCGGTATAACCTGCAACGCGATTTGCCCCGGCTGGGTGCTGACGCCGCTGGTTCAGCAGCAGATCGATAAACGTATCGCTGAGGGGGCCGACCCGGAGCAGGCCAGAGCGCAGCTGCTTGCCGAAAAACAACCTTCCGGAGAATTCGTGACGCCTCAGCAACTGGGGGAAATGGCGCTATTTTTATGCAGCGACGCCGCCGCGCAGGTGCGCGGCGCGGCGTGGAATATGGATGGCGGCTGGGTGGCGCAGTAACGGGTAACCCAACGGAGAAAAGATCAGCGTATCTCCGTTGGGTCGCGCTATGCGCCCCGGGAATTAGAACATCTCCAAAAATCGCTTCACCGTGCGCGAACGCTCGAAGCGCCGCCAGGCGATGGCAATATCAGTCTTGACCGGCGTCCCCTGTATCGATTGATAGCTGACGTTGGGCAGCGCGATGCAGGTCATCGACTGCGGCACCAGCGCGAAACCAAATCCGGCGTTAACCATACTCAGCGACGATGAAATCTGCGACGACTGCCTGGCGCGGTTCATATCGATACCGGCGCGCAGGCAGCTATTGAACACCAGCTCATACAAACCCGGCGCCACTTCGCGCGGGAAGAGGATCGGCGCGACGTCCCGCAACTGTTCCAGCGCCAGCGTCGGTTCCGCTGACAATGGATTATCGCGCGGCAGCGCAATGACCATTGGCTCTTCATCAATGATACGCAAGTTAAACGCCTTACTGCTTTCACACGGCAAACGGACAAAGGCGATATCGATCTCCGCCTCGCTCAGCGCCGCCATCAAATTCGCCATGTTGCCCTCCCGTTGATGGAGGACTACGCCTGGGTGATCGAGCTGAAAACGGTGCAGCAAGGTGAAGATTTGCGGATGGAAAGCATCAGAACTGGTAATGCCTAATGACAAGCTGCCGTTCATTCCGCGAGCAATGCCCTTGGCCTTTTCCAGCGCCGCATCGCTCAGCGCGAGGATTTGGCAGGCATCCTCATAAAAGGACTCCCCGGCTTCGGTCAGCTCCACCCCGCGGGTTAGCCGACACAACAGCGGAGTACCAACCTCACGCTCAAGTCGCTGAATTTGCTGACTTAACGGTGGCTGTGAGATACCCAGTTCTTTCGCTGCCCGGGTGAAGTGCCGCGTCCGGGCGACGGCGACAAAATAGCGTAGATAACGAAGTTCCATATCGAAAACGTCTCAAACCAGCATGGTTTCTATATTGGAACTGTGAGCTGAATCGGGTCAACCTTTATTTAACCTTTCTTATATTTGTTGAACGAGGAAGTGGCTCATGAATCATGCTTCAGATTGCACCTGCGAAGAGAGTCTGTGTGAAACGCTACGCGCGTTTTCCGCCCAGCATCCCGATAGCGTGCTATATCAAACTTCGCTGATGAGCGCCCTGCTCAGCGGCGTCTACGAAGGTACCACCACCATTGCGGACCTGCTGAAGCACGGCGATTTCGGCCTCGGCACCTTTAATGAACTCGACGGCGAGCTGATCGCGTTTAGCAGCCAGGTGTATCAACTGCGTGCCGACGGCAGCGCGCGTAAAGCGCGGCCGGAACAGAAAACGCCGTTTGCGGTGATGACCTGGTTCCAGCCGCAGTACCGTAAAACCTTTGACCATCCGGTCAGCCGCCAGCAGCTGCATGAGGTTATTGACCAGCAAATTCCTTCCGACAATCTGTTCTGCGCGCTGCGAATCGATGGTCATTTCCGCCACGCCCATACCCGCACCGTGCCGCGTCAGACGCCGCCCTACCGGGCGATGACCGACGTGCTCGACGATCAGCCGGTTTTCCGCTTTAACCAGCGTGACGGCGTACTGGTCGGTTTTCGTACCCCGCAGCATATGCAGGGAATTAACGTCGCCGGCTATCACGAACACTTCATTACCGATGACCGCCAGGGCGGCGGCCACCTGCTGAACTACCAGCTCGACCATGGGGTATTGACCTTCGGCGAAATTCATAAGCTGATGATCGACCTTCCCGCCGACAGCGCGTTCCTGCAGGCCAATCTGCATCCCGATAATCTCGATGCCGCCATCCGTTCAGTAGAAAGTTAGGAGGTTCACATGGACAAACAGTATCCGCTGCGCCAGTGGGCGCACGGCGCCGATCTGGTCGTCAGCCAACTGGAAGCGCAAGGCGTACGCCAGGTCTTCGGGATCCCCGGCGCTAAAATCGATAAGGTTTTCGACTCGTTACTGGACTCCTCAATCCGCATTATTCCGGTGCGCCACGAGGCCAACGCCGCCTTTATGGCCGCCGCGGTCGGGCGCATTACCGGCAAAGCGGGCGTCGCGCTGGTGACCTCCGGACCCGGTTGTTCCAACTTGATAACCGGGATGGCCACCGCTAACAGTGAAGGTGACCCGGTGGTGGCGCTGGGCGGCGCGGTCAAACGCGCCGATAAAGCCAAACAGGTACACCAGAGTATGGATACGGTGGCGATGTTCAGCCCGGTCACCAAATACGCCGTAGAAGTGACCTCGCCGGATGCGCTGGCCGAGGTGGTTTCCAATGCCTTTCGCGCCGCCGAGCAGGGTCGCCCGGGCAGCGCCTTCGTCAGCCTGCCGCAGGATGTCGTCGATGGCCCGGCGACCGGCAAAGTGCTGCCCGCCAGCAGCGCGCCGCAGATGGGCGCCGCGCCTGACGAGGCAATCAATCAGGTTGCGAAGTTGATTACCCAGGCGAAGAATCCGGTGTTCCTGCTTGGATTAATGGCCAGCCAGACGGAAAACAGCGCCGCGCTGCATCGTTTGCTGGAAACCAGCCATATTCCGGTCACCAGCACCTATCAGGCCGCCGGGGCGGTCAATCAGGATAACTTCTCGCGCTTCGCCGGGCGCGTCGGGCTGTTTAACAATCAGGCCGGTGACCGCTTATTGCAACTGGCCGACCTGGTTATCTGCATCGGCTATAGCCCGGTGGAATACGAACCGGCGATGTGGAACAGCGGCAACGCGACGCTGGTACATATCGACGTGCTGCCCGCCTATGAAGAGCGTAACTACACGCCGGATGTCGAGCTGGTGGGCGACATCGCCGGCACGCTGAACAAGCTGGCGCAAAATATCGATCATCGGCTGGTGCTCTCGCCGCAGGCCGCTGAAATCCTCCACGACCGCCAGCATCAGCGCGAACTGCTCGATCGCCGCGGGGCGCAGTTGAATCAGTTTGCCCTGCATCCGCTGCGCATCGTTCGCGCCATGCAGGATATCGTCAACAGCGACGTCACGCTGACGGTCGATATGGGGAGCTTCCATATCTGGATCGCCCGCTATCTCTACAGCTTCCGCGCCCGTCAGGTGATGATCTCCAACGGTCAGCAAACCATGGGCGTCGCCCTGCCGTGGGCCATCGGGGCCTGGCTGGTCAATCCGCAGCGCAAAGTGGTCTCGGTCTCCGGCGATGGCGGTTTTCTGCAATCCAGCATGGAGCTGGAAACGGCGGTCCGCCTGAAAGCCAACATCCTGCATCTTATCTGGGTCGATAACGGCTACAACATGGTCGCTATCCAGGAAGAGAAAAAATATCAACGCCTGTCCGGCGTCGAGTTCGGTCCTATGGATTTTAAAGCCTATGCCGAATCCTTCGGCGCGAAAGGGTTTGCGGTGGAAAGCGCTGAGGCGCTGGAGCCGACGCTACGCGCGGCGATGGACGTCGACGGCCCGGCGGTGGTCGCCATCCCCGTGGATTACCGCGATAACCCGCTGCTGATGGGCCAGCTACACCTGAGTCAAATTCTTTAAGTCATCACAAAAGGAAATGGAAATGAAAAAAGTCGCACTTGTCACCGGCGCCGGTCAGGGCATTGGTAAAGCTATCGCGTTACGCCTCGTGAAGGACGGTTTTGCCGTGGCGATCGCCGATTACAATGACGTCACAGCGAAAGCCGTGGCGGATGAAATCAACCAGCACGGTGGGCGAGCAATCGCGGTCAAAGTCGATGTTTCCGACCGTGAGCAGGTGTTTGCCGCCGTCGAACAGGCGCGAAAAACGCTGGGCGGATTCAACGTCATCGTCAATAACGCCGGGGTCGCGCCATCAACGCCTATCGAATCCATTACGCCGGAGATTGTCGACAAGGTCTACAACATCAACGTTAAAGGGGTGATCTGGGGGATTCAGGCGGCAGTCGAGGCCTTTAAAAAAGAGGGGCACGGCGGCAAAATCATCAACGCCTGTTCGCAGGCCGGACACGTCGGCAACCCGGAACTGGCGGTCTACAGCTCGAGCAAATTCGCCGTACGCGGTTTAACGCAAACCGCCGCTCGCGACCTGGCGCCGCTGGGTATTACCGTTAACGGCTACTGCCCGGGGATTGTGAAAACCCCGATGTGGGCCGAGATCGATCGTCAGGTATCCGAAGCGGCGGGTAAACCTCTGGGCTACGGAACTGCCGAATTCGCCAAACGCATCACCCTCGGCCGCCTGTCTGAGCCAGAAGATGTCGCCGCCTGCGTCTCTTATCTCGCCAGCCCGGATTCCGATTATATGACCGGTCAATCGCTGCTGATCGATGGCGGGATGGTATTCAATTAATAAAAAATAAGCTCTGACATGGTTTGCCCCTGCCTGTTCGCAGGGGCTTTTTTTCGTCTGTTACGCCGTTATTTTGCCGGGTGGCGGCTACGCCTTACCCGGCCTACCGTTCGCGCGGTCACTGCCATTTGTAGCCCCGGTAAGCGACAGCGCGACCGGGGAGTTGTGCAGAAAAAGCAAATATTTACCGCGCCTGCTGCTGCGCCTGCGCCAGCTGGCGGGCAATCGCCTCGCGGCGGGCATCGCCCTCCGGCAACAACATCAGCAACTGCTGTAGCGCCGCTACCGCCTGCGGATAGTCTTCATTGCGTACCGCGCTGAGCGCCAGCATCTCCAGCACCGGCAGGTTTTTCGGCTGCCGCTGATGCAGATCGCGCAGCAACAGCTCGCCCATCCGCATCTGCGCGTTATCGCCCGCCCGCACCAGCGCGCTGGCATAATCAAAACTTGCCGCCGGGTCATCCGGCGCCAGCTTATGCGCCCGTCCAAAAGCGCCGATCGCCGTCTCGCCATCGTTTAGCAGCAGGCCAAGCCGCCCAAGCAGTTGCCAGCCGGCAAGATCGTCAGGGCTAGCCTGCAGATGGCTGCGCAGCCCAAGCCGCAGCTGGGCCAACTCATCCATCCGCAGCGGCGCCGCGGTCGGATCTTTCGCCTGCGCCAGCAGCGCGGGATAATGGCGCTCGCTCTGTCGCCACAGCAGCACCTGACCCACATCGCTGGTTTTCAGATACAGCCCGCCGCTGACGAAGACCAATAACAGCGCCCCCGGTAGCAGCAACCAGCGGCTAAGCGGCCGAACGCGCGTTGGTTCCTGCTGCGAGATATCCGCCAGCAACGTACGTTGCAGCTCGACGATCATCGCCTCATTACCGTCAGTACGTTCCTGCTCCAGTTCGCGCAGTCGGGACTGGTACAGCGAGCGGTTAATGTCATTGCGATCCACTGCTGTTTTCTGTTGCCGCGACCGGCGGTAACGCGGATCGAGCATACAGCACAGCCCACCCAGCGCCATCAGTACGCCGCCGTACCAGATCCAGCGTACGAACGGTTTGTAGTACAGACGCACCGCCCAGCTGCCATCATCCAGTTCTTCACCCAGCGCGGCGTAAAGATCGCGGGTAAACCCGCCGCTGATGGCCGCTTCAGTCATCATCATCCGGCTGGCGGTGTAAAAGCGTTTTTCGGCATACAGCATGGCTTCCGGGCGACCATTGCGGCTGACGGCAATCACGCCCTCACCGCCGCTCCAGTTCGGCCCGACGATATTACGCACGCCCTTGAAGACGAAGTGATAACGATGAATATCGAGGCTGTCGCCAGCCCGCATGCGGACATCGCGCTCGATGCTATAGTTCTGGCTGAAGGTGATGCCAATGACGGTTACCGCCACGCCAACATGGCCGAGCGCCATGCCCCACTGGCTGCGGGTTAAGGTACGCAGGCCGCGCCAGAAGCCGTGGCGATGCGTGGCCCGTTCATGGACTTCAATCAGCGCGAAGATAAGCACCCACAGCGCCATCATCAGGCCGATAACCGCCATCGCGGTGATGCGGTCCTGAAGAAGCCATGGTAAGACCAGAGAAAGTGACAACGTCACAAGAAGCGATATCGCCAGTCGTTTAAGCTGTTTACGTGGCTCATCGCGGCGCCAACGAATCAGCGGCCCTAGCCCCAGCAGCAGTGCAAACGGCGCCATCAGCGCGGTGAACATGGTATTGAAGAACGGTTCGCCGATCGATATCGTCCCCAGCCCCAACGCTTTATGCACCAACGGTAGCAGCGTGCCTAACAGCACCACCAGCATCGCAGCCATCAGCAGAATATTGTTGCCAAGCAGGAACGACTCGCGCGACCAGAGCGTATGTTCCACTCGCGCCCGCACTCGCCCGCCTTTCACCGCATACAGCAGCAGCGAGCCGCCAATCGCGAGGGTCAACAAAGCCAGTATAAACATCCCGCGCGCCGGATCGGAGGCAAAGGAGTGCACCGATACCAGCACGCCAGATCGCACAAGGAAAGTCCCCAACAGGCATAGCGAAAACGCAGCCAGCGCCAGCAGCACGGTCCAGGCGCGGAAGCTGCCGCGCTTTTCGGTTACCGCCAGTGAATGCAGCAACGCGGTGCCAACCAGCCACGGCATAAACGAGGCATTTTCCACCGGGTCCCAGAACCACCAGCCGCCCCAGCCCAGTTCGTAATAGGCCCACGCCGAGCCCAGCACGATCCCAAGTGTCAGGAACATCCACGCCGCCTGCGTCCACGGGCGCGACCACCGCGCCCACGCGGTATCCAGCCGTCCCGCCAGCAGTGACGCAATCGCGAAGGCGAAGGCCACCGAGAAGCCAACGTAGCCCATGTAGAGGATCGGTGGATGAAAAATCATCCCAATATCCTGCAGCATAGGATTGAGATCGCGGCCATCTACGGGATACAGCGGCAGGCTGCGGCTGAACGGATTGGAGGTGAACAGGATAAATAGCAGGAAACCGAAGGCGATCATCCCCATCACCGCCAGCACCCGCGCTACCGCGTCGGGCGGCATCTGGCGACTGAAGATCGCGACGGCGAACGTCCACACGCTGAGCAGCAGCACCCACAGCAGCAAAGAGCCTTCGTGCGCTCCCCAGGTAGCCGCCACCCGGTACCACACCGGCAGCGCGCTGTTGGAGTTTTCCGCCACGTAGCGGATGGTGAAGTCATTGATTACAAAGGCATGCACCAGCAGCGCAAACGCGCCGATGATGCAGATAAACAGCGCACAGGCCAGCGGCCGGGCTAATGCCATCAGCCATCGTTCCTGACGCGCCGCGCCCCATAGCGGAAAGATACTTAGCAGCAGCGCCAGCCCCGCCGCCAGACACAGCAGGTAGTTGCCCAGTTCCGGCATCATGGCTGTGTCCCCTGTTGTTCAGGTGTCATCACGTTTTTTACCTCAGGCGGGGCGAATCCAGTGCCCCGCCCCGGCCCAGTTACTCTGCAGCAGCCGGCAGTTTCGAGACGTCGGCGTTACCTAACGCCTTCTCGTCGCGAATCATCGACTTATCTTTTCGTACTTTCGCCACATCGCTGGCGCTCACCGGCGGCGCGTTGTTGCCCCAACTGGTGCGGATGAAGTTGACCACATCCGCAACCTGTTGATCGTCAAGACGCCAGCCGAATGACGGCATAGTCAGGTTCGAGACCGCATCCTTCACCGCCGGCGTGGTGTTGCCGGTCAGAATGATGTGAATCAGCGAGGTCGCATCTTCGGTCTGTACCACCGGGTTGCCTTTCAACGACGGGAAAGCGCGTTTATAACCGACGCCGTCGGTACGGTGGCAGGCAGCGCAGTTATCGACGTACAGCGCCGCGCCGGTTTTGCTGTCATCGCCTTTCCACAGATCTTTCGCCACGCTATCTTCCACCGGAGCTGGCGTCTGTTTACCGCCGCGCGGCGGTAACGACTTCAGATAGCGGGCAATAGCGGTGATATCGTCATTGGAGAGATACTGCAGGCTGTGCTCAACCACGTCGCTCATGCCGCCGAAGACCACGGATTTATCATTGCGCCCGGTTTTCAGGAACTCGGCCAGTTCAGCTTCGCTCCAGCTTCCCAGCCCGTCGCGATTTTCACCGCGCAGGCTGGATGCCACCCAACCGTCAATCGGCGCATTGCTACCCGCCAGGTAGTTATCACCTTCGCTTTCGCTAAGCGCTTTTTCCTGCATCGTCAGGCTACGCGGGGTGTGGCAGGCGCCGCAGTGGCCAAGCCCTTCCACCAGGTAACGGCCGCGCTCCAGTACCGGGTCCACCTGCGGATTGGCGACAAAGTCGCTCGGGGACGGAGCGAAGATGCCGCGCCAGAACGCCAGCGGCCAGCGCATCGACAGCGGCCACGGAATGTCCGTGTCTTTGTTGGCGACGTTAACCGGCTCCACGCCGTGCATAAAGTAGGCGTACATGGCGCGCATATCCGCTTCGTTGATACGGGCGAAGGAAGGATACGGCATCGCCGGATAGAGCGTTGAGCCGTCTTTACGCACGCCTTTACGCACCGCATCGTCAAACTCTTCGAAGGTATAACCGCCAATACCATGCGCTTTGTCCGGCGTGATGTTGGTGGAATAAATGGTGCCGATCGGCGTTTCCATCGGCAGACCACCGGCAAAAGGTTTGCCCTCTTTACCGTTGGTGTGGCAGGCCACGCAGTCGCCGGCACGCGCCAGATATTCGCCCTGCTTAATCAGATTACTGTCCGCAGGCGCCTCTTCGGCGAACGCCGCGCAGCTTAACGCACCGAGAACCAGTGCCGATAACCATTGCATTTTCATGATTTGCTTTCCCTTATGCCTGCACCAATGGACCCGGATTTCTCAGGTACTGTTCGCGGATAGCCTTCGCCGACCAGTAGGCCAGCGCAGCAACGGTCCCCGTCGGGTTGTAGCCCAGCCCCTGCGGGAAAGCGGAAGCGCCGATGACGAAGACGTTATGCACGTCCCAGCTCTGCAGATAACGGTTCACCGCGCTGGTTTTCGGATCTTCGCCCATCACCGCGCCGCCGTTCATATGGGTGGTCTGGTAGCTGGTGGTGTCAAAGTGGCTATTGGCGTTTTTCGGGCTGCCGAGCATATATTTCGGCTTCATCGCTTTGGCGATCGGTGCCATCTTATCGAACATAAACTGCGCCATCTTGATGTCGTTTTCCTGCCAGTCGAAGGTCATGCGCAGCAGCGGCTGACCAAAGACGTTTTTGTAGTTCGGATCGAGATCGAGATAGTTCTGGCGATAGGACTGATGCGCGCCGTGGGCATCCATCGACAGGTGGTGGGTGTAGGTGTCGGCCACCGCCGATTTCCATTTACTGCCCCACGCCGGGGTACCCGGAGGCACCGGCACGCCGGAGATCGGTTTAGTCCCCGCCTGGTTGACCCAGAACGGCGAACCGCCGACGAAGCCCGCCGCGCCGTGATCGAAGTTATCGGCGTTGAAGTCATCGACGCCGACGCCGTTGCCGCCCGCGCCGATGAACGGGTTGGTGAAGGTATCTTTATCGAAAATAGCCTTGATAGTGGTCATGTTCTGATAGGCGAAGTTACGCCCGACCACCCCTTCGCCCGTCTCAGGATTGTACGGTTTACCGATCCCGGAAAGCAGCATCAGATGCACGTTATGGAACTGGAAGGCGCCGATAATCACCAGATCCGCCGGCTGTTCCATTTCACGGCCCTGACCGTCGACATAGGTCACACCGGTGGCGCGGGATTTATCGTCGGTCAGATTGACCTTCAGCACGTTGGCGTTGGTACGCAGTTCAAAGCGTTTTTCCTGGCGCAGCGCCGGCAGGATGTTCACGTTCGGCGAGGCTTTCGAATACATGTAGCAGGCGTAGCCGCTGCAGAAACCGCAGAAGTTACACGGCCCCATCTGCGCGCCATACGGGTTGGTATAGGAGTCGGAGGTGTTTGCGGAAGGCAGGTTATAGGGATGATAGCCCACTTCCAGCGCCGCTTTTTCAAACAGCTGCGCCGACCAGGTATTTTTCTGCGCCGGCAGCGGGAAATCGTCCGAGCGATCCGGCGCGAAGGCGTTACCGCCGCGGCCTTTACCGACAACCTTCCCTTTAACCGACCAGGCGGTACCGGAGGTGCCAAAGACTTTTTCCGCTTTATCGAAGAACGGTTCCAGTTCGTCGTAGGTGACGCCGAAATCCTGGATGATCATATCCTGGGGAATGAAGTTTTTGCCGTAACGCTCTTCATAATGGCTGCGCATACGAAGTTCGATCGGATCGACGCGGAAATGCACGCCGGACCAGTGCAGACCCGCGCCGCCAACGCCGGTCCCCGGCAGGAAGGCGGCCAGTTGGCGATAGGGTACCGCCTGCTGGCTGGTGTTGTGACGAATCGTCACCGTGCTTTTAGAGAGATCCTGGAACAGCTTGCGGCGGATGTTATAGGTCAGCTCATCGATAACCTGCGGATAAGCGCCGTCCGGCCAGGTATCGCGCATCGGGCCGCGCTCCAGCGCGACGACGTTGAGCCCCGCTTCCGTCAGCTCTTTGGCCATAATCGCGCCAACCCAGCCGAAGCCAACGATCGCTACATCGGTTTTTTTCAATACGGTCGCCATGATTACGCCCTCTCCCCATTAATTGATACCGGCGGGAAGGGATAGCGTTCGCCTCGTTCAACCCAGTCCATAAAGTCGGCGCGCGCGCCGGGAAAATTAATCAGCGTCCAGCCGACCATGCCCTTATTGCCGCCATGGATAGGGTCGCTGAAGAAGCCTTCGCGGGTGTTTTGCAACAGATAGGAGAAAAACAGCGAGGCCGGCAGCTGTTTGAACTGCGCCTTGCCGGATTCCCACAGACCGAGCGCCTCATCCTGCTGTTCGCCGCTCAGTTCAGCAAAGCTCTTGTGATACTGGTTTTGACACCACTCTTCGGCATCGGCGATACCGAGGTTATAAATCTGCTTTGGTACCAGCGGCAGCTGGTAGCCCATCTCTTTCGGCACGTCGGGGTTAAATGGCCCCTGCATATACCAGATGGAACCGGTGGCATAAGGGGTGTTGAGCTGGCGGTCGATAAACTCCGGCACACCGGCCTCTTTAGCACCTGGACCGAGTTCATCGGCTGGGATTAAGCGAGCGACGGCGGCGTTGATAAACAGCCACTCACGATCGTTGAAGAATTGCGGCTTCCAGTCGCTGGATGCGGCGTTGCCACCGGCAGAGGGTGCGGAAGCCGCCTGCGCCGTGGCGCTCGTCGCCACGCCAATGGCGCCCACGCTACCGCCGCCGATGACGACCGTTGGAATCAAGGCCATTGATTTTACTAAAAAATCACGCCTCGAATTGTTGGTTTTCTCGCTCGACATAATCACATTCCTGTCAATTAAATTACTGTTTTGACGCTTACAAGCCCAGCAAATCTCGCTCTGGTACCGATACCATTCAGCGATTACGCAACAGACCCTCTGGCTCTGGCCAATAAGACGTACAATAAATCGCCAATAGCGATAAGATTTATAGGGTTATCGTTTGGATATTAGACGATTCTCAACGCAACGCGGGAAAATGGCGCAAATATTCACCGGGTTGTCACGATAAGATCGGGCATTTAATAACCTGAGTGCGGTAAGTCATGCGGAAATTACGCGCCTTTGGTTTTACCAAAGCGCCAATAAAGGGTGATATGTATCACATTTGTTATTTTTTGTTTATGGTACATGGCAGATTAAGCACCTGTAAATACTCGCTTAATGAATAATTAAACAATTCGAGCTGTTAAATTAGTTAATCACCGTTGTTAATTAAATCGATACTGGTTCGCTTATCAATTTAACGACACGGTGATGTCGTACAGATATTCCCAACCACAAGGAGAATTTATGTTCGATCATGTCAAATTTGGCGTCAGTGATTATGCCGCGAGCAAGGCATTCTTTTTACAGGCGCTGGCGCCGCTCGGCGTGACGCTGGCAGGCGAAGGCGAGCCGGCTTACGGCGCGGAGCTAGCCGGGGCGAACGATGCCTCTTTATGCCTCTATCAAAGCGAAGATAAACCCGCGCCGCTGCATATCGCCTTTTGCGCCGACAGCCGCGAGCAGGTTGATGCCTTCTGGCACGCGGCGCTGGCCGCCGGAGGCAAGGATAACGGCGCGCCGGGATTACGACCTAATTACCACGCCAATTACTACGCCGCCTTTGTCATTGCGCCAGATGGACACAATATCGAAGCGGTGTGTCATCTGACGCCCTGAGCAAAGTTTATCGCTGCGGAAAAACCCACACATCATCCGCGGGCAGCGTCAGATGACAATGTTCGGCATCACGCAGGGCCGTGCCGTAGGCGCGGATGGCAAAGTCATCGCCCTCGGTGCGGAACAGATATTCCCACCGATCGCCGAGGTACATGCTGGTCAGCAGCGGAAGTTCCAGGCTGTTATCCTGCGGCGAGCAGTCAAGGCGCAGCCGTTCGACGCGGATCACCGCCGTCGCCGGCTGACCGACGCTGACCCCCTCGCCCGCGCGGCCCCATAGCGCCCAGCTGGCGCCTTCAACTCGCGCGCGTCCGTCCTCCAGCGCCGTCACCTTACCGTGCAGGCGGTTATTACTGCCCATAAACTCGGCGGCGAACAGGGTGGCCGGATTGCCGTACATCTCCTGCGGCGTCCCCTGCTGTTCAATCACGCCGTTGTTAAGCAACAAAATGCGATCGGAGATCGCCATCGCTTCATTCTGATCGTGGGTGACCATCAGCGCCGACAGGCCCAGCTTGATAATGAGCTCGCGCAGGAATACCCGCGCCTCTTCACGCAGCTTGGCGTCGAGGTTGGATAGCGGCTCATCCAGCAGAATAACCGGCGGGTTATAGACCAGCGCCCGTCCTATCGCCACACGCTGCTGCTGGCCGCCGGAAAGCTGATGCGGGTGCCGGTTGCCCAGATGTCCCAGACCTAACTGATCAAGTACGCTCTGCACCCGCTGTTTAATCTCGCCGCTGGCCACTTTACGTAGTTTCAGCGGATAGGCCACGTTGTCGAATACCGTTTTATGCGGCCACAGGGCGTAGGACTGGAACACCAGCCCGAGATTACGCTCTTCCGCCGGGATTTCGCTACGCGGACTACCGTCATAAACCACGCTATTGCCGATGGTGATCCGCCCGGCGGTCGGTTTCTCCAGCCCGGCGACCGCACGTAGCAGCGTGGTTTTCCCGCTACCTGAAGGGCCAAGCAGCGACACCACTTCCCCGCGTTTGAGCTCCATCGACACCCCTTTCAGCACCGGGTTGTCGCCATAGGTCAGATGCAAATTGTCTACCGATAACTCAATCATGTAATTTCACTCCAAAGCGCAGGGCGATACCCAGACCGACTACCACCAGCAGAATATTGATAAACGATAGCGCCGCGACGATATCAATGGCGCCCGCCGCCCACAACGAGACCAGCATCGACCCGATCGTTTCGGTGCCTGGCGACAACAAATAAACGCCGGTTGAATACTCGCGTTCAAAGATCAGGAACATCAGCAGCCAGGAACCGATTAGCCCGTAGCGCGCCAGCGGAATGGTGACGTGGCGGGTGATTTGTCCGCGAGAAGCGCCGGTACTGCGCGCGGCCTCCTCCAGCTCCGGCGCCACCTGCAGCAGCGTTGATGAGATAAGGCGCAGGCCGTAGGCCATCCACACCACCGTATAGGCCAACCAGACGCTGAAAATGGTGTTGCGCAGCGCGCGCAGTTGCACGATAAGGTGTTCGCGCAGCCAGTCGGCGACCGGCAGCGCCGAGAGCCAGCCATTTTTCAATGACTGATCGAGCCACATCGGCACAAACAGAAACACCCACAGAAACGCCAAACCGGCCAACAGGCCCGGCACCGCACGAGGTACCAGCACGCTGTAGTCGAGAAAGCGCGTGACGTTATCCGGTTTACGGTGCATGGCGATACCGACAAACAGATAGCACACCACCGCCAACGCGCCGCCGATAATCCCGATCGCCATCGAGTTGACGATCGCCCGCAGCAGATTCGGCTGCTGCCAGATGTTGCGGAAAGTCGCCAGCGACAGCTCATCCCATAGTGAAACGCCAACGCCCCAGTTGGAAATAAAGGCCCGTAGCGCCACACCCAGCAGCGGGACGCCAATAGTCACCGTCAGCCAGGCCACCACGACCGCGCCCGCGACCCAACGCCATTTCCCCAGCGGCAAGGCGCGCGACTGCGATGCTTTACCTTTCATGGTCACGAAACGGTTGGCGGTACGCATCAACCGGCGCTGCAACATGACCAGCGGAATGGTAATGCAGATTAACACCACCGCGACCGCCGCCATCAGATGGTAAGAGGGCGTTCCCAGTTTATTGGTCAACTTATAGAGATAGGTCGCCAGCACCATGTTGCCTTCCGGATCGCCGAGCACCAGCATCAGGCCGAAGACCTCCAGGCCGAGGAAGAACAGCAGCACGCAGGCGTAGAGAATGGACGGCCGTACCATCGGCAGGCTCACCGAGGTCATCACCTGCAGCGGCGTGGCGCCGACGGTACGCGCCGCCTCTTCCACATCCGAACCGACGCTACGTAGCGCCGAGGAGATATAAAGATAGGCATGCGGGACGTGCGTTAAACCGGCTATTACCACGATGCTGAACATCGAGTAGATATTCCAGGGCACAAAACCCAGCCACGCCTGCGCCCACTGCGACAGGAAACCGACCGGCCCGGCGGCCACCACATAACCAAAGCCCAACACCATCGGCGAGACGAAAATCGGCACCAGGATCAGCGGCTCAATAAAGCGCCTACCGGGTAAATCGGTACGTACCATTAAAAAGGCCAGAATTCCGCCCAGCGGAATCGCGATAATGACAAGACCAAAAGCGAGGATAAATCCAGAGCGTAAGGCCAGGTAAAAATCCGGGTCGGTAAAAATAAAACCGAAGGCTTCGAGGCTCCACTCTTTAGAGCGGGCAAAAAATGGTGCTGAAAGAAAACTTTGCGCCACGATAAATAATAGCGGAACGTAAATTACCAGTGCCGCTATCAATACCACCATGCCACGCGGTAGCCCTTGCCACTTTCTGCGTAAAATGTTCATCTTTAATTCCCCTGGCAAAGTGCAGAGATAAATTATCAAGAAGAGATAATGAGTACTTATTTACTGAATACTGATACGATCATTCCCCCGGATACATTCCAGGGGGAGTTTCACAGGTAATTACTTTATTTCGCAGCAGCGGCACGCCATTGCTTAATAAATTCCAGACGCTGTTTGGGTTGCAGATATTGCAGCAGGCTTTCATCCACCGGAATCGGCTTCAGCGCATTGCCCAGTAATTTGGTCATCCCGTCGATATCATTTTTACCTTCAACGTCGTTGCGAATTGACGGGATATCGCCCTGAGAGGCAAGAATCGTTTGCCCTTTTTCCGACAGTACGTAGTCGAACCACAGTTTCGCCGCATTTGGGTGTCCTGCTTCCGCAGTAATAAATGAGACGCGGGACAGCACCAGCACGTAGTCTTTCGGATAGGCAATGCCTAATGACGGGTCGGTTTTAGCGCGCGCTTCGGCATAGGATCCCAGAATGTTATAGCCGATCAGGTTTTCACCGGAGGAGACGCGCTCCATCATGGTGCCGGTAGAAGATTGCACCGTCAGGCCGCCTTTGGCGATATTCGCCAGGTCGGCGAAGTAGTTGGCGTCAGCTTTGCTATCCTGCACCGCCAGCATAAAACCAAGCCCCGATTTCTCGATATCGTAGGTGGTGACTTTGCCTTTAAATTTATCAGCCTGCCCGGCGATAAGTTTGGCCAATGCGGTATGTGAATCCGGCACTTCATTTTGTGGGATCAGCCGTTTGTTATAGATAAAGACCACCGGCTCATAGGTTGTGCCGTAGGCTTTTTGCTGCCAGACCGCCCATTTCGGCAGCTTGCCAACTTCCGGCGAGGCATACTCTTGCGCATAATCGGTGGCTAATTTCAGCGCCGTGTCCATGGAAGAGCTCCACACCACGTCGCCGCTCCCGCCGCCGGCGGCTTGTTCACTAATATAACGGTTGTACAGCTCGGTGCTGTTCATATCGTTATATTCAACTTTAATCCCAGGATATTGCGCTTCAAAGCCTTTAATTAACGGCCCTGCCGCTTTGGTGTCCGTTGTGGAATAAACCACGACTTTACCCTCTTTCACCCCGGCATCAACGACTTTTTGATAATCTGCCGGGTAGCCCTGCGGCACCTCCGCCAGCGCGGAGTACGAGAAGACTGTCGTCAGTGAAACCACTAAACCACCGATTTTCTTATACATAAAGTCAACCCTTAAGCATCAATAATTAAACACAAATTTAACATATAGTGCTACAACACCCTCTGCAACGCTGCGGTTGGGGTTTTTATGGCTTTTGTGACAATGGTGTAGTTTAAAAAGTAGTGTTTATGGAGTTTATTCAGCGAATAGTGAAAACAGCGAGCGAGGTCACAGATTAATGCTGCGTATTGAAGCCTGTTTATCCAGCGCCTATAGTCGGCCACTAACTGCGGGTCTCAGTCACGAGCCTATACAGTCATCATGGTAATTTCTTATAAATACATAAAGTTACTATGCGAAATTATTTTTAACGGCCAGCATTGTATTTTCTTGCTTTTGTGCCAGACTCATTTTAATCGACAATAACATTTTTATCTGCCGTATTTTTCGTTGACCGTTTTTCATAAATCACCTGATAGCAATTTGCGGCTATCAGTCTGTTGATGTTGAATATTTTAAGCGAGTGCAATTCCGTTTACTTTTAACAAGTCATCTATCTCTATTTAAGCTGGAGCAAATCTCATGCCTATTATCGGTACACTTTATGTCGTCCATAAAGAGCACAAAATCCCGGTTGATATACACCTTGAAAATAGTGAGGAAGGAGAATATGTCTATTATACGGCGGATGCCAGTATTGATGCGGATGGCGCCAATGGGCAAAACGGCTCTCCCGCTGCTTACCAAATAAATGACCATTTTAAGGAAATCGGCAGCGATCGTTTAGTTAGCCTTAATTTAAAAATAGATTCCAATGGTGTATTCCACAAAATAAACCCTACAAGTGGAGTTAATGCCATCTTAGAAAGCAATGGTCAACCAAAAATATTTCCGCAAGGAATTATTGCATCTAAAACATCATTACATTATCAACATATTTCATTAGATGACCCCAAAGCTTATATCGATGCAGCGACAGTTCTTTACATTGCCGTACCAAAGATAGTGATCGCGCAAACAAAAGGCACAGTGATTGGATGCCAGGCGAGAGTAACATGGAAAGATAAATCTATAAATTGCGTGGTTGCAGATAGTAGCGGCAATGGTATTGGTGAATTAAGTATTGCTGCAGCAGAGGCGCTAGGGGTAAGCGGAAATCCGCGACACGGAGGTATTGATGAAATCGCCGTCAGGTATGAAATTTGGCCCGGTAAAGCCACTCCGGGATTCCCGTTACTCCCCACCAAGCATCATTAACTATGAAATACTGGCTGTTGTCCGGGTTATCAATGCTTATCTCCTGCAGCTCACCACTCCCGGTTCCGGTTATTGATGCCGATAAAGAGTGTATTCAGAACGCTCGTACATGTCATAATTATGCCGATGGTCTGGATTCTTTTAAAAAGGTAGTTGGTGCATACAAAGCCTTCGCCATAAAATGGGAACACGTTGCCGATACCAAAAAGCTGGAGTCGCAAACAGCAGATGAAATAACCTTTTACGGATTACTGGCCAGTGCTGTCGGACTAGCCACTAAATCCCCTGAGACGGTGATTGCCGGCGCGTCAGTGGGTGCGGCAGGTACCCTATACAGCAAGCGATACCGCCTTGAAGTGCAATCGCATAATTACGATTTGGCTTCTCAGGCGATGCAGTGTCTGTATATGGCAACATTTCCTTTCAAAGACCGTAAGTTTCCTGATAATCATGCCATTCGTAACGCCGCGCTGGACTCATTAACTAATGTCAGAGGGAAGTTAAGACAGTTGCAATATTCGATGGTACTCGGCACCCCCGATATTTCTGGATTAATCGCCATTATTAACAACCCATATAAAATGCCAACTCCAGTGATTACAGGAAATAATGCAAATACTGTTTCTGATATGTCCCAAGCGGAAACCAACGAGCTATTCAACGAAATGAAAAAATGCGAGACTAAACTTAACTAGGATATAAACCAGGAGAACATCATTGATGTTCCCCTGTCATTTATCTTAGCTCTATTATGAGTTTATTCTAATAATAGCTAAAAAAGGAGCATCATTCATGTTCAGTCCGCCATTACTTGTCAGATCATAGGTTGATGAAGCAACTGCATCGCTAACGTTTCCCCCTACGGCTAAAATCGTACCATCATTAACCTCAATAACAATATCACTGTGAGAATCAAAATTATTATTATCGTCAACAAGAATGTTATTATAAAAAGAAATTGCACTATAGTAGGTTAATGGCTCATGATAGTTGCCATTTGCATCAGGCCGTCTTTTACAAATGATATCGCCTACTTGCACCGGGGTAAGTTCTGGATCTAACAATGAAAATTTTGGATATTTCCCCGCATAGATATAGGCGCAATATTCGGAATGATACGATTTTAGTGGAAAATCATGGCCAGTATAGCCTATCTGTTTTATACAAAAACAAATAAAAGCAGCCGACCATGCATAAGGGCTCGTTCCGTCCAAATCAGCACCTATAGATTGCCAGTATTGATGAACAATAGGCGAGAACTTAGCCTGTGACTCCAAATGTTGCGATTTTAAATTAGGCGTTCCTGGATAGGTTCCCCATTTGTCCCACTCATTAATAACAACCTGAGATAATTGCTGTGCAGAAATCGGCATAATAAACCTCTATATGATAAGGTAGAATATCATTAGTGTGAGTTTTCCATGCTTTAAGAAAATACTCTGAGCATATTTATTGGTATACAGGCGAATGTCTGGTGCGCATTTAATGCGTCACAAATATAACTCTAGATATAAAGCCTCAATAAATAAAGGCGGTATCGCTATTTACTTTCTTCTATAAACAACACTTTGCTAAGAAGATCGTATCCATATGATATATCGGTTATTTTTTCACACTAATAAGTATACCGATTTATTATCTCTAAACCTAAATTCTACGGCTAGCTCCTTGATCTTCTGCGCCTTGCGGCGCAGCATGGAACGGCAAACGCAACAAAACAACAACATACATCGAGGAGACTATCCGTGCCTACAGGACATCGATTTCGCCCCACGGAGCTACACCACTTCGTCACCACCCTGTTCACGCAGCTGGGCAGTACGCCAACCGAAGCCGCGCTGGTCGCAGACCACCTGATCGCAGCCAACCTTGCCGGACACGATTCCCACGGCGTCGGCATGATCCCGAGTTACGTAAAATCCCATAGCGAAGGGTTTCTGCAACTTAACCGTCACGCCAGCGTGATGAAAGACGCCGGCGCCGTCGTCACCCTCGACGGCAACGCCGGTTTCGGCCAGGTCGTTGCCCATGAAGCCATGCAGTTGGGGATTGAAAAAGCCAAACAGCACGGCCTGGCCGCCGTGGCGCTGCGCAATGCTCACCATATCGGGCGCATCGGTTACTGGGCGGAACAGTGCGCCGCGCAGGGGTTAATATCCATTCATTTCGTCAGCGTCGTCGGCGACCCGATGGTGGCGCCATTTCGCGGCAAAGATAGCCGCTTCGGCACTAACCCGCTCTGCGTGGTCTTCCCGCGTGAAGGCCACCCGCCGCTGCTGCTCGATTACGCCACCAGCGCCATCGCTTTTGGCAAAACCCGCGTCGCATGGCATAAAGGCGAAGCGGTGCCTGCCGGCTCATTGATTGATTCTCGCGGCGAACCGACCACCGATCCGGCGGTGATGCAGACCTCGCCGCTTGGCGCCCTGCTCACCTTTGCCCAACACAAAGGCTATGCCCTGGCGACGCTGTGCGAGGTGCTCGGCGGCGCGGTCTCGGGCGGACAAACGACCCACCAGGATAGCCTGCAGGGCTGCGTCGACGCCATCTTCAACTGCATGACTACCATTATTCTCAGCCCGGAAGCCTTCGATGCGCCGCAGATGCAGCGCGAAACCGAGGCCTTTATCGACTGGTGTAAACAGTCGCCGCACGATGCCGATACGCCTATTCTGGCGCCGGGTGAGTGGGAAGCGGCCAATCGTCAGCAGCGGCTGGCAAACGGTATTCCGCTCGATGCCAGTAGCTGGCAGGCGATCTGCGCCGCCGCGCGCCAGGCCGGGATGTCGCAGGAGACGTTGAACCAATTGCAGCAGAACATGGAAGTCAACGCTTAACCTCAGCCCCCGCGGGGCGATCGTCAGCCACGGCGTCCCGCGTCATCGTCACTTGTGACGACGTCAGTGATTTTCCCGCGTCTTCATCACCTTCACCCCGCGTCATCAGCGCTATCTTCACTTTGGCACGCATTATGCAATCGAAGTGCATCGCACGACGTTCAGCGTCGTGCGTTTGCTGACGGTAGCCTGCCGGGCCCGGCGCGCTATCGCCCTATCTTCACTGTTAACAGGTCTGTTACTGATGAATAAAATTACCAGCGTGTGCCCCTATTGCGGGGCGGGTTGTAAACTCAAATTGGTTGTCGAAAATGATAAAATCATTCGCGCTGAGGCCGCCGACGGTGTCACCAATCAAAACCAGCTATGCCTGAAAGGCTACTACGGCTGGGATTTCCTCAACGACACGCAGCTTCTCACGCCTCGCCTCAAGCAGCCGATGATTCGTTATCAGAAAGGCGGCCCGTTCACCCCGGTCAGCTGGGAAGAAGCGATTCGCTACACCGCCGCTAAGCTCCGCGAGATCAAGGCCAAATATGGCCCGCGCGCCATTATGACTACCGGATCGTCCCGCGGCACCGGTAATGAAACCAATTACGTGATGCAGAAATTCGCCCGTGCGGTACTCAATACCAATAACGTCGACTGCTGCGCCCGCGTTTGCCACGGGCCGTCGGTCGCCGGCCTACAGGCTTCTCTCGGCAATGGCGCGATGAGCAACTCGATAAGCGATATTGAGAACTCAAAATGTCTGCTGGTCTTTGGCTATAACTGCGCCGATTCTCACCCTATCGTGGCGAGACGGGTACTGAGAGCCCGCGACAACGGCGCGAAAATCATCGTCTGCGATCCGCGGCGCATTGAAACCGCCCGCATCGCCGACCAGCATCTGCAACTCAACAATGGCAGCAATATGGCGCTGGTCAACGCCTTCGCCTATGTCCTGCTGGAAGAAGATCTCTACAATCACGATTACGTTGAGCGTTATACCGAAGGGCTGGAGGCCTACCGCGAGGCGGTGAAAGACTACTCTCCCGAAGCTGTGGAAGCGCTGGTCGGCGTCCCCGCGCTGGCCATCCGCCGGGCGATGCGCACCTTCGCCGCCGCCCCTTCCGCCACCATTATGTGGGGAATGGGCGTAACCCAGTTCGGCCAGGCGGTTGATGTCGTCCGCGGTCTCGCCAGCCTCGCGCTGCTGACCGGCAACCTCGGACGGGCCAACGTCGGCGTCGGCCCGGTGCGCGGACAAAATAACGTCCAGGGCGCCTGCGACATGGGGGTGCTACCCAACCAGTTCCCGGGCTATCAGGACGTCACCGACGCCGCGGTGCGCGCCAAATTCGCCAATGCCTGGGGCATCGATCCGGCGCTAATGGATACGCAAATCGGCACCCGTATCACTGAAGTCCCGCATAAAGCGCTGGCGGGAGAAATCAAAGCCTACTACATCATGGGCGAGGATCCGCTGCAAACCGAGGCCGATCTGGGTCTGGTACGCAAAGGGATGGAAGCGCTGGATTTTGTGGTGGTGCAGGATATCTTTATGACTAAAACGGCGGAAGTGGCTGACGTACTCCTGCCGGCGACATCCTGGGGCGAGCACGGCGGCGTCTTTACCTGCGCCGACCGCGGCTTCCAGCGTTTTGAACAGGCTATTCCGCCCACAGGTAACGTGAAACGCGATTGGGAAATTATCAGCCTACTGGCCAGCGAGATGGGCTATCCAATGCATTACACCAGTAACCAGCAAATCTGGGATGAAATGCGCGAACTCTGCCCGCTGTTCTACGGCGTAACCTGGGAGAAAATGGGCGATATGGGCCACGTGCAGTGGCCGTGCCCGACGCTCGATCACCCCGGCACGCCGTGGTTGTATCAGGATAATCACTTTGATACCCCATCGGGCAAAGGGCAACTGTTCGCCGCGCCATGGCGCGCGCCGGCGGAAACGCCGGACGATGATTTCCCGCTGGTGCTCTGCACGGTGCGCGAAGTCGGCCATTACTCCTGCCGTTCAATGACCGGCAACTGCGCGGCGCTGCAGTCGCTGGCGGACGAACCGGGCCGGATCCAAATGCACCCTGCTGATGCCGAGCGGGCGGGTATCGCCGATCGTCAGCTGGTATGGGTGAGTTCGCGGCGCGGCAAAGTGATGACTCGCGCCGATCTCAGCGAGCGGATCAACCCCGGCGCGGTGTACATGACCTATCAGTGGTGGGTCGGCGCCTGTAATGAGCTTACCCAGGATAATCTGGATCCTATCTCGAAAACGCCGGAAACCAAGTACTGCGCGGTGAAGGTAGAGGCTATTGCCGACCAGGACTGGGCGGAACGGTACGCCTGGACGACCTATAGCCTGATGAAGGCGCGGTTAAAGGCGGCGGCAAACGCCTGAGGGTAAATTCAGGGAGAAGATTAGCTTCTCCCTGGAATCTGACGTTGTCTGGATTGACATCAAAATAGGCCTTCTTTGGCATGACGGACGCTGTCAGATGTTTTCCCAGTCCACCCCTGGAATGCGCGATAAAAGGAATTGGGATCTTCGAATCCCAGGAGGAAAGCGATCTCTGCGCCGGACATCGTGGTATTTGCCAGGTAGTGTCGGGCAAGGCTCTCCCGCACCATATTGACCAGGGCGCGAAAGTTTTCCCCCTCCTCCTCAAGCCGACGTTGAAGCGTACGCTTGCTTAAGCCCAGTCGTTCCGCGGCCTTCTCAATGGTAGCCGCGTTACCAGGCAACAGCTCCAGTAAGACAGCACGCACACGTTCCGCCGTTGACGCCGTCGAATCGAGTTCACTGAGCCGACGGCGAAGATCGGGTTCGAACGCGTGAAACATGCTTTCGTTGACCGTCAGGAATGGACGCAAAGCATCCACAGCGGCGAAAGCGATTGCTGGATACTCTCCCTTTTGCACAGGTACGCCGAAGAAATTCTCGTAACGCCGGAGATAATGACTGGATGGAAGTCGCGGCAGGATAACGCGATACGCCTTAATGTGCTCACGGGTAGCCAGTCTGGCTAGTCGCACGAAAAACGCAATCTCGGCCACTTGCAGCGAGTAAGGTACCTCGGTTTGTATCGACAACCAGCGAGGCGTCACGACCAGTTCGCCTGCGTCACCCGTATTGACTTCCAGGCTCATGGGCGCCACAAGTTGCTTGTATTTGGCGAGGCGCTGCATAGCCTGTACCAGATTCGCGCTGCACAGGGCAGCGAACAGTGGTGGGTTGAAAGAATCAGCCGAGAGAGTCTCGACAATGCGTAAGGGAAACATGGCATCACTTGCCTCAGCCTCTAAAGCGCGCCAGAAACAAAAATAGTCTTCGCCAGAAAGCCCCTGTCTTGTACGGGAGAGTAAATCGTCGGGAAGGCCGGCCCGACGCAATACATGGCCAGGCTGAACACCTAAGTCCTTCAGTATTGCCAGCCAGCCAATATCCATGGGAAAAGTTTTGTTTTGCACCTTCAGAACTCCGTCACTATTGCTCATTCAACCGACGCTCAGAGTATAGAGCAGTCGTGCGCTTAACCCCCTTCAAACCGCGCCACAATGACTGCACGTTGCGCCAACCTGTAACATTCGCGACTCACTCCCTGTGCTGGCATCTCTCGCATTAAAATTGGCGCGGATTGCCAGAGCGTTGTCGCGGCTTGCTTCCTATAGTGAGTGTAAACATCGCACCAGCCTGGACACGTTCCACCTGTCCTGGCGGTCCAATCTGAGCAATAGAGAAATTCCAATGAATGCTACCGAAGCTATCGACCAACTGGATCCCCAAAAATGGACCACAACATCTCCCGCAGAACGTTTGCGTCTGCTGGAGGAAGTCCGTGCAAACCTGAAGAAGTACGGTGATGACCTCGCCTTCGCCGACAGCAAGATGAAGAATGGCATCCTCGGTGCGCCTCTTTTTTCATACCCAATGTCTAAGGTTGCTACCGTCGTTCCTATGGCGAGTACCGTCTCGGCAGCCATCATCCTTTATGAATCCATTCTCGACGGCAAGATGCCACAGCCGCTGAGCGTGGAAAAAGTGAGTGAGGATCTCTACGACATTTATGTCTTTCCGCAGGAGCGGAAGGACAAGTTGATGTACGCGGATCAGAAGAGTCGCATCCGTGTGAAAGGCACGCCGAAACAAATCAATCCGATGGAAAAGCCCGCGGGTATTATTGCCGTGCTGGGTGCCGGTAACTACAGCTCAGCGCTCGAGGTGTTGAAAGCAATCTTCTTCGAGAACTGTGCGGTCGTACACAAACAGCATCACCTGAACGAAGAAACCGACAGGATTTGGGCGAAGATCATGCAGCCGCTGATTGATCGGCGCGTTCTGAGCTTCTGCGATGCCGATCGGGGACAAGACCTGACAGTAGACCCCCGCCTCTCCCGGATTTACTTTACAGGTGGAACCGCAACGGCCGAGGCTATTATGTCAGCCACAGAGACGCCGCTTATCTCCGAATGCGGCGGCAATAACCCATGCATCATCGTGCCGGGTGACCGGCCATGGACAAAGAAGGAAATTGAGCATCAGGCAGTGCAGATAGCCACCATGGCAAAGTTCAATGGTGGCGCGAACTGCGGTCGTCCCCAGACTCTGGTGACAAGCAAGCACTGGCCGCAGCGCATGGAATTCCTCGACGCGCTGCGGGTCGCTATCTCGGAGACTACTCCAGCCATGGGTATGTACTACCCCGGTGCCAACAAGGTCGTGGATGGTTTTCGCCAGGCCTATCCCGATGCGGAAGTACTGAGCCCCGAGGGCGGCAAGTATCCGCATTCCGATGTCATATTACTAACAGGCGTTGAGCCCTGTGGCTACGCCACTTCGCATGAAGCGTTCAGCCTGGTGCTCGCTGAGGTGCCGCTTGACCTGCCAGCCAATGCAGCGCACTTTCTCCCCGGCGCCGTCAAGTTCGCCAACACCCAGCTCCTGGGCACGCTCGCCAGCGCGATACTTATCGATGAGGACACCAGAAAGGCCCATCAGAAATTACTCGAGCAGGCGGTGTCTGACCTGGAATATGGTGCGGTCGCCATCAACAGCATGCCGTCCTTCATTTTTCTCAACCCCTATCTTACCTGGGGTGGAAATGAGGCAGGCAAGACGTTCGTTTCTGGCCGCGGCAACTTTGGCAACCTACTCAATTACGAGAACGTTGAGAAATCGATCATGGAGGCAAAGTTTATGTCACCAGGGCACATGCTCTACACCAACAAGCGAGCGTTCGACAATATGGCTGGAAACATGGCGAATTTCGCAGTCGAGCCTACCTGGATGAACCTGACCTGTCTGATGGGGGACGCCATCCGCGATAGCTTCCGTAAAAAAGATTTCTGAGTCAGTACAACACATCGGCCTGAAAGGCCTTATCCAACTGCCCCTTACTCGACTAAGTTGTAGCGAGTCTGCTTCATAGCCGGGGCAGTGAATGTGACCTTGAGGACATGCATAGGGTGAGCTCCACAACAATAAAATCGGAACTCATCGCGGCTTTCCATACGCTCAAACGGCTTGTACGCCAGTTTGAGCGCTATCGGGCCAGCGCCGGTCGTGGCATTCTGCACCTGAAAGTGAGGCTAGCAACGATAGACATGGCGACATCATCACTATTGTGAATTTAATTACACCATAGTAAATTACGTGGATTCTTTTTGTAGGTAATTACCCAAAATCATGTCCACTTTAAGGCAGAAAAGATGATAAAAATCAGAATGTCACGACCTTGTGAAGCGGAAGACATCATCCAAATTTGGAAAAGTTCTGTCGATGCTACGCACGATTTTCTGACAGCTCACGACCGGCAAGAGATCGAAAAAGAGGTGGTCGGCTTTTTTTCAGAAACCCCTGTATGGGTAGCGACAAATGATGAAGACCTTCCGCTCGGATTTATGTTCTTACATGATGGTCATCTGGAGGCGCTGTTCGTAGATGCTGCTGCTCGCGGGCTTGGCGTCGGAAAACAGTTGATATCCTATGCCCTTGCTCTTCATCCTGATTTAAGCGTCGACGTCAATGAACAAAACCAACAGGCCGTCGGGTTTTATCAACATATGGGTTTCCAGGTTTCAGGGCGCTCCGGGCAGGATAGTCAGGGAAGACCTTATCCCCTGCTGCACCTTAGTAAAGGGAATGGCGTCTAACCGTTTAGCAGGGAAAATATCATCTGTTTTTTTGGCTAAACGCAACGATGTATGTACAGCTCTGTTCGCTATCCGGGTTAGTCATTTGGCACTCGCCTGCAAAGGTAAGAGCAAGACAGTCACCCGCTTGTAAGTGATGGGTCTGATGATTGACCCTAAAATCAAGGTTGCCGCTCAGCATCCAAAGTGTTTGCCCGCAAAGATGCTCAATAGCCGAGGCGGGGATCGTCAGTTGACCCATTGCAGGGATTTCAACTTTTATCAGTTCCGGACTGGCGCCCGCCGGGGACAATGTCCAACGGATAATGCCTGATTGTTCATCAGTCCAATGCTGCTGCTGGTGAGCGAAACGAACCAGCGAATTCTGATGTTCCTCAAGCTCGGCGAAAAGTTTTGATAGCGTAATATTCATGGCGTTCGCTAAACGACTAAGGATAGTCGCGCTGGGACTGGAGACGCCTCGTTCAATCTTACTAATCATCGCCTGGCTCACGCCTGAGCGTTGAGCAAGCTCCGTTACCGTCCAGTTACGAGCTTTCCTGTGCTTTAGTAATAACTGTGCAATGTCGCTATCTACTATCTGATTTTTATCTTTTTTATCCATTTCACCCTCACTTTCGCCAGCCTGATTATGCCATTAGCTAAATTAGGCTGGAATCATTGATTGTGTCAGTGTGAAAAAGTCAGGTTTCAATAGCTGGACAATCATTTTAAGTACCTACGTCATCAGAAGAGCATGAGTTTGCGATGCGCACTCCCGGCACAACGCGGGTAAGTTAATGAGCTGGAGGTCCGCTATGAGCGAGGAGCGGACATTGTGCTTAAATAATGATGACTCTGGCAGGATGGGTTTTCAATATCTGGAAGGTAGCCACTAATTCAGGTGACGTAAATGTGTAGCAATCCCCCACTTTAGGCCAATACATTTTCCATTAATCAGGTCGATAACAGAATAACTTGCATTGGGATGAGCATAGCGAGGGAAACTATTGACAGTCCCTTCTTTAAGAATTGCGAGAGTGCCCTGACTGACATGCCCGTGAGACACAATACATATTGTTTGTTGATGTGATGAGGTATCTTCCAGGTTTTGTAAAAAACGCATAACTCGCTGAGAAGCATGCGCCAGTGACTCCCCCCCTGGTGGACAATACTCTGCATCAAGCCTGAATAATGCATTTGCATAGTTTGGATGTTTTTGTCTGAGTAGTTCTAACGGCATACCTTCAAACTGACCAAAGGCCTGCTCTTTAAGGGCCGGTTCAGCCGTCAGTGAACAGTGAAAGTGTTCAGCCAGGCTTTGCCCCATTTGCCAGGCACGTCCAAGCGGAGAAGCGTAAACATGCTCTATTTGATACTCACTTGCACTAAACGCTGCTAGTAGGACGGATGTTTCACGCAAGCCCCGACAGGTCAAGGAGCTATCGCTGTGCCCCTGAATAATTCCTTCCAAATTCCACTCTGTTTCTGCGTGTCGAACAAGTATCAATTTCATCGTTAGCGGGCCATGCTCGTTGTTGATCAAAATGTCCCAACTGCGCGATGTCAAACACACACCGTTGAAGCAGCGGAAGGCTTTCCTGTTGTGGAAATAATGAACAAGTGTAGCTTATTGCCGTTATGCAGCGGCTCTGGGTGTGGGGCGCTGAATTTTATCCGTAGTTAACTTCCGCTTTTGGCACGGAGCGGATGTGTTAACGAAGCTGAAGGTCCGCTGGGAGCGCTTAGCGGACATGCCATCAGCTTATCAGCCACCTTTACGAGCATTCCATTCGTCACGTGTGATTTCCCATAGCTCGGAATCCAGCAGACCGCTGACATATGCTTTCTTTTCAGTCCTAATGAGCCTCATGCCACTGCTTTGTGAGATACGTTTGGAGCGGTTATTGAGAGCCGCTTTCGGCGCACGCAATATAGTCTTATTTAAGGAATTGAACCAATAATCTGTAGCTGCGTTACAGGCCTCACGCATAAAACCTTTGCCCTGATGCTCCGGTGCTAACCAAAATCCTCGGTTGTTATCCTCAACATCATAAAGACAGATTAAACCTACCATGTTGTCAGGTGTTTCACGATGCCTAATAGTCCAGATCCAAGCGATTCCATTTGCTATATCAGGCAAGGCAACGTTATTGACATAATTCTCGGCGCCATTATCCGGATAGGGCCACGGTACTGATGAGACCATGTACCGAACAATCTCCCAGCGAGGATAAAGTATCTGAATTTGTGAGGCATCTTCTGAGGATAATGGTTTTAACAGTAAGCGTTCTGTATAGAGTATAGGTATTGGCATCAGCACTTTTCCTTCCTGAACTTAGTGTCTATTACTGTTTAAGCCATTAAATAGCTATCTCAATGTATCTTGATGTACAGAAAATATCCATACTATAGAAGGAGCGGTTAACAAGCAGTCAAGGGCAATTTTTGGCACTGCGCGGATGAACCAACTGAGTTTAAGCTCCAGTCTGAGCGAAGAGCAAACCACACTATCTGAGGTAACGTATTACTGTTAATGGTGAACCCATTAATGCTAATACTATTATTACTTTTTTTTCATCAACGATTAGGCAGATGCATTAATGGTTAAGCTTAAGGAAATAGAAATGAAATATCCAGGCGCAGGGGCCTGGCAAATGGGAGACAGTCCAGAACTGGCAAGCGAGCTTGCTAACCTTATTAAAAAAGGAATCAAAACGGCCTCTTGTGGATCTTTTGCCTCTTACCAACAGGAAGAATCTGCTCCGAGGATTGGCAGCTATAACATAATTCTTGATGGACAGAATGTCCCGGTATGCGTGATCCGGCTGGTTTCGCTACAATTGGTGCGTTTTTGCGATATTAATGAGGAGTTTGCTCGCAAAGAGGGTGAAGGCGATTTAAGTCTTGAATACTGGAAGAAAGAGCATCAGCGATTTTTCATCCGTGAAGGTCATTTTTCTGAGGATATGGAGTTGATCGCAGAAGAATTCGAAGTGGTTGAGGTGCTGTAATCGGAGAGAAAATTGCTGATGTTTATCTATCACCCTTTTCATAAACGTCCGTTCCTGGCACTAAGCGGACGTGTTAACGAAGCTGAAGGTCCGCTGAGAGCGAGAAACTGACATTTAATTTTCAAGTGAGGGAAATCGAAGCCATTACCTGCCTGAGCCATTGCATCGAAGTCACGAACAATAAAAAGCCTGGAAAATATCCAGGCTGCGCCAGTCTCATTTATAAAATGTTGCGGTAAGGATTACTCAACGGTCACGACGATTTTGCCAACTTGTCCATTTGCTTCCATATAGCGCTGTGCATCCGCAATATCCTGAAGCGGGAATGTTTTATCAATGACAGGTTTCAGTTTGCCGGAACGTAACCCTTCGGTGACGAAGGATTTTGCGCGTGCCATTTTTTCAGGGTCCGTCGTGATTTCAAACAGCTCGTAACCACGGAGCGTGAGATGCTTACCGAGAATATCAAAGACAGGCACAAGCATGTCGCGGCTGTCGAGCGCCCCATACTGGAAGAACATACCTTGCGGTGCCATCACCTGGGTCAGTTTTGCCACGTCCGGACCACCGACAGGATCAAAAACAATATGGGCGCCCATGCCATCTGTCGCATGATTGATTTCCCCAACCATATCCTGCTCAGCGGTAGCTATAGCAGTGGCGGCACCCGCTTTAAGAAGCATGTCTCTTTTTTCGGCAGTCCGGGTAAGCGCAATGGCTTTAGCACCCAGCATGTTGGCTATCTGTATGGCAGCCAGTCCTACGCTGCTTGATGCCGCGCGGATCACAACATTCTGCCCAGCCTGAAGGTTGCCATATTCAACCAGCGCGCCATATGCAGTGACATACATCATCCAGCTTGCAGCGGCTTCCTCAAAGGAAAGATTTTCAGGATGCTTCACAACAGCGTGCACAGGTGCATTGACCACTTCGCCGTACATACCGTATTCATTAAACATAAATGAAGGGATTACGCTGACCAGATCTCCAGTGGTAAACGCCTCAACATTCTCACCTACGGCCTGCACAACGCCAGCCGCTTCATAACCAAGACGTGCCGGAAATTGCGGCTCAATAACATATTGGCCGTTGCGGTACATGATTTCTGCACGGTTAAGACCAATAGCATGTACGCGAATCTTAACTTCACCCGCTGCTGGTGCGGGCACCTCCACATCGACAACTTCCAAAACTTCCGGACCACCGGTGCGGTTAAAGGTAACAACTTTAGACATATTCAGCTCTCGTCAGTTATCAGCACATCTTTAGAATATTGTTGAAGACATGCCCGGTTCATTTACTGACAATCTACGCTGCTATAAACGTACCAAAAATAGCTGACAGAGAACTTCAGTATTAATTATCTGTTAACAATCCATTGGTTTCAGCGGTTCTGCATGGTCAGAACTTCACTGAACCAGTCGATAAAGACCCGTACTTTGGGAGAAAGGTAGCGCCTGTCCGGATACACCACCGACACGGGCTTAGACACAGAAGGGTATTGCGTCAGAATCTCTTCAAGAGCGCCGGAAGCAATATGTGGGGCAAGGGCGTTAAAGGTGCCCTGGATTATGCCGAGGCCCGCCAGACCACAGGAGAGCAGAATATCTGAATTATCAACCAGCATGCTGCCCACGGGACGCAACGAAACGATCTTTCCGTCCCTAATAAATTTCCATTCCATTACATCACGACTGTGATCGCTGAAAAAATTTATTGCCCGATGCTGCTCCAGATCCGCAAGTGTTTCCGGTCGTCCATGTTGTTGCAGGTATGATGGAGCTGCACAGGTGACCATTCTGATGTCACCAAGACGTCTGGAGATAAAACTCGAATCCTGAAGCTCGCCCAGGCGGACAAGACAGTCCACACCTTCAGCGATCAAATCGGTTTTTTTGTCCGATGAAACCAGAACGACGTCAATATCAGGATATAGAGACTGGAAATGTTTGAGATTAGGGATCAGTATGGCGTGAGCCAGCGCCAGCGGGACATCAAGTCTGAGCCGCCCCCGAGGGGGAAGGGTCGGTGAAAAACTAGCCATCATGTCATTCACTTCGGCCAGCACATGCCTGGCATGATGATAAAACTCATCTCCTTCAGCAGTAATGCTAAGTTTGCGGGTTGTGCGATTAATCAGTTTTACACCCAGATCATGCTCAATTTGCTGTATCGCTTTGCTCACGGTGGGGCGATGGATTTGAAGCACGTCAGCGGCTTTGGAGAAACTACCTTGCTCAACAACCTGGATGAAAATATTTAGGTATTCAATCATGTTGGTGTGCACGTGATCACCTGGCTCTATTTAGGCTGTTAGTGGCTGATATTGTAAAGTAAACAATTCCGATGGGCATCAAGTTAAGGACTTTATGGCTTTCAAAATGTCCGCTTTTGGCACTAAGCGGACCGCCTGAAGCATTGCGAGGTTTGCTGTGAGCGAACAGCGGTCGTCCCATCCGGCGTAAGAACGTAAAAAAACCGCGGTGAGGCGGTTTAGCTGTCTAGTTAGGAAGTTGCGCTTGCGAGTCGTGCGGCAAATCCGATGAAGAACATACCCACCAGCGCGTTTCCAATGGTTGATAATCTACGGTTGCCTTTCAAACGGCTTAGCAGATAAGAGCCGCAGAAAACAAGGAAACCGAAATAAAGGAGAGTAATCGCGAACATCACCGCAGCCAGAATGATAAACGCCATCCAGGAATGTTCAGCCTGAACATTGATGAACTGGGCGAAGAAAGAGATATAGAACAGCAGTGTCTTTGGATTCAGTAGCGTAACCAGCATTCCACGCCCGATGATCCCCTTAGCATCAGCTGAAGATTTCTTTTCCTCACTCGTTTCGATAGTTGGCTTAAAGATAGCGCGTATCGTCTGGACACCGAGATAGAAAAGATAGGCAGCACCTGCGTATTTGATGGCGTTAAATAAGGCTGGAGTTGAGCTTATGACTGCGGCCAGCCCACACCATGCCAGCAGAACCAGAAGTACGTCACTCATCAGAATGGAAAATATTGCAGCAAAGCCTCGTTTGACGCCGCTCGTAATGCTTGTTTTGATCACGAACATGGTCTCAGGGCCAGGAGCAAGCACTATCAGTGTCGCACCAAGCAGATACGTCCAGAAATTCACGATACCAAAATCAGCAAACATTTTTACTCCAGCTCTCTCGTTTTTATCGAGGCTATTCTAACGTAACCAGCGTTAATGAAAACACATCACGGCTGCTTTCTACTCAGCCAATTTCCACTCCTGGCATAGAGCGGACGAGCAAACGTTTATTAAGACTGAATAGCGAATTTCGGACGAATTAGCAGGCGTACATTTTTATCGCGATATTTAACAAGCCTCTGGAACTGAAAACCAAATCGCTCAGCTAAATAATTTGAGCGCTTATTTTCTTGCTCAATAATGCAGCATACTGGATGCTCAAAAACCAAACTGTTCGCCTTTGGCCTACACAGACATTTCAACTCTCAGTGATGCGGCGGCATTTTGTCCTTTTGATCAAATTACGCCCCACTACCGACCCGAAGGCCGGTAGCTGTTGATACAACCCATTTCCACGCGTTATTTCAGGTTGTTGCGGAAAAAGTTCGTCAGCTTGTCGAAGGGGATCACGTCCGTGCGGTCATACAGATCGACGTGCCCAGCCCCCGGAACGACATACAGCTCTTTAGGTTGACCGGCGCGTTTAAAGGCATCCTCGCTGAACTCTTTTGAATGGGCCTGGTCACCGGTAATAAAGAGCATCGGACGCGGCGAAATGGTTTCAATATCATTGAACGGGTAGAAGTTCATAAACTTACCGATACTGCTCAGCATCGGTTTTGTCGTCAGTTCCTCTTCCTCGCCCTGCGGGGTATAACCGCCGCGTTCGGTACGGTAGAAATCAAAGAACTCGCGCTGAATTTCCGGCGTGGAAGCGTCCAGCTTATTCACAGTGCCCGGAATATAAGTTTTCTCTCCTCCTTTGAATTCGGCAAACCGCTGCTCAATGGCCGACTGGATAAAGGCCTTACGCTGTTCCAGCGTCTGAGAGTGGTTAAGGCCATTACGGAAGGCGGCTCCCATGTCATACATGCTGACGGTGGCGATAGCTTTCATACGCGGGTCAATTTTCGCGGCGCTGATGACAAAACTTCCGCTGCCGCAGATGCCCAGCACGCCGATATTTTCTGGATCAATAAACGATTGTGTACTGAGGTAATCCACCGCCGCGCTGAAATCATCCGCGTAGATTTCCGGTGAAATCAGGTGCCCCGGCTTGCCTTCGCTTTCTCCCCAGAACGAGAGATCGATCGCCAGCGTAACAAACCCCTGCTCCGCCAGCTTCTGCGCGTATAGGTTTGCGCTTTGTTCCTTGACCGCGCCCATTGGATGACCTACGACGATCGCCGGGTTTTTGGCGTTCTGATTTATCGTTTTCGGCATAAACAGACTGCCGACCACGTTCATTTGATACTGATTTTTAAAGGTGACTTTCTGCTGCGTCACTTTTTCGCTTTTATAAAAGTTATCAGCGCCTCTGGACATATCCGCCGCCGAGGCGGCAAATGCGCTGATGAACATTCCCAGGGCTAACGCAAATTTATTCATGATAGTTTCCTTGTCAGGACGAGTGTGATGAAAAACCCTCGGCAGACGCGTCTGCACGTGAGGTCAGGAAAATCAGTACGGTTGCGATAATCAACATCGCGGCGCTGGCCAGGAAGGTGCTCTGGTAGCCATGATGGTCGAACAGCACGCCCCCCACGGTGGATCCCAGCGCAATGGACAATTGCACCATCGCCACCATCAGCCCGCCGCCCGCTTCGGCATTCTGCGGGAACGTGCGTGGAACCCATGCCCACCATCCCACGGGCGCGGCGGTTGAAATAAACCCCCACAGCCCGAGCAAGGCCGTCACGATGGCCACCTGGCTGCCAAACACGATCAGGGCCAGCGCGACGATCGCCATCAGCACGGGAATCGCCATTAGCGTCGGGTAGAATCCGCGCTTCAATACCCGGCCAATCAGCGTGGTGCCGATGAAACCCGCCATCCCGATGACCAGCAGGATGAGAGTCACCGCTGAGGCGTCTACCTTCGTGACCGTCTCAAGGAAAGGCCGGATATAGGTAAAGAGCGTGAACTGCCCCATAAAGAAGATCCCCACCCCCAGCATGCCCAGCATGACCACCCGACGGCGTAACAGTATGAAGACGTTGCCGGCCCCCGCTGGCTGGCGGGTAACCGGCATCGAGGGCAGGCTGAGTAGTTGCCAGATAAACGCCACGATGGCGACGGGTAACAGGCAGAAAAAGGCTCCCCGCCAGCCGATGACGGAACCCAGCCAGCTGCCCAGAGGCGCGGCCACAACGGTTGCCAGCGCATTGCCGCTGTTAAAAATGGCCAGGGCCAGCGGAACACGGTGCACCGGCACCAGACGCATCGCTGTCGCCGCCGACATCGACCAGAACCCGCCGACCACGATGCCAATCAGGGCCCGGCCGGTCATATAGGTCAGGTAATTAGGTGCCATCGCAATGACGCCCCCCGAAAGTGCCATGATGCACGTCAGGCCAAGCAGCAGGTTTTTCCGGTTAAGCGTGCCTGCCAGTCGGGAAATAAACAGGCTGGTCGCCACCGCAAACGCGCCGGAAATAGCGATCCCCTGCCCGGCCATGCCTTCGGTGACGTTTAGGGAGTGCGCCATCGATGTCAGAAGGCTGACCGGCATAAACTCGGAGGCGATTAGGGCGAAGACGCACAGCGTCATAGCAAACACGCCGCCCCAGTGCGCCTGTTGTTTTTCACTTGCTCCGTTCTGGTTTTTGGTTTCAGTTTTCTGATTACGCATTTAGCCTTTCTTTTCTGTTGATAATGCGATGCCCTCCCCCTCCTGAAACGGCGACGTGGGGGATAAGCGCGTGAGTTAAAGAGAACGATGGATATGGAAGGCTCGATGGCTCAATCCACGCTCCTGAATCCGGCAAGGAGGAGCATCAGCCGTGTCGTTTTACGGTGAGCATTTTCCATCTCGTTTAGCGTTGACTTTTTCATCGCATTATTGTTACCAATAGGCAGCGGTGAAACTAGCTAATGAATGCTTAATAGCTTTATAAGTAAAATTTATAAATAGCCTGGAAACCAACATGGCAAGACGCAACCTCAACGATTTACTCTCTTTCGTCACCGTGGCGCGGGAAGGCAGCTTCACGCGTGCCGCCGCGCAGCTTGGCGTGACCCAGCCTGCGCTGAGCCAGGCGATTTCCGGGCTGGAAGAGCGGATGCAAATCCGCCTGCTGACGCGGACCACCCGCAGTGTATCCCCGACGGCCGCCGGCGAGCGGCTGTTGCAATCGGTGGGCCATCGTATTGACGAGATAGAGGCTGAGCTGGATATGCTGACTGAACTGCGGGACAAGCCTGCAGGAATCGTCCGCATCACCTGCGGGCCGAACGTGCTGAAAACGACCCTGCTGCCCAAGCTGGCGCCGCTGCTCCGCGAATATCCGGATATTCATATTGAGTTCGATGCTAATCACGGATTCCGGGATATCGTGGCGGATCGGTTTGATGCGGGCGTGCGGCTTGGCGATACGATTGATAAAGATATGATAGCGATGCCAATCGGCCCGAAACTGCGCATGGCAGCAGCCGCCTCGCCAGATTATTTCGCACGATACCCGGTGCCGAAAACGCCTCATGATCTGACGCAGCATCAGTGTATTAATATGCGCATGGTCCGCTCCGGCGGGATTTATGTCTGGGAATTCGATCGCGAGGGAGGAGAGTTGAAGGTCCGGGTTAATGGACAGTTGACGTTTAACACGTCGGACCATGTTGTCGACGCCGCCCTGGCCGGGTTAGGCATCGCCTTTTTACCTGAAGAGGAATTCGGCTCACACATCAGAGAAGGTCGTCTCGTGCGGGTGCTTGAGTCCTGGTGTCATCCTTTTCCGGGCTACTATCTTTATTATCCCAGCCGCAAACAGCCTTCCCCTGCCTTCTCACTCGTTGTTGATGCGCTGCGCATGAACGGGAAACTTTAGGTTTAAGATTTTTTCGCAGTATCAGGATGGATTTATCAATATGACCAGAACAGAGAGGCTTCTCGAGTTACTACAGATATTAAGGGCGCAAAGATATCCCATCACGGCATCCACGCTCTCAGAAAGATTAGAAATAAGCGTGCGCTCGCTTTATAGAGATATAAAAACGCTACAGCATCAAGGGGTTCGCATTGAAGGTGGGGCCGGAATGGGTTATATCGTTAAGTCCGATTTTCATTTGCCGCCCTTAAATCTTTCTCATGAAGAAATCAATGCCATTACCCTTGGGCTAAACTGGGTATCTCATAGCACGGATGATGATTTCAAAAACGTAGCAAGGAATGCGCTTGCCAAAATACACGCCGTCATTCCTGACGAATTAAAAAATCTTATTGAAAGCCAATCCTATGTGATCGGTCCTTCCGAGAGCAATGAGGTATTTTTCAAAAACATTCGCGATGCTATTAAAAAGCAAAGTAGGGTCCAAATAAAATATTGTGACAAGAAAGGCGCTTACTCTTCTCGTGTTATATGGCCCATCGGATTGGCATATATGCAGTCATGTTGGCTTTTGGTCGCGTGGTGTGAAATGAGAAATGATTTTCGTCACTTTAGAACTGACAAAATTTCAGAGATGGCACAACTGGGCTCTATGTACAGGGAAAGCCGGATGGCTTTATTGAAAAAATGGAGAATAAAAGAAGGGATCGACGAGGAGAAAGAGTACTGACAAAAACTGTCACAGCGATTTTGTATACTCCCCCAGATGAAAGACTCAATTCTACGTCATAGGGGGAATGATGAATTTCCAGAATAAAGTTGCTGTCATCACAGGAAGTACTACAGGGATAGGTGAGGCAGTCGCAGAGCAATTACACCAACATGGTGCTAAGGTCGTTATTGTCTCCCGCTCGCCAGAGCAGGCCATCCAAAAAGCGAAACAATTATCTTCACAGGGGCAACAGGCGCTGGGGATCGGATGCGATGTGTCGCAACCTGAACAAGTAGAGGAAATGATTGCTGATGTTATCAAACATTTTGGCAGACTTGATTATGCTGTAAATAATGCGGGCATAACAGGTGAGCATGGTAAAAATATAACAGAGCAGACGGTTGAAAACTGGGAAAAAGTTATTGCCACTTCATTGAGCGGCGTTTTTTACTGCCTAAAATACGAAATACCTGAGATGATAAAATCTGGCGGTTCTATCGTTAATTTATCTGCAGTCAATGGTCTGGTTGGCATTCCAGGATTAGCGCCTTACACCGTGGCTAAACACGGTATCATCGGTTTGACCCAAACCGCAGCATTAGAGTTTGCAACGCAAGGTATTCGAATCAATGCCGTCGCTCCGGGCTACGTCCAAACGCCACGAATGAGTGAATTCCCTGACAATATCGTACGTAGTTTCGCCAATAGCCACCCAATGAAGAGGATGGCAAAAATGCAAGAAATAGCAGACTTCATACTGTTTTTGCTGTCAGAAAATGCGGCGTTCTGTACCGGCGGCGTTTATCCCATCGATGGGGGTTATTTAGCTGAGTGAACTCCCATCGAGGCTTTTTTAACTGCAAGATGTTGGCGCCCGGAGACCCTTGACCCGCTTTCCGCGGCGCACGAAAACTTAGCCCTTCCCGGCAGGCAGCAGCTTTTCCACCAGCGCCGTCCACAGCGCCACGCCGGGCGCCAGCAGATCGTCGTTAAAATCGTAGCTGGCATTATGCAGCGGCCTCGAGGGCGTCTCGCCATCTGTCCCTATCCAGAAATAGGCGCCGGGACACACTTCCAGCATGCAGGCAAAATCCTCCGACGCCATGGAAGGATTGATCTGCCAGCGCACCGCGGCTTCGCCGAGCTCGGCCTGCGCCACCTCGCGCACCTTCAGCGCCTCTTGTTCATCATTTTTGGTCACCGGATAGCCTGGATACCACGTAATCTGACCGTCAACGTCGGAAACCTGCGGCTGCGTATGCACGTATTGCTCAATCAGTTTTTTTACCCGCTCGCGCACCGTATTGCTCAGGCAGCGAAAAGTCCCGCGCAGCACCACGCGGTCCGGCAGCACGTTGATCGCCTCGCCGCCGTTGATCTGGGTAATGCTGACCACCGCGGAATCCTGCGGCGACAGGCGTCGCGACGGAATCGTCTGCAACGCCATAATCAGCTGTGCGGCGGCGACGATAGGGTCGGCGCCGCTCTCCGGCATCGCCGCATGGCAGCTTTTACCGGTGAGCGTTATCTCAAAGGCGTCAAGCGAGGCCATCATTGCCCCGGGATTCACCGCCACATGCCCCAGCGGCAAGCCTGGCCAGTTGTGCAACGCGTAAATGGCGTCCATCGGGAAGCGCTCGAACAACCCCTCTTCCACCATTTTGCGCGCGCCGCCGAGGTTCTCCTCCGCGGGTTGAAAGACAAAATGCACGGTGCCGCCAAAGTTGCGGGTCTGGGCAAGGTGCGCGGCGGCGGCCAACAGCATGGCGGTGTGGCCGTCATGGCCGCAGGCATGCATTACGCCAGCATGACGCGAACGATATTCCACCGCCCCCTGTTCAGCGATCGGCAGCGCATCCATATCGGCGCGCAGGCCAATCACCGGCCCCGGGCCATTCTCGAGCGTCGCGACCACCCCGGTACCGGCCAGCCCGACATGCACCTGCAGGCCGAACGAAGCCAGTAGCCCGGCGACCCGACGCGAGGTCTCCTGCTCCTGGTACCCGAGCTCCGGATGAGCATGAAAATCGCGACGCCAGCCGATAGCTTCGGCAATCAGTGAAGACGATACCGCCATGTCCTGTTCCTTTCATTACTGAATGAGTAGTCCCCGTCCTGCTGCTTCCAGGCGGCACCCTTCGTTATATCCTTTCGCCCCCGCGGCTGACAACTTCAGCGATGATGATTTTTGTCTATTCACCAGCGGATCGTTTTATCGATATCAAAAATAGTAGCTATTTCAGCGGTGACTTCCGTCAGCTGATTAATTATCATGCAGACTGGTCGGCGTCTTGCCGGATTATTCACCTGCAACCTTCCGTTATCGGGAATACAATGTTTAACCCAGACCAGAATCGCCTGGCCCCCACGCTGGCGATGATCATGGCCGCTTCACTTGTGGGATTTATCACCGGCTATACGGTGCCATTAATCAGCCTTGAGCTGGCGCAGCAGCAAGTTGCTCCGCTTTATGTCGGCCTGCTGGCCGCGCTGCCGCCCGCTGGAATGATGCTCTCTTCTTTCCTTTCTCCCGCGCTGTGCCGTCGTTTTGAAATGGGCGCGTTGCTCAGCGTTAGCCTGATCCTGCTGGCGTTGGCGACCATCGCCTCCTGCATGACCACCGACATGACGCTGTTGCTGGTGCCGCGCCTGCTGACCGGACTCGCCTCCGGCGTCATTATCGTATTGGGGGAAAGTTGGATAACCGGCGGTGCGGCGGGCAGTAATCGCGCCACTCTCACCGGCATCTATGCCTCGGCCTTTACCGGCTGCCAGCTCGCCGGCCCGCTGCTTATCTCCGTCGGCCCCGCCTGGCAACACGCGGCGCTGATGGCAATTGTCGCCATTACCGCCGTTTGCCTGCTGATGCTGCGTCATCTGCCGCGCGGCAGTCGCGAAAGCCTTGCCGAGCGCGCCAGCTGGCGTAGCCTGGGGGCGTTCTTGCCAGTTCTGGCCTCTGGGGTATTCTGCTTTGCCTTCTTCGACGCCAGTATTCTCGCGCTACTGCCGCTGTACGGCATCGATAAAGGTTTAAATGAAACGATGGCGGTACTGCTGGTCACCGTCGTCCTCACCGGCGACGCCATGTTCCAGGCGCCGCTGGGATGGGTTGCCGACCGCTTCGGCATCCGTCGCGTGCATCTTATCTGCGCGGTTATCTTTAGCTTGTCGCTACTGGCGCTGCCGTTTATGCTCGCCTCGCGCGTACAGCTGATGGCTATCTGCCTGCTGCTCGGCGCCGCGGCGGGCGCGCTTTATACCCTGTCGCTGGTGCGGGCAGGCAAAACCTTTAGCGGGCAAAAGCTCATCATGATCAACGCCCTATTTGGCTTTTTCTGGTCCGCCGGTAGCGTGGCCGGGCCGATTGTCAGTGGCTTGTTGATTGGCGTCTCCGGCTATGACGGCTTGATCATCACCCTGTTCGCCAGCGGCGTGCTGTTCCTGTTAATCCAGTGCCTTAGCAAGAATGAAAAAACGCTGCTCGCCAATGAGCAGGAAGAGGACATGGAAGAGGCTACCGAGACCGCGCAATAGCGGAGGTTGTTGATAACGGGCAGGCAGGACTCCACCTGCCCGTTTTGCTTATGGCTACAGCACCTTACTGAGGAAGGCGGCGGTGCGCGGATTGGTCGGCGCGCTAAAGATCTGCGCCGGTTTACCCTCTTCCTGAATCACGCCCTGATCGATGAAAATCACCCGGTCGGCCACTTCGCGGGCAAAGCCCATTTCGTGGGTCACGATAACCATCGTCATCCCTTCGCTGGCGAGATTTTTCATCACTTCCAGCACATCCCCTACCAGTTCCGGATCCAGCGCTGACGTGGGCTCATCAAACAGCATGATCGACGGCTTCATTGCCAGCGCACGGGCAATCGCTACCCGCTGCTGCTGACCGCCGGAGAGGCTGGAAGGCCAGGCATCGCGCTTATCGCTGAGGCCCACTTTCGCCAGCAAGGCATCCGCCAGGTCGACCGCCTGCTGGCGCGGCATATTGCGCAGATTCATCGGCGCCATCAGCAGGTTTTCCAGCACTGTCATATGCGGGAACAGGTTGAAGCGCTGGAACACCATGCCAACGCTTTCGCGCATCTTGTTGAGGTCGGTCGTCCGGTCATGGGCGGCAAAACCATTGACCACCACTTCGCCTTCGTTCACGGTTTCCAGCGCATTCATACAGCGCAAAAAGGTACTTTTGCCAGAGCCGGAGGGCCCGATAATGCACACCACTTCCTGTGGTTTAATATCGCAACTGATGCCGCGCAGCACGTGGCTATCGCCAAAGCGCTTATGTAGATTATTAATGTGAATCACTTTTGCCAAACCTCTTTTCCAGACGGTTAACCAGCTGCGCCAGCAGGAAGGTAATCACCCAATAGACCAGCGAGATAGTCAGGTAGGGTTCCCAGTAGGTGGCGTAAGCGCCGGAGACGGTTCGCGCCGCGTAGGCCAGATCGGCAAGCCCGATCGCCGAGGCCAGCGATGAGTCTTTAACAATAGCGATAGCGTTGTTGCCAAGCGGCGGCAGAATGCGGCGAAATGCCTGCGGCAGGATCACTTTACGCATGGTTTTCCACCACGGCATACCCAGCGCGCGCGAAGCTTCCATCTGCCCTTTATCGATAGACTGGATCCCGGCGCGGAAAATCTCCGACACGTAGGCGCCGGCGTTAAGGGTAATCGCCACGATACAGGAGAGGAACGCGCCGTAGTTAGAACGCAGTTCGCGGGCGAAATCGGCGCTCATTATCCCGCTGGTGACCAGCAGGCCGTCGCGCGGGTTAATAAACAGCGGCACCAGCGCAAAGTGGACCACCATGATCTGCACAAACAGCGGCGTACCGCGGAAGGCGCTGACGTAGAAGCGCACCGGAAACTGCACCAGATAACGCAGAATATATTTCCATGGCCCGTGCTCGGCCTTCGCCATCCGCCCCAGTCCAAGCGTTAACCCCCACAACGTCCCGAGGATCACGCAGATAATGGTACATTTAATCGTCATCAAGGCGCCGTCCATAAACAGCGGGCCATACTCCTCGATGATCTCCCAACGGAATCCCGTCATAGTCCTTCCCTAAAAAAATACGGCCATCGCCTGAGCGACAGCCGCGGTCACTGAAAATTGGTGTTATTGCGCAGGCAGCGTCGGCACGTTGTCATCGAACCAGGTTTTATAGATTTTGGCGTAGGTGCCATCGGCAACGATTTTCTGCAAACCGGCGTTGATTTTGCCCAGCAGTTCACTGTTACCTTTAGCGACGGCGATGCCGAAATACTGGCGCTCAAATTTGGCGTCAGGCACCAGCTTGAATTGCTTTTCCGGGTGCTGCTTGATGTAGTATTTAACCACCCCGACGTCGCCTACCGCGGCGCTAACGCCGTCTTCAAACAGCTCCTGCAGCATCAGCGGCGTATTGTCAAAACGCTTAATGGAGGTACTGTTTTTACCCAGTTCCTGCGAAACCACAATATCGCCGGTGCTGGAGTTCACCACGCCGACTTTTTCGTTTTTTAACGCCGCCAGCGAGTTCACTTTTGAACCTTCCGGCACCACAATCGACTGTTCGGCCGGGAAGTACGGCGCGGAGAAATCCACCATCTGTTTGCGTTTATCGGTGATAGTAATACCCGAGATGATAATGTCGCGATCGCCGGTGCCCAGGGTGGCGAAAATGCCCTCCCAAGGGGTGTTGACCAGCTTCACGTCAAAACCTTCGGCCCTGGCGATGGCTTTAATGATATCGATATCAAAGCCTTCCAGCTGCTTTTGGCTATTTTCGAATTCAAAGGGACGGTAGGTGCCGCCGGAACCGACGGTATAGGTTTCCGCAGCCGCCTGTCCGGCTGCCGCCAGCGCGGCCATCATGAAACACGCTTTGAGCAAATTCTTGACCATGAGACATCCTTTTTATGCATTTATTTTGCATAAAAATACACATACTTAGCATAGCATGCAACCGGAAAGCGTCTGGGGAGTGAATTATCTTTTGTTCAACCGCGTTGACCACCTGATTTGCCGATGGCTCGATGCAATTCATTGATTCGCTTCATTGATTTGACCGTCTTTTGCGGCGCGGTCGAGGCGACGGACAGCACGATCATCTCAAGGCAAATCAGCACCGTGCCATGCAGCGGCACCCGCCCGTTATCGCCGCCGCGCGGAACATCAATCACCACCTGCGCCAACTGACTGAAGCGCGAATCCAGCGCCTGGGTGAGTAATATCGTTGGGATCCCCAGCCGCTGCGCCTCGCGCAATGTGGTCATCCCCTCCCGGTGCGGCGATTTTTGCCCCATCATAATCAGCACGTCGCCGCGCTGCAGGCTAATCAACTGCTCGGCAAGACTGAAGCCGGTACGGTTGAGGGTACAGGCAGGTAAGCCAATACGATTAAACAGACGCGCTGTGTATTCGGCGAGGATCCCCGACGCCCCGATGCCAAATATCGCCACCTGACGCGCATCGCCCAGTAGCGCCACCGCCTGGGCTACCGCCGCGCGATTATCCGCACGCGATAGCACCTCACAGGCGCGTTGATGCCCATCCAGCACAAAATCGATGCTGGAATTGACATCACAGGAGAGTGCCCCCACCGTCGAGCGCATCTTTTCCGACGAGGTCGCTGACGGCCCGAACCAGCGCGCCATGGTCTCTTTTAACTCGCGCAGCCCGGCAAAACCTAAAGCCTGAATCGCCCTCACCACGGTGGCATCGGAGGTGTGGGTAGCGGTGGCGATCTCCATCGCCGTTCGTTCCAGTACCACTTCACGATTATCATTGATGTAGTTTGCCACCTCGCGTAAACGGGGCGAAAGCTGATGCGCGCGAGCGCGAAAACGCTCGCCAAACAGATCGACTCTGCCCTTCTCTTTTTTCACTCCCGTTTTCATTTCGCCCCCGCCGGAATCGGCCGCCCGGCGATGTGCGACTGCACCTGAGCAACCATCAGCGTCAATGCGGCATACGAATTAGAAATAACCTCTTCGCGCGGCAACAAAATATAGCGGCCGGTGCGGCAGGCGCGCATAAAGTCACACCAGCCGGGCATTACCGCCTCCATGGCCTTTAGCTCATCCTGCGGCTTACCGCCGGTGTCCGAACGCCAGGTCGCGAAGACAAAATCGGCATCCAGCTCCGGTAGCTGTTCGGCGCTGACGTCGATCCGCTGGCCATCGGGGATCTTGTCGATCAACGGCGGGAAGCGGAACCCGGCGTCACGCAGAACTCGCCCCAGCGCGTGATAGGAGTGGTGTACCGTCACCTTGCCGTTATTCGCCTGTATCACCGACACGCGGTACTGCTGCGGGTCGACCGTAGCCTTTAGCTGTTTAATTTGTTCCTGATAACGACGCTCAAGCACCGCCAGTCGCGCCTGGCTGCCGGTGAGCTGCGCCAGTTGGCGGTAAATCCGCGGCGCGCTGCCCTGCAGGTGATCGATACTGACCGTCGGCGCGATTTTCGCCAGTTGCTCCACCGAGACATGGCGGCTAGGCTCGGTAATAATCAGATCCGGCTTCGCCGCAGCCACGGCCTCAAGGTCGATATCGGCGGTGCCAATAAAGCGGATCTCGCTATTGTCGAAATCAACGCCGGTCAGTTGGGCGCTGGAACGCAGGTAGTGGCTGCCGTCCGGGCGCGTGCGGCCATGGCTGGCCACCGGCGGCACTCCGAGCTCAATTAGCGGGATGGTGATATCGAGATCGTGCATCGAAACGATTCGCTGCGGATGCAGCGGTACGGTCACCGTACGACCTAAATCGTCGGTGAAGGTTTGCGAATCGGCAGCCGAGACGGCGCCCGCGCACAGCACCAGCAGAGAAATGAACCAACGCATAACAATCCTTTTTGATTTACAGGGCGTCACGGCGACGCCAAAGCAGAGCAATAAAAAATGGGCACCCCACCAGAGCAATAACAATCCCCGTCGGGATCTGCAGCGGCGCAAACGCCAGCCGCCCCAGCGTATCGGTTGCCAGCACCAGCAACGCGCCAATCAGCGCGCTGCCGCAGAGTAGCGCCACCTGACCGCCGCGCAGGACGAAACGCGCCATATGCGGCGCCATCAGACCGACAAAACCCAGACTGCCAACGCAGGAAACGCTGGCAGAGGTCAGCAGCACGGGGGCGAAGAAACGCAGTAGCGTGAGCTGCGGCAAACGCACGCCAAGACCGATGGCGGTACGGTCGCCCAGCAGCGCCGCATCCGCCGCGCGGGCGGTGCAGAACAGAATCAGTGCGCCAGGTAGCGCCCAGCAAAACGCGACCGCCAGCAGCGGCCAGGTCGCCGCGTGCAGGCTACCGGAGAGCCAGATCATCGCCGTCTGTACGTCGCGTACGTCGGCGGTGGTCATAAAAATGCCAACCGCCGCCGCCAGCGTCCACGACACGCCGATGCCAATCAAAATAAAGCGCGGGCGTGAACAATCGCGCGCCAGCGCCAGCACCAACAGCGCCACCAGCACGCCGCCGAGCATTCCCGCCAGCGGCCGCCACGCCAGCCCTACGGCCGGAAAAAACAGAATTAGCGCCAGCACCACAATGCTGGCCCCTTCTTTGACGCCAATAAGGCCGGGGTCCGCCAGGCCGTTACGGGTAATGCTCTGCATTGCCGCTCCCGCCAGGCCAAGCATGGCGCCGCAGAGCAGCGCCATCAAAATTCGCGGTAGGCGGATGTCAAACAGGATGAAACGTTGCTGCTCGCCAAGCTTCTCCGGCGCCAGCAGCGCACGCGCCAATGTCGAAGATGGCAGCGGAAAGCTGCCGCGGCTGAGGCTATAGAGCCCCAGCGCCAGCAAAAAGAGCAGCATGAAGGCGGCAATTTTCAATGCTGCCGGACGCAGCAACAGATGCCTTGAAGCGAGCCCCAGAGGCCGAAATCCAGCGCGATGAACGGCGCGTTTCATTTAAAAAACCTCGCGGCGATAAAAATAAATAGCGGCGCCCCCACCAGCGCAGTCATCGCGCCGGTCGCCAGTTCCTGCGGGGCGACTAGGGTACGGGCGGCGATATCCGCCAGCACCAGCACCAGCGCCCCTACCGGCGCCGCCAGCGGTAACGCCAGGCGAATATCTTGCGTTATCAGACGGCGCACCACATGCGGCACCACCAGCCCGACAAACCCAACAGGCCCGGCCACCGCCACCGCCGCGCCGCACAGCAGTGCAATAGCGGCCAGCCCCAGCAGCCGGGTCTGCACCAGATTCACCCCCAGCCCCAGCGCCGCTTTATCGCCCAGCGCCAGCACGTTCAGACGTGGCGCGAGGAGCAGCGCCAGTCCCATGCCAGAAAGCGCCGGCACCAGCGCCGCCTGTAGGGTAGCCCAGTTCAATCCGGCCAGATCGCCGGCAAGCCATGTGCGCATCGCCAGCAGCGTTTGTTCGTCAAGAATTAAAATCGCCGCCGTCACCGCCGAGGCAAACGCCGAGATCGCCACGCCGCATAGCGTGATGCGCAGCGGCGTCGCCCCGCCGCGCCCGGCAGAAGCCAGGGCCATTACCCCGCCGAACAGCAGCGCCGCGCCACAGGCGGCGGTTAGCGGGCGTGCCGCTGGAAAATCGCCGAGAGAGAGGCCCAGCGCCGAGGTCGCAACCATCGCCAGCGAGGCGCCGGCGTTGAGCCCAAGAATATGCGGCTCGCCAAGCGGGTTGCGGATCACCGTCTGCAGCAGCACCCCGGCAACGCCAAGCGCCGCGCCGGTCAACAGCGCCGCTGCCAGCCGAACCAGACGTAAATCAACAATAATACGGTGATCGAAGTTTCGCGGGTCGTACTCGAGCAGTGCCTGCAGGACCGTCTGCGGCGCGATCCAGCGGGCGCCTAAGCCAAGATGAATCAGCGAACCGATAATAAGTAGCAGAGCTAACAGCAGCATCGCCAGCCGCGGACGAGTACGACGCCGTGTGGCGTACAGCACGGCGGCGCTCATAGGGCAACGGTCTGGCTTGCGCGAAACGGCATAAAGAAAGGTTTGCCGGTTTGCGGATTGATTGACATCTGCACATCAACATCAAAGACGTTTTTAATCAGTTCAGGGCTGCAGATTTCGTGTTCTGAAATGGTCCCGGCTATCCGCCCTTTTTTGAGAAATACCAGCAGGTCGGCGTAGTTCACCGCAAAGTTCAGGTCGTGAAGGACCGTTACCACCGTGCGGCCATGCTGGCGGGTCAGGCTCTGCAGAAGTTCAAGAATATCGACCTGATAGCGCAGGTCGAGCCAGGTGGTGGGCTCATCCAGTAAAATGGTTTTCGTCTGCTGCGCCAGCGCCATCGCTATCCAGCAGCGCTGACGCTGACCGCCGGAAAGGCTATCGACCGGCAGATGGGCGAATTCGGCGGTGCCGGTTAATTGCAGCGCCTCTTCCACCGCCTGTTCATCGGCTTCAGACCACTGGCGCATCAGCCCCTGCCACGGGTAGCGCCCGCGCGATACCAGTTCAAACACCGTGAGCCCTTCCGGCGTCAGCGGCGATTGCGGCAGGATCCCCAGCTGGCGGGAGACCGCTTTGGTCGGCATGTCGTGGATGGTCTTTCCGTCCAGACGGACGCAGCCGCCGAGCGGTTTTAGCATCCGGGCGATGGTCGATAACAGCGTTGATTTGCCGGACCCGTTAGCCCCGGCAAGCACCGTCATTTTACCGCTGGGGATCGTCAGATTAATGTCATCGACGATAAGCGTCTGGCCATACCCGGCCGACAGGGATTCCAGGACGATCCCCTTCTCTGCAGGGTTTACCCGCTGTGGCATAACTCGCTCCTGCGCCGCAGCGTTCCGGCGTCCGCCTTCAACGTTCTGCAGTCAAATCAAAATAAATCTCATTCTCTTTTGATCATGAAGGGGATGAATGTAGTAGTCAATACTGTGCTGCATGTTGCTTCCTTCACGTTCAGCACCTCATGGGGAGACAAAATGAATTTTATGAATACTATTTATAATCAATAAAATAAGATCATCACATCACCTGGTACAGACTGCTAAATCGCGCTTTTCTTCAGCGCAGCTTTTTTATCTTACATAACATTTACTACTACATTTCTTCGTGTTTGAATGATTCTCAATTACATATCTGAAGGCGCATTCAGACGCTTAACGGATAGGTTTTATTTTCAGGGCAATGATTTAATTGGCTTTATCTGACCGCAAAGGCAGATTCGTTCACGAGAAACAGATAATGACTCAACCCCATGTCGCCTGCAGGACGTTGCAAGGGCGCGCGCTTTTTTCGCTTCTTTTTTTAGCCTCACCGGGATTAATAGCCGCAGAAAATAACGCGGCAAAGAATACCAAGGACGCGGAGGACACCATTACCGTAGTGGCTGACGGCCGCCAGCAGAACGCCACCAGCGGTTATCAGCCGCTGAGTTCGTCCACGGCGACATTGACCTCAATGCCGCTGCTGGATATTCCGCAGGTGGTGAATACCGTCAGCGACCGGGTGCTGGAAGATCAGCACGCTACCTCGCTGGATGAAGCATTGTATAACGTCGCCAACGTAGTGCAGACCAATACCCTCGGCGGTACCCAGGATGCCTTTACCCGCCGCGGCTTCGGCGCCAATCGCGACGGTTCTATCATGACCAACGGCCTGCGTACCGTTCTACCGCGCAGCTTTAACGCCGCTACCGAGCGGGTTGAAGTTCTGAAGGGCCCGGCCTCGACGCTGTACGGCATTCTCGACCCCGGCGGGCTGATAAACGTGGTCACCAAACGCCCCGAGCGTCAGTTCTCTGGTTCGGTTTCCGCCACCTCCAGCAGTTTTGGCGGCGGCACGGGTAGCTTCGACGTGACCGGGCCAATCGATGGCACAAATCTGGCCTATCGACTGATCGGCGAATATCAAAATGAAGATTACTGGCGTAATTTCGGCAAGAACAAAAGCAGCTTTATCGCCCCTTCCCTGACCTGGTTTGGCGATAGCGCGACCATTACCGCTTCGTATTCACATCGCGATTACAGCGCCCCCTTTGACCGCGGCACGATTTTCGATCTCAATACCGGCCACGCGGTCAACGTCGACCGTAAAACCCGTTTCGATGAAGCCTTTAATATCACCGATGGTTATTCCGATATTGCCCAACTGAACGCCGAGTATCGTCTTAACAGCGCCTGGACCGCGCGCTTTGATTACAGCTACAGCCAGGATCACTACAACGATAACCAGGCCAGGGTAATGGCCTATGATTCTGCGACCGGCAACCTGACCCGCCGGGTCGACGGCACGCATGGCTCAACGCAAAAGATGCATTCCACCCGCGCCGATCTACAAGGCAACGTGGTGATCGGCGGCTTTTATAATGAACTGCTGACCGGCGTCGCCTATGAGAATTACGATCTGCTGCGTACCGATATGCTGCGTTGTAAGAACGTGAAAGGCTTTAATATTTATCATCCGGTTTACGGCACTCTCGATACCTGTAATACCGTTTCCGCTGCCGATAGCGATCAGCGCATCAAGCAGGAGAGCTATGCGACCTATCTGCAGGACGCCCTGTACCTGACCGATAACTGGATTGCCGTGGCCGGCGTACGCTACCAGTATTACACCCAGTATGCCGGTAAAGGCCGTCCGTTTAACGTCAATACCGATAGCCGCGATGAGAAATGGACGCCGAAGGCTGGCCTGGTCTACAAGGTAACGCCAAATGTGTCGCTGTTTGCTAACGTCGCCCAGTCATTTATGCCGCAGTCGTCGATTGCCAGCTATATCGGCGAACTGCCGCCGGAAGAGTCCACCTCTTACGAAGTCGGCGCGAAATTCGACCTGTTAGAGGGTATTACCGCCAATATCGCGTTATTTGATATTCATAAACGTAACGTGCTGTATACCGAAAGTATCGGCGACGAGACGGTGGCGAAGACCGCGGGTAAGGTTCGCTCGCGCGGCGTGGAGGTGGATCTGGCGGGCTCGATCACCGATAACCTCAGCGTCATCGCCAGCTACGGCTATACCGATGCCAAAGTGCTGGAAGATCCCGATTATGCCGGTAAACCGCTACCGAACGTGCCAAAACATACCGGTTCGCTGTTCCTGACCTATGACATTCATAACGTCTATAACAGCAACACCCTGACCGTTGGCGGCGGCGGCCACGCGGTCAGCAAACGGTCCGGCACCAACGGCGCGGATTATTATCTGCAGGGCTATGCGGTGGCCGACGTCTTCGCGGCCTACAAAATGAAGCTGCAGTATCCGGTAACGCTACAGGTGAATGTGAAGAACTTGTTCGATAAGACCTATTATACCTCGTCAATCGGCACCAATAATCTCGGCAACCAGATTGGCGACCCGCGTGAAGTGCAGTTTACGGTGAAAATGGATTTTTAAGCCTTACCCTGCCCCGGATAGCGGCGCGCTGCGCCTTATCCGGGCTACCTCCCCTCAGCCCCTGCTGCGGGGAAATACCGGATGATGCATTTGGCTTACCAATCCTCTTCCTGGCCGAGGATACGCAAAATATCCTGCCGATGCTGCAATAGCAGTGGGTTATCGCGATGGCGGGGAAACGCCAGCGGAAGCGTAAACTCAGCGATAATGCGCCCCGGCCGCGGCGACATCACCAGCACCCGCTCGCAGAGCAGCAGCGCTTCTTCAATATCGTGGGTCACCAGCAGGCTGGTATAACCCTGCCGCTGCCACAGCGCAATCAGTTCGCGCTGCATGCTGATACGGGTAAGCGAATCCAGCTTACCCAGCGGCTCATCAAGCAGCAGTAGACGCGGTTCATTGAGCAACGCGCGCGCCAGCGCCGCACGCTGCGCCATCCCGCCGGAAAGCTGCCGCGGCCACGCCTCGCTAAACGCCTGCAGCCCGATCCGTGAAATCAGCGCGTCGGCCTTCGGCTCCAGCCCCTTTTTCCCCTGCGCCTGCGGCCCCAGCAGCACGTTCTGCCGCACCGTCAGCCACGGATAAAGCGTCGGGTCCTGGAAAACCAGGATCCGTTCCGGCCCCGGCCCGCCCATCGCCGCATCGTCAATCTCAATATGCCCGCTTTGCTGTGGCTCCAGCCCCGCCAGCAGGCGCAGAAGCGTCGATTTACCGCAGCCTGAGGGGCCAAGCAGGGCGACACTCTCCCTTGGCCGCAGTTGCAGGCTGATATTGTCCAGCACCGGCACCGTCTGTTTGCCCAATGTAAAAGCATGATGAAGATGACGTACCGCCACCGCCGCACCGGTCGAAACTGTCTGGGCACTTACCATTGCATTCCTCCGCGCTGCCAGCTCAGCAGCCGATCGCGAATCATAAATAGCCCGCTAATCAGGCCGGAACATAACAACGCCATCACGAATAGCGCCGCGTACATATTCGGATAGGCCGCCCAGCCCTGCGCCCACTGCAGATAAAAACCGATCCCGGATTTGACGCCGACCATTTCGGCGACAATCAGCACTGAAAACGACGCGCCAAGCCCCATAAATAAGCCGACAAACACGTTCGGCAGCGCGGCGGGGATCGCCACGCGCAGGATCAGGAACCGTTGGCTGGCTCCTAGCGTTCGCGCCACGTCATACCACGCTTTATCGATACCGATGACCCCGGACCAGGTTAATACCGTGACCGGGAACCAGGTGCTGAGCGCAATCAAAAACACGCTGGCGCCGAAGCTGGAAGGAAAGATAAACAGGCATAGCGGCAGCAGCGCGGTGGAAGGCACCGACCCCAGCAGGCGTAATACCGGATGCACCCAATAGCCAATACGCTGAGACCAGCCAATCGCCAGCCCGCTAATAAACCCACAGCTGGTGCCGAGCAGTACTCCGAGCCCGAGCAGCCCCAGCGAATGCAGCAGGCTATCAAGCAACCGCGGCCAGTCATCATGCAGCACTTCAATCAGCGCCTGCGGCGGAGCGAAAAACGGCACCGGCAAAAACGCCGTCTTGGCCGTCAGCCCTTCCCATAGCGCGAAGAGCACCGGCAACAGCGCCAGCCATTTTCCGGCACGCTGCAAACGCGCGCCCCGCTGGCGCCAGTAACGGTAACTCAGCGTCAGTAACAGCAGTCCGCCGCCGAGAGTGAACTGCGCCAGCGCCCACTCCTCGCTAAATGGCCAGCGCCGACCGGCATCGGGCCAGGCCTGCGTGAACAGGCCGCCCAGCAGCCATAGCGCGGCGGCAAGCCCGCCCTCCGTCCAGAGCAGAGCGCCGAGCCCCGGTCGGGCGAGCGCGCGGTCAGGCGAAAACGTTGACATAAATACTCTCCGCAAACTGATGAGGATCGGTTCCCGGTTTGATGACCTGTACCCGCTGAAGATCCACGGCATACTGCGTCAGCTCTTTAACAAAAGCCTCGCCCACCGCATGATGGCCGTGCCCCTGGCCGTGAAGAATGCCGCTAACCTCCGCTTCGTTAGTATTTAGCGCATGGGCGAGAAAAGATTGCGCCACGCTTTCCGGGTGCGCGGCGGCATAACTGTGCGCTTCCAGAATCGCCTTGGTAAGCGCGGCCGCCGCCGGTTTATGATCGCGCGCAAGGGAGCCGCTGACGCCCAGCACGCAGCAGCTAAGATTGGCGTAATCGCCGGTCATATTGCTGGCGATTAGCTGATATTTCCCGGTTTCCAGCAGGCGATAGCTAAAGGGTTCGCTGCCGCTAATGGCGGCGATTTCGCGTTTATCCAGCGCCACGCTGAGCAGGTCGGCCGGATAGACTTTCCACTGCACATCGCTAATCGGGTCGATACCGTGGCGTTTCAGCAAGATGGCGAAGAAGTTTTTATCCGGCCCGGCCATATCGGTGACGCCAATGGTTTGCCCTTTCAGGCTCTCCAGACCGCTAAAAGGCGAGTTTTTGGCCGTCAACAAATTCAGGCAGCCGCCGTGCGTTCCGGCAGTAAGTTTGACGTCAAACCCCTGCTCCAGCGCCTTCAGCCAACGTAACGCCATGCCTACCCCGGCGTCGGCCTTGCCGGTGGCAATCGCTTCCAGCAGTACATCCGTCGAGTTACCAAAGTTAACAAACTCAACGTCGAGATTATATTTACTAAAAATCTTCTGCTGCTCCGCGACGGCGACCGGCGCCAGGCACACCGCGCTTTTGTTGATCGCCAGCTTGATTTTGTAAGGCTGCGCCAGACGCAGCGCCGGATGTTCATCGCCGCTCGCCATCTCCGCCATATCGTGAGCCCATAGCGGCACAGACGCCCCGGCCAGCGCCAGACCGCCGGTAAATTGTAAGAAACGACGACGGGTAAAACGTGTGGTCATCATGGCGCCGCCTCCGCATGAACCGGCGCGACCGGCACGTTAAAGCCGTTATCAAATGTCGGCGTTACATCGAGCTTTGCGCGAATGAGGCCGTTGGCAAGATAAAAGTCCGCCGTCGACTGCTGCTGGGCGACCGTCGGCGCGTCCAGCCGCTGCCACTGCGACTGGCGGTTGGCAAACTGCGCGCGGGCGATCTCCGCCGGGAAGCGAATGATCTCCCCCAGCGTTTTGCCATAGCTATCGAGATTGGCGTATGCCCAACGCTCGGCGCCGGCCAGTCGGGTGAGATAATCCTGAAGCGCCGCGCGCTTTTGTGGATCCTTCAGAGCATTATCGGTGGCAGCCAGGAAGGTATTACCCGGCAACAGCCCTTTACCGCTCACCAGAATCTGCCCTTCGGCGGTTTTCACCAGTTGCGTGGTATAGGGCTCCCAGGTCGCCCAGGCATCTACCGAACCGTTAAGCAGCGCGACTTTCGCATCCACCGGGCCAAGGAATACCCACTGGACATCCTTCGGCGAGACCCCCGCCTGCTCCAGAGCTTTCAGCGCCACAAAATGGCCAATTGATCCTTTACCGGTGGCAATGCGTTTACCTTTCAGATCCGCCGCGCTTTTTAACGCGCTGCCGGGGGGCACCAGCACGGCGGTCCCCGCCGGGTTGCTCTTATCGACGGCAATCGCTTTTACCGGCGCGCCGTTCGCCAGCGCGAACAGCAGCGGCGCATCGCCGATAATCCCCACGTCAACCGCGCCGGCGTTGAGCGCTTCAGCCAGCGGCGCGGCGGCAGGAAACTCGGCCCATTTAATATCGTAAGCGAGGTTTTGCAAGGCGTTAGCAGCCTCCAGTTGCGACCGCATGCCGCCTTTTTGATCGGCAATTCGCAGCGTGATTCTTTCCTGAGCCGCAACATAGCCGCTCAGCGTCAATAGCATTAGCGCCCCGGCTATGCGGGTAAAATGAGGTATGCGCATCTTAATTATCCTTGTTGTTGAAAAGCGTGTTTACCCGCCGCCTGCCACGCGCTGTCGTGCTGCGGCGTATGTACCCGCCCGCACAGGACGTTGCGATAGTGGCGTTCCAGAGGATTTTGCCGGCTTAAACCATGATTGCCGGTGAGTTCAAGCGCCAGATTGACCGCCAGAATGGCGTTATCGGTGATAGTGACTTTCGCCAGATTGGCCTCAATAGCGGAAAAGCCCAGCTCCGCGGTATTCTCCAGCAGAGCGCGGTTAACCAGCAGTAGCCCCTCTATCTGCCCCACTTTTTCCTGTACCCGCGGCAGACTGGAAAGCGGTTGTCCAAGATTGCCGGGAACCCGCGCACCAAGCCACGCGACAAGCCAGTCGCGCGCCGCGCGGGCCACGCTGTCGTAAATCGCCGCCAGCAACGCCGTATGACGGTTAGCAAACAGACGAAATTGTTCGGCGTCCGGCGCGGGCGGCTCGTCGGCAGGCCAAACGTCTACCGCGTGCCCGGCGGATACCTGCACGTTTTTCAGCACCACCTCGTGACTGCCGGTAGCCCGCATGCCTACGTGATCCCAGCTTTTCACTACGCTGATGCCCTCGCTGTCGGCAGGGACCAGCCAGCTACCGACCAGCGGCGGGTTGTCGTCGCTGCGCGCCCACAGCGCCAGCCAGCTCAACCCTTCGATACCGGTGGTATAAATTTTGTGACCGTTAATCAGCCAGCCCCGGCCGTTACGGCTGGCTATCGTTTGCGGCAGGCCGCCGCGCGCCGGAGAGCCCAGATCCGGCTCGACGCGCAGGCTATTGATCAACCCGCCGTTTGTGAGCGCATCATCAAACACGTGCTGGCGTAGCGGCTCAGCCCAATGCGTATTTTCCGCCAGCCGCAGATGATGTAGGTACTGCATGCAGACAATCAGCGCGGTCGCCGGTTCGCCCCAGGCGATGGCGGCGATAGCCTGTTGCAGCTCGGCTAAACTGGCGCCTGCACCGCCATACTGCGATGGTACGGCAAGGCTTAAAAATCCGCGTCGGCGCAGAACGTCAATATTGCGATGGGGAAAATCGCCGCTGGCATCAAGGCTGGCCGCCTCCTCCGCCATCAGTTGGCGGATCTCGGCAAGCTGCCGTGGCCAATCTGCGATTGGGCGATGACTCACGATGCACGCTCCGCCACGGCGCGCAGCGCGGCTTTTTCGCGGGTAATCGGCAGCAGCGCTTTGCCATACTCCTGCGCATCGTTCAGCGGATCGAATCCGCGGATCAGGAAGTTACGCACGCCGAGGTCGTAGTAGTCGAGCAGTGCATCGGCAACCTGCTCCGGCGTACCGACCAGCGCGGTGGAGTTGTGGCCGCCGCCCACCAGCTGCGCGATGCCGGTCCACAGGCGTTTATCCACCACCTTGCCCTGCGCCGCCGTAGCCCGCAGACGCTGCGCGCCAACGCTATCGGGCTTGGCTTTAAAGCCCCCTTCACTCTGCGCCGCCCGCTCGGTGGCGACATGCAAAATATGCTCGGCTTTCTCCCAGGCTTCCGCTTCGCTATCGGCGATAATCGGCCGGAACGATACGCTGAAACCGATCTCGCGCTGATGTTTTGCCGCTTCGGCACGTACCCGCTGGATAGTTTCCGCAGTCTGCGCCAGCGACTCCCCCCATAGCGCGAAGACGTTAGCGTGTTTACCGGCAACCGTAATTGCCGCCTCCGACGAGCCACCGAAATAGAGGGGAATATGCTGTTTCTGCAGAGGGCGAATCGCCGACCAGGCCTGTTGCGCCTGATAAAAATCATTGTCGATGTCCACCGGCTGTTCGGCGGTCCAGACTTTGCGGATGGTATCGAGGAAGGCGTCGGTGCGCGCATAGCGCTGGTCGTGGTCGAGATAATCGCCGTCACGGCGCTGCTCGGCATCATTGCCGCCGCTGATAATATGTACCGCCAGCCGGCCGCCAAGCAGATGTTCAAGAGTGGCAAATTTACGCGCGGCGAGAGTTGGCGAGACAAAACCGGGGCGGTGCGCCAGCAGGAAAGCTATCTTTTGCGTCGACAACCCCGCCAGCGCGGTCACCAAAAAGCCGTCGGGTTGATCGGACCAATGCCCCACCAGCAGACGGTCAAACCCCGCGGCTTCATGTGTTTGCGCGAAGCGCACAATATAATCACGGTCAAAAATCGGCCCTACCGGGGCGATGGTTTCTGACGACAGGCGGTGGCCGATCATGCCGAGAAACTGAATGCTCATACAGAACTCCTGGTAGCAAGGTAATGAATGGGCCGCGGCGGCGGCGCGTTTTCATTACCCTATACACAGGCACTTAATGAACAAAATGCATTTTTATCATAACTTAATATGCAAGATAAGCATTTCTTAAAATAACATATACGTATCAGAAAGATGCGTTAAGTTGCTGGACCACTTTTCCGGCGAAAAAAGTCAGCGGCTGGCTGAGGTTAGCCAGATTCTGCGCCTGTACCAGCCACAGATGCACTTGCGGCTGAAAATCCGCGAGCGTAAGCGTGGACACTTCATCGCGCCACGGGCTGGCGGCCAGCGCGGCGCGAGGCACCAGGCCAAGCCCCAGCCCCTGCGCCACCAGGCTGATTTGCAACTGGGCGCCGGCGGTCTCGACGTTCAGCGCCAGCCGCAGCCCCTGCGAGTGCAGTTCGCGGATAAGCCCGGCCCGCAGGCCGCAGCCGTCGGGATTCAGTATCCAGCCTCGCTGCGCACAGTCGCGCAGCGCTCCGGCGTGCAGTCGCCAGCTTTTCGCCGCGATGACCACGATATCCAGCGGGCACAGCAGCCTCCCGCTGTAGCCGTCAGCAAAGCGCTGCTGTTGCGGTCCCATCGCCAGCACGCCATCCAGTTCGACGCTCTCTAGCCGTTTTTGCAACAGCCCGCTCCAGCCGCAGGTCACCTGCGGCTCCAGAGCCGGGAACTGCTGGCGTAGCGCGCTCAGCGCCGGCTGGAGGGCGATTTCCGCCACGCTCTGCGGCACGCCAAGACGCAGAACGCCCTGCGGCTCCGCCTCCGGGTCAAGCAGACCGTACAGCTTTTTAGTTTCCCGCTTGATGCTCAGACATTGTTCATACACCCGGTGCCCGGCGGCGGTGAGCGTCAGGGGCATGGTCTGGCGCTCCAGCAGCGTCACATTGAGGGTTTGCTCAAGGCGCTGAAGCCGACGGGTAATGGCCGATTGGGTAATGCCAAGATATTCCGCAGCTTGGTTTAGGGAGGAAAACTGCACGGTAGCCAGCAGAGCATCAATGTCGTCGATACGCATACAATCCTTAATGTGATTTTTGCATATTAATATATGCGGAAATTGCATTTTAATTATATTAACGCCTTTGCTAGCGTAATGACCAGTCCCGACAACAGGAAACCACCATGACCGCACCGCGAGTGGAAAAATTACGCCAGTTCATTCAAGACCTTGATGCCCTGCATCGCCAGTTTACCGATGAGGCCCCCCTGCTCGACGCCGTCGCCGTGCGCCTGGCTTCGCTTGTGCAAAAAGATGACTGGTTACCGGAAGAGTACACCCTACCGCATCCCCACCACTATCAGCAGTATTTGCTGCATGCCGATTCCGGCCAACGTTTTTCGATTGTCAGCTTCGTCTGGGGGCCGGGGCAATCGACGCCGATCCACGACCATCGGGTCTGGGGAGCCATCGGTATGTTGCGCGGCGCGGAGGAGAACCAGCGCTACCGACTCGACGAACGCGGTTTACCGATCGCCACTGGTCCTGCTGAACGGCTTTCACCCGGCAAGGTGGAAAAAGTCTCTTCCCGCGATGGCGATATTCATCGGGTGAGTAATGCGCTCGCGGACCACGTCTCAATCAGTATTCACGTCTACGGCGCTAACATCGGCGGCGTCCGGCGTGCTGTTTATACCGCGGATGGGATCGCCAAACCTTTCGTCTCCGGTTACTCCAACCGCCACTTGCCCAATATCTGGGATCTCTCAAAGGATAATGAATATGCCTGACTACAATTACCGCCAGCCAGCCGAGGTGCGCCAGGCGCTAATCGATGGCGCGGAAGTGGCGCTCATCGATGTTCGCGAAGAGGCCGCATTTGCCACTAACCATCCGCTGTTTGCCGCTAATTTGCCGCTCAGCAAGCTGGAGCTGGAGATTTTTCGTCGCGTGCCGCGCCTGACGACGCCGATTACCCTCTACGATAACGGCGAAGGTCTCGCGGAGCAGGCCCTTGAACGGCTGCAACGCTGGGGCTATCAGGATGTCGCGCTACTGGCAGGCGGACTGACTGGCTGGCAGCGTAGCGGCGGCGAGCTCTTTCAGGACGTTAACTCACCGAGCAAAGCGTTCGGCGAGCTGGTAGAGAGCGAGCGCCAGACGCCGTCGTTGAGCGCCGAGGAAGTGAAGGCGCTGATCGAGGGTCCCCAGCCGGTCGTGGTGGTCGACGCGCGGCGTTTCGATGAGTATCAAACGATGAATATTCCCGGCAGCATCAGCGTGCCCGGCGGGGAGCTGGCGTTACGCATCGAAGGCCTGCTGCCGTCGGCGCAAACGACAGTGATCGTTAACTGCGCCGGCCGTACCCGCAGCATTGTCGGTACCCAATCGCTGCGCAATGCCGGCTTAGCCAATCCGGTATACGCACTGCGCAACGGTACCATCGGCTGGACCTTAGCCGGACTGGAACTCGAGCACGGCCAACAGCGTCGCTACGACGCCGATTTCCGCGCCTCAGCGCAGCGCGTGGCTGCGGTGACGCAGTTGGCCGAGCGCGCTGGCGTGGCCTTCATTGATGCCGCGACTTTAGCCCGCTGGCAACAGCAGCCGAGCCGCACCACCTATCTGTTTGATGTTCGCAGCCCCGAGGAGTATGCCGCAGGCCATCTGCCGCACAGCGTGAATGCGCCCGGCGGCCAGCTGGTGCAGGAAACCGATCATTATGCCAGCGTACGCGGAGCACGGATTGTGCTGGTCTCCGATGATGAGATACGCGCGCCGATAGCAGCGTCCTGGTTAGCGCAGATGGGCTGGGAAGTGGCGGTTTTACGCGATGTCCGCGTGGAGCAATTGAGCGAACGCGGCGTTCCGCCCGTAAGCGTACCGCCGGCGCCGCAGGCTGAGGAGATAACCCCAGCGCAGTTAGCGGAACAATTGCGTGAACCCGGCACCGTGGTACTGGATTTCACCACCAGCGCTAACTATGTCGCACGGCATATCCCCGGCGCCTGGTGGCTGGCGCGTTCACAGCTGCGTCAGGCGCTTGAGCTCATCCCTCCCGCAAAACGTTACGTTGTCACCTGCGGCAGCAGCCTGCTGGCCCGCTATGCCGTGCCTGAAGTCGCGGCATTGACCGGTAAGCCGGTACAACTATTAAGCGGCGGGACGCTGGCGTGGATTGATGCCGGGCTGGCGCTGGAACAGGGCGAGACACATCTGGCAACGCCGCGCGGCGATCGCTATCGACGGCCTTATGAAGGAACCGATAACTCCGCTGAGGCAATGCAGGCTTATCTCGACTGGGAGTATGGCCTGGTGGAACAGTTAGCGCGCGATGGTACCCACGGCTTTAAGGTATTGTAAGTCACAAACCCGGTGGCGACACGGCCACCGGGAATAGCTTACCTTTATTGGAAATTAAATTTCCGGGGTGGTTTTAAAGCCAACCAGCATCAGGATCGGCTGCTTCTGCGCCGCTGCGGCGTCAAACTGATAGTGGTTGCCCTGACGGTCGCCGCCGATGTACCAGGAGATTTCGGTTTTCCCTTCCGCCAGCGCCTTACGCACCGCTTTATCGATATCCACCATCCGATACTCACGAGATGAATTGAGATACAGTTGAGCATCTGAATTGTAGCTGCAGGTCGGGCGATGCTTCCAGGTCACGCTTGACGCACTCCAGCTATTGCTGGCCGGATAGAAGAAAATCTGATCCGCGCCGTTGGTTTCAACCTTGCCGCCGTACAGACGCAGACGATACTTAAACAGCGACGCGTCCTGATCTTTCGGCAGCGCCGGGATTTTAAACTTCACCAGGGTCAGGGTTTCCGGGTTGCTGGTACGGCCGCCGTTCTTCCAGTTATCGGAAATCTGCAGCGCTTCAGGCGTCCCAAAGTTAACATTCGGCTGCGCGCTCTCAACCACCGCGTTTTCTTCCGCCAGCGAGAAGCTATAAGGCACGTTGGTACCGCAATCCATACCGTCATTCATACAGTGTTCGGTCATGAAGTGCGCGCCCTCTACCGTCCAGCCGTTCATGAAATCCGCATGGGCGGTATAGATGCTGCCCCACTTCTCTTCACGTTTATCGCCCTTCATTACCGGGTCCATCGACAGCTCAATTTTCGCCGTGTCCAGAGACGTAATCTGCGGCAGCTCGTAGGCGATATTCATATTTACCGTCGGGATTTTTACCGGATAGTCGGCCGGGCAGGCGCCGTTAACATCATAGGCGGCGTTGCTGTGGTCGTGGCTCGGTTTGAGGTTGACGCCATCCCAGCAGTTGGGGAACTGAATACCGATATTAAACTGTACGGCATCGCCCGCTTTACGCAGGCCGCAAACCTCACCGGCTTTGTTGCTATAGCCTTTACCGTTGGCGCACAGGAAGGTTATCCGCGAGCTCGGCGCGGAGCCGTGGTGGTCGCCAGCCAGCAGCTCTAACCCCGACGGGAAAGGATGCAGCGGATACTGTTCGACTTTGGTCGCCTGATAATAGGTTTTCTGATAAGCCGGAGTGACAATTTGTCCATCCGGCAACTTCATTGACGGCGCCCAGTATGCAGAACTGTCGGCCTTGTTATCACAGGTGGTTTCCGGCTGTGCGCGCAGGGTTTGATAGGTTGAGACCGCGTCGGTGTGGCTATTGCCGAAGAAATCATGCCACATCGCCTGGTTGGGCATGCCGAACATCATAATCGCGTCGTCGCCAAGGGTGTGGCTGTAGCCGCATACCGCCTGGGCTTGCGGTCCTGCATGGGCGGAAAAAGCGCTGGCGGCCAGCAGCGGCGTCAGGGCCAGTACAACTGAGTTAGCTTTCATTTTACGATCCTCCTTGTTTGAAGGACCGTAGAGATAGCAAGCGTGCGCCGATGTTACACATCAGCAAACATCATTTTATCTCATTCACGCATAATCCATGAATACTGGAAGGTTTTGGCCGCCGGAAAATGGGTACGCCGACGGTAGGAGCCGAGCGCCTGCGGCGTACAGTAGGTACAGCTTCCCAGCCATTCGGTATTTTCCGCCGCCACCCCGGCCTGTTGCAGCACCCGTTGCGCCAGCGCGCGGAGATCGAACCACAGATTATCGCTACCGGTCGCCTGCGCTTGCCCGTTTCCTGGTGGGGCGAGGCGCTGATGAAAGAGCTCGTCGCTGTACCGTTTTGCCAGCTTGCCCGCCGGCATGGTCAACAGCGTTTGATAAAAATCGGCCGAAACCTCATAGCAGCAGGCGTGAATATGCGGCCCGCAGACCACCACAATCTCTTCTGTCGCCACCTGATGCTGGTGAAACAGCGCCAGGCTGTTTTCAATAATGCCGCTCGCCGCTCCGCGCCAGCCGGCATGCACGCTGCAAACATAGCGCCCATCCCGCGAAGCCATTAACAGCGGTAAACAGTCGGCGGTGACGACGCCGACCTTTTGCCCACGCAGCGCCGTAAACACCGCATCGGCATGCGGCCGCTCTGCCAGCGGCTCCTGATAGTGATGAACAACATTGCCGTGCACTAGCTTAACCGGCGCCATTTCGCTGTACGGAAAGGCGGCGGTTTCGTGCACATCAAGAAAAGCGTAACGAATACCGGGAATATCACTTAACAAGCGGGATGGATAAGACATAACGTCGCATGAATGGATTGGTGGTGGATTTACCGTAGGCCAAGGCCGCTCGCTACGCAAGATGTTGATGCTTTGTTTTTGGCATCGCTATATAATTTAGTATATATCGATTATTCTTATCCAACCGGGTTAATCCATGTCACCACACCGTTTACTTTTAGGCCTGGCGCTGTGTAGCGCCAGCCTGTTCACCAGCCAGGCCTTTGCCGACCGCACCGTTACCGACCAGTTGGGCCGCCAGGTTACGCTTCCGGATCACATCACCCGCGCGGTCGTCCTGCAGCACCAGACGCTTAATCTGCTGGTCCAGTTGAATGCCGGCGACGATATCGTTGGCGTGTTAAGCAGCTGGAAAAAACAGCTCGGGCCGCAGTTTGTCCGCTTTATGCCCGCTATTGAAAATCTGCCAACGCCGGGTGATTTAACGCAGGTCAATATCGAAAGCCTGCTGGCGCTGCATCCGCAGGTGGTGTTCGTCGCTAATTACGCGCCGCAGGCGATGATCCAGCAGATCCAAAATGCCGGTATTCCGGTTATCGCCATCTCTCTGCGCCAGGACGCGGCGGGAGAGAAAAGCAAAATGAATCCGACGATGGCCAATGAAGAGCAGGCCTATAACAATGGGCTCAAACAAGGGATCCGCCTGATTGGCGAAGTCGTCGAACGCCAAAGCCAGGCCGAAGCGCTGATTGATTACACCTTCGCGGCGCGGGCAGAAGCTAACGCCCCGGTCGCCGGTATCCCTGAGAATCAGCGGGTGCGCGTGTACATGGCCAACCCGGATCTCAACACCTACGGCTCCGGCAAATATACCGGTCTGATGATGAAGCATGCCGGGGCGCTGAACGTTGCGGCCGCGACGGTTAAGGGGGCGCGTCAAGTCTCGCTGGAACAGGTTCTGCAGTGGAACCCCGAGGTGATCTTCGTCCAGGACCGCTATCCGCAGGTGGTCAAACAGATTGAAAACGACCCGCAATGGCAGACGATAGACGCGGTGAAAAACCACCGCGTATGGCTGATGCCGGAATACGCCAAGGCCTGGGGCTATCCAATGCCAGAGGCATTGGCGATAGGCGAACTGTGGATGGCGAAAAAGCTCTATCCTTCCCGCTACCGGAACGTCGATGTCGATGCCAAAGCGCAGGATTACTATCAACGCTTCTACCGCGTGAAATGGACGCCGAATGCGCAGTAACCTTCACTGGGCCCTGCTGCACGGCGGGCTGGCGGCGGCAACGTTATTTATCGCTATCGCTTCGCTATGCCTGGGGCAGTACCCCCTCAGCCTGAATGAGGTCTTTCATGAGCTTACGCATAGCGCGTCCGCCAGCGCCGTCGCCGGGCAGATAGTCTGGTCAGTCAGACTTCCCAGGGTAGCGATGGCGCTGCTGGCCGGCGGCTCGCTGGGGCTATGCGGCGCGACGCTACAAGGCGTATTCCACAACCCGCTGGTCGACCCGCATATCATCGGCGTGACCTCCGGATCCGCCTTCGGCGGCACGCTGGCGATCCTGCTGGGTTTTGACATCATATCGATGATGGGGTGTACCTTCTTCTTCGGCCTCGCCGCGCTGGCGCTGGTTTATCTGATTGCCAGGCTGCAAGGGCGTGAAAACACGCTGGCGCTGATCCTTTCCGGCATTATTCTCAGCGGTTTCTTTGCCGCGCTGGTCAGCCTGATGCAGTACCTTGCCGACACGGAAGAAACCCTGCCGAATATCGTTTTCTGGCTGCTCGGCAGCTTTGCCACCGCTAACTGGCATAAAGTACTGTCCATGGCGCTGCCGGTCACCGTCGCCGCCGTTATCCTGCTAAAGCTGCGCTGGCGTATCAACCTGCTGGCGCTGGATGATAAAGATGCGCGCGGTCTTGGCGTTTCAGTGACCACATTGCGCCGCGGAGTGTTGGTTTGCTGCGCGGTGCTGGTCGCCGCCCAGGTCGCGGTTAGCGGCAGCATCGCCTGGGTCGGGCTGGTGATTCCGCATCTGGCGCGACTGCTGGTCGGCGCCGATCACCGCCGCCTGCTGCCAACGGCATTCTGGCTCGGCGGCGCGTTTATGGTGGTGGTGGACGACCTGGCGCGCACCTTAACCCAGGCGGAGATTCCAATTGGCATTATTACCGCCCTGCTCGGCGCGCCGCTGTTTACCCTTTTACTAATTCAGTCTCAACGCCGCGGAGTGGCCCAATGAACATTTCCTTATCACTGGACGCCCTGCGCTATGGTCATCGTCAGCCGCTCTTCGCCCCACTATCAATGCAGTGCCGTCACGGGCAAATCTGGGCAATTCTGGGCGCCAACGGTCGTGGTAAAAGCACGCTACTGGATACCCTGACCGGCGTTCTGCCGCCGCTCGGCGGGAAATTTAGCGTGGAAGGCGGCGTCGCCATCGTGCCGCAGTCATTTCGTCCGGCGTTTGGCTGGCAAGTGCGCGATGTGGTGCTGATGGGGCGCGCCCGCCACGTCGATCTGTTCGCGCAGCCGGGGCCGGAAGATGAACGGGAGGTTCAACAGGCGCTGGCGCAGTTGGGGATCGCCGCGCTGGCCAATCAGCTTTTTCGCGCCCTGTCCGGCGGTCAGCAGCAGTTGGCGCTCATAGCCCGCGCGCTGGTCAGCGCCAGCCAGAATATCCTGTTAGATGAACCTTGCTCAGCGCTGGATCTGGCCAATCAACAGATTGTGTTACAGCTGATTAGCGACCTTGCTCATCGGCAGAAACGCACGGTGATGTTCACTACCCATGATCCGACTCACGCCCTGCAGGTCGCCAGCCATACCCTGCTGCTGTTGCCCGGCGGCGAATGGCTGGCGGGAGAGTCATTCGCAGTGCTCAGCGAGACAAACCTGCGCCGCGCCTACGGCCTGCCGGTCCACAAAATCCATCATCCCGGTAGCGCGGTGCCGTTACTGGCGCCGCAGTTTACTATCCATCGTTAACGGCCAAAAAACCTGCCGCGCGCAGAAAGTTCTGCCCTTCTTCCGCGGTGATAAAGCGCCGTAGCTGCCGCGCGGCGGCGCTTTCCTCAATTTCCGCCAGTTGATATTCGCAGCGTATATTCCACGGCTCGGGAATGAGTAACGTGCGAAACTGCGCGCTCTCCGTCATCTGAACCGCATAGTGGGCGTAACCGATAAACAGATCGGCAAAGTCTTCGCCAATCAGCCACGCCCCAGCGGTAATGCCCGACGGCACAGTCAGCGACGCCCGGCCGCCGACCAGCTGCTGTGCCCGGGCCATCAACGCCCGTCCGAGCCCCGGAAAGCTGGCCTCAAGGAGAGCGAAAAGCTGCCATGTGTAATCACCGGAGGGATCGCAGCCCGGCGTGGAGGTCGCCAGCCGCAGTCGCCCGTCGCGAAGCAACGCCAGCCAGTCAGCGCGATCGGTGTCAGGCGTGCGGCGTGCGGTCAGCATCAGCCGGTTGGCGGCAAACGAACAGCAATTTTTCGCAAGCCCGGCCTGCAGCAGCGCCTGAGGGTGTTCGGTATTAGCGCAGGCGAACAGCGAGCAGCGTTCACCGCCTTCAATGCGTTCGCGCAGCAGACCGGCCGGGCCGAACTGCGCCTCGACAGGAATGCCGCTAAGCTGCTGAAATCGCGCCAGCAGCGGGAGGAAAGCGCTTTTCAGGCTCCCCGCCGCCAGCAGCGTCAATGAAGTGGTCATCACACGAATCGCTATAAAGACAAAAACATAACGCTAGGGTAACGCCTTTTTTGCTGATTCAGTAGCGAATTTCGGCCCGTTCGCGCAGCTGTTCCGGCGTCGCCACCGGGAGCTGGAAGAACTCGAGATAGGCCGGGATCATCTCGAATAGCATATCGGTACCGCGCTGAATCGGGCACCCCAACGTCTGCGCCGCCCGCAGTAGCGGAGTGTATTCAACGCTCATCACCACCTCGCCAACCCAGGTGCGCGGCGACAGGCGCGAAACGTCCAGCGGTAGCGGATCATCCGCTTTCATACCCAGCGGCGTGGCGTTGACCACCAGATCCTGCGCGATGGGATCGCGCTGCATCAGGACGAGCTCCAGACGTGGATAGTGCTGATGCAGCCGCTCCGCCAGCGCCTCGGCGGCGGCTTCACAGGTGTCGAACAACGTCAAGGTACTGACCCCTGCGGCCGCCAGCGACGCGGCAATCGCCGAGCCGACGCCGCCGCAGCCGATCACCAGCGCTCTCGCCCCTTGTGGTTGAAAGCCCTTGCGCTTAATCCCCAGAACAAAACCTTCGCCATCGAACATATCGCCGCGCAGGCTGCCATCGACTTCGCGACGGATGGCATTACAGGCGCCAGCGATTGTCGCCGTCGGGCTCAGCTGGTCTACCAGCCCGCAGGTAGCCATTTTATGCGGCATGGTGACCAGCGCGCCGACGATATTCGTCATGGAAAACAGCGCTGGCACCAGCGCCGCGTAATCCTCCGGCTTCACCCCCATCGGCACCACTTTGACGTCCGCCTCACAATGGGACAGCCATGGGTTATAAATCATCGGCGCTTTAAAACTGGCGGTCGGATAACCAAGATGCGCTATCAGCCGCGTATGACCACTAATGATCATGCCTTACTCCTGTCGTTACTGCGAAAGTTCGATGCGTTTGACATCGCCAAGAATAAACAGATAGGCCACTACGCCAAGCAGCGCCGCGCCGCCGATATAGACCAGCGCGTAGAAGAAACTACCGGAAGCGGCAACGATAAAACCGATAATCAGCGGCGTGAGGATCCCCGCCAGATTGGTACAGAAATTAAAGATGCCGGCGGTTATCCCGCCAAGCCCCTGCGGCGCGATATCGGAGATTAGCGTCCAGCCGAGGCCAACCATACCCTGACCGAAAAAGGCAAAAGACATCATCAGGATCACCGCCAGGTCGCTCGGCAGCCAGTTGGCGGAAATAATGCTGCTGGCCATCATCAGCCCGACGACGATAGGCAACTTACGCGCCAGATTGGCCGAACCGGTGGCTTTCAATAGCTTGTCGGAGAGCCAGCCGCCAAACAGCACGCCTCCCGCCGCGGCGAGGAACGGCAGGATGGCGAAGAAGCCCACTTTCAACCATGCCATGTGGCGCTCGGTCGCCAGGTAGGTTGGAAACCAGGTCAGAAAGAAGACCAGCACGGTATTACCAGCGAATTGACCCACGCTGGCGCCAATCACCTGTCGTTTTGCCAACAGTTGGCGCACCAGCGGCCAGCTAAAAGCGTTTTTTTGCCGCTGCGCGCTAGCCAGCCCGCCGCCGCGAAGAATATGTTCGCGTTCACTGTCGCTCAGGCGACTGTCCTGATGGGGTTCGCGGTAGCAACGCCACCAGACCAGCGCGAACAGGATGCCAACAACCCCGACGCTGATAAACAGCGCGCGCCAGCCGAAGCTGCCCATAATCCAGAACAGCAGCGGCGAGAAACAGGCCAGCCCGAGATATTCGCCAACGGTGTAGACCGCCGTGGCCTTCGCGCGCTCCTGCTGCGGAAACCAGGTACTCACTACCCTGCTGTTGACCGGAAAACAGGGCGCTTCACTGACGCCAAGACCGAAGCGGCACAGCAATAGCGTTTTTAAGCCAATCGCCATACCGTGAAATAAGGTGAACAGCGACCACAGCGCCAATGAGAGGAAATAGGTCACCTTATTGCCGAAACGATCGAGGAAAATACCGCCGGGAATTTGCGCCAGCGCGTAGGTCCACGCAAAGGCCGAAAAAACAATTCCCATAATGGCGGCATCAATGCCGAGCTCGGCGGTCAGTCTCGGCGCGGCGATGCCAAGCACCGTGCGGTCGAGATAGTTAATCATCGTGCCGACGGCCAGCAGCGCCAGGATCCCGATACGCCGCCGGGAGCGAGGCACGGTGGTCGCGGTATCCGCCGCCGTCGCCTGGTTATGGCTATAAGAGTTCATAGTCGTGTCCTGTCTTGAGTACAGATGAATGTTGTTATTGTGTTTGCGATGTCGTGTTGTGAACCATTTGCTACGTTTAGCTGTACTGCATGGCCGAAAGGCGGACAGCGGCATTCACCGCGCCGTACTGGGCGTAACCGTCGCGCCGTTCGGTTAATTCGAAGAAGAAGCGCCCCGCCGCGAATGGCCGGGTATAGAGATGCAGGAATTCGCCGCCGTGGGCGTCACGGTCATAGAGGATTTGCAGGCGTTGCAGCGTCTCTACCTGCGGCTCTCCCCCGAAGCGCGCCAGCAGATCCTCATAGTAATTCGCCGGGATCGGTAGCGCGTTCAGCGCGGCCTGCGGCAGACTTTCGAGCGTTGCGGGTAAATCGCGACAGGCGAAAGCGGCGTGCTGTAGCCCGGCGCCCTGATAACAGGCGACCGACCGCGCAATCTGCGTGGCTCGACTTTGTGAAATATTCAGCGCCAGACGGATATCGCCCTGCGGACTATGAACCGCCAGGCTGCGTACCAGGCCGTATGGATCGGGCAGCGTCTGTTCATGTTCGAGACTGAAGCCGAAAACCGTACGGAAAAAGATAATCCAGTTGTCGCGGCTGTCGGCCTCCATGCCTAACGCCAGATGGTCAATGCCGCTGTAATCGTCGCGCGGCGCTGCTGCCTGTAAATGAAAATCGCGGGCGTAGATGTCGTCACCGGTTTCAACCAGGTAGATCAGGCTGCCATCCGGGGCGCAAACCGCCGGGATCGAACTCTCATTTGGCCCGGCATCCCCCTGCCAGGTGGCATAACCGTAGGCGCGGGCGCGCTCCACAACCGGCGCGCTGTGGCTCACCCGCAGCGCCATTGCGCACAACGAGATGCCGTGGCGCTGATGAAAATGGTCGGCCCAGCTGTGCGGCTGCGCGTTAACAATCACCCGCGCCTCACCATTGCACCAGAGCGCAACCTGCTTAGACCGATGCTTGCCCTGGAGCTTAAAACCCAACTGCGTCAGGCGCTGGCCAAGCGCGATAGACTCCGCCGGACTGGCGGCGAACTCAATAAATTCCAGACCGTCATAGCGCGGTAGCGCAGGTGGTGAAAATAACGCCGCATCGCAATCGGCAAGCTGCCGATGGGTCTGCTCCTCGAGCCACAGCAACGACCGGTAGCCATCTTTTGCCGTGGCGCCGTTGGGTGAGGCGCGAAAGCCGTCATTGAATATCTCCAGCGACCAGGGTCCGCGATAGCCGCAGCGGGTCAGTTCACGGGCGAAATCCACCAGCGGCAGTTGCCCCTGGCCCGGGAAGCAGCGGAAATGACGGCTCCATTCGAGAACATCCATCTTCATCAACGGCGCGTCAGCCAGCTGCAGGAAGGTGATTTTCTCAACCGGCACCTCGGCAAGTCCTTGTAGATCATCCCCGAGCGACAGAATATGGAAGCTATCAAGGACGATGCCCATCGCCGGGCTGTTCACCCGCTGCACCCGTTCCCATGCCTGACGCCAGCGGTTAACGTGGGTTCCCCACGCCAGCGCTTCGTAGCCAATGACGATCCCTTCCTGCTCGGCAAGATCGGCCAGCATGCGCAGGTCGGCGACCTGTAGTTCGATATCGGCCGAACAGTCCGGCTGGACATTGCTACAGAGCAGCATGGTATTGCAGCCTAATTCATGCATCAGAGCGAATTTCCGCTTAGCCCGCTGCAGGTTAGCGGCAAACTGCGCGCGGCTGGCGCCCTCGAAATCGCGAAAGGGCTGAAAAAGCGTGATTTTTAGCCCTAATTCAGCGGCAAGGTTGCGAATATCGCGCGGCGTGCCCGTATAATAGAGCAGATCGTTTTCAAAGATTTCAACGCCCTGATAACCGGCCGCAGCAATAGCATGCAGCTTTTCGGGTAAAGTACCGGATATCGAAACGGTAGCGATGGAACGCAACATAAGAGTCCTCGGGTCATCAATCGACATGAGCACTGACTATGTATCATTTGGTTCACAGGTGCCAGATTTGGTTGCTGAATTGTGATCAATATGTGTATTTTTTGTCTCCACAGAAAAAGGAGTCGTTATGTCCCTCATTGCTCATGATGAAGCACAATCCCTGAAGGAGCGCATCTTCGCCGCCGCCATTACCGTGTTTGCCGAATATGGCCTTCCCGGCGCGCGTATGGAGCAGATCGCCATCGAGGCGCAAACCACCAAACGCATGGTGGTCTACTACTTCAAGAGCAAAGAGCAGCTGTACCAGGCGGTACTGCAACATGTCTATGCACGGATCCGTGAAACGGAGCAACAGCTGGGGTTGGAGCACCTGCCGCCGGTTGAGGCGCTGGTGCAATTGGTGAAATGGAGCGTGCGCTATCACGCCACTCACGCCGACTACATGCGGGTTATCTGCATGGAAAACATGCAGCGCGGCAAGTGGTTGAAAGGTTCAGAAGAGCTGAAGCCGCTTAACCGTACCGCGCTGTCGATTATCGAAGATATTCTGCAACGCGGCCAGCAACAGGGGATTTTCCAGGCTGGTCTGCAGGCGCGCGACGTGCATAGGCTGATCAGTAGTTTTAGCTTCTATCAGGTATCGAATTTTTATACTTTCAGCAGCCTGTATCTCGACGATCCGCTGCCAGAAATCGACGACGAAGAGATGGTCTCGCACCACTGCGAAATCGCGGTAAAAGCGGTGATTAGGTTCGTAATCTCTTAAGCGCGGCTTATGTTGGGGCGCGACGTTTAGTGCCCCGATAACGCGTGAATCACCCTTTCCATCGCCTCGCGGGTCAGCGCTGAACGTTCAATTTTGTTATTTGCCAGCGCGGTGCGTACGACTCCGGCGATAACAATATGTTTTGGCTCCTGGCCAAGATCGCGCATTTCCAATACCACCTTACCCACTACGCGGCACATTTCCTGATAGAGCTCGTCGTCTTTCGCTTTATTTCCCATTATTAAGACTCGTAAATTATCATTATCAATCAATTCATTATTGATACGATTTTATAATAAAGCAAACTGCGCTATTTTTTTCCACTCAATGAAGCGTTTTACTGCCTTTAATAGGTTTGTAAATATGATAAAACACCGTTTAATCTGATCCGCAGCGGCAAAAGTGTGTTGCAGCTTCGCGAGCGAATCGTGTGAATTTTGTTACATTAATCACACTAAAAATGAAACGCCGTTTTTATTTTCCTTTTTCGTTTCGGCAGCGTATAATGCGCCTCGATTCTTTCTTGAATGGTTTCAGCGCATTGGACTGCACAAAAAAACGTACAAAACATTGCCACTTTTCATGGGCTGAACCGCCAGCACACATTCTTCTGCACGCTCTTTTGTTGTCACCTATCCTTAGAGCGTGGCATTGCAACTTTCGTAACACAGGTTTGACTCCGCGGCAGTGCGCCCTCGGAGCGAGATTTCCATATCCTTCACAACTTAAAGACTAAGACTGTCATGAAAAAGACCAAAATTGTTTGCACCATCGGTCCGAAAACCGAATCCGAAGAGATGTTGACCAAAATGCTGGACGCGGGCATGAACGTCATGCGTCTGAACTTCTCTCACGGCGACTATGCGGAACACGGTCAGCGCATCCAGAACCTGCGCAATGTGATGAACAAAACCGGTAAGAAAGCCGCAATCCTGCTGGACACCAAAGGGCCGGAAATCCGCACCATCAAGCTGGAAGGCGGCAACGACGTCTCCCTGAAAGCGGGCCAGACCTTTACCTTCACCACTGATAAATCCGTAATCGGCAACAATGAAATCGTTGCGGTGACCTACGAAGGCTTCACCACCGACCTGAGCGTCGGCAACACCGTACTGGTCGACGATGGTCTGATCGGTATGGAAGTGACCGCGATCGAAGGTAACAAAGTTATCTGTAAAGTGCTGAACAACGGCGACCTCGGCGAGAACAAAGGCGTTAACCTGCCGGGCGTTTCTATCGCTCTGCCGGCGCTGGCTGAAAAAGACAAGCAGGACCTGATCTTCGGTTGTGAGCAAGGCGTTGATTTCGTAGCCGCTTCCTTTATCCGTAAACGTTCTGACGTGGTTGAAATCCGCGAGCACCTGAAGGCGCACGGCGGCGAAAACATCCAGATCATCTCCAAAATCGAAAACCAGGAAGGCCTGAACAACTTCGACGAAATCCTCGAAGCGTCTGACGGCATCATGGTTGCTCGTGGCGATATGGGCGTTGAAATCCCGGTAGAAGAAGTTATCTTCGCGCAGAAGATGATCATCGAAAAATGTATCCGCGCGCGCAAAGTCGTTATTACCGCGACCCAGATGCTGGATTCCATGATCAAAAACCCGCGTCCGACCCGCGCTGAAGCAGGCGACGTCGCTAACGCCATTCTCGACGGCACCGACGCCGTAATGCTGTCCGGCGAATCCGCGAAAGGTAAATACCCGCTGGAAGCCGTTACCATTATGGCGACCATCTGCGAGCGTACCGACCGCGTGATGACCAGCCGCCTGGATTACAACAACGACAACCGCAAACTGCGCATTACCGAAGCGGTTTGCCGCGGCGCAGTTGAAACCGCTGAGAAACTTGAAGCGCCGCTGATTGTCGTCGCCACCCAGGGCGGTAAATCCGCACGCGCCGTGCGTAAATACTTCCCGGACGCCACTATCCTTGCGTTGACCACCAACGAAACCACCGCTCGTCAGTTAGTCCTGAGCAAAGGCGTGGTACCGCAGCTGGTGAAAGAGATCGCCTCTACTGATGATTTCTACCACTTGGGTAAAGAGCTGGCGCTGCAGAGCGGCCTGGCGCGTAAAGGCGACGTGGTTGTGATGGTTTCTGGCGCGCTGGTTCCAAGCGGCACCACCAACACAGCCTCCGTGCACGTGCTGTAATAATTTACAGGTTATTTTATCTTTTTTTAAAGCGCTCCTCTGGGGCGCTTTTTTTTATTCATTCCCTAGCTGTTCTTAATAAAAATGCAAATCGGATTTTACTATTTAATAAGAGATTATCTAAGATGAATCCGATGGAAGCCTTCTGTTTTCACAGCGCTTTTTAAACCAAATCGACGAATTCGATGCTTCTTTGAGCGAACGATCAAAAATAAGTGCATTCGGATAAAAAAAATATTCTCATCCCAAAAAAGTTTGTGTAATACTTGTAACGCTACATGGAGATTAACTCAATCTAGAGGGTATTAATAATGAATCGTACTAAACTGGTACTGGGCGCGGTAATCCTGGGTTCTACTCTGCTGGCTGGTTGCTCCAGCAATGCTAAAATCGATCAGCTGTCTTCTGACGTTCAGACTCTGAACGCTAAAGTTGACCAGCTGAGCAACGACGTGAACGCAATGCGTTCTGACGTTCAGGCTGCTAAAGACGACGCAGCTCGCGCTAACCAGCGTCTGGACAACCAGGCTCACTCTTACCGTAAGTAAGAGTTCTGGTAATAAAAATGGCGCACATTGTGCGCCATTTTTTTTGCCTGTTGTTTTACCCTACTGCGTCAGTTTAGTGTCATTCTGCTGGCTATTCTGCGCTGACAGCTCGGTCGTCGCGCTGCCCGCCCCTTCAGAAACCACCACCGGATATCCCGCTCTTCGCGACAGCGCTTTTTTCAGCTGCAGGTCATCCACCGCTTTATCGTCAGAAAAGGCCTGAAACGCGGCAGGAAGCGTGTAAGAGATTGTCCGGGTATTTTCCCCTTCAGTTTGCGAAAGCGGCCTGTGGACCTCTACATAGCGTTTACCATCGGGTTCTACCGCAAACTTCACCGGCTGATTGATAATCCGTACCGGCGTGCCCGCGCGCACCTGGCTGAACAGCGCCTTGATGTCGTCAGCGTTCATTCGCATACAGCCGGAACTCACCCGTAGCCCGACGCTATCAGGCGCGTTGGTACCGTGGATCAGATACTCGCCGTTACCGTAGGCCAGTCGCAGCGCGTAGCGGCCTAATGGGTTATTGGGCCCGGCGGGGATCACCGGCGGCAGCTTAATACCCTTCTCCAGTGAGCGCGCGCGAATACCGGCAGTCGGCGTCCAGGTCGGGTTAGGGATTTTCTGCCCGACGCGGGTGGTCATCTCCGGCGTTTCCAGCCCTAACTGGCCAATGCCGAGCGGATAAACCTGCACCTGATTTTGCCCCGGCGGGAAATAGTACAGCCGGAGCTCGGCCAGGTTGACGACAATGCCTTCACGCGGGACATCCGGCAGCAGCATCTGCGATGGGATTAAGACCCGTGTGCCCGGCTTCGGCTGCACCGGCGCAATCGTATCGTTGGCTTCAAGAATCAGCATCGCCGCCGTGTCGAAGTGGCGGGCGATAGCCTGCAGGTTGCGATCCCCTTCCTGTACCGTCCAGTATTGGTTTTGGCCAATCAAACGGCTGTTGGCAGGGGGAAGTGGATAATCGACAGCCCAGGCGCCGTGCTGCGCGCTCAGAGCTGCGAAAAGGGTCATCGTGATGAGAGACGCGCGTTTCATACTGAGATTCCTTCTTTCGCTGATAAAACGCCAGGATCTGCGCGGCGACGAAAGCGTTCGCCTTCGTCGCACGTAACAGAATGAAATCTACCTGTTTATTCTAGCTAAGATTTGCGGCTTTCGCGCGAATTGCGCGGATCATCGCTTCAAGGCCCTGCGAGCGGGAGGGGGTAAGATGCTGGGTCAACGCCATTTTTTCAAACCACGGGCGCACATCGAATTCGCTAATATCCTGCGCGGTCATGTGGTCGTAAAGGATGAATACCACCGCAATCAGCCCTTTGACGATCGCCGCATCGCTATCGCCGCGTAGGGTAATCACGCCGGATGGCTCCTGCTCCATCACAATCCACACCTGGCTTTGGCAGCCCTGAATAATGTTCTGCGCGATGTGTTCTTCCGCGCTGAGCGGCGCCAGGCGCTGGCCGAGTTCAATGATGTAGAGATACTTCTCTTCCCAGTTAGCGCAGCGAGAAAAGTTGCGCAGCAATTTGTCTTTGTCTGGTAATGCCGCCATATTCGCGTCCTTTAACCCAGTAATTTGTGGATCCGCTGCAGCCCGGCCACCAGCCGATCCACCTCTTCCATCGTATTGTACATCGCCAGCGACGCCCGGCACATCGCCGGCACCTGATAGAACGCCATCAGCGGCATCGCGCAGTGGTGACCGGTGCGCACCGCTATACCGTAGTTATCAAGAAAACTGCCGACATCGTAGGCATGATGTTTCCCGAGGTTGAAAGCGATGACGCCCAACCGATGTTGCGGGCCGTAAAGCGTCAAATCCGGCACCTTTTTCAGCTCCTGCAGGGCATAACGCATTAATGTCTGCTCATATTCGCCAATCTGCTCAAGCCCAATCTGGCTAACATAGTCCAGCGCGGCGCCGAGGCCGATAATTCCCCCGGTATTCGGCGTACCGGCTTCAAAGCGCCACGGCGCCTTCGCCCAGGTGGTGCCCTCCTTCAGGCTGACGGTAGCAATCATCGACCCGCCCCCTTCCCACGGCGGCATCTCCTGCAGCAACGCTTCTTTGGCATATAGCACGCCAATACCGGTCGGCCCGTACAGCTTATGCGCCGAGAAGACGTAAAAATCACAATCCAGCGCCTGCACATCCACCGGGTGATGCATCACCGCCTGCGCGCCATCCACCAGCACCTTCGCGCCATGCTGATGCGCCAGCGGGATCAGCGCCGATAGCGGGTTTTCCGTCCCCAGCACGTTCGACACCTGGGTTATCGCCAGCAGCCGGGTGCGGTCGTCAAACAGGCCGGGGATAACATCGAGCTGTAGAGTTCCGTCCTGGTTGAGCGGGATCACTCGTAGCTCGGCGCCGACGCGGGCGCAGAGCATCTGCCACGGCACGATATTGGCGTGATGTTCCATTTCGCTGACGATGATATTATCGCCGGCCCCGACGTTAGCCCCGCCCCAGCTATTGGCTACCAGGTTGATGCCTTCGGTGGTACCCCGTACGAATACCAGCTCTTCCGGCGAACGGGCATTAAGAAAAACGGCCGCCTGCTGGCGTACCTGCTCCATCCGCGCCGTCGCTTCGGCGCTCAGCGTGTGGATACCACGATGGACGGCAGCGTAACCGTGGCGGTAAAACTCGGCTTCGGCGTTAATCACCGCTTCCGGTTTCTGCGCGCTGGCGGCGCTATCGAGATAGACCAGCGGCTGACCATTAACCTCACGGCTCAGCACCGGGAAATCGGCGCGCAGGCGTTCCACTGAAAATGTCATGCATCTCCTCCCGGCAGGCGCTTGCCAATACGCGCCAGCACCTGTTGTTTCAGCGCATCATCGCTAATGGCTTCAGTAAGCTCGGCGGCGAAGGCGTAAAGGATCATCTGCTGCGCCGCCTGTTGATCGATACCACGCGAGCGCAGATAGAACAGCTGTTCGTCATCAATACGTCCGACGGTGGCGCCGTGGCTGCATTTGACGTCGTCGGCGTAAATTTCCAGCTGCGGTTTGGTATCGACTTCCGCCAGCCTTCCCAACAACAGATTGTTATTGGTCATCTGACCATCGGTTTTCAGCGCGTGTTTAGCGACGTTAATCAGGCCATTAAACACCGCCCGCCCCTTATCGCTGACGATGGTTTTGTGGAGTTGACGGCTGTTGCAGTAGCCAACGCGATGATCGAGCCAGGTACGGCTGTCGCAGACCTCATTTTTCACCGGCATCGCCAGCGAGTTAATGCGCAGATTGCTGTTTTCACCAGCCAGACGGGTGCTGGTATGGTGTCGTAACACCGCGCCGCCCAGCAGGAAGCTGCTGCTGAAGGCCGACGCATCGCGGCCAAGCAGCAGATCGTTATGGGCAAAGTGGTAGCTTTGCCCATTTTCAAACGCCAGCTTAATATGCTGCAGATGGGCGTTGTCGGCGACAGACATCGTCAGGCGTCCGCCGGTGAAATGCCGCTGCTCGTCAAGGCTAATATAGTGTTCGATGATGGTCGCCTGCGCCCCGCTCTCCAACGCCAGATGATGGCGATAGTGAGCGGTATTAAGCTCGTCACCTGCCAGTCCGCTGGTAATATGCATCAGCAACAGCGGTTTCTCCGGACGCTGATTGCGCTTTACGCCGATGCGGGTCACCGTCTGCGCCAGGCTTTCGGTGAGATGAAGAAACACTTCCGGCTGTACCGCATCCGGCAAATGCTGGCGCTGGTTATCAACGCTAACGTCAAAACCGCTAGCGGCGAGATCGTCGCTGAGCGCCGGGCTGAAGCGGCCGTCGATAAACACCATCCGCCAGGCATCGAGGTTGAGCGCCAGCGCGTCGCGCTGCGCCACGTTGAGCGTCGCCGGACTCGCAACAAATGTGCCGCTTAGCAGCGTCTCCAGCGGGGTGTATTTCCAGTTTTCATGTTTGCGCGTCGGCAACCCCAGACGCAACAGCTGTTGCAGATGCTGATTGGCCTGCGGCGTGCGTTCTTCGCCGTGAGCTTCAAACAGATGATGCCACTGCTGCAGCGCGTTACTGCTGTTCGCTAAGCCAGCCATAGCCCTGCTCCTCCAGTTGTTTAACCAGAGTGAAATCGCCCGACTTGACGATTCGCCCCTGATACAGCACGTGGACATAATCCGGTTTGATGTAATCAAGGATACGCTGATAGTGGGTGACGATAATAAAGGCGCGTTTACCGTCACGCAGCGAGTTAACCCCCTCCGAAACAATCTTCAGGGCATCAATATCCAGTCCGGAATCCGATTCATCCAGAATACACAGCTCAGGCTCAAGCACCGCCATTTGCAGAATATCGTTGCGTTTTTTCTCGCCGCCAGAGAAACCGACGTTCACCGAACGGGTCAGCAGATCTTCCGGCATCTTCAGCAGTTTGATCTTCTCTTCCATTAAATCCTGGAAATCGAAACGATCCAGCGCCTCCAGGCCGCGATAGCCGCGTACGGCGTTGAGCGCGGTTTGCAGGAAAAACTGATTACTGACGCCGGGGATTTCCACCGGATACTGGAAAGCCATAAAAATGCCCTCCCCGGCGCGATCCTCCGGGGCAAGTTCGAGCAGGTCTTTGCCCTTAAACTCGACGCTGCCGCCGGTGACTTCGTAATCCTCCCGTCCGGCGAGCGTCGCCGAGAGCGTACTTTTCCCTGAGCCGTTAGGGCCCATGATCGCGTGGACTTCACCGGGGCGTACCTCAAGGTTCAGCCCGCGCAGGATCTCTTTGTCTTCAACGGCGACTTGCAAATCTTTAATACTTAACATCTTTTTTCCTTAATTATCAGCCGACGCTATGTTCAAGGCTAATAGCCAGCAATTTTTGCGCTTCGACGGCGAACTCCAGCGGCAATTCTGAGAACACGTCCTTACAGAATCCATTGACGATCATCGAGATCGCGTCATCTTCGCTAATACCCCGCTGCAGGCAGTAGAACAGCTGGTCTTCACCAATCCGCGAGGTGGTGGCTTCGTGTTCCAGCTGGGCGCTGTTATTGCGGCATTCGACGTACGGGAAGGTATGCGCCCCGCAGTCCGGGCCGATCAGCATCGAATCGCACTGGGTGAAGTTCCGGGCGTTCGTCGCGGTCGGCATAATTTTGACCAGCCCGCGATAGCTATTCTGGCTGTGGCCGGCGGAGATCCCTTTCGAGATAATGGTCGAACGGGTGTTCTTGCCGATATGGATCATTTTGGTCCCGGTATCCGCCTGCTGATGGCCGCTGGTCAACGCCACCGAGAAGAATTCGCCGATCGAGTTATCGCCGCGCAGAATGCAGCTCGGGTATTTCCATGTTATAGCCGAACCGGTTTCCGATTGGGTCCACGACATCTTGCTGTTTTCGCCTTCGCACAGCGCGCGCTTGGTGACGAAGTTAAGGATACCGCCGGTATTGTTGTCGCCGGGGAACCAGTTCTGCACGGTGGAGTACTTCACTTCCGCATCTTTATGAATGATGACTTCAACCACCGCCGCATGCAGCTGGTAGCTGTCGCGGACCGGTGCCGAGCAGCCTTCGATATAGCTCACGTAGCTACCCTCGTCGGCGACCAGAATCGTACGTTCAAACTGGCCGGTCTTCTCGGCGTTGATGCGGAAATAGGTCGACAGCTCCATCGGACAGCGCACGCCTTTCGGCACGTAAATAAAGGTGCCATCGGAAGCGACCGCGGCGTTCAGCGCGGCGAAAAAGTTGTCGTTGCCCGGCACTACGGTGCCGAGGTACTTTTTCACCAGTTCCGGATGATCGTGAATCGCTTCGCCAAAGGAGCAGAAGATGATCCCCTGCTCCGCTAGCTTCTCGCGATAGGTGGTTGCCACCGATACCGAGTCGAAAATGGCGTCCACCGCGACTTCTTTGCCTTCGCGTACCGGTACGCCGAGCAGGTTAAAGGCTTCCTCGACTTCATTTGTCAGGAAAGTGTTCGCCCCGGTTTGCTGCACCGCGCCGGGTTCGGAGGCACAGGTATCGTCGCAGTTGCCGCAGGATGGCGCCGAGTAGTAGCTATAATCCTGATAATTGAGCTTATCGTAATGCGCTTTCAGCCAGTGCGGTTCTTCCATCTCCTGCCACGCCCTAAAGGCGTTGAGACGAAATTCGAGCATCCACTCCGGTTCATTACGACGAGCGGAGATCGCGCGCACCACCTCTTCGTTGATGCCTTTGGCCAGCTCATCGGTTTGTAGCTGGGTAAAAAAGCCTTCTTTATAGTTGAGCGGGCCGCCGGTCCAGCTTTTGACATCGTCAGTTGCTTCAGTATTTCGAGACATAGTTACTCCGCCTGCACCCCGAAGCTTTCGCCGCAGCCGCATTCGTGCTGCGCTTTCGGGTTATGAAATTTGAATATTTCATTTAAACCTTCGCGAACATAATCCAGTTCGGTACCGTCAATGAACGGCATCGCCTGCAGCGGCGCAAACAGCTTCGCGCCGTCGCGCTCAAACAGCAGGTCGTCGTCCGCCGGTTCGGCAATCATTTCCAGCACGTAGCCAAAACCGGCGCAACCGCTGGTTTTTATTCCCAGACGCAGCCCCTGCTTATCCGGCTGTTTATGCATCAGTTCGCGGATATGGGCCGCCGCAGCGGGGGTCATCGTGAGCCCCTGCCAGTTGAAATCGTCGGGATTAAAGGTGTTTGTTTGTAGTTCCATCGCTCTACCTCATCGATTGCCGCTATCGGGCCATACCCTCATGTTAGTGATAATGATTATCACTTCAACCCTGCCATAGCAGGGGTATTCGTCCATTTCGCCCATTCCTGGGCTTTTCTATAAGCATAGACCCTGGCAGAGGGGTTATCAGGCAGCATTTTCTTTACCTAACATATTGATAAATAATAAATTATCAGGAAAAAGACTTAGGCAAAGCGGCAATGAAAAAAGATGCATCGAAAATACCTATTTATTAGATAGGCAAATGACCTGTCTATGTGGTAGCAACAGGCAGCTTCCTTGCCAGCGCCAGGATTAGCATCGCTTGCGCCATCAGGATGCCATCAAAGTGAAAAATAATAGTAATTAGCTATAGAAAATAGCGCTTCTCCCGCTGGATTTCGGAATTATATGCCACCTCAATTAACAACCATCATTCAGTTATACTTTTTGTTATCTGAAGTGTGTTTTTCACTAGGATTTTTCCTAGTGTAGATGTAGATTCTTCCTCATAACAATAAAATTACCGATCTTCATTCCTGAGGATATCTCAAATGGAAAATTTATTTTTCGTTATTATTGTGATAATTCTTTTGCTACTTGCCATTGCTGTTTTCATTTCCTATATCAAGGATCGAAAAAAACAAAAAAACACATTCAAAAAGAAATATTAATAACCAAAATATTATTACCAACTTCTATCAAAAGACTTTCTATCATAATTTTCAATCATGCCCCATCACAGGGGCATACAGACACAACAAGAAGCCTCCCCTCACGCTGACGCTCTTCGCCATACCTTTAATGACTTTCCATAGATTATTTATTGCACCACGGTAAGTGACTCGCTGGCGAAGAAAACAATGATATAAACCCCATTGTAAAAAACCGCTACAAGCAATGCCAAAAGCAGACTATCCATTATCATTTTCGTGGTAAAAAAACCAGTAACATTGACACGAAATAATATGTGTCGCTCAAAACCAGAAATATGCATGACCAATTCTTCATAATCTTTCGCCTGGCATATTACGGGTTCAAGAATACTTTCAATTCAGTATTTAGCCCGGCATGACTAGACGCTATGTCTGGCCAAACATGCCACATACTTTTTCCCCGATTGACGTACGATTTCTTGTGCATTAACCAAAATCTCCCGTCCTTCAAACGCGCCGTAGATTTGGCTAAACTTCAGCTCGTCGAGACGTCGAATGATATCACTCACGGTAGCAGCCGGCAGCGGCAGCATATTGGGGTAGCTCCACATGAAAGAAACGGCGTTAGCTCCGGGCGCCACCTGGACTATATCGCCGGATAATAACAGACCGTCATCCTGTGCCCAGTGCAGCACACTGCCGCCGGCGAAGTGCCCGCCCAGACGAATCAAGCTGACGCCAGCGGTCAGTTGTAGAGTTTCTCCCTCCCATAAGCTGATCCACGGGCTATCACGCATGATCCACTGCCGGTCATCCCCATGCAGATAGATTGGCGCCTTGAATTCCGCCGCCCAATCCTGCATACAGCTGTAATAATGCGGATGCGAAATGGCGATAGCCTTCAGCCCACCTAGCGCGGAAACCAGCGTTTTGGTCGCCTCATCGAGGTTGGCGATACAGTCCCACAGAATATTGCCCTGCGGCGTACGCAGCAGAAATGCGCGCTGATCAATGGCAAAACTGGGGATGGTGCGAATGCTAAAAAGCCCACTGCTATGCTGCTGCCATTTATTGTTATGCGATGCGGTGAGCTTATTTAACGCAATCCACTGCTGCCCGCCCACAGGAACAAATTGACGCTCGTCTTCGCATATTGGGCAATGTTGCGCAGGGCCTTCGCTAAATTCATAGGAGGTACCACAAGCTTTGCACAGCGTAATCGTCATATCTTCTCCTCTATCCCAGCATCTGATAACAAGCATGGCATATGCTTATTTTAAGCATATGTCAGATAGTGCGAGATGCAACGACCTACCGGGTTTGGTAGCGTTCTGTATTTTTTATCGTTTGTCATAACGGGCATAATCGACCGTCAGCAGTATATGAATAATGGACGGGAAAAAGAGTGCGTAAATTTTCAGCATTACTATTAATGGGGTTACTTACCGGCTGCTCGGTTAACGCGCCGCAAAGCGCGCAATACAATGCCGAATACTCCCAGCGCCAGGATATACGCAAGCGGAACGTATACCGATTTAAGATAAAACCGCTGCAATCCAGCGGTGGAAAATATTGGGGGGCGGATAATTTAACGCAGGTTTTTTACGTCAGTGACAAAAATGCCGCAAGCATTGAATTACGCTTCAATTACCCCACCGCAACGCTACAAGCCTCATCGTTAGACGGGCAAGGGAAAGTAGTAAGCACTCAAACGTTCATCTTGTTAGCCGAATCCGCGACGCCGCCATCGGGTTCGGACACAAAGTACTTATACCTGACGAAAAGTGGCGAGTTACTGAGTAAATGGAAAAACTGTACGCCGGATATGAGCGTAGGCTGTAGCTGGGGTGGTCATCAAATATTTATCACCCACAGCGCCGACCTGGCAGTGCAGTATGCAACCGGTGGCGCAGGTTTAGCTTTTCTGCTGATTCCATTTTACGCATCCGAAGCCCGACTACAGGTTTTCGCCAAAGTGCCAATCGGTGCTGCTGACGAGTAATAGAACGTTCACGTTTTGTGATGTGATCGGTTAATTCTTAAAAGCAGGGTTGGTTAAGACAGCGTTTACTCATGTACAATCCCTCTCCTTTGTGAATACTTACCGGTGCAAGGCCGGGCTATTGTTTTGGGAGCGAGTGTCGTACAGGATGATTGATATCAGTATTATGTCGATGTGCATGGTTGTGCTATTGGTGATGAGCGTGTTGCTGGAATAAGCGCGGCCCCTACTGTTTTTGTCAGCTTATTTTCCCCCTGAATTGGACATAAAATTACCTCACTGCTTCTCCAGCCGGGAAGCGGTCAGGCTGCGCCTTACCATCCGGCAAAACGGTGTTTACGCCCTTTGTCAGGAGGCAGCCGAAAAAATTTGCCAAAATGGGTTCGCCCGCGGGTATCCTGCGGGCTTTTTTTGTGTCGCAGGCATAAAAAAACCGCCGTGGTTCACGGCGGCTTACTTTCTCAGAGTCAATGTACGCCTGGCGTATTAACTCCTCACTTTACGGTAGATAAACAGCACAACAAGTGCGCCAATTACCGCCACGACAAAGCTACCGAAGTTAAAACCGTCAACTTTGCCAAAGCCGAATAAGGTACTGATCCAGCCACCAACTACCGCACCGATAATACCGAGGATCACGGTGACAATAAATCCACCGCCGTCTTTGCCCGGCATAATCCACTTAGCCAAAATACCAGCGATCAAACCAAAAATGATCCAGGAAATGATACCCATGGTTAACTCCGTCCTCTTTGTTACCGTGAATGTAATTCGTAATTAAAATAGTAGCATAATTACAACGAATGATTTAACAAATATATATTTATTGGATGATTGCTTGCCGTAGCGTTAGCCATGGTCTACAGATTATTCAGTGCTCATCAACGCCGAAGGAGTGAGAAATGGGATATTACGTACTGAAAAAGTCTGATAAGAACGTCTCGCAGCCGTGGTATTTTCTGCTGAAGGCCGATAACCACGAGACCATCGCCACCAGCGAGATGTACTCATCGAAAGATGCGGCGAAAAAGGGTATCGCCTCGGTGCAGAAAAACGGCGCCAGCGAGGTCATCAAGGACGACACGCAATAAACAATCAGGGGATGCTAATGCATCCCCTGAAATACTGTTACACCACCGCGGTGGTCAGCCGTGATGAGCAACACAGGCGCCCCTGCTCATCGGTGATATCAATTTGCCACACCTGATGGCGCGACCCTACATGCAGCGCGGTACAAACCCCACGCACCCGCCCACTGCGCACTGAACGAATATGGTTGGCATTCACTTCCAGGCCGACCACTTTCTGTTCCCCTTCGGTACACAAATAGCCCGCAACCGAACCCAGCGTTTCCGCAAGAACCACCGATGCGCCGCCGTGAAGCAGGCCAAATGGCTGATGCGTACGGTGATCAACCGGCATTGTTGCTTCAATGGCGTTATCGTTGATGGCCACAAACTGAATATCCAGCAGACCCACCATGTTCCCCTCGCCCATCGCGTTAAGCTGCGCTAGCGAAGCCTGACGTTTCCAAATCATCCGATAATCTCCAGCAGAGCCTGCAGCGGGTGACGCACTCCGCTGCCTTCGATACGCTTCACCTGGCTTCGGCAGGAATAACCGGTAGCCAGACAGCGATGACGCGGTAAACGCGCCATCGCCTGCTGCCAGGAAAGCGCGTAAATCGCCAGCGAGTTGGCATGGTTTTTCACTTCGTGCCCGTAGGTACCCGCCATGCCGCAGCAACCCGTACTGATATACTCCATTTTCGCCCCAAAACGGGCAAAGATCTCTGCCCACTGTTTGGGCGCGGCCGGTAGCGCCGTCACTTCCGTACAGTGGCCAAACAGATACCAGGGTTCGCCGCTGTTGTCCTGGCCAGCCGATGGCGCTATCGCCTGGGTCAGCCACTCATGCACCAGCATCACGCGAAAATCGCCGCGTTTCTCGCCCAGCGTCTGGTTATATTCATCGCGATAGCAAAGCACCAGCGCGGGGTCGACGCCAACCATCGGTATATCCAGCCGCGCTACGCGGTTGAGAAAATCAGCGGTTTTCTGCGCGGTACGCGCAAAGCGCGTCAGGAACCCTTTGATATGCTGCGCTTTACCGTTCGGTGAGAACGGCAACAGCACCGGCTGATAGCCGACTTTTTCAATCAGGCGGACAAAGTCAGCTACCACCTGCGCTTCGTAGTAGCTGGTAAACGGATCCTGTACCACCAGCACCCTCTTCGCACGCTGGTCGACGCTCATCGCTTCCAGATCCTCAAGCGTGGTATTGGCGGAGCGGTGGCCTGCCAGCTGCTGCTTGAGCGACGGTACGGAGAGCAGCGGCAGATCGACCATGCCGATGTGTTTTTCCGACAGCTTGCGCATCCACGGCTGATTGATAAAGAAGTTGAATGTTTTCGGCGCCTGGGCCATCAGCGGCGCGTAGGACTCGACCGTCGCCACCAGATGGTCGCGTACCGGTCGCAGGTAGCGGCTGTGATACAGCTGCAGGAAGCGGGAGCGGAATTCCGGCACGTCGATCTTAATCGGACACTGGGTTGAACAGGCCTTACAGGCCAGGCAGCCGGACATCGCCTCTTTCACTTCATGTGAGAAATCATATTCGCCTTTACGCGCATGCCAGCTGTTGCGGGTACGCTCGATCAGGGCGCGCAGGCTCACGCCTTTTTCCGGAAGCTCTTGCTCCAGCTTGTTCGGATCGATACCACGGTCGGCCAGCAGGCGTAACCATTCACGCACCAGCGTCGCGCGGCCTTTCGGCGAATGGATGCGCTGATTGCTGACCTTCATTGATGGACACATCGGGCTTTTTACATCGAAGTTAAAGCACAGACCGTTACCATTACACTCCATCGCGCCACGCCAGGCGCTACGCACGGCGATGGGAATTTGGCGATCATAGGTGCCGCGTTTCACCGCATCGACTTTCATCATCGGCGCATCGACGCCTTCCGGTGGGCAAATTTTCCCCGGATTCAATCGGTTATCCGGATCAAATGCCGCTTTCACTTTACGCAGTTCGCTATATAACTCCTCGCCAAAAAAGGCCGGACTGTACTCGGCGCGGAACCCTTTACCGTGTTCGCCCCACAGCAGGCCGCCATATTTGGCCGTCAACGCCACCACCTCATCGGAGATCTGCTTCATCAGCACCTCCTGCTGCGGGTCGCACATGTCCAACGCCGGACGAACGTGCAGCACGCCGGCATCGACGTGTCCAAACATGCCGTAGCTCAGGCCATGTCCGTCGAGTAAAGCGCGAAACTCGGTGATGTAATCCGCCAGATGCTCAGGCGGCACGCAGGTATCTTCAGCAAAAGGAATCGGTTTAGCGGCGCCTTTGGCGTTGCCCAGCAGACCAACCGCCTTTTTACGCATGGCATAGATGCGCTCGACGCCATCCAGTTCATGACAGACCTGCCAGCCAATCACTCCTGCGGCGCCCTGCGACATGAGCTCATCAAGACGCTGACACAGGGTGGAAACCTGACCGTCTATTAATTCAGCATCATCACCGGCAAACTCAACAATATTGAGCCCCAGCATCTCTTTATCCGGCACATCGGCGATCAATTCGCTTACCGAGTGCCAGACGATATCTTCTCGCGCCAGATTAAGCACCTTCGAATCGACGGTCTCCACCGACAGCGCCTTTGCTTCAACCATGAAGGGGGCGTTACGCAGCGCCGAATCAAAAGAGTCATACTTGACGTTGACCAACCGGCGTACCTTCGGCAGACGCGTAATATCGAGCCGCGCTTCGGTAATAAATGCCAACGTGCCTTCGGAGCCGGTCAGAATGCGCGTCAGGTCGAACTCGCTCATCTCATCATTAAAGACATGACGCAGATCGTAGCCGGTCAGGAAGCGGTTCAGTTTCGGGAATTTATCGATGATCAGCTGACGCTGCGCTTTGCAGCGCTGATAGACGGTACGGTAGATGCGGCCAATCGCTGACTGCTCGCGCCCCAGCGTTTCCGCCAGCGCGGCGGGAATGGGTAAGGTATCAAGGATATCGCCGCCCATGAGCACCGATCGCACACCAAGCACATGATCGGAGGTTTTACCGTAGACCAATGACCCCTGTCCGGAGGCATCGGTATTGATCATTCCGCCGAGCGTCGCGCGGTTACTGGTCGACAGTTCAGGGGCAAAGAAATAGCCGTAGGGCTTAAGAAACTGGTTGAGCTGGTCTTTGATTACCCCGGCTTCGACCCGCACCCATCCCTCTTCGGGGTTGATTTCGATAATACGGTTCATATAGCGCGACATATCAACGATGATCCCCGCATTCAGCGCTTGACCATTGGTGCCGGTACCACCGCCGCGAGGGGTAAAAATCAGCGATTTAAAGCGCGGTTCCGCCGCCAGTCGCGCCAGTAAAGCGACGTCTGCGGTGGAACGGGGAAACAGAATGGCGTCCGGCAACAGCTGATAGACACTGTTATCGGTCGCCATGGTGAGCCGGTCGGCATAGCTGGTGGCGGTATCGCCGGTGAAACCTTGTTGCTCCAGTACCTGCAAAAAATTCAGCACCAGTTGAACGACGCCCGGCGCTTGAGAAATCTGTGGGATCATGACGCTTGACCCTGCCTGAATATGTTGTGTTTAGATGATGTAATAATGCGCAAATTAAACGTTTGCGTGGCGCACTCAACTTTTTATCACATTTTTTTCATATCCGCCCACGAGATTTACGGGCAAAATCAGGCGCGCGAAATTATTGATATTATTATCTGTACATGGAATTACGCTGCGTCAGCATTGAGACGCGACTGGAAAGGTAAATTTTCTCTATGATTAACCAACATCAGCCCCGGGACATACCGCAAATTCTGCTGTCGGTGCTGTTTTTGTCCCTGATAATTATTTCCTGCCTGTGGGTTGTGCAACCATTTATTCTCTCCTTCGCCTGGGCCGGTACCGTGGTCATCGCCACCTGGCCGGTGCTGCTTCGTTTGCAAAAGCTGCTGTTCGGCAAACGCGCGCTGGCGGTGCTGGTGATGACGCTACTGCTGTTTTTACTATTCGTCATTCCCATTGCCTTACTGGTGAATAGCCTGGTCGATAATAGCGCCCCGCTGATTAAAATCGTCAGTACCGGCCAGGTAACGCTGCCGGATTTCGCCTGGCTGAACTCGATTCCGCTGATCGGCGATAAACTCTATTCCGCCTGGCATAGCCTGCTGGAGATGGGCGGCGCGGCGATTATGGCCAAGGTCCGCCCTTATATCGGCGCCACCACCACCTGGTTTGTCGGCCAGGCTGCGCATATTGGTAAACTGCTGGTTTACTGCGGACTGATGCTATTGTTCAGCGCCCTGCTTTACTGGCGCGGCGAGCGGGTCGCCTATGGTTTCCGCTACTTCGCGACCCGTCTGGCCTCAAAGCGTGGCGATGCTGCGGTGGTCCTAGCCGGACAGGCGGTACGCGCCGTGGCGCTGGGCGTGGTTGTCACCGCGCTGGCGCAGGCGGTTCTTGGCGGTATCGGGCTGGCGATAAGCGGCGTACCTTACGCCGCGCTGTTGACCGTGGTGATGATTTTCACCTGTCTGGTACAGCTGGGGCCGCTTATCGTGCTGGTGCCGTCGATTATCTGGCTGTACTGGACCGGCGATACGACCTGGGGCACGGTGCTGCTGGTATGGAGCTGCGTGGTGGGTACGATGGATAACGTAATTCGCCCGGTGCTGATTCGCATGGGCGCCGACCTGCCGATGATTCTGATCCTCTCCGGCGTTATCGGCGGCCTGATCGCCTTCGGCATGATTGGCCTGTTTATCGGTCCGGTGCTGCTGGCCGTCTCCTGGCGCCTTTACGACGCCTGGGTGCAGGAAGTTCCAGCGCCGCCGCTGGACCCGGATCTGGTTCTGGCGGAGCTCGCCGAACTTAATGCCAGCCATAACAAAAGCGAAAAGTAACAGAAAGGCGGGGAAACCCGCCTTAAACTTAAGCTAAATTTATCAATCCCCCGCCACTTCCGGCATATTCATGTTCCAGCTCGATATTTACCTCTCATATTCTTCACACTGATTTAACTATTGAGAAGAATCCGATCGACGTCAACAGCCCTGATGCCTACTATTAGCCCACGGTTATAGATCAAGATATTGATTTATAAGCATGGAAATCCCCTGAGTGAAACAACGAATTGCTGTGTGTAGTCTTTGCCCATCTCCCACGATGGGCTTTTTTTTACGTCAAAATCAAAAAAAGCAACGTTGCTGAAGGCAAAAAAAATCCCCGGCATTTCTGCCAGGGATTGGGCTATCCGCGTTGAACTTATTTATTCAGTTCAGCCAGACCTAACCAGGTTTGCACCACGGTATCCGGGTTCAGGGACAGGCTATCGATCCCCTCTTCCATCAGCCAGGCGGCAAAGTCTTCGTGGTCGGACGGCCCCTGGCCGCAGATGCCCACGTATTTGCCCTGTTTTTTCGCCGCGCGGATGGCCATCGACAGCAGCGCTTTCACCGCGTCGTTGCGTTCATCAAACAGCTCAGACACAACGCCGGAGTCGCGATCGAGACCCAGCGCCAGCTGCGTCATGTCGTTCGAACCGATCGAGAAGCCATCGAAATACTCGAGGAACTGCTCCGCCAGCAGCGCGTTCGACGGGATTTCGCACATCATGATGATCTTCAGCCCGTTCTCGCCGCGCTTGAGCCCCTGACGTTCCAGCTCTTCAACCACCGCTTTCGCCTGCGCGACGGTACGTACGAACGGCACCATCACTTCCACGTTGGTCAGGCCCATGTCGTTACGCACGCGTTTCATCGCTTCACACTCCAGCGCGAAGCAATCGCGGAAGCTTTCTGAAACGTAGCGTCCGGCGCCGCGGAAGCCGAGCATCGGGTTCTCTTCTTCCGGCTCGTAACGCTCGCCGCCCACCAGGTTGGCGTATTCGTTAGATTTAAAGTCGGACAAACGCACGATGACGCGTTTCGGGTAGAAGGCGGCGCCAAGGGTAGCGATCCCTTCGGTCAGGCGGCCAACGTAGAACTCTCTCGGCGAATCGTAGCCTTTCATCAGCTCGCGGATTTCGTTCTGCAGGCCCGGCTCCTGGTCGTCAAACTCCAGCAGCGCGCGCGGGTGAACGCCAATCATGCGGTTAATGATAAATTCCAGCCGCGCCAGCCCCACGCCTTCATTCGGCAGGCAGGCGAAGTCAAAGGCGCGATCCGGGTTGCCGACGTTCATCATAACCTTCAGCGGCAGGTTCGGCATCTCGCCGACGCTGGAGCTCTTCACGCTGAAGTCCAGCAGCTCTGCGTAGACGTAGCCGGTGTCCCCTTCGGCGCAGGAAACGGTGACGTTCTGGTTTTCCTGGATTCGATCGGTCGCATCACCGCAGCCGACCACCGCCGGGATCCCCAGCTCGCGGGCGATAATCGCCGCGTGGCAGGTACGTCCGCCGCGGTTGGTGACGATCGCCGAGGCTTTCTTCATGATCGGTTCCCAATCCGGGTCGGTCATGTCGGTGACCAGCACGTCGCCGGGCTCAATGCGGTTCATCTCACTGATATCGTGAATAACCTTAACCGGGCCGGCGCCGATGCGGTGGCCGATGGCTCGCCCTTCGGCGATGATCTGCCCCTGGGCATGGAGGGTATAACGCTCCATCACCTGACCGCGCGAACGGACGGTTTCCGGACGCGCCTGGACGATAAACAGCTTACCGGTGTGGCCATCTTTAGCCCACTCGATATCCATCGGGCGACCATAGTGCTTCTCGATCTGCACCGCCTGCTTCGCCAACTCTTCCACTTCCTCGTTGGTTAACGAGAAAACATCGCGCTGCGCCTGCGGCACATCTTCGATGCGCACCTGCTTGCCGTGTTCCTGAGTCGGCGCGTAAACCATGCGGATTTTTTTCGACCCCATGGTACGGCGCACGATAGCCGGGCGATTAGCCGCCAGGGTCGGTTTATGGACGTAAAATTCGTCCGGGTTCACCGCGCCCTGCACCACCATCTCGCCGAGCCCCCACGCCGAGGTGATAAACACCACCTGGTCGAAACCGGACTCGGTATCGATGGAGAACATCACGCCGGAGGAGGCCAGATCGGAGCGCACCATCCTCTGCACCCCGGCGGATAGCGCCACGCCGCGGTGATCGTAACCCTGATGCACGCGATAGGAGATCGCGCGATCGTTAAACAGTGAAGCAAAGACGTGCTTCACGGCAACGAGCACGGCGTCAAAGCCCTGCACGTTGAGGAATGTCTCTTGCTGGCCGGCGAAGGAAGCATCCGGCATATCTTCCGCCGTCGCCGAAGAGCGAACGGCGAACGAGGCCTCGGCGTCATCGGCGGACAGCAGGTCATAAGCTTCGCGAATCGCGTTTTCCAGTTCGCTCTGGAAGGGGGTGTCGATGATCCATTGCCGGATCTGCGCGCCCGCTTTCGCTAATGCGGAAACGTCGTCAATGTCGGTTTCATCCAGCAGTGCATAAATGCGCTGGTTAACGCCGCTTTGGTCCAGGAACTGATCGAAAGCATCAGCGGTGGTGGCGAACCCGTTTGGTACGGAGACACCCATACCGGACAGGTTAGTAATCATTTCACCAAGGGAGGCATTTTTGCCCCCAACTCTGTCTACATCATTCATGCCGAGTTGGTTATACCAAAGCACCAGCGGTGACGAGCCATTGTTGGACATCGAGACAATCCTTTTGTGATTTAATACAAATTATAGAAAACACACGATCGACTACGGTATTCATCCTGACATATTTATGCCGCTGAAAAAAACGGTGAATCGTTCAAGCAAATTAATTTTCTGTTTTTAGGATTGTTTTCCGGAATTCCCTAACTATATGATTAAAATGGATTCTATTGATATCTGATACAAATAGTGTGCAAAACCCGAAACTGAACCTGCCATTTCATTAAAAACAAAAATAGCGTTTCATTTTTTTAAGTGAGACAAAGGTTAAAGCTCTGTGCTTAAATTTACTCTGCTTTTAGATAATTATACCGGATGGTCAAAATGGACAGTGCTGTAGATCGCCACGTATTTTATATTTCTGACGGTACCGCTATTACGGCGGAAGTTTTAGGTCATGCGGTAATGTCGCAATTCCCGGTGGCCATCAGTAGCGTGACGTTGCCGTTTGTTGAAAACGTCAGCCGCGCCCGGGCGGTAAAAGAACAAATCGATGCCATTTATCAACAAACCGGCATCCGCCCGCTGGTCTTCTATTCCATCGTTATCCCCGAAATTCGCGACATTATTTTGCAAAGCGAGGGTTTTTGTCAGGATATCGTGCAGGCGCTGGTGGCCCCGCTGCAGCAAGAGTTACATCTGGATCCCACGCCGGTGGCTCACCGCACCCACGGCCTGAACCCCGGTAACCTGATTAAATACGATGCGCGTATCGCCGCCATCGATTACACGCTCGCCCATGACGACGGCATTTCGCTGCGTAATCTCGATCAGGCGCAGGTGATCCTGCTCGGTGTTTCGCGCTGCGGTAAAACGCCGACCAGCCTGTACCTGGCAATGCAGTATGGCATTCGCGCCGCTAACTACCCTTTTATCGCCGACGATATGGACAATCTGGTTCTCCCGGCCTCGTTAAAGCCGCTGCAGCACAAGATGTTCGGCCTGACGATTAACCCGGAGCGACTGGCGGCAATCCGCGAAGAGCGCCGGGAAAACAGCCGTTACGCCTCGCTGCGCCAGTGCCGTATGGAAGTAACCGAAGTCGAAGCGCTGTATCGCAAAAACAAGATCCCCTGCCTTAACAGTACCAACTATTCGGTAGAGGAAATTGCTACCAAAATCATGGATATCATGGGGCTTAATCGCAGGATGTACTAACACACTAGTACATTATTGAAAATTTGTTTATGCTATCGCTCGTGGCCTATACAGGATCATGCCCTGCTCTTGCAATAAGCAGGGATTGGTTTATCGTGATGCGCATCACTTCCCGGCATTTTCGCCGCGGAAGAAACAGATTTTTGAGACCCCAATGAATAAAACAGACGAATTGCGTACCGCGCGCATTGAAAGCCTGGTAACGCCCGCGGAACTGGCGCAGCGCCATCCCGTGTCGGCCGAGGTTGCCGCCCACGTCTCCGCCTCCCGCCAGCGGATTGAAAAAATCCTCAACGGCGAAGACCGCCGCCTGCTGGTGATTATCGGCCCCTGCTCCATTCACGACCCCGAAGCGGCGCTGGAATATGCGCGCCGCCTGCAGGGCATGCGCGAACGTTACCAGCCGCAGCTGGAAATTGTCATGCGCACCTATTTCGAAAAACCGCGCACCGTCGTGGGCTGGAAAGGACTCATTTCCGACCCTGACCTCAACGGCAGCTACCGGGTCAACCACGGTATCGAACTGGCGCGTCGTCTGCTGCTGCAGGTCAACGAGCTGGGTATCCCCACCGCCACCGAATTCCTGGATATGGTGACCGGGCAGTTTATTGCCGATCTGATTAGCTGGGGCGCCATCGGCGCGCGCACCACCGAAAGTCAAATCCACCGCGAGATGGCCTCGGCGCTCTCCTGCCCGGTTGGTTTTAAAAACGGTACCGACGGCAACACCCGCATCGCGGTCGACGCGATACGCGCTTCGCGCGCCAGCCATATGTTCCTGTCGCCGGATAAACAGGGCCAGATGACCATCTACCAGACCAGCGGTAACCCGTACGGCCATATCATTATGCGCGGCGGTAAACGGCCAAATTATCATGCAGCGGATATCGCCGCCGCCGGTGAAGCGCTACGGGAATTCGATCTCCCTGAGCAACTGGTCGTCGACTTCAGCCACGGCAACTGTCAGAAGCAGCATCGCCGGCAACTGGAAGTGTGCGCCAATATCTGCCAGCAGATCCGCGAGGGTTCTACCGCCATTGCCGGGGTTATGGCGGAGAGCTTCCTCGCCGAAGGGACGCAAAAAGTGATTCCCGGTCAGCCGCTGACCTGGGGCCAGTCGATTACCGACCCGTGCCTGAGCTGGGAAGATAGCGAAAAAATGCTCGCCGAACTGGCTGCTGCCACCGCTACACGGCTGTAACCCTTCCCCCGCCGCGCTCGCGGCGGGTATTCATCGCTCGCCGTTCATCCTCTGCGCAATAGCTACCTGAAATGGTAAGCCACGACAAAAAAGGCTTGCTGTGAAAATTAACATTACTGATAATGATTATCATTGTTGCTTTTATTTTTACTTTGGTGCTATGACGCGTATGGATAACACTGCCACAGCTGAGAAAACGAAAGACAATGCTCCCTATCCTATTGCCAGCGATCGCCAAATCAGCAGCCGGACGCTGTTGGGCGCGGAAGGCCGCGTGGTGATCGAACATGACGGCCAGCGCTATCTGCTGCGCCAGACACACGCCGGTAAGCTAATTTTGACCAAATAAAACCTCGCGCGATGGCGAGGCTTTACGGTTAGCTGGAGCAGCTGACTTCCAGATGTTTACCCCAGTCAGGCGGGCGGCTGCCATAATCATCTGAACGATCGGCAAACGGCTGCGCGAGGGCCTCATGCAGACGTTCCAGCTCGCGCATGTCGCCATCTTCGGCTTTTTCTATTGCCCGCTGCGCCAGCCAGTTGCGTAGCACCACCGCCGGGTTGACGCCCTGCATCCGCTGCTGGCGTTCGCTATCGTCGATCTTTTCATCGCGCAGCCGCGCCCGGTAGTCGGCAAACCAGCTATCAAACGCCGCGCGGTCGATAAACTCATCGCGCAGCGGCGATGCCGCGCTATGCTGCTCGCTTTGGCTCAGCATCCGGAAGGTACGAGTGTAGTCACTCCCTTCACGCTCCATCAGGCTGAACAGTCCATCAAGCAGAGTGTTATCACCGGTTTGCTGAGTATAGAAGCCGAGTTTGTCGCGCATGCGGCGGCCGTAGGCGGTCAACAAGGCATGCTGATAGTCATCCAGCGCCGCGTTCAGCGCGTCGGCGCTGATAAACGGCGAGAGCGACTGGGCCAGACGCTGCAGGTTCCACAACCCTACCGCCGGTTGGTTATCAAAGCTGTAGCGCCCCTGGTAATCAGAGTGGTTACAGATAAAACCGGGCTGGAAATCATCGAGGAAGCCATACGGACCATAATCCATGGTCAGGCCAAGAATCGACATATTGTCGGTATTCATCACCCCGTGGGCAAAGCCAACGGTCTGCCAGCTGGCGATCATTTCCGCGGTACGCGTGACAACGTCACGGAACCAGAGAATATACTTATCCGCCTCCTGCTGCAGCTGCGGCCAGTGGTGTTCAATCACATAATCGGCCAGTTGCTGCACTTTTCCCGCTTCGCGACGATAGTAAAAATGTTCGAAATGGCCAAAGCGTACGTGACTTTCGGCGATGCGCATCAGCATGGTGCCGCGTTCTTCGCGTTCGCGGTAAACCGGCGTGTCGCTGGTCACCATCGCCAGCGCGCGGGTGGTTGGGATCCCAAGCGCATGCATTGCTTCGCTGGCAAGGCTTTCGCGGATAGTTGAACGCAGTACCGCCCGGCCATCGCCCATTCTCGAATAGGGCGTCAGACCAGCGCCTTTAAGATGCCAGTCAAAACGTTGACCATCCGGCAACTGCTGCTCGCCAAGCAAAATGCCGCGCCCATCGCCAAGCTGACCGGCCCAGGCGCCAAATTGATGGCCACTATAGACCTGCGCCAGCGGCGACATCCCCGGCAGCAACGCTTCGCCACCCCAGACGCCCGCTCCGCGCTCGGGTTCGAATAACGTTTCCGGGACGCCCAACGTTTGCGCCAGAGCGGTGTTGCGCCAGATGAGACGCGCGTTCTCCAGCGGCGTGGGCGCCAGAGAAGTGTAAAAACCCGGCAGCCGATCGCGCCAGTGAGTAGTAAAAGACAGGGTCATGGTTCCTCCTGCCGCCAGTGTAGTGCCTTCAACAGGGTATTAACACGGGCGAACTGCAGGGTTATGGCAATTAAAAAAGGGAGCCATCGCTCCCCTTTCTCACCGAATGCGGGTTAAATGCGCCTCGCCTGCCAGAATTTTTTGTTCCAGTAGACGTTGTCCAGCGACGAGCGGGTAACGCCCTGGCTGGTAGAGGCGTGAATAAATTGATTGTCGGTATCATAGATACCGACGTGCAGGCCGCTTTCGCCGGATCCGGTTTTGAAGAATACCAGGTCGCCGGGCAACAGATCGCTTTTATCAATGCGGGTGCCGATTTCCGCCTGCTCGCGAGTTTCCCGCGGCAACTGCATGGCGAATTTGTCGCGGAACGTGCGTACCACAAAGCCCGAACAGTCAACGCCGCGCGGCGTCATGCCGCCATAACGGTACGGCGCACCACGCCAGTTGCGCAATTGCTCATTCAGATTCGCCACCACGGTAATGGAATCAGCCAGCCGCGGATTCGGCGGCGGCGCCCGGTGGCTGCTACAGCCAGCCAGCACCATCGCCGCAATAAAAATGAACCACAAACGCATCTCAGACGATTCCTCTGTTCCCTGTCCTGTTATTGCAATAATTTAGCCTGTTTAGCGGCGTACAGGCAAGATCCTTACCTGCTACTGTGACGCCACGAGCATAAGATGACCCGCGACTTCCACACGCTGGAAAGCGATATGATAAGCGGCGGTCAAATTTTCCTCACTCAGCACCTCATACGTTTCCCCGCTGGCAATCATCTGCCCACCACAAATGAGCCACGCCCTCTGCGCATGTCGCAACGTATGGTTGAGATCGTGGCTGCTCATCACGATAGCGATCCCCAGCCCGCATAGCGACGCCAACACGCTATCCAGCGCCGCCTGTTGCGCGACATCGAGGCTGTTCATCGGTTCATCCAATAATAACAGCTGGCCGGCTGGATTCGCGCGGCGGTGAATCTGCAGGATCACCGCCGCCAGACGCACCCGCTGCCACTCGCCGCCGGAGATCTGGTTGACCTGGCGCCCCAGCTTATCGCTTAACCCCAGTTGCCCGGCGATCTCGTTGAGCAACCCCTGCGGGGCGCTATCCTGCATATGTAACGACAGATAGTGCCACACCGGCATTGCGAAGGGCGGGAGCTGCTGCTGGCTCAGATAGGCGCGATGGCGGGCAAGCTCCGCCGCGGGCCACTTATCCAGCGCCCGCTGGTTAAGCGTAATCAGGCCGGGGCCGCTGGTCAGCCCGGCCATCCGCGCCAGCAGGGTACTTTTACCCGCGCCGTTCGGCCCCACCAGATGGACTATCTCTCCGGGCCGAACGTCAGCGGTAAACGGCGACAGCCGCCCCGCTTCCGCTACATCCTGTAGCTGCATCAAAAACGGCATTATTGCGCTAATGCTCCTTTTAGCGCAGCCAGTAGCTGCGGGTCGTCCGGCGTCATGTCCGGAGAGAAACGCTGAATGACCTGGCCATCGCGGCCCACGAGGAATTTTTCAAAGTTCCACAGGATGTCGTCAACGTACAGCGGCGCTCGGCCTTTACTGGCCATCCGCTCATAAAAACCGCTCCCTTCCGGCGCGACGGCTTTCGGGGCGGCGGCAATCAGTTTTTGATACAGCGGCGCGCGATGTTCGCCGTTAACGTCAATTTTACTGAACAGTGGGAAAGTGACGCCGTAGGTCACGCTGCAGAACGTTTTAATCTCTTCTTCGCTGCCCGGCTCCTGGCCGAGAAACTGATTACAAGGAAAGCCAAGGACGCTGAATCCCTGCGGGGCAAACTCTTCTTGCAGCGCTTCCAGTTGCTCATACTGCGGCGTGAGGCCGCATTTTGAGGCCACGTTGACGATCAGCAGCACCTTTCCGGCATACGCTGCCAGGGTGGTTTTCTCGCCATCGATGGTCGTCACTTCGGTATTTAGAATGTCGTGTTGCATAGCCTTCCCTCAGTCAATAATGCAGGTTAAGGAGATCCCTATCTACTGTAGCGGATTCAACGCGGCTGATTCTACTTTGATTCGTGGGTAAATGTCGCTTGATGTAACACCGCTGCGTTTGCCACCGGCAACATGAATTCCTCTCAATATCAGCAATGGACAAATCAGTGTACAGTGTGAAACAGATGTAATAGTGTTTCGTTACTTGTTAATTTATGAGAGTTTTTATAGATGAAGAAGTTATTAAGCTCGGTATTAATCGCCACATCGGTGGCGCTGTTATCCGCCTGCTCTCAGGACAATAACGATAAGGTTAAAGTCGCGATCAATACCGGCCCGGATGAAGCTATCTGGAAAGTCGTGGAGCAGGTAGCAAAAGACAAATATAACCTCGACGTTGAGGTTATCTCTTTCAATGATTACGTCCTGCCGAATGAAGCGTTAAATAATAAAGATGTCGACGCCAACGCCTTCCAGACGCTGCCCTATCTCGAAGCGCAGTCGAAAGAGCGCGGCTATAAATTCGCCATCGTCGGTAAAACGTTCGTCTTCCCGATTGCCGCCTATTCGCGCAAAATCAAAAATATCAGCGAACTGCCTGACGGCGCGACCGTCTCTATCTCTAACGAAACCACCACGCTTGGCCGCAGCCTGCTGCTGTTACAGGCGCAAGGATTAATCAAGTTGAAAGATGGCGTAGGCTATCTGCCCACTACGCTGGATATCATTGATAACCCGAAACACCTGAAGATTGTTGAAGTCGATACTCCGCAGCTGACCCGTACGCTCGACGATCCGAACGTAACGCTGGCCATCATCAACACAAATTTCTCGGCGCAGGTCGGTTTATCTGCGGCCCGCGATGGCCTGTTTATGGAAGGCCCGGATTCACCTTATGTCAATGCGATTGTCTCTCGCGAAGACAATAAAGACAGCAAGAAAATCCAGGAGCTGAAAGAGGCCTTCCAGACCAAGGAAGTCGCCGATAAAGCGCAGGAAGTCTATAAAGGCGATGCCATCAAAGGCTGGTAATCGTCACCCGACGCCGTCCATTACGACGGCGTCTCCCTACCCCCGCCGTCCCGAACGCAGCAGCAACCAGATGAATACCGGCGCCCCCAGCGTCGCCGTCACCACGCCGATCGGTAATTCCGCCGCCGATAACGCCAGACGGGCAATGATATCGGCGCCGAGCAGCGCGCTGGCGCCAGCTAACAGGCAGGCGGGAAGCAGCACCCGATGATCGCTCAGGCCGCACAGGCGCAAAATATGCGGGATCACCAGACCAATAAAGCCAATCGCTCCCGCCAGCGCCACGCTGACGCCGACCAGCCAGCCGGTGGCCACCACCAGTAGTTTTCGCCATAGCCACAGCGGCAGGCCGAGCTGACGCGCCGAGACTTCGCCCAACGCCAGTAAGTTCAGCGGCTGCGACTGCCAGCATACCCACAGCAGCACCGGTAGCAGCGCCAGCATCAGCCACAGCTGCTGCCAGTCGACGCCGCCAAAACCGCCCATCATCCAGTACATCAGCTGGCGCAGATCAAAAGACGTTGAGAAATAGACCGCCCAGGTCATCAAGGCGCTACAAATAATGCCGAGCGCCACCCCTGCCAGCAGCAGACGGCTGGTGGACAGGTGACGTCGGGCGAAACGGAGCAGAATAAAGGTAATCAGCAGCGCGCCGGCGATGGCGCACAGCCCCAGCGCCCACATGGGTAACACGCCGTGACCTAACAGCACGGCGGCAATCAGCCCAACGCCCGCGCCGTTAGAGACGCCCAGCAGTCCCGGTTCCGCCAGCGGGTTTTCAAATAGCGCCTGCATGATCGCCCCGGAAAGCGCCAGCGCCGCCCCCACTAACAGCACCGCCAGCGTGCGCGGCAGACGGATTTGCCAGATAAACAGCTCGCCTTTAGCGCTAAACCACTCCTGCGGCGCGATCCGTTGGTCACCGGCGCACAGGCTAATTGTCAATGTGACAAGTAGGATCAGCGTTAAGGCGGTTAGCCAACGACGGTTATGGCGCTGTTGAATATCGGCGAAGGTCTGCATAAGTCCCGGAGACAAGTGAGCGAGGTGATTGATTTTACGGTGGCGATGGCGGGGAGAAAAGGAAAAACTCTGAGTTATCACCACGCTGGCGCCGGCGCTCCTCGAGACGCCAGCGTGGGAATGGAATTTACACCAATACCTGGAACAGTAGCGCGAAGAGAATGATATTCGCCACCACAATCGCCCAGCCGTTATAAAGCATATATTTCAGATGGGTAGATTGCGCCAGCCCCATCTGACCAAACATATCCGAAGAGGGGAATGGGCCAAACCAGTCGACCTGCGAAGAGGCCAGCAGCACCGCAGTCGTTCCCTGCGGCGGTACGCCAGCGGCCATCAGCATCGGGCCGAATATTTTGTGGGTGAAGGTCATCTGCGCCACCGCCGCCCCCGGTACGTGGCCAATAATATTGAAAGCGAAGATGCAAAAGCACAACCAGGCAGGCGAAATGCCTTCCAGCAGCGGCTGGGTATAGTCGAGCAGCCCTTGGTAGGCATGAAGACCATCCATCAGCTCCAGGATCGGGTTATACAGCCAGTAGAGGATAAACATCCACACCAGACGGCCACAACCGTGGTACAGCGCCTGCAGGATCTGCGTCGGGCGCAGGCCGCCCACCAGCCCGGTAATCAGGGCCACCAGCAGCATCACGATAATCGCAAAGCTGAATCCGGCTTTAATCACCACGCCAATGACCGCCATCACAATAATCGTTGCCGCGAAGGCCAGCGCGCTGAGCTTACGCCGACGCAGCTGCGCGGCGCTCAGTGCTTCTGTTGGCTTCTCCGTGAGATCGACTTCATAGCGTAGTTTGCCTTCGGTCATCTTCTGGATCCGTCCCGCCATCACCCAGCCGGCCAGCAACGTCACCGCGCTCATCGGCAGCCCCACGTACAGCAGATAATCCGGATAGCTTAATCCACCGAGGCTCAGGATAGTCACGGTGCTAGGGGTAAACGGCCCGGTAAACAATCCCACGGAGCCGGCGGTCATCATCAGCGCGGCTACCGTTGGCGGAGTAAGGCGTACCGCTGCCGCTACCGGGATGATTACCGCGACAATAATCGCGTTACCACCGGCCATCGTCCCCAGCGAGCCGCAGATTAAAATCGAGGACACCACAATGCCAAACTTCACTCGGGTCTGGCTGGACAGGCCGATGCGGTGAACGACAAATTTCACCAACTCAACTGCGGCGCCGGTACGGGTGGCGACTTCGCCCACCCCGGCGCCGAGCATAATAATCAGCCCGACGGTGGCGATAAATGAACCGGTGGATTTCGCCAGCATGGTGCCCATTTCCGGCAATCCGGTGGAGGTCATAATCATGGCGATGATAATCGAAGAAATCACCGCCAGAACAATGTCGACGCCGACCAGCGACAGCACCGCTAACGCCACTAATGGTGTAAAACCCAGCAGGCCGAGTTCATTACTCGGCCGGCCATGGCACCACCACGCGGTCAACACAAAAATCACCAATAACAGGCCAATAATAACGTTTTTTCTTGTGATATTTCGTCTGGCGAGGGTATTGCCAGCGAGCGTTGAGTCACTCATATAACTCCTTAAAGCCATTAAAACCGACCGCACTTGCAGGTTGGCGTATTCGGGCCTGCTCAGAAAATATCCCCCCTCGTTATCATTATTGGCTCGATGGCCTGAGGGTTTGTAGGGAACAAAGGGAATGGTTCTGAGAACGTAAAAGTCCGTCTGAAGACGGTACCAGCAGCACAATATGTAACCGGAGCGCTGATTGGCGATTAAATTTATGTTAATTTAGTGTTAGTAGAAAATGACTTTTTATCGGCAAGCTATAACCCTGAGTTAACTGTTCATGAAACTGCGCCATCTGGAAATCTTCTACGCCGTGATGACTTGCGGCTCTCTTTCACGTGCGGCGGAATCGCTGAATATCTCCCAGCCAGCCGCCAGTAAAGCGTTAAAAAACGCCGAGCTTAAGCTCGGTTTTAAGCTGTTTCAGCGGGTACGGGGCAAGCTGCTGCCAAGTAGCGAAGCGCTCACACTTTTTGAAAAAGCGCAGAGCATTTATCAGGATCTCGATAACCTGCGCCTGCTGGCGGATAATCTGGCCCGCGATCCGCGCGCCAAAATCACCTTAGGCTGTTTACCAAGCCTCGGATTAAGCCTGGTGCCGGAGCTGGTGACCGATTTTTATCAGCAAAACAGTAATCTGGTGATGACCTTAACCACCGAGCATACTGAGACGTTGGTCAAAAAATTGGATCTGCGCGAAATAGATTTAGCGCTGACGCTGCAGCCGGTCCAACAGGGGGAGATCATCACCACCCTGATTGCCGAAGTGCCGCTGGTCTATATCGACCGCGATTACCGACAAGGCGCGGTAGACATCAAAGAGATCGATCAGCAGCGCTGGATCTCGCCGGGGCCGCATTCGCTCTCTGCCGCCATCGCCACCCGCCGTGATTTTTCCACTACCCGGCTTAATGTGCAGACCTACTACATGGCCACCGAGTTCGTGAAGCGCGGCATCGGCTGCAGTATCACCGATATCTTCTCGGCGCGGCATAATTTGTCGCCGGAGATGATTCACCCGATTACGCCGCCGATGAAAATCAACCTTTGCCTGCTGCGTCGCGCCGATGTTTCACTCAGCCCAATTACGCAGAAATTTGTCGATTTTCTGTGTAAACAGCTGCGCCAACAGCTCAAAGAAATTAACCTGCAGTTATACCCTGACCATAAAAAGTCAATTGCGCCGCTGGGGTAAATGCTTTGACATAACCGCAAGATATTTATCAGCGGTGGATATATCAGGTTATGAAAAAAAGCATTGTGATTATCGGCGGCGGCGTGGTGGGGCTGGCCACCGCCTGGGTATTAATTAAGAGCGGACACCAGGTGCAGCTACTGGAGCGCAACGCCGAGCCGGGCAGCGCCACCAGTTTCGCCAACGGCGGGCAATTAAGCTACCGCTACGTGGCGCCGCTTGCCGACCGCGGCGTTCCCCTGCAGGGAATTAAATGGATGGGCAAAGCCGATTCACCGCTGAATATGCGCCTGCAAATGTCTTTCCAGCAGTGGCGCTGGCTGTTGCAGTTTCTGCGCGCCTGCAATAGCCAAAGCAACAGAATTAACGGTGATCATATTTTGCGTTTATCACTGCTCAGCCGTCAGGTCATGCAGTCGTGGCTTGATGAAGATAATCTTGCTGATTTTCACTGGCGGCGTAGCGGCAAACTCATCATCCATCGCCGGGAATATGATTTTCATAAAGCGGCAAAAGGGATTAACCCCCAATACCAGCATGCGCTGAGCGCCGAAGCCTGCCTGCAGCTTGAACCGGCGCTGAAACACATCAGCCATTCGCTACAGGGCGGGATTTATTCGCCAGGAGATGAAACGGCAGACTGCCATAAATTCTGTCTCGCGCTGCTCGACAAACTCAATGCCAGCAGCAACTTCAGCCTGCTCACCCACTGCGAGGTGCTGCGGCTCAATAAGCGCGACGGGCGCATTAGTTCACTTGAGACCAGCTGCGGTACGATAACCGGCGATGATTATGTCGTCGCCGCCGGCAACGGCAGCGGCCCGCTGCTGGGTCATCTGGGCGTGCGCGTGCCGCTGTGCGCGCTGAAGGGATACAGCCTGACCCTTCCCTACCCTAAGCAATCCGGGATCGCGCCGGATATCAGCGTGACCGACTACGGACACAAAATCGTTTACGCCCGCTTGGGCGATCGGTTACGCATCGCGGCGATGGTGGATATCGGTTACGACGGCGATGAACTACGTGATAGCCGCGTTCAGGCGCTGAAGAAAATCGTCGCTAGCAGCTTTCCCGAACTGCAGGGACTGGATGAGGCTGAAGCCTGGACCGGTATGCGTCCGTCGACGCCCGCGGGCCCACCGATGCTAGGGCGTGCCGGATACCAGAATCTGTGGATGAATCTCGGCCAGGGTAGCCTCGGTTTTACCCTCGCGGCCGGCAGCGCCGTGGTACTGGGAGCGCTCCTCGATGGCGAAGCGCCGGCAATTTCTTTAGATGGTCTGACATGGAAACAATCCGCATGACAATTATTCGTAATAATCCGCAACCCCGACTTTCCGCCAGCGTCGAGTACGGCAACCTGGTGTTTCTCTCCGGACAAACGCCGAAAAGCAGTACTGATGATATTGCGCTGCAAACCCGTGAAGTTCTGGAGAAGATCGACGCCCTGCTGGCTACCGCCGGTAGCGACAAGCAGCACATCCTTTCCGCACAGATCTGGCTTAAAGATATCTCACGCGATTTTGCCGCGTTCAATGAGGTCTGGGTAGCGTGGATGCCGGAAGGTCATAGCCCGGCGCGGGCAACCGTTCAGGCCGAGATGGCGCGGCCCGACATACTGGTGGAAATCATGGTCACCGCCGTAAAAGCGTAAGATAAAACAGGTAAGAAAAAAGGCCGCATAGCGGCCTTTTTAATTAGTCAGTCCAGATTATTTCTCTCTGGGTGAAGCGTTTTCGACACGGCTTTTTAACTTCTGTCCGGGTCTGAAGGTCACCACACGCCGGGCTGTAATGGGAATATCTTCCCCCGTTTTCGGGTTACGTCCCGGGCGTTGGTTCTTATCACGCAAATCGAAGTTGCCAAACCCGGAGAGTTTTACCTGTTCTCCGTTTTCCAGAGCACGACGGATCTCTTCGAAAAACAACTCTACCAGTTCTTTGGCATCCCGCTTGCTAAGCCCAAGCTTATCAAACAGATATTCTGACATTTCAGCTTTTGTAAGCGCCATAGGTTCAATCCCTCAATGATGCCTGGAATCGCTCTCTTAATGCCTCTACACATTTGGCAACGGTAGCGGCAATCTCCTCTTCTTCGAGTGTACGGCTGGTATCCTGAAGGATCAGGCTAATCGCAAGGCTCTTAAAGCCTTCCGCCACACCCTTACCACGGTACACGTCAAATAAGTTTACGCCAACTACCTGATTTACGCCAACTTTCTTACATTCGGCCAAAACATCGGCTGCAGGGACGTTTTCCGCGACCAGTACCGCGATATCGCGACGGTTCGCCGGGAAGCGAGAAATTTCGCGCGCCTGAGGCACCACGCGGTCTGCAAGCTTGTTCCACTCGATTTCGAACACCAGAGTGCGGCCGTTAAGATCCAGTTTACGTTCCAGTTCCGGATGAACAACCCCAATGAAACCAATGCGTTCACCTTTCAGATAAATCGCCGCGGATTGTCCCGGATGCAGTGCGGTAGCCGCTTCTGCACGGAATTCGATATCGGCTAATTTACCGGTCAGATCAAGAACAGATTCCAGATCGCCTTTTAAATCATAGAAATCGACGGTTTCTTTTGCCAGGTTCCAGTGCTCTTCGTAACGGTTACCGCTAATCACCCCGGCCAGCATCACATCCTGACGAATACCCAGCGGCGCCTGCGTATCCGGCACGAAGCGCAGACCGCTCTCAAAGATGCGCACGCGGCTCTGTTGACGGTTCTGGTTGTAGACGACGGTGCCCAACAGACCGGTCCACAGCGACAGACGCATCGCCGACATTTCGCTAGAGATAGGGCTTGGCAGAATCAGCGCCTCTTCACCGGCGTGGATTAGCTGCTGTACTTTCGGGTCAACGAAGCTGTAGGTAATCACTTCCTGATAACCTTTGTCGTTAAGCAGCGTTTTCACGCGCTTCAGCGACAGGTCCGCTTCACGGTGGGTTCCCATGATGAGACCTGCCTGTACCGGCTCGTCAGGAATGTTGTTGTAGCCGTAGACGCGGGCCACTTCTTCAACCAGATCTTCTTCGATCTCCATATCGAAACGCCAGCTTGGAGCCACGGCCTGCCACTCGTCCTGACCAATGGTCACTTCGCAACCCAGACGTTGCAGAATGTCGCTCACCTGAGCGTCATCAATATGATGGCCAATCAGGCGATCCAGCTTGCTACGGCGCAGGGTGATAGTGGCGCGTTTTGGCAGCGTCTCTTCGTTGGTCACATCGATAATTGGGCCGGCTTCCCCGCCGCACAGGTCGATCAGCAGACGGGTCGCACGCTCCAGCGCTTTATATTGCAGGGCCGGATCGACGCCACGTTCGTAGCGGTGGGATGCATCGGTGTGCAGGCCATGACGGCGCGCGCGACCGGTGATAGACAGCGGGCTGAAGAACGCACATTCCAACAGCACGTTCTGGGTTTCATCATTAACGCCGGAATGTTCGCCGCCGAAGATACCGCCCATCGCCAGCGCTTTCTTGTGGTCAGCAATGACCAGCGTATCGCTATCGAGCTTAGCTTCAGAGCCGTCCAGCAGTACCAGCGTTTCGCCCTCTTTTGCCATCCGCACCACGATACCACCTTCAATGCGGTCGCGGTCAAAGGCGTGCATCGGCTGGCCGAGCTCGAGCAGCACGTAGTTGGTCACGTCAACCACCGCATCGATGGAACGGATACCGCAGCGACGCAGCTTCTCTTTCATCCACAGCGGAGTGGGCGCTTTGACGTTGATGCCTTTCACCACCCGGCCCAGATAGCGCGGGCACGCCTGCGGCGCGTCAACCTGAATCGGCAGCACGTCGTCAATAGTCGCGGCAACTGGAGTGATTTCCGGCGCGTTCAGCGGCGCTTTGTTCAGCACAGCGACATCGCGCGCCACGCCGATGATACCCAGGCAGTCGGCGCGGTTTGGCGTGACGCTGATTTCAATGGTGTTATCGTCAAGCTTGAGGTATTCGCGAATATCGGTACCGATCGGCGCATCGGCCGGCAGCTCGATGATACCGCTATGGTCGTCGGAAATACCCAGCTCGGAGAAAGAGCACAGCATTCCTTCTGACGGTTCGCCGCGCAGTTTCGCCGCTTTAATTTTAAAATCACCCGGCAGTACGGCGCCAATGGTCGCGACGGCCACCTTCAGGCCCTGACGGCAGTTCGGCGCACCGCAGACGATGTCCAGCAGACGCTCGCCGCCGACATTGATTTTGGTCACGCGCAGTTTGTCAGCATTCGGATGCTGGCCGCACTCGACCACTTCACCGACGACCACGCCGTTGAAGCTACCGGCCACCGGCTCAACGCCATCAACTTCCAGGCCCGCCATGGTAATCTGATCGGACAGCGCGTCGCTGTCGATCGCCGGGTTAACCCATTCGCGTAACCACAGTTCACTGAATTTCATTGTTCTGTCCTGCCCTTATTTAAACTGTTTGAGGAAACGCAGATCGTTTTCGAAGAATGCGCGCAAATCGGTCACGCCATAACGCAGCATGGTCAGACGCTCCATGCCCATGCCGAAGGCGAAGCCGGAGTAAACTTCCGGATCGATGCCGACGTTACGCAGAACGTTCGGGTGCACCATGCCGCAGCCCAGTACTTCCAGCCATTTACCGTTTTTACCCATAACGTCAACTTCTGCAGACGGTTCGGTGAACGGGAAGTAGGACGGACGGAATCGTACCTGCAGATCTTCTTCGAAGAAGTTATTCAGGAAATCGTGCAGGGTACCCTTCAGATTGGTGAAGCTGATGTTCTTATCGACAATCAGACCTTCCATCTGATGGAACATCGGGGTGTGGGTCTGATCGTAATCGTTACGATAGACGCGGCCCGGCGCGATAATACGAATTGGCGGCTGCTGGTTTTCCATGGTGCGGATCTGCACGCCAGAGGTCTGAGTACGCAGCAGACGGGTCGCATCGAACCAGAAGGTATCGTGGTCAGCGCGCGCCGGATGGTGACCCGGAATGTTCAGCGCATCGAAGTTATGATAATCATCTTCGATTTCCGGGCCTGTCGCCACGGTGAAGCCGAGTTCGCCGAAGAAGTTTTCGATACGATCGATGGTGCGGGTAACCGGATGTAAACCGCCGTTTTCGATGCGGCGACCCGGCAGCGAGACGTCGATGGTCTCTGCGGCCAGACGGGCATTGAGCGCGGCGCCTTCCAGTTCAGCCTTACGCGCGTTCAGCGCCTGCTGCACCTGCTCTTTCGCTTCGTTAATGACCGCACCCGCTGCTGGACGCTCTTCCGGCGGCAACTCACGCAGGGTGGTCATTTGCAGGGTCAGATGCCCTTTTTTACCCAGATATTCAACGCGGACGTTGTCCAGCGCGGCAACATCTGATGCCTCGTTAATGGCTGCCTTGGCACTGGCAACCAGCTCTGCGAGATGTGACATGGTTTTCCTCATTATGTCGGTGCAGACACCGGTTTTAGTGAAATAAATATCCCGAATCTATATACGAAAAAAGCCTCCACAGGGGAGGCTTTCTGGCGCTGTTTTCCGTTTCTTCTTTCACGCGCTAGCCTCCTGAGTTCAGGTGCTAAAGTAAAAAAAGAAGCGGAAAATAGCAGCATTCATGCTTGCATTACCTTGTCTGGTAAGAAATGTCAGACCTGTATTGAAAAGCCTGCACGGATAAAAGTCAATGTATTGATAGTGTTGAAACGAAAAGAGGGAGACAAGCTCCCTCTTTCAACTGGCTTATGCCAGAGCTGCTTTCGCTTTTTCGACCAGAGCGGTGAACGCTAATTTGTCGAATACGGCGATGTCAGCCAGGATCTTACGGTCGATTTCAACAGAGGCTTTTTTCAGGCCGTTGATGAATTTGCTGTAAGAAATACCGTTCTGACGTGCTGCTGCGTTGATACGCGCAATCCACAGTTGGCGGAACTGACGCTTTTTCTGACGACGGTCACGATAAGCGTACTGACCAGCTTTGATAACAGCCTGGAAGGCAACGCGGTATACGCGAGAACGCGCACCGTAGTAACCTTTAGCTTGTTTCAAAATTTTCTTGTGACGTGCACGGGCAACTACACCACGTTTTACGCGAGCCATATGTGCTCTCCTGTATCTATTCTAATTAAAAAGTTAAAAGGGTTAACGACTTATGCGTACGGCAGGCACGCGATTACCAGGCCCAGATCGCCTTTGGAAACCATGGCTTTCGGACGCAGGTGACGTTTACGCTTGGTAGCTTTTTTGGTCAGAATGTGACGCAGGTTAGCGTGCTTGTGCTTAAAACCACCTTTACCGGTTTTTTTGAAGCGCTTTGCAGCACCGCGTACGGTCTTAATTTTTGGCATTTTAATAACTTCCACTTCGCATTGTTAATAAACGAAACAAAGGCGAACAAGCCAGTGAGCCGAAGCCCACCGGAATGTTACTTGATGGCCTTACTGTTTCTTCTTCGGAGCGAGCACCATGATCATCTGGCGGCCTTCGATCTTCGTTGGGAAGGATTCGACTACTGCCAGTTCAACCAGATCGTCTTTCACGCGATTAAGCACTTCCATACCGATCTGCTGGTGGGCCATCTCACGACCGCGGAAACGCAGCGTGATCTTGGCCTTATCGCCATCTTCGAGAAAGCGAATCAGGCTGCGGAGTTTTACCTGATAGTCACCTTCATCAGTACCAGGGCGGAATTTAATTTCCTTAACCTGGATAACTTTCTGCTTCTTCTTCTGTTCCTTAGAAGACTTACTCTTTTCATAAAGGAACTTGCCGTAGTCCATGATACGACAAACTGGCGGTTCGGCGTTAGGGCTGATTTCAACTAAATCTACTCCAGCCTCTTCAGCCTTTTCGATAGCTTCTCTCAGACTCACAATACCCAGCTGCTCACCTTCCAGACCAGTTAAGCGAACTTCCTGGGCGCGAATCTCGCCATTAATACGATTCGGACGTGCCGTTTGAACTCGTTTTCCGCCTTTAATACCTTATTCCTCCAGTTGTTGAAGACTGCGGCTGCGAATCTCTTGTTGCAGCTTCTCGATCACTTCATTTACGTCCATGCTGCCGAGGTCTTTACCGCGACGGGTACGCACGGCCACTTTGCCGGCTTCGACTTCTTTGTCGCCACAGACCAACATATACGGGACACGACGTAAAGTGTGCTCGCGGATTTTAAAGCCAATCTTCTCATTTCTCAAGTCCGCTTTTACGCGAATGCCCGCATTTTGTAGTTTACGCGTCAATTCGTTAACGTATTCAGACTGAGAATCAGTAATATTCATGACCACTACCTGCACTGGCGCAAGCCAGGTTGGGAAGAAGCCAGCGAACTCTTCGGTCAGGATGCCGATGAAGCGCTCCAGCGAGCCGAGAATCGCGCGGTGAATCATTACCGGTACCTGACGCTCGTTGTTTTCGCCAACATAAGAGGCGCTTAAACGCTGCGGCAGGGAGAAGTCCAGCTGTACAGTACCGCACTGCCATGCACGATCGAGGCAGTCATACAGGGTAAATTCAATTTTCGGGCCGTAGAACGCCCCTTCGCCCAGTTGATATTCAAATGGGATGTTGTTTTCTTCCAGCGCCACCGCCAGATCCGCTTCCGCGCGATCCCAGGTCTCATCGCTACCGATACGTTTTTCCGGGCGAGTAGACAGCTTGACGACGATTTTCTCGAAGCCAAAGGTGCTGTACATATCATAAACCATACGAATACAGGCGTTCACTTCATCGCGAACCTGATCTTCAGTACAGAAGATATGCGCATCATCCTGAGTAAAGCCGCGAACGCGCATCAGACCATGCAGCGCACCCGACGGCTCATTACGGTGGCAGCTACCGAATTCAGCCATACGCAGCGGCAGATCGCGGTAAGATTTCAACCCCTGGTTGAAGATCTGCACGTGACCCGGGCAGTTCATCGGCTTAATGCAGTATTCACGGTTCTCAGAAGAGGTGGTGAACATCGCATCTTTGTAGTTGTCCCAGTGGCCGGTTTTTTCCCACAGCACACGGTCCATCATGAACGGGCCTTTGACTTCCTGATACTGATACTCTTTCAGCTTCGAGCGAACGAAAGTTTCCAGTTCACGGAAGATGGTCCAGCCGTCATTGTGCCAGAACACCATACCCGGCGCTTCTTCCTGCATATGATACAGGTCTAGCTGTTTCCCGATTTTACGGTGGTCACGCTTAGCGGCTTCTTCCAGACGCTGCAGGTAGGCGTTCAGCGCTTTTTTATCTGCCCACGCGGTACCGTAGATACGCTGCAACATTTTATTGTTGCTGTCGCCACGCCAGTACGCGCCAGCGGTTTTCATCAGTTTGAAGTGATGGCAGAAACGCATATTCGGCACGTGCGGGCCACGGCACATATCGATATATTCTTCGTGATGATACAAGCCTGGCTTGTCATCATGGCCGATGTTTTCGTCAAGAATGGAAACTTTATAGGTTTCGCCGCGCTTCACGAAGGTTTCACGCGCTTCGTGCCAGCTGACTTTCTTCTTGATGACATCATAGTTTTTCTCGGCGAGCTCGTGCATACGTTTTTCGAGCGCGTCGATGTCTTCCTGAGTCAGGGTGTGGTCCAGATCGACATCATAGTAAAAACCGTTGTCGACAACCGGGCCAATGGCCATTTTAGTGTTCGGCCACAGCTGCTTGATCGCATGACCTAACAGGTGCGCACAGGAGTGACGAATGATCTCCAGACCGTCTTCATCTTTTGCGGTGATAATAGAAAGCGTGGAATCATTTTCGATCGGGTCGCAGGCATCAACCAGCTCACCGTTAACACGTCCGGCGATGGTGGCTTTCGCCAGGCCTGGACCGATATCCAGAGCAACATCCATCGGGCTAACTGCGTGGTCGAAATGGCGTTGGCTGCCATCAGGAAGCGTAATTACAGGCATTTTATGTCCTTATTTGCAGTGGTGCCCCACACGAAAGAGCACATACAAAACTAAATAAATTAACTATATCATCAGGTTAGATGGCTTTATTTGCTTCACTCTGCAAACTGTGTACATCAGGATGTACAACTTCCCAAATGTACCTACCTTCGCCTGCTGATAACGAGCCTCAATAGTACACGCCCTTGATAAATTGTAAAAGCGCGGTAACGGCATTAACTGCACACTTTCATTGTGGACTTTATATATGAGTCCTTATTACCTCATTTCAACCCCTCTTCCCTCTTCTATACTTTCAGTCTGACCACTGGAGGTTGATATGTGCGGACGCTTTTCCCAGTCAATGACCCGTGAAGATTATCTTTCCTATCTTGCCGATGAAGCCGATCGTGACATCGCATATGACCCGGAGCCGATTGGTCGATACAACGTCGCGCCCAGTACCAAAGTTTTGCTTCTGAGCGAACGCGACGAACAATTGCATATCGATCCTGTCTTCTGGGGTTATGCGCCAGGATGGAGGGATAAACCACCTCTGATTAACGCACGCGTCGAAACGGCGGCCACCAGCAGAATGTTTAAACCTCTCTGGCAACATGGCCGGGCGATCTGCTTTGCTGATGGTTGGTTCGAATGGAAGAAGGAAGGCGACAAGAAGCAGCCCTACTTCATCCATCGTGCCGATGACCAGCCTATATTCATGGCGGCAATCGGGAGTACACCGTTTGAACGTGGAGATGAAGCCGAAGGTTTTCTGATTGTCACTGCAGCAGCAGATAAAGGACTGGTAGATATTCACGACCGCCGCCCAGTGGTACTGTCACCAGAAGCAGCCAGGGAATGGATGAGACAGGATATAGGAGGGAAAGAGGCCGAAGAAATAGCTGCCGATGGTTCCATGTCAGCTGACCATTTTACTTGGCACCCTGTTTCACGTGCCATTGGTAACGTGAAAAACCAGGGGTCAGAATTAATCAAGGCTATTGAGTTCCCATAAATTGATAACGTCCGCAATGTGCCTTAAGCGGACGTTACCTATGCCAGATTACCTTAATTATCAGGTAGCTGAAAAATCAGACTACCCTGCCACAAGCGATGCTCAATTTATGAAAGGGATAACCGGATTTCATTTTTCAGTACCTTATCAACCGCGCTCAGTCAGTCTGAAGGTTTAATCAGCATGCCCGCTAATAGTATAAGCGCAGCGTCTAGCCCCATTTAAAATATGCTCTGTCCGCTCTACTTTTGCGCCAAGTACTTCTCTGAACAATGTTAATTCAGCACGACAAAACCCCTGACAGGCTGCAGCGGCAGCACAGATTGGGCAGTGATTTTCGATAAAAAGCAAGGTTCCATCCGCCAGCTCTTCATAGTCCGCCATATAACCTTCCTGCGAACGTATTAATGCCAGACGCGCAACCCGTTCTCTGAGGCTGGCCGCCTCCCCCAGTTCCCGTAGATAATTCTCCCTGCTGGTCTGCTCGCGCAGATCAATCAGACGGTCAATCGCCTCCTCGCCAAAGGCGTGACGCACTGTGTCCAGTAGCTGGATTGTCAATGTGGAGTGCGTATCCGGAAAGCGGTTATGCCCCGCCTGAGTCAGTGTCCAGAACTGACTGGGGCGGCCAACCCCTTTGCTCTGAGAGTAGGTTTCCACCAGACCTGCCGAAGCAAGTTTAGCAAGCTGCTGGCGCGCTGCCTCGGCTGTCATGCCTAGTGTTTCCCCCGCTTCCACAGACTGCTGTGGCCCACGCGTTTTAAGCAGATAAAGGAGGCGCTCGGGCGTCGCAGATGCCTTCTCAGCGCTATTTAACAAGCGATTGCTTGACAAATTAATTCACCCCCTCTCAATAATCCAAGTGATATCTTGTTTTATTAATGTAACGGATCCTATTGCAACCAGCAACAGGACATTTGACGCAACACATGCCGGGAGGCTTATATGTCGTCAGTACAGGAAGGAAGCTGGAATGATTTACTGGGTGGTAGAAACCTGTTTTTCTCTATTGCGCTTTCAGGAGGAGTAGCGCTACATGCGATCAATATTTACATCGCGACCACTGTACTTCCCTCTGTGGTTAATGAAATAGGTGGTCTTGAACTCTATTCATGGAATACGACGCTTTTTGTAGTGGCCTCCATCCTAGGTTCCGCACTGACTTCACGGCTGCTGGCCCTGATGGGAGCGCGCAAAGCCTATTTGGTCGCGGTTATGTTATTTATCGCAGGCAGCATAGTCTGCGCGCTGGCGCAGACTATGCCTGTTATGCTGGCCGGTCGGGCGCTACAGGGCCTCGGCGGTGGTTTTTTGTTTGCGCTCTGCTATGCCATGATTTATGCACTTTTTGACGAAAAGCTCTGGCCTCGCGCGATGGCACTTATCTCTGGTATGTGGGGCGTCGCGACGCTGCTGGGTCCTGCAGCAGGCGGAATATTTGCGGAGATGAATGCCTGGCGCGCTGCGTTTGGCATACTGGTGCCTGTCACGCTGCTCTATATGCTGCTGGTCTGGCTCGTCTTTCCCGCGCACAAGCGTGAAGCCGACCTTCCTGTAAGCAAGCCCCCGCTGATGCAGCTACTGCTGCTGGTCGCTGCAGTCATGGCTGTAAGCACAGGAGGCATGTCACCTGATGTAGCGATCAATGTGGCGGGAATCAGCGTTGCGGTTGTGCTGATTCTGTTACTGATACGTCGGGAATTTACCAGTGAAATTCGCCTGTTGCCGCGTGATGCGCTGCGGTTGAATTCGCCTTTGCTGGCGCTCTACATCACGATGGGGCTGCTGATCATTGGCATGACGAGCGAAACTTTTATTCCCTATTTCTTACAAATCCTGCATGGGCAGACGCCGTTGATCTCTGGATACCTGGCAGCTCTGATGGCCGCAGGCTGGACGGTTTCGGAAATCTGGAGTTCCGGCTGGCAAGGGCGGAACATTAAACGCGCAATCGCTGCTGGCCCGGTATTGGTGTTAGCAGGCATGATGGTACTGGCTCTCAGTACCCCCCGTTCTACCGGAGGAGACTGGATAGTACTCTTCTTAATTGGCCTGGGCCTGACGTTGGTAGGGTTTGGGATCGGGCTGGGCTGGCCGCATTTACTGACGCGTATCCTCCAGTTTGCACCCGCTGACGAACAGGATGCGGCGGCTACGTCAATTACCACCGTCCAGCTGTTTGCCACTGCGCTTGGTTCAACTGTCGCTGGTATGCTGGCGAATGCAGGTGGATTGTCAATGCCCGGAGGGCAGGAAGGCGCATCATCTGCTGCATGGCTGCTGTTTGCAGCGATGGCTGTTGCCCCGTTGCTCTCTCTGCTGAGTGCAAAAAAGGTTATATCTGGACTCAATAAATAAGGCTTCAGCTAAATTGGCGTGCAGCCCTGTAAACTAACAGAGCTGCACTTATCTGACATTGTCAGGTGTTTCGTCCACTCCTCGCTCTAAGCGGACTGTAGTAGCATGACCACTCCCGTTAATAGCCGAATCATCTAACTTTGAGCAGGTCACAGAACCTCGTAGTATAGCGCGGGGATAGCATTTCCCTTTTCATCTGCCAGGTGGCCTGGATCCCCTGTCCAGCAAAATACAGAGTTCCCCTACCGTCCTTTGCGTTGAGTTGGTCGAGAACTTCCATCAGTTTCTCACTGTTCTGCCTTGGCGCATTCTCGTCGAACAGGTTCAACTGCGCGACATCCTGGCTATAGAAATCACCGAGCATGATCCCCGCCTTCTGATACCTGTGCCCGTCGACCCATATCGCATCCAGGCACTTCACCGCGGCATTGATGATATCCCTACTATCTTGCGTGGGCGTCAGTAACTTAATGGACCCGCTGTTGCCGTAGTATTTTTCCTTCAGCGCGAAGGGAGATGTCTTCACAAAGGCGGAGTTATAACGACAATACTGATGCTCACCACGAAGTTTCTCTGCGCCTCTGGCCGCATATGAACAGATAGCCTGGCGCATTTGTTCATAGGTGGTAATGCGCTCCCCGAACGACCGGCTGCAGACAATTTCCTGTTTCACTGACGCAAACTCTTCCAGTTCAAGACACGGCTCGCCGCGAAGCTCCCGGACAGTTCTCTCAAGCACCACGTTGAAGTGTTTGCGGATAAAGCGGATATCCGTATCAGCTAGCTGCAGGACGGTTTTTATCACCATAGCCTCAAGCTTTTTGCTGATACGGCGGCCAACACCCCAAACCTCATCCACCGGAAGCAACGCCATCAGTTTGCGCTGTCTTTCCACATTCGACAGGTCGACAACTCCGCCAGTAGCTTTCCATGTTTTCGCCGCAGGATTGGCGAGTTTTGCCAGCGTCTTTGTTTGTGCGATCCCTACCCTGACCGGGAGCCTGGTATTGCGGTAAACGGTATCTTTCAGCTCATGCCCGAACTCTTCCAGCACACGGCAATTACGTATACCAGTGAGATCGCAAAAGGTCACGTCGATGCTGTAGATTTCAACTCTGGGGCACATTTCCTCAAGTATCGTCATGACCCGGTTGCTCATATCCGCGTAGAGTTCATAGTTCGAACTGAAGCAAACCACGCCATGCCGGCGGAACTGGTCTTTGCATTTGAAGTACGGGTCCCCATCTTGATGCCAAGCTTCTTGGCTTGAGCAGAACGCGCTATCACGCACCCATCGTTATTGGACAATACAACAACCGGCTTACCTCGCAGATCCGGCCTGAAAATGGTTTCGCAGCTCGCATAGAAGCTGTTCACATCAACTAGAGCAAACATCACATCACCGGACAGTCATCAAAGCCAGCTTTACTGATGATATAAATCCCATTATGAACTCCCCTTGATACTGTTTATTTGTACAGTATAATTACTGTATTCGAACCCAGTAAAGAGGTATTAAAGATGTTTGTGGAGCTCGTTTATGACAAGCGCAATGTCCAGGGGTTGCCGGGCGCTCAACAAATCATACTGGCTGAACTGACTAAGCGAGTACATCGAGTTTTCCCTGATGCAGAGGTGAAGGTTAAGCCAATGCAGACAAACGCGTTAAACAGTGACTGCACAAAAACGGAGAAAGAGCGACTGAATCGCATGCTTGAAGAGATGTTTGAAGAATCTGACATGTGGTTAGTTGAGGAGTGATCCTATGCAAACCGCACCTAATGCAATATTTATTAAAATCTGAGGGTTAGATAATGAATGAAGGTATTTCAGACAATTTAAATGCTGACTCGATCATCTACGACGACATTACAGGAGCTGAGGTTTTCCTCGGCGATTTCCTTCGCGAAGGATACATTCGGGTAAAGTCTCGTGATGAATTGGTAGCTGCTGTAAATTACGTCAATACAAACATTAAAAAAGCAACTGAGATTCGTCTTTCAAAAGCATTCGAGCCATGGATTGCCCCCCAAACTGATATTGACCTTGCGTGGGTCTCTTTGGTTGGTGAGGGTGGTGTTTGTACAATCGATGCCACAAGCATTCCTGATGTTGATGGTAATTACTGGCTACGTCTGTATAACTCCGGCGCATCCAGTATTAACAATATTGGAAACATTTACACGGATAAAATACGTGATATTTTTTGTCTTGGCCCAGGGGCTACCAGTAATGTTGATGCAATAATTTACCATAATCCCACACGTGCCATAGCATCTTTCACAACCAGAAGTCTTGGTACTATGGGATTCAGAACTGGCGATTCATACCGTCAAAATGCATATATTATAAAACACTGGGGAAGGAGTATTACCCGCTGTACCAATCATATATGGATGCCATCTGGTTACTCAAACTACGGCGAAGCAATAGAATATCACGCATCGACCATTTCAACTTCAAGTGGCACAGGTATACGCAATGACAATGCTGATGGTGCGATACGAGTGTATGGTGGATCACTGGATTATATGGGGAGGATCATAGTTGTTACCGCTGGCCGTGTTGAAACATATGGAACATACATTGAATTCAACAACAACTCGAACAAATTGAATGGAATTCCTTTTGAAACCTCTGGTGCAGAAACAGCGAAAATTTCACTAATGGGAGGCGGGATAAGAGGCTATATTACTCCACTGCCAGATGAGGTTACCACAATATTTAAATGTGGCGATAATACGAATGGAATTGGTTTATCAAATATGGAATTGATGAACATAGTGCTACCAACAGGATTTACTAATATAAACAGTGGTAAAGGGAAATTCCAGACCACTGGTATAGATATTATTTCTGGCGGCGGAAACCCTCGGGTCCCACTTCTCAAATCGGATACACACAATTTAATATCAGACCCTGAATTAACCCAAACAGAGGTTGTAGACTGGTATATTTCATCTGATACAGGAGCATTAACCAGTCGGACATCAGGTGAAAACACCAAACTATCAAAGGATACATCCAACTTTAGAACAAATGGCACAGCATCCTTGAAAATAAGCAAAGCCCTTGGAGTCGGTACTTCTTCGGAAATACAAATAAACGCCCCAATATCAGCAAACATGCTAACTATGTATACTATGTTTATTCAGGGAGTCAATCTCACAGGAAACATTAACATTAGCGCTTATTATTGCAGAACAATATATAACAACCAAATTGGAATTCCAATAGCATCAAGAGTTTTAAAGGTCGGGCCAACACGAATCATTGATTCTTCCACTATATCTGAATGGATACCGGTTACCCAACAGAGTGCCAGAAATTACACCCCTGAATGGGCGACTGAACTTATTGTCAAAATCTCATTAAACAATATGTCATCAGGTAACCTGTATGTTGCTGATGCAAAAATCACTGAGCTTTAGAAATTAGTGCGTATCATCTTACAAAACAGCCCGATAGCCTTTGCATAAGGATACCGGTTTTTTTACATACAAGAACTCACTAAAAACGCTTAGTTCACAACCCCCCCTCGCATTGCCATGATACTTTTCAGTTTGTCACGCACTTCTGTCTGCTCAGCATCGGTCAACACGCGATTGTAGACAGCGAAGATTCCCTAAACCAGGAAGTCCCATATTCTGTTCCGGGCTCTGACCACCATTCAGTATCAGTGGCAGTGTCGATTTCTTTCGCACTGAGATTGCAGAAGAACGTTTTTCTCCACTTGCGCGGGTGATAGACGCTTCTGTATTTGATACCGCTACGGTGAAGCGCGTCCATCCACCTACTGCGCCACCGTGGCTCACCTGAACAGTTGACTCAACACTATTCCCCGTAGCCACCTGTAAAATGAGCGTGCGCGCGGCTTCAATTCGCAGCTGCAGACCACCAAACGGGGCGATACCGGGAAATAAGTTGGAGAACAGACGGCCCGACACGGTGGGCTGATTCATATTGATACACAGCGCAAACGTCATTTCATCGGATTCAATGATCCCCGTATTAGCACCGTGCGCACTTTCTGCGACGGTACGCATCCCCAGCTCAGTAAACTCATTGCCAGTAACCAGATCATACCCGTTGCCGCTTGAATCATACTGGTCCTGCATACCGTAAGTCGCAATACTGGAGCTCTCGTTAAGAATCATTTCAGGTTCGGCCAGTTCCAGATCGTCGGCATTTACCACGCCATCACATACAAGAATCATACTTCCTCCAGTTTTAATAATCCCATCTGGCCCACGCTGGTAGTGGCTCCATTCGCGACAATGGTCAATTTCATTTCGGTCATCCCCGCCGGGATCACCACGTCATAACTGAACGTCCTGAATCCTTCCGTCGACTGGTTCGAGGGGCGAATTCCGGCAATATTGGCTCCGTTGGCTTCGAGGAAGCAGGCAGTTGCTGCGTTTTCATCCACATCAAATTTCACTCTGAAACTGAATTTCCGGCGCTCACCCGGCGTAACCGGGATAGTCTGTGACACGCGCGCGCTGGTATTCCCGGCGCCTGTCACCACCAGCACGTTACCAACGACATCAGGATCAGTGGTTAATGACACGGTTCCGCTTTCAACAACCCATCCTGACGGTAGACCATTCACGGTATCGAGAAAGAGTGGGTTGATAATGGCATTCGGTCCTCCTGACGTGACCGGGTTGGAGATGGCCATCTGCGGATAAACCGGCATCATGAAAGGTGCCAGCGCTTCCGCCAGTGCTTTACCCATATGAAAAGCACCGAGTGGCGCAGGGTGTGATGGATCAGGTGAGCCATCCTGAAGTTTGCCGTTATAGCCCGCCTTCCAGCCGTCGGTTTCAGGATCAACAGTGACTGACCGCATATCAACGAACGGAAATCCCTGCTCTATTGCATACGCGCGCGTAAAAGCGTTTATCGCGTTTTCTCTGTCTTTCACCGCCGGATCGCTGTTGTTCTGCGCCGCCATGCTACACACCACTGGGATAATGCCATTCTTGCGAAATTGGGTGAGGATGTACCGAATATTGCTGGTGACTGTTGCAATGGTGAATTTAAAGTTCCCGGCACTATCTTTCTGAATGACATCGTTACGACCACCCAGGAAGGTAATGAATCTGGGCTTTGCTTCAATGGCTGGCTGTAAGTGGACGCGGATCAAAGCCGATGCCACCACCGCTCCGAGCGCGTCTAGCGGTCGGTCTGTATAGCCTGTCCAGGTAGTAAATTTTGAACCTAATAATCCGGCAGCCAGAACACCTACAATAAACGACGTCATGAAGTAGGCTATTTGCCTTCCTCGTGTCAGGTTTGCGGTCGTTGCCACATAAAACACCGCGCCGCCAAAAGCTCCAAACACCACACCAAAATCGCTATGAGTGATAACGCCAAATACGACAGAACCAATTAAACCGCCGCCAAAAATCAGGCCGGTACCAGTTAAAGGATCGGACATTAAGCTCCCTCTTATTGCTGTGAGTCCTCTCAGAATTGAGGGGAAAAGAGAAAAGGCCACGGAAATTTTGGCCTAAAGCGTATTCTCCGCGAAACAAGTAGCAAGTAGGTACTCTGCGATAGAATGAATGTAGAGCGAGTTACAATCCAGGATATTTTCAAATCTGAAACAACAAATTTAATTAAGTAGTCAAATATCAGTTAGCGTAACTTTTTTCCACTTATTTTCTGATACACAAATGTATAACTCACTAGCATCCGGAGATATCTTCATTTGGCCAATCACTCCGGAATCGCTGGTAGAAACCGTACCAGAACTAATTGTAGAAACAGGTTCATTAGCAACAACCACCCTACCAGAAAAATATCCATCCCTGAACTGTGTAGTTTCACTCCCGATATCTACGGACGCATCTTTCTTTGGTCTAAAAGAAGAGACTGTAAATACAAACCCATCACCATCCGATGATTTTGAAGAGCTTAAATTCAGATTATAGCTTGCAGAAACTGTTGTAAGCCTAGTTCCATCATGTTCAAACCAAAATGTAGGAGAGAAATCTGTCAATCCTTTATTATAAGCAACCCCCCCAAAGAAAAATGCATTACCTGATAAATTATATGTGGCAAACCCTAAAGATTCAATATTTGAAGCCTTTATGTTAAATATTGACGGAAAAATTCCATTATTATTTTTATCCGCAAAGTTAGTTGTAAATGGGAAAAACCTAGAGTTATCAGGCAATCTATTTGCAGCATTAGTCATCGGTGTATTTTGCAAAGATGTAATATTTGCAAAAACAAAGCGCCCTCCAGTGGTGGTAGATTCCGCCGGGCAATCAAATGACACTGGGCTTATAGAATTAAAATTACCGTGAAAATCCCACCGACTATTAGCATCAGCTCTCAACACAAGAGGTAACTCAGCAGTAAACTTCCCACCAATGTAGTCCGTATTGCAGTTAATCAAATCAATCGCAGTACATTCCTCACCGCCAAAAAACTGCATTTGCCAATATTGATTATACAAATAACAACTTCCAGAAACCCCGTTGACTTGTATACCTACGCCACCTTTTGGCATGACCTGATTCTGAATGTTATCAAAGTTGTTCCCATGAAAACTTGGATCACCACCATTACGATAAAACTGAATATTCACATTATTTTTTAACAATCGCCCATTTTTGAAATAATTGAATTCTGTAAATCCCCCCACGCCCCCTGAGTTACTTAGTCTAATGCCGACAAAAAGATTTGATAATATAAACTCATCTATATGCGCAAAGCATACGTTATTTAAAAGTAAACCAATGCCTTTATTTTTACTATCGTCGTGGGCCGTTATATTAATGTTAGACACTGCTTTTGATGTATGTGAACCTGGTGCACCCCGTAATGATATGCATACATCATCTATATTTGATGCTTTAAACACCAATTGACTCTTACTCCAGTTAGCTCCACGCAACCTAATACCTTCCCTTGCGGAGCTGTTGATACCACCTAGGTTAATTTCTTTTGTAACCAGGTAGTTTCCAGCTGGAACATAGACCTCCTGATATCCAGCAGCAATGGCCGCCGAAATAGCATCAATGAAAGCCTGAGTATCGTCTGTTCCTTGCTTGGTAGAAAAATTATAATCAGCTTTAGCACCAAACTGCTGTGGGGTTATCAATGTCATGGTTGTTATCTCATAAAATTAAAAATCGACTGATTTAAGACATATAATTTTCATAAAGAATTAACCTTAAACATAGAGCAATGGTTTGAATACAGCACCATTATCTTGAATGTTAATATACTCGACACAATCCCCGGGGGATATTGCACCCAGTAGCTGTGTTCTTTCACCTGCCGGATAATTTCCAAAAGTCGGAACAGCCCACGCTAAAACACCACTGAAACGACAGTTTCTGGAAACAAAAGCCTTATCGCCAGAGTAGCTAAAACTCCCACCTTTCACTCCGTCCAAGGTTACGTAAGCGCGACTAGCTAAACTCACACTCTGAATGTACCCACCTTCGACAATCAACCTCTGTTGGTAAAATCCTGACAGTTTTCCCAATACAAGACAATCTCGAAGCTTAGTTGGTTGATTTGCCTCTGTAGAACCAGTCTGCATCACATCCTTTTTGAAGGTACAAGAATCGAATAGCACCCCACTTACCCCTGTCCTGGTATTATTATAATCATTATTAATAATGCTTTTCATCAACAGAACAGATGTCGTTCCATAGGCAGGGAGGAAAGTATCTATTTCGCAATTATCTACACTACCAACGCCTAGTGTTAGCAATCCGTCCGAGGATGAACTTACAAATCGGCATGACGTATATTTATATGGATATGCCAAATTATAATATTTATAAAAAATACTGTTATCCACGGTCGAATGATTACCATACATCGATGACACTACACAATTAACCAAACTAAAGGCAGCAATTTTACTTGCATAAAGATTCAACCTTACGGATGGTATTTCTGTAACCGTACCAATATCCGAAGATGATGTTGCGTCTATGATACACTGATAAACAGCTGAGTTACTTAATAAAAAATAGCTATTCTCATAATTTAACCCGGAAGGCAATCCAGTTGTGCCGTCATCTGTTGTCAATATGTACATTCTCTCAGCATGTACAGTATGAATCTCTGAACGAATAACGTTTAGATAAATCTGTTTATGATAAGCCTGCTCACACTGAATGCGCCCTATGTGCAGGCAATTTGAGGTATCACCAAAAGGAGCAATAGACAGAGCATAGTTTGCAACATTCCCACAAAGCTCTACAGAAATGGACCCGAATGTACTATCCCAAACTGCACCGGCGTATAAACCCGAACCATTGAAATTAGTAATCCTGATGGAGTCAAATGTTAACAAATGCCCTTTAATAAAGACACCATTTAATTCTACCCCTCTCCCATCAGCTATCACTGCAAACAACCCAATAACACAGGCACTCACACAGCGTGAATCTGAAAATACAGTATCAGGGTTTCCAAATGTAATTACGTATTTTGCGGAATGCTTACATGTGAATTTTGATGGATCAAGTAAAAAACGCCCAGTCCAATCAGTTATAATGGATTTTACATTTGTAAAATCTATAGTTTCAATTATTCTCCAGGGCCCCCCTGTTAAATCGAGCCTAAGCCCGAGATTAACAGCCGCGTCAACTGCCGCTAAAACCGCCTTTGTATTATCTGTATTCGGACTATTCCCTATACCACCAAACATCAAAGGAGACACATAATTATTGTCACCCGCTGCAATAGAAGTAAACGCACCTTGCATACTTAATGTACCATCATTGCTATGCAATCCAGTGTTTAAGTTATCAGATTTTATTTCACCTGGCGTAGGAATAACATTACCACTAGTAATTTCTGGCATCATTCATCTCCACATAAAAAATTTCATCATATGAATAAAACTTTTACTACGCGTTAGCCACTATTACATCATCATATATTTTACTACAGGCTTTTCTGATATAAGCAGTTTTGGGGTGTTTTTCCAGTTAAATCTTATTCCAAAACTAGTAGGGTGGAGTGACCACGCTCCGGTAGACTGTTTCTGTCCTCACGGCGAGGCCTTTTCGAAGGCCTCCGGGATGACGCCACCAAGATGGCTGTGGCGTCGGTTACGGTTGTAGAACACTTCAATGTAATCGAAGATATCCGCCCGGGCCATGTCCCGGGTTTTATATATCCGCTTCCTGATGCGCTCTTTTTTGAGTGAACTGAAGAACGATTCTGCCACTGCATTATCCCAGCAGTTTCCGCGACGGCTCATGCTTGGCGCCAGATTGTTGGCCCGGCAGAACCGCTGCCAGTCATCACTGCCATACTGACTACCCTGATCGCTGTGCACAATAACGTTTTCTGAAGGCTTACGCCGCCAGACAGCCATCAACTACGCATCCAGTGCCAGCTCGCGCGATAGTGTTGGTTTCATCGACCAGCCCGGGCGAAGAGATCGATAACCACTGCCAGATACAGCCAGCCCTGCCAGGTGCGGATATTGGTAATATCTGTTACCCAGACCTGATTGGGCTTCACTACAGTAAATTCACGCTGTACGCGGTTAGGCGCTACCAATGACGGTCGTCCCCGGGTCCCGCGTGGCACTTTATAACCATGTATGGCCTGTATCCTGTTTTTCCTCATGAGGCAGATACAGGGTTATGGAGCCAGACATAAAATCCGGCACGGGCAACCTTGAGAACCCGACACATTGTAACGATCGACCAGATTTCAAGGTGATCGTTGATAAAGCGGTACTTCAGTCGGGCTCCCTTGCAAAGTACCGCGCCGCCTTTTTCAGAATATCCCGTTCTTCCTCAGTGCGTTTAAGCTGCGCTTTCAGCCTGAGAATTTCTGTTCTGGCATCCAGTAAGTCCTGTGTCTGTTGCCCATTGTTGTCAGGCTTAACAGCGCGGAGCCATTTATAAAGACTGTGCGCCGAAACGCCGAGTCGTTCAGATACTTCAGCGATGGAATAGCCCCGCTCGGTGATTTGGCGGACAACCTCTTCCTTAAATTCAGGGGTAAAACGTGGTGTGCCCATAGACTCCTCCTATGCTCAAACTATAGGGCAGATTTGTCTACGGGCTCGGGGGCACATCGATGTGTACACAATTTCCGTGGCACAAAGTGGAATAAAGTAAAACGGAGTGAAACACCCGCAAGCGGATTAGTCAATGATGGCGAGGGTTTAAAGGGAGATGGCGAAACAGAGGTGAACAGGATGAAACAGTGTTAGTGACCTACACGAAAGAGCACATACAAAACAATATAATCATAATTATCAACGAGTTGTGGCTCAGCTCCCGCTTCACTCTGCGAAAATATGAGTACGCCCGTCTATCTATTGAACCGCCCTCACCTGCAGCCGCTCGTTGATAACACCGAGGGTTAGTGTACACATCATTAGTGCGCGATTAAAGACGTAATAACTAAATGGTTATTCTTCTTTTAAATAGCAAGGGGCGCTGACAATTTATCGTGGCAATTCCCGCTCATACCACGCGGTTAATTAATCGATAAATTACCTGCATACATAAATAAATCCCCCCACCGCTAAAAAACGAATGAAAAAATCATCCGTTATAGTGAGTATTCATACCCGGCAGGAAATAACAGGAATCAGGCCGGTTGCCCGGCCTGTAAATTACATTTTATAACCGAGCGACAAGGTGGTGCGGCGGTCGGTATGCTCAGGCGCCGAGGCCGGCGGCTGCGAGTTCCACGTCAGGTTATAAGCGACGCGCAGCGCAAAGTGGGCATTGATGGCCACGTTTAATGCGCTTTCCGAATTCAGCGTCGTGTCTTCAGCCCCGAATACCGAAACACCTTGTGTAAATTTAGCGTTGTCGGTCATCTGCCACGCCCAGGTTCCGGACGCATACCCCAGCGGCTGAGTTTCGTTATCGCCATCGGTATATTCGTCATAGCGCACGCCCGGACCAAATTCAAAACGCAGGCTGTGAACCGGGCCGTTAAGGATCTGGCGACCATAACCGGCGGTCAGTACGTCGCGCTGTTGATAACCGTTGTAGCGGTCGGTCAGCCAGCTGGCCTGACCAAATACGTAGTTCATATCGGTCAGGTTATAACGGCTACGACCGCCCACGGCATATTTTTCCGAAGAGCGTTGATCGTTAGAGGACGTGTTGCTCGCATTGCCCCACAGTGACCAGGCCGTCGTGTCGCCGTACCAGGTCAGCGTGGAGCCAGCGGTCATTGAGGAGCTTTTCGTATTGCCGGACTGAGCGAGATAACCCGCATTCACAGCACCTTCGAAAGGTTTTTTGGCAGTGGAAGGGTCATCCATGACGGTAAAAACGGAATCATCGGCCAGTGCGTTTACAGACGCAAAAAGCCCCCCCGCCAGCAATGCCGCTGCGGGTACTGTCTTCAAAAGCTTCATTATAACTCTCTAAAATACATATCTTCAGGACAGTACAAATGATGAATGGACCAGAGATCCCTTCATTGAATTTAGAGTCCGTACAACATTTAAGGAGACCCGACAGGTCCCGGAAACTTTCGCGAGGCGCGCTGAATGCGAGTCCTAAGAAAGGCGCTTGATTATAAAAAGGCACGAATAACTTAGCAATCAATTGCTATTTCGTTTTTTGAATAAGACGGTTCCCAAAACAATCTTTATTTCATAAAGATAAAAACACAGACATCTTTGCAAATCCGCCGCCCACCCCGCTTCCCCTCACTCCATTTCGGTGCCATGCTTAAAAAAGCAGCTTTATTCGTATTAAGGAGGAACAGGATGACCAAAATTTATACGCTCACGCTGGCCCCATCACTCGACAGCGCAACGCTGACGCCGCAAATTTACCCCGAAGGCAAATTACGCTGTAGCGCACCGGTATTCGAACCTGGAGGCGGCGGGATCAACGTCGCCCGGGCCATTACCTTTCTGGGGGGTAAAGCGACGGCGATTTTCCCGGTTGGGGGCGCCACCGGCGAGCATCTTACCGCCCTGATGGCAGACGAGCAGGTCCCGGTCGAAACAATAGAAACCCGCGACTGGACGCGGCAAAACTTACATGTGCATGTCGATGCCAGCGGTGAACAATATCGCTTTGTCATGCCCGGCGCGGCGCTAACCGAGGATGAGTTCCGCCGCCTGGAAGAGAAAGTGCTGGCGATTGAGCCCGGTTCGCTGCTGGTTATCAGCGGCAGTCTGCCTCCCGGTATCAGCGTCGAGCATCTGACTCAACTGGTAAAAAACGCGCAGCAGCACGGGCTACGTTGCATCATCGACAGCTCCGGCGATGCGCTGGCCGCCGCGCTGGACGTCGGCAACATTGAGCTGGTCAAACCGAACCAGAAAGAGCTTAGCGCGCTGGTACAGCGCGACCTCAGCCAGCCTGACGACGTACGCAATGCCGCGCTGGAGCTCATCCGCTCCGGAAAAGTACGCCGGGTTGTGGTTTCGCTGGGCCCGCAGGGGGCGCTGGGAGTTGATGCCTCCGGCAGCGTACAGGTGGTGCCGCCGCCGATGAAAAGCCAAAGCACCGTAGGTGCCGGCGACAGTATGGTCGGCGCGATGACTTTGCGTCTCGCCGAGCACGCCTCGCTGGAAGATATGGTCCGCTTTGGCGTCGCCGCCGGTAGCGCCGCCACGATTAACCACGGCACCCGCCTGTGTTCATTAGCCAATACGCAAAAAATCTACGATTACCTGTGTGCCCGCTAGTCTCGCCCCCCTTCGCTCCGGTGAAGGGGGTCAATTCGCTATCATGGTCTATGCTAGAAATTCCATGCATAACAACAGAGTGAAAAATGAGCAACGATATTACCGCGCACGTGATCACCGTTAAATTTCAGGAACAGACGCTGACCGAGATAAATGAGCTCAGCAATCATTTCATCCGCGCAGGTTTTGTCCTGACGCTCAACGACGAAGATGGAAAAACGCATGAATTAGGCACCAACACGTTTGGCCTGCTGAGCGCGCAGAGCGCCGACGACGTGCGGGCTTTAAGCGCAGGCCTTGCGGAAACCGCTCTAGGCAGACCAGCAGAGATAGCCATCACCACATTTAGCGAATGGTTAAAAGCTCAATAAGTGCGATCGCCATCGTGGAAGGCGCCAGTTGTGCGTTAGCTCGAACTTTACGGCCAGGTTATACGCTAACCTTATGATATGGTGGAAAACATGGGGAGAGACAGCATGTGGCAAGCTATTAGCAATTTGTTAAGCGAGCAGCACACTGACGGCGCTGAAATCGAACTGCGCAACGAGCTACCCGGCGGGGAAATCCATGCCGCCTGGCATTTACGTTTTGGCGGGAAAGACTATTTCGTCAAATGCGATGAACGCGAGCTGCTCCCCATTTTTACCGCGGAGGCGGATCAGCTGGAGCTGCTCTCGCGCTGTAAAACCGTCAGCGTTCCGCAGGTCTTTGCCGTCGGCAGCGATCGGGATTACAGCTTTCTGGTGATGGAATATTTACCGCCGCGACCGCTGGACGCGCATAACGCGTTTCTGCTCGGTCAGCAAATTGCCCATTTACATCAGTGGAGCGACCAGCCGCAATTTGGCCTTGATTTTGACAACGATCTGTCGACGACCCCGCAGCCGAATGCCTGGCAGCGCCGCTGGTCAACGTTTTTCGCTGAACAACGCATTGGCTGGCAGCTGGAGTTAGCGGCGGAAAAAGGACTGCACTTCGGCGATATCGACAGCATTGTCGACACCGTACAGCAGCGGCTCAGCAACCATCAGCCGCAGCCCTCTTTATTACATGGCGACTTGTGGTCCGGTAACTGCGCGCTAGGGCCCAATGGGCCGTATATTTTCGATCCGGCATGTTATTGGGGCGATCGCGAATGCGATCTGGCAATGCTGCCTCTGCATCCGGAACAGCCGCCGCAGATTTACGACGGCTACCAGTCGGTCTCGCCGCTGCCTGCTGGCTTCCTTGAACGACAACCGATTTACCAGCTTTATACCTTACTTAATCGGGCGATTCTGTTCGGCGGCCAGCATCTGGTCACCGCGCAAAAAGCGCTCGATGAAGCCCTGCAATAAGCGTAAAAAAAGGCCCTCAAAGGGGCCTTTTTCTTCAGCAAGTTTAATCCATTTTTACGCCGTTTAAGCGGAATTTGATGTTCATCGTCAAACCAGTGCCCGGCCTGCCTGCCTCGTAGCGCCATTTGCGCATCGCTGTTTTGACATCACGCTCAAACATATTGGCCGGCTTCGCAGAGAGTATCTGAATATTCTCCACGCGACCATCGGCAGTAACATCAAATTTCACGCGCACATCACCTTCAATACGCAGCGCCTGGGCACGTTGCGGGTAAGAAGGGTCGCCGCGTTTCAACGCTTTAGGACCGCTCGGCGCGGTAGTCATCGGTTTTGCCGTTGCCGCCGTCGTACTCGGCGCGGTACGCGCAGGCGCCGTATTGCTGTTCTCAAACGGCGAGACCGGGCGCGGCTCAGCGGGTTTCACCTCGCGTTTCGGCTCGACTTTTTTCTCTGGTTTAGGCTTTGGTTTCGGCTTAGGTTTGGGCTTCGGTTCCGGTTTGTGAATAACCACTGGCGCCTCTTTTGGCGGCTCAGGCACCACTTCAGGCTCCGGTTCCGGCTCCGGTTCAACAACGGGTTCAACGACCGGCTGCGCCGCCTGCGGAGGCTCTAAATCCGCCGGCGCCACCATTGTTATTTCGATTGGCTGTGAAGGCGAAGGCTTTTCAATAACCTGATGTACCGAGGTATAAAGCAACCCCGCCACAACGGCACCGTGGATAGCCACGGACAGCAGCGTTGGCCACGGAAAGCGGCGAGGTAAATCAAGGGTCATTGCGCTCATAGTCGTTTCTGTTGAAAAATGATGCCCTGATTTTAAATGCAAATAGCAATCATATTCAATAAGGCGTGTTATCCTGCATCAAATTTTGCCTCGTTTTGTGGAAAAAAACCGGCGTGCCGTGGCATGCTAAAGGCGTGCGCATCTTACATTGCTGCTCATAACGCTTTCACGTCACGTGATTTGCCAATTTTTTGATTAAGGAGCCTTGCCGTGCTTTACGTCATCTACGCAGAAGATATCGCCGATTCTCTGGAAAAACGCCAGGCGGTGCGCCCTGCCCATCTGGCGCGCCTACAACTATTACATGATGAAGGCCGTTTACTGACCGCAGGCCCGATGCCCGCGGTAGATAGCAATGAACCTGGCGCGGCAGGATTTAGCGGCTCAACGGTTATCGCAGAATTTGAATCGCTGGAAGCGGCGCAGTCCTGGGCCAACGATGACCCCTATATCGCCGCGGGCGTCTATCAGCACGTCTCGGTAAAACCTTACAAGAAAGTATTTTAATCAAGCGCTTAAAACACAGAGGCACCGCAAGCGGTGCCTTTCGTTTTAACGCTCAGAATTCAGAGAAGGTGAACAGCAAAGCATGACGTTGCCGTTTGACCAGGCACTTCCTGATTGAAAGAATCCGCATGTTGCGGCGAGATTGGGCTTCCAGCCAGCGCGATTTACGGCGACTTACCTGTCTAAGCATGCGCCAGCGCCCTACTTCCGTTCTACTACGCTTCATTGCTACTACTCTACGAGTGAAAAACAGCCCTCATTATAAACCGATGAATCTGTCTGACCATCGCTTTCGCTGCGTTTTTATTTGCCAGATGGATGATGATGCGTAAACTCATGGCATCGGGCTATTCAAAAGGATTTTTCATCTATGACAACCTTTTACACGGTCGTAAACTGGCTGGTCATTCTGGGGTACTGGCTGTTGATTGCAGGTGTTACATTACGCATTCTAATGAAACGCCGCGCGGTACCTTCCGCCATGGCATGGTTACTGATTATTTATATCCTGCCGCTGGTGGGAATTATCGCTTACCTCTCCTTCGGCGAACTGCATCTTGGTAAGCGTCGAGCCGAGCGCGCTCGCGCCATGTGGCCCTCCACCGCCAAATGGCTAACGGACCTAAAAAGCTGCAAACATATCTTTGCTGAAGAAAATAGCCCGGTTGCCGAATCACTGTTCAAACTCTGTGAACGTCGCCAGGGGATCGCTGGCGTAAAAGGTAACCAGCTACAGCTGCTGACCGAATCTGATGATGTGATGCAGGCGCTGATTCGAGACATCCAGCTGGCGCGGCATAACATCGAAATGGTGTTCTACATCTGGCAGCCCGGCGGGATGGCCGACCAGGTGGCGGAATCGTTGATGGCCGCCGCGCGTCGCGGCGTGCATTGTCGACTGATGCTCGATTCAGCCGGTAGCGTCGCCTTTTTCCGCAGCCCGTGGGCGGCCATGATGCGTAACGCCGGTATCGAGGTGGTTGAAGCGCTTAAAGTTAACCTGATGCGTGTATTCTTACGTCGTATGGATCTGCGCCAGCACCGTAAAATGGTGATGATTGACAACTATATCGCCTACACCGGCAGCATGAATATGGTCGATCCGCGCTACTTCAAACAGGATTCCGGCGTCGGTCAGTGGGTCGATCTGATGGCGCGAATGGAAGGCCCGGTGGCCACGGCGATGGGGATCGTCTACTCCTGCGACTGGGAAATTGAAACCGGCAAGCGAATTTTGCCCCCGCCGCCGGACGTCAACATCATGCCGTTTGAAGAGGCTAACGGGCATACCATTCATACCATTGCATCCGGTCCCGGCTTCCCGGAAGATTTGATTCATCAAGCGTTGTTAACCGCAGCCTATGCGGCGAAAGAACACCTGATTATGACCACCCCCTACTTCGTCCCCAGCGATGACCTGCTGCACGCCATCTGTACCGCAGCCCAGCGCGGCGTCGAGGTCAGTATTATTATGCCGCGCAAAAACGACTCCCTGCTGGTAGGCTGGGCCAGCCGCGCCTTCTTCACTGAACTGCTTGCCGCTGGCGTGAAAATTTACCAATTCGAAGGCGGCCTGCTACATACCAAAAGCGTGCTGGTGGATGGCGAATTGAGCCTGGTCGGTACCGTTAATCTCGATATGCGCAGCCTGTGGCTTAATTTCGAGATCACGCTGGCGATCGACGACGTGGGCTTCGGCGGCGACCTGGCGGCGGTGCAGGACGATTACATCTCCCGTTCACGCCTGCTGGATGCAAAATTGTGGGCCAAACGCCCGCTATGGCAGCGGATCGCAGAGCGACTGTTTTACTTCTTCAGCCCGTTGCTGTAAAACGTGCCCATCAGATGCTTAACGGGTAGCAATCATGGATATGGATTTAAACAATCGCCTGACCGAAGACGAAACGCTCGAACAGGCTTACGATATCTTTCTTGAGCTGGCGGCGGATAACCTCGACCCGGCAGATATCATCCTTTTCAACCTGCAGTTTGAGGAGCGCGGCGGCGCAGAACTGTTTGACCCGGCGGAAGACTGGCAAGAGCATGTCGATTACGACCTCAATCCAGATTTCTTCGCCGAAGTCGTTATTGGCCTTGCCGATACCGATGGCGGCGAGATCAACGATATTTTCGCTCGCGTTCTGCTGTGCCGGGAAAAAGATCACAAACTGTGCCATATTCTGTGGCGCGAATAAGCATTAAGCTAATGCGCCTGTAAAAAAGCCTGCCGACAGTAATATCGGCAGGCTTTTTGTTTTATATGTTATTGCGGTAATTCTGTTCCGCAAGCGTGGCAGAAACGGGCATTTTTATCATGCTCGGCGTTATTGCAGTTTGGGCAAACGCGGCGAGCGCGTCGGTTTTGCAGCGCCGTAGTCATATGTGTCGTTATCAGCCCGGTTGGGATGGCGATGATAGAATAACCGATGAGAATAAGTACAGAGGCGAGTATCCGCCCTAATGGAGTATGTGGCGTAATGTCGCCGTATCCCACGGTAGTAATTGTGACGATTGCCCAATAGACCGAAGCATTTAAGGTGGTAAACCCGTATTGCGGCCCTTCAATTAAATACATCAGCGAGCCGAAAATCACCATCACAATAGCAATAAACGAGTAAAACAGAATGAGCTGATGACGGGCGCTGACGATAGCCCGCCAAAAAATATTCAGCGACGGCATAAAGCGCAGCAGTTTAAGAATACGCAGCGCGCGGATAACCCGCATGGCCCGCCAGGCAAAGACATACTCGAGGCTCATTTCCGGCCATAACCACATTACATACAGCGGTAAAACGGTCGCCAGATCGATAAATCCCCAGAAGCTGAAGATATAGCGTAGCGGATTCGGCCAGCTTATAACGCGTAGAATATATTCTGCGGTGAAGACCGCGGTAACCCCCAGCTCCAGCCAAACAAAAACATGCCACTCATCAAGCGACAGGTGATATTGCGAGCCGAGTCCGGACTCAACAAAAATAATGACCACGCTTAACAGGGCGAATAAACCGCAAAGCCCTTCAAAACGACGGCCGGAGCGACGAGTTTGATCGAAGAGTAGATGGTATAGCCGCAAACGGGCGGCGGAGAGCGAAACTGCCACGTTAACCTCACAATAAAAAAGGGCTGACATCAGTCAGCCCGAGTGATTATAACGGGTCTACCTTCAGGCAGGAAACCGCATGGCGGAAACTGCCCTCCAGCACCGGCCGCGTTTTGGCGCATTCGGGCCCGGCCAATGGACATCGGGTGCGAAATACGCAACCCGAAGGCGGATTAATCGGTGAAGGTAATTCCCCTTCCAATAGTTGGATGGTTTTATTCTTCTCCAGATCCGGATCCGGCACCGGTACGGCCGACATCAGCGCTTTGGTATAAGGATGCAGCGGATTATGATACACCTCATCATAGGTGCCCAACTCCACCGCATGGCCTAAATACATGACCAACACGCGGTCGGAAATGTGTTTCACTACCGCCAGGTCGTGGGCGATAAAAATCAACGATAGCCCCATCTCCCGCTGCAGCTGCTGTAGTAAGTTCACCACCTGCGCCTGAATGGAAACGTCCAGCGCCGATACTGGCTCATCGCAAATGATCAATTTAGGCTCAAGGATCAGCGCGCGAGCGATACCAATGCGCTGACATTGGCCGCCGGAGAATTCATGCGGATAGCGGTTAATCAGGTTCGGCAACAGGCCGACCTTCATCATCATCGCCTTCACGCGATCGCGCACTTCCTGACGAGACATCTTAGGATGATAGGTCCGCAGCGGTTCAGCGATGATTTCGCCAATGGTCATACGCGGATTCAGCGATGCTAAAGGATCCTGGAAGATCATCTGGATATCGCTGCGCACGTCGCGCCACTCTTCCGGCTTCATGCCTAACAGATCTTTTCCAAGCCAGGCCACTTTACCGTCGGTAGCTTTCACCAGGCCGATGATGGCGCGGGCGAAGGTCGATTTACCGCAACCGGATTCGCCGACCACGCCCAGCGTTTCGCCTTCATACAGGCGCAGAGTAACGCCATCCACCGCTTTGAGCGTTTTTGACGGTTGCCAGAACCATTGCTTGCCATCTTTAATATCAAAATGCACTTTCAGATCGGCAATTTCGAGCAGCACTTTTCTTTGTTCGATCACGGCGTTCATAGCAGATCCCCTACCGGTTTAAAGCAAGCGCGCAGGCGGCCTGGCGCAAACGACTCCAGAGGCGGAGCGCTATTACAGATTTCCATGGCATGCGGGCAGCGCGGCTGGAACGGACAGCCTTTCGGCAGACGCAGCAGGTTCGGCGGGTTACCAGGAATTGTTAGCAAGGAATCGCCTTCGCCATCGAGACGCGGTACCGCATTGAGTAAACCAATCGAGTACGGGTGCGACGGTTGATAGAAGACGTCTCGCGCCTGACCGTATTCCATGGTACGCCCGGCATACATCACCAGAACCTTATCGCAGATCCCCGCTACCACGCCGAGGTCGTGGGTAATCATTATAATCGCGGTGTTAAACTCGCGCTTCAGCTCGTTAAGCAGGGTCATGATCTGCGCCTGCACGGTGACGTCCAACGCGGTGGTCGGTTCATCGGCAATCAGCAGTTTTGGCCGACATAACAGCGCCATGGCAATCATCACGCGCTGGCGCATCCCGCCGGAGAACTCGTGCGGGAACATCTTCATGCGCTTACGCGCTTCCGGCATCTTCACCGCATCGAGCATTCTTACCGACTCTTCAAAAGCCGCGGCTTTGCTCAGCCCTTTATGCAGCATCAGCACTTCCATCAGCTGCTCGCCAACCCGCATATAAGGGTTCAACGACGTCATCGGGTCCTGGAAAATCATCGAAATCTGTTCGGCACGCAGCTTATTCAGATCGCGCTCGGGCAAATTAAGGATTTCGCGACCGTTAAAAGTGGCGGAACCGCTAATATGACCATTCGCGGCCAAAAGCCCCATTAGCGCGAATGCCGTTTGCGATTTCCCGGAACCTGACTCACCGACGATTCCTAAGGTTTCGCCGGCCCGCAGGTTAAAATTCAGATCGTTAACCGCGGTGACATCGCCGTCCGGCGTTTTAAACGTCACCCGAAGATCCTTCACATCCAGCAGCAGACCGCTTTGCTGCGCGGCCTGCGGCGCTTTAGCCATTTCAATTGTGCTCATGACGGCGCTCCTTAGCGGTCTTTCGGGTCGAGGGCATCACGCAGGCCATCGCCGATAAAGTTAAAACAAAACAGCGTTACCACCAGGAAACCGGCAGGGAACAACAACAGCCACGGCGAGACTTCCATTGAGTTGGCGCCATCACTGAGTAACGCGCCCCAACTGCTCAGCGGTTCCTGGGTGCCAAGGCCGAGGAAGCTCAGGAAGGATTCGAACAGAATCATGCTGGGTACCAGCAGTGAAGCGTAAACCACCACCACGCCCAGGACGTTCGGCACAATATGACGAATAACGATATTCGCGGTGGAGACCCCGCCGACCTGCGCGGCTTCGATGAACTCTTTACGTTTCAGACTCAGGGTCTGACCGCGTACGATACGCGCCATATCCAGCCACGACACCATCCCGATAGCCACAAAGATCAGCAGGATGTTCTGACCAAAGAAGGTCACCAGCAGGATCACGAAGAACATGAACGGGAAGGAGTTGAGGATTTCCAGTAAACGCATCATCACCGAGTCCACTTTGCCGCCGAGATAACCGGAAAGTGAACCATAGAGGGTGCCGAGGATCACCGCCACCAGCGCCGCAGCCACGCCAACCATCAGCGATATGCGTCCGCCTATCGCCACGCGCACCAGCAGGTCGCGACCGGATGAATCGGTGCCAAAATAGTGACCAGACTCCATATCCGGAGCGTTAGACATCATCCCCCAGTCGGTATCGAAATAGGAAAACTGCGACAGCATTGGAGCGATAGTCACAAACAGCGCAATAATCACCAGCACAATCAGGCTGGCCACCGCCGCGCGGTTATGCATAAAGCGGCGACGCGCATCCTGCCACAGGCTACGGCCTTCAACTTCCAGTTTCTCACTGAAGTTCTCCAGCGCCTCGCTATTTTTCTTACTTAACATCATGGCGAACTCCGGCTTCAGTAGCGAATTTTCGGATCGATGACGGCGTACAGCACGTCGACGATCGCGTTAAACAGAATGGTCAGCGCGCCGACCAGAATCGTCAGGCTGAGCACCAGCGAGTAGTCGCGGTTAAGCGCTCCGTTGACGAATAACTGGCCAATACCCGGCAGGCCGTAAATTGTCTCGATAACCATTGAGCCAGTGATAATGCCAACGAACGCCGGGCCCATATAGGAAAGCACCGGCAGCAACGCAGGCTTCAGCGCGTGGCGGAAGATAATTCTGCGCATCGGCAGGCCTTTCGCCCGCGCGGTGCGGATGAAGTTAGAGTGCAAAACTTCAATCATCGAACCGCGGGTGATACGGGCGATACTGGCAATATAGGCCAGCGATAACGCCACCATCGGCAGGATCATAAATTTCAGTGCCCCGCCGTTCCAGCCGCCGCCAGGCAGCCAGTGCAGCGTGATGGCGAAAATCATCACCAGCAGCGGCGCCACCACGAAACTCGGTATGACGACGCCGGTCATTGCCACCCCCATCACCGCGTAGTCCCATTTGGTATTCTGTTTTAAGGCGGCAATAACCCCGGCGCTAACGCCAAGAATCACGGCTAATAAGAAGGCTGCAAGGCCCAATTTGGCGGAAACCGGGAAGCTTGATGCAACCAGATCGTTCACCGAATAATCTTTATATTTGAAGGAAGGACCGAAATCACCGTGCGCCAGTTGCTTCAGATAATTGAAGTACTGGGTCATGATGGGGTCGTTTAAATGATATTTCGCTTCAATGTTCGCCATGACTTCCGGCGGCAGCGTGCGTTCACCGGTAAAAGGACTGCCCGGCGCGAGGCGCATCATGAAGAAAGAGATAGTAATAAGAATAAATAGCGTCGGAATCGCTTCCAGACAGCGACGTAATATGAATTTTAACATTGCCCGTACCTTCTGGCCTGTGCCTATCGAGTGCGATGAATTCAGACACGGTGGGGCAAGCTCAGCCTGCCCCACGTCTTGCCATTAATGTTTGATAATATAAAGGTTCTTCACGTAAATATTATCCAACGGGTCTTTACCGGTATAACCGCCAACCCACGGTTTAACCAGGCGTGCGTTCACATAGTAGTAAACAGGAACAATCGCGGAATCTTTATCCAGCTGTTGTTCGGACTGCGCGTACAGCTCGGCGCGTTTCGCTTCATCGGTGACCTGCAGAGTATCGCCGATGATCTTATCGAATGCCGGGCTCTTATAATGCGCCGTGTTGTTAGAGCTGTCGCTGAGCATGGTGTTCAGGAACGATGTCGGCTCATTGTAATCAGCGCACCAGCCAGCGCGCGCGACGTCAAAGGTGCCCTGATGACGGCTATCGAGGAAGGTTTTCCACTCCTGATTTTCCAGCTTAACGTTAGCGCCAAGGTTTTTCTTCCAGATGGACGCCACGGCGATAGCCAGTTTTTTATGTAAATCAGAGGTGTTATACAGCAGGTTAAAGGTCAGCGGCTTATCAGCGGTATAGCCGGCTTCCGCCAGCAATTTTTTCGCTTCTTCATTACGCTTGTCCTGAGACCATTTGAACCACTCCGGTTCAACAAGTTTCATGCCATCGGTGTATGGCGGGGTATAACTGTAAGCCGGCAGATCGCCCTGGTTTTTCACTTTATTAACGATAATATCGCGATCCAGCGCCAGCTTAAGCGCGGTACGGACGCGTACGTCGGTAAATGGCGCTTTCTGGTTATTGATTTCGTAATAATAAGTACACAGATAAGGATCGACGTGAACTTCTTTCGGAATCTCTTTTTTCAGCTTCTGGAACAGTTCAATCGGCATGTTGTTATAAGTCATGTCGATTTCGCCGCTGCGGTAGCGGTTGACATCGGTAACTTCAGAAGAAATTGGCAGGTAAGTTACCTGGTTAATAACGGTTTTGGCGTTGTCCCAGTAATTCGTATTACGCTCGAGCACAATACGTTCGTTCACCACCCAGTCTTTTAATTTATAGGCGCCGTTGGTGACGATATTCGCAGGCTGCGTCCATTTCTCGCCATATTTTTCGATGGCGGCTTTTGGTACTGGAGAAACGGATGGATGGACGAGGAGTTTATAGAAATACGGAACCGGTTCGCTCAGCGTGACTTCAAACGTTTTGTCATCGATCGCTTTGACGCCGAGATCGGTTGCCGGTTTTTTGCCGGCAATAATCTCATCGACGTTAGCCACATGGCCATACTGAAGATAGCTGGCGTAAGGTGATGCCGTTTTCGGATCCGCCAAACGCTGCCAGCTATAAACGAAATCTTGCGCGGTAACCGGTGAACCGTCGGACCATTTGGCATCTTTGCGAATATGGAAAGTCCAGACTTTAAAATCCTTGTTATCCCACGATTCGGCAACGCCCGGAACTGGATGGCCGTTAAGATCGCCAATCACTAACCCTTCAAACAGATCGCGGTTAACGTTGGACTCCGGTACACCTTCAATTTTATGCGGATCCAGAGATTGCACCTCTGCCCCGTTATTACGTACCAGCGTTTGTTTATCCGCCAGTTGCACCCCGGCAGGGACATCAGCTGCCATAGCAACATTTGCGGTGATGAGCGCAGATAAAATTCCCGCCGCTACCAGACTTTTTTTAGTGATGATGGTCATGTGTTGTTACTCCACTCATTATAATTACTGGTTATTTAACCAGCCTGTTATTTTTCCCTTATAGGGATTCTGTACAGTGCAGGAGTCTTTGCCGCTGTCAGATTCTACTGCTTGCTATCACCGACTTATTTATTACGACCGCTCAAACGGCAGCCTTGACGTCGATTCTTTATCCCCTGTCCAGAGGGGGAATGCCGGCACAATGAGTTATGTAATAATAATTCTCATTTGTGCACATTATTTAGTTAGCGATCAGGCCGGAAAGTACCAAAACGGTTTCTTGTCCGCCAATGCAATTTGCAAATATGTTACCGGATTCTCTTTTATTGTTTTTTTTACCGTGCTTAACCTGAGACTTATGACGTTTAAAAAGCAAAAATAGCGTTTAAAATCACACGGATAGGAACACCCTGTCGTTTTACGTTCCCGCTCTGTACGCAAAGTTGCTTTTTTGCACAAAAATTTAACAATTGTCTAATTTTTAGCACATTAATCTGCTGTCTCGAAGAAATTACTAATATCATTTCGATGATCCGACAGCAAGCGCCAGAGAATGATGTGACAAAAATAACAGTGATGAGGGGAGAAAAACAGTCTGACGAGATAGAATAAAAACAACTAACAATATGATAAATATAAAATAAAATCATTATCAGCAAAAGTTATCGCTTGCCATTTATAGCAACGACAGGGATAAGTTTTGCTAATAATCTTTCAAACGCGAGGCTCAGCGCCCCGCGTCTGCTGCGTCAGTCACCCTGTTAATCCAGGAAACAGCGCTTTAATCCCGGTGACGATAAACTCGATCCCTAAAGCCATCAGCAACAGACCCATGATACGCGTAATGACGTTAATTCCGGTCTGCCCCAGCAATCTGACCAACCATGGGGCCATGCGAAAGATTCCCCAACAACAGGCGGCAAACAGCGCAATGGCGATTGAAAAACCGATCAGATGGGCAATTGAGTGATAACGCGTGCCCCACACGATCGTGGAACTTATCGCCCCCGGCCCCGCCATTAAAGGCAGCGCTAACGGTACGACACCGATGCTTTCACGAATGGCCGTCTCCGACTTTTCCTGTTTGTTTTGTTTATCCTCGCCGAGTTTCCCGCTGATCATCGACATGGCGATAGTCACCACCAGGATCCCCCCCGCGATACGGAAAGAATCAATTGAGATGCCGAAAATTTGCAAGATTCCATCACCGAGGAAAAGCGAGGTAAGGAGGATGATAGCCACCGACAGGTTAGCCGTCAGATTCGTCTTATTACGTACCAGCGCCGTCTGATAACTGGTCATACTAATGAAAACCGGAATGATGCCGACCGGATTGACCAGCGCGAACAGGCCGATAAAAAATTTAAAATAAACAGCGAAATCAAACAACGGTAGGGTCACAGTGAACTCCGCAGCACCATTAAAAAAGGCTGTTGACAGCGTCAGTACGAATTAATTTGGCAGAAGATACCCTTTTCATAGCCACAATTCATCTCAAATATGCAGCCGCGGCTGATTGATTTTATTTGTTATATATTTGTTTAATGTATGCGCTTTATTCATTAAATATGCATACCTTATCACTCCTCATGATTTAACTGGTCAATTATTGCCCTGCTGAAAGGTATCAGCATCGCCAAATATTGATCCAAATCACGTAATTCATACTCAGAAGTGAGTAATCTTGGCTACACCAACAGAGTGAAAGGCCGAAGTACCTGAGTGCGTAGTAAGACAAAGCTTTTTTAGTAAATCAGTGTGTTCAAAGCGTTAGAAATCTTTACGTTAACATTTACATGCAAGCTGTTAACAGCCTGTCTATAATGTCGAATCGAGCTACTGTTTTACTAAAAAAGTTTAACATTATCAGGAGAGCATTATGGCTGTTACTAATGTCGCTGAACTTAACGCACTTGTAGAGCGCGTAAAAAAAGCCCAGCGTGAATATGCCAGTTTCACTCAAGAACAAGTTGATAAGATCTTCCGTGCCGCCGCTCTGGCCGCTGCAGATGCTCGAATCCCTCTCGCAAAAATGGCCGTTGCCGAATCCGGCATGGGTATTATTGAAGATAAAGTGATCAAAAACCACTTCGCCTCCGAATATATCTACAACGCCTATAAAGATGAAAAAACCTGTGGCGTCCTGTCTGAAGACGACACTTTCGGTACCATCACCATTGCTGAACCAATCGGTATTATTTGCGGTATCGTCCCGACTACCAACCCAACCTCAACGGCAATCTTCAAATCGCTGATCAGCCTGAAGACGCGTAACGCCATCATCTTCTCTCCGCACCCGCGTGCTAAAGACGCAACTAACAAGGCGGCGGATATTGTATTGCAGGCGGCGATTGCCGCAGGCGCGCCGAAAGATTTGATTGGTTGGATCGACCAACCTTCAGTAGAACTGTCTAATGCATTGATGCACCACCCTGACATCAACCTGATCCTCGCCACCGGTGGCCCAGGTATGGTTAAAGCCGCTTATAGTTCTGGTAAACCAGCTATCGGCGTTGGCGCAGGCAACACGCCGGTTGTCATCGATGAAACTGCCGATATTAAACGCGCAGTAGCGTCCGTACTGATGTCAAAAACCTTCGATAACGGCGTTATCTGTGCTTCTGAACAGTCTGTCGTCGTCGTTGACTCTGTATACGATGCCGTTCGCGAACGCTTTGCCAGCCACGGCGGCTACCTGCTGCAGGGCAAAGAACTGAAAGCGGTTCAGGACATTATCCTGAAAAATGGCGCGCTGAACGCGGCTATCGTTGGTCAGCCAGCGGCAAAAATCGCCGAACTGGCGGGCTTCACCGTGCCGGCCACCACTAAGATTCTGATCGGCGAAGTTACCGACGTTGACGAAAGCGAACCGTTCGCTCACGAAAAACTGTCCCCGACGCTGGCAATGTACCGTGCGAAAGATTTCGAAGACGCGGTCAATAAAGCAGAAAAACTGGTCGCCATGGGCGGTATCGGCCATACCTCTTGCCTGTACACCGACCAGGACAACCAGCCGACTCGCGTGGCCTACTTCGGCCAGATGATGAAAACCGCGCGTATCCTGATCAACACCCCGGCTTCTCAGGGTGGTATCGGCGACCTGTATAACTTCAAACTCGCACCTTCCCTGACTCTGGGTTGTGGTTCCTGGGGTGGTAACTCCATCTCTGAAAACGTTGGTCCGAAACACCTGATCAACAAGAAAACCGTTGCTAAGCGAGCTGAAAACATGTTGTGGCATAAACTTCCGAAATCTATCTACTTCCGTCGTGGCTCACTGCCAATCGCACTGGATGAAGTGATTACTGATGGTCACAAACGCGCGCTGATTGTGACTGACCGCTTCCTGTTCAACAACGGTTATGCAGACCAGATCACTTCCGTATTGAAAGCGGCTGGCGTAGAAACCGAAGTATTCTTTGAAGTTGAAGCTGACCCAACGCTGACCATCGTGCGTAAAGGCGCGGATCTGGCCAACTCCTTCAAACCAGACGTAATCATCGCGCTGGGCGGCGGTTCCCCGATGGATGCAGCCAAAATCATGTGGGTCATGTATGAGCACCCGGAAACCCACTTCGAAGAACTGGCGCTGCGCTTTATGGATATCCGTAAACGTATCTACAAGTTCCCGAAAATGGGCGTCAAAGCCAAGATGGTTGCCATTACCACCACTTCCGGTACCGGTTCTGAAGTTACCCCGTTCGCCGTGGTAACCGACGATGCAACTGGACAGAAATATCCGCTGGCCGACTACGCGCTGACTCCGGATATGGCGATTGTCGATGCCAACCTCGTCATGGATATGCCGAAGTCTCTCTGTGCCTTCGGTGGTCTGGATGCCGTAACTCACGCCCTGGAAGCTTACGTTTCCGTACTGGCCTCTGAGTTCTCCGATGGTCAGGCTCTGCAGGCGCTGAAACTGCTGAAAGAGTATCTGCCGGCCTCTTACCATGAAGGTTCTAAGAACCCGGTAGCCCGCGAACGTGTGCACAGTGCCGCCACTATCGCTGGTATCGCGTTTGCTAACGCCTTCCTGGGCGTGTGCCACTCAATGGCTCACAAACTGGGCTCGCAGTTCCACATTCCGCACGGTCTGGCAAACGCCCTGCTGATCTGCAACGTTATCCGCTATAACGCGAATGACAACCCGACCAAGCAGACCGCATTCAGTCAGTATGACCGTCCGCAGGCTCGCCGTCGTTACGCCGAGATCGCAGACCACCTGGGCCTGAGCGCTCCGGGCGACCGCACTGCTGCGAAAATCGAGAAACTGCTGGCATGGCTGGAAAGCCTGAAAGCTGAACTGGGTATTCCGAAATCTATCCGCGAAGCCGGCGTTCAGGAAGCTGACTTCCTGGCTCACGTTGATAAGCTGTCTGAAGACGCCTTTGATGACCAGTGCACCGGCGCTAACCCGCGCTACCCTCTGATCGCCGAGCTGAAACAGATTCTGCTGGATACCTACTACGGTCGTGACTTTGTCGAAGGCGAAGCTGCGGCTGTGAAAAAAGAAGCTGCTCCAGTCAAAGCAGAGAAAAAAGCGAAAAAATCCGCTTAATTCACGGCATTGATATGAACGAAGCCCCATCTATTGATGGGGCTTTTTTTATTTTCATACTTTATTAACGTTTGCCTACAGAAGTACAAAAGACAATAAACCTGGTAATATCTGAATACAGGAACCGATTCCATAAAAGACAACAGGCGCCATATAGGCGCCTGAAGGTAATGAAATTAAAGAATTATTCGCAGTGACGCAGCTTACTTTGCACCTGGGTTAACGAACCGATATTCAGCGCCTCTTTATAATGCTTACGACAGACGGAAACGTAGCGCTCATTACCGCCAATAACCACCTGCTCCCCCTCATTGTACGGGCGCCCTTCCTGATCAAGACGTAAAACCATGCTTGCCTTTCGCCCACAGAAGCAAATCGTTTTTAATTCAACCAGCTTATCTGACCATGCTAACAAATACTGACTACCGCTAAATAACTCACCGCGAAAGTCCGTACGCAATCCGTAGCACAATACCGGGATATCGAGCTCATCCACCACTTCAGAGAGCTCGTGGACCTGTTCACGGGTCAAGAACTGGCTCTCGTCCACCAGCACGCAATGAATGGGCTGGCGGGCATGCTCCGACGCGATATCGGCATATAACGACGTCTGAGGATTATACAGCCGCGCCGGCGAAGAGAGCCCGATTCGCGAGCTCACTTTGCCAGAACCAAAACGGTCGTCAATTTCAGCGGTATAAACGACGGTACGCATCCCTCGTTCCTGGTAATTGTACGAAGACTGCAACAGCGCAGTAGACTTACCGGCATTCATTGCAGAATAGTAAAAATAAAGTTGTGCCATCGGCTGCGTAACCCCAATCAATGTGTTTTACCGCGCAATTGTATCATATATTACCGAGCCGACCGTGCTTTCACAGGGGGTATTGCTGGCAGGCTGATAATGCTTTACAAAAAATGAAACGGCCAGCTAATGAATAGCGTCAGGCACCACCGTCGCCGCGCCAGCGGATACAAATCATTGTCGTTTTGTGCTTAAACCGCCATTCTCCGGACAACTATAATGGGTTTTGGCCGCCAATTTATATTAAGCATCACCGTAACTAATGCGCTAAAACTGAAGAGCGATATTTATCCACGTGAAGTATAAATTTACTCTCGAAACGCGGGAAAATCATCCTGACTCATGGTTTTAGCGCCAGTGCGTATGCTTAAGCTATAAGCGAGAAGATGTGAGGTCGCGCGAAAATTTAACTTAAATTATTTAATCAACCAGACAAATAACAAGTAATTTTGAATTCCTTACATTCTCCCCTATTGCACATCTGATTTTATCGCTCTATTATTACTTCAACAAACCACCCCACAATATAAGTTTGAGATTACTACAATGAGCGAAGCACTTAAAATTTTGAACAACATCCGTACTCTTCGTGCGCAGGCAAGAGAATGCACCCTTGAAACGCTTGAAGAGATGCTGGAAAAATTAGAAGTTGTTGTTAACGAACGTCGCGAAGAAGAAAGCGCCGCTGCTGCAGAAATTGAAGAGCGTACTCGTAAACTGCAACAGTACCGCGAAATGCTGATTGCTGACGGTATTGATCCGAATGAACTGCTGAGCACCATGGCGGCAGTTAAAGCTGGCACCAAAACTAAACGTGCTGCACGTCCGGCTAAATACAGCTACGTTGATGAAAACGGCGAAACTAAAACCTGGACTGGCCAGGGTCGTACTCCGGCAGTCATCAAGAAAGCAATGGATGAGCAAGGTAAAACACTGGACGATTTCCTGCTCTAATTAGCTTTATGCTTGATATAAAAATCCCGCTTCGGCGGGATTTTTTTTATCGCTACGCGCTAAAGTATCAGGCATAAAAAAACCGGATCGCTATCAGGCGACCCGGTTGTTCTGGCGACGAATATTACTTCGCGACAGCTTGCTCAAGCCAGGCTTTAAAGTCTTCGCCCAAAGTCTTATGGCGAACGCCATATTCTACGAAGGCCTGCATATAACCGAGCTTATTACCGCAGTCATGGCTTTTGCCTTTCATGTGGTAGGCTTCCACGGTCTCTTTCTCGATCAGCATATCAATAGCATCAGTCAGCTGAATTTCATCGCCGGCTCCCGGAGGGGTTTTAGCCAGCAGCGGCCAAATATCGGCGCTCAGTACATAACGGCCGACAACCGCCAGATTAGATGGCGCGACGTCTGCCTTCGGCTTCTCAACAACGCCAACCATCGGCACGCTTTCACCAGGCTGCAGGCTTTCGCCTTTGCAATCAACAACACCATAAGCCGTAACGTCATCAACTGGCTCAACCATGATCTGGCTGGCGCCCGTTTCGTCAAAGCGAGCAATCATTTCCGCCAGGTTATCACGGGTCAGATCGGACTCATATTCGTCCAGAATAACGTCCGGCAGAATAACCGCAACCGGCTCGTCGCCGACAACGGGATGCGCGCACAGCACCGCATGACCCAGACCTTTAGCCAGCCCCTGACGTACCTGCATGATGGTAACGTGCGGCGGACAAATAGACTGAACTTCTTCCAGAAGCTGACGTTTTACACGTTTTTCCAGCATCGCTTCGAGTTCGAAGCTGGTATCGAAATGGTTTTCAATAGAGTTTTTCGAAGAGTGTGTCACCAGAACAATTTCAGTAATCCCAGCGGCGATACATTCGTTAACAACATATTGGATTAATGGTTTATCTACCAGTGGCAGCATTTCTTTCGGAATAGCCTTGGTGGCGGGTAGCATCCTGGTGCCTAATCCCGCTACCGGGATAACAGCTTTTCTTACTTTAGAATTAAGGGCAGCCATTGAAATCTCCTGGACTGTTCGTTTTTTGAACTTAATCGTCAATAAATAACGCATCGAGTATATCAGTCTGATCAGTTAAACCTGGTCTGAAAAGGTTTGGATACCCTCGAATTAGGACTTTTACGCATAAAACGCAGTGATAGTACCACCGGAAATGTAGGCCCGGTAATCCCACCTACTAAAAATAGATAGAATTGTTCATTCTGCAGACAACATCAGTCGTAAACGTCCCCCCGCGCCCCAAATTTGGCACTGCCATGAAGTACAGCGCTGGCTAATTTGGTTGAGGTATGCGTTGCCCAACGTTCCTAACGGAACGCCGTTACTAATTTGAATTTTATGCTCACCGGTATTCAACGTGCCGTTAAGACCTGCAGAAACCAGAATCAAATTTTTTAATCCGCTGTGATAATAACCAACCAACAATGGGAATTGACCTGGTAAATTGGCCTGGCGGAGTAATTGGTTAACTTGTTTTAACAATGCGCCCATTTCCGGCAGGCGCTGCCCCTGATGAGCGAGCTGTTCTTGCAGCAAGCCATTAAACAAAGCACGTAATAATAATGCAGCCAGAACGCCATTATCACCGGCACGGGTAACATCCAGGCAATAAAACGCCAGATCGTTTTCTGATAACGGCGCAATATCCAGCACCAGCCCCGGTTTATCTGCAGAGATAAGCTGGCGGTAATGAATGCGACAATGAGATATCTCCTGCTGTACCGGCGGCTGAAGCTCCTGCAATAACCTTGACGCCGCCAGGGGATCGCTAACTAACGCATCCCAGTCTTCAAATAATCGCTCTTCCTCTTCTACTCGAGAACTAAACATTGTCGGGTAGAGACATGCATACACCGTTTCACGCAGGCGATTAAAATCTTTTACCGGCTTCAGTAAGACGTCCTGCACGCCAAGACGCAGCGCTTTGGCAATGTCCGCCATGTTTTCGGTCGCGGAAATCATCAAAATAGGAAGTTGTTCACCCTGGTTGCGAACCTGTTCAACCAGCTCCAGGCCGTTCATCCTCGGCATCGAGATATCGCAAATCATCAGATCCGGTTTCGAAATCGCGATTTGCTGCAGCGCCTCAATGCCGTCTTCCGCCTGGCGAGTCGTCGCTCCCAGTGAAGTTAGCCAGCTATCCAGGAGAGAGCGGAAAACGGGTTCGTCTTCTACTATCAGAATCTGTTTTCCCGCCAATGGCTGCGTCATGTTCTCTCCCCTGGCTGACGATAATTAAATAGTGGCACGCTATTCACGCTATCGCCTGTCAGAATTTACTTAAGTGTTGGACAAGTGCGCTACGCGGAAGTGCGCACCAAGGGTAATAATTCATCCATTTTTTTCTCAACGGCCAGCTGTCCTGCGGCCATCGCTTCGCCAGCACGATGAAAATCGAGAGTGGATATTTGCGGACAAAACGGCTGTAGCAGGATATCTGGCGGATCGCCTGCCATACGATTACGTTTCAGGCGGTTTTCCAGCACCTGAATCGAGGTGGACATAATCTCCATCGCCGTGGGGGTTATTGTCGCACGACGAGAGCTCATTCTCCCCAACCGTGATCGCAGGCGGGAATGCCAACTTAGCTCTTCTATCGGCTCCGGACGCGGCGATTCGATTGATAACAGGTCCTGCTGCATAAGATGGGCGTCATGCTGGAGGTCGACGGCAATCACAATATCCGCCCCCAAGGCTCGCGTTAGCGAGACCGGAACCGGATTGACCACCGCACCATCTACCAGCCAGTAGCCGTTATGCATCACCGGCGACATCAGGCCCGGCATACTACAAGAAGCGCGGACCGCCATGTGCAGGTCACCTTCCGTAAACCATAATTCACGCCCGGTGCTCAGGTTAGTCGCCACGGCGGCAAAACGACGTTCGCACTCTTCGATTTGCGCAACGGGCATAATTTGCCGGTATTGATTGAACACCCGCTCGCCGCGTAACAAACCGCCGCGCCGCCAGGAGAGATCCATCAATCGCAGCACATCCCAGTTGCTAAAGGAGCTAACCCACTTTTCCAACGCAGGGAGACGATTGCAGGCGTATGCCGCACCGACTAAGGCACCAATAGAACATCCTGCCACTACATCGACATCAATTCCTGCCCGATGCAGCGCTTTTATCACGCCGATATGCGACCAACCGCGCGCGGCGCCAGCCCCTAGCGCTAAACCAATCTTCAACTTTCTCATTAGTACAGATACATATCCTTCCACTCTGAGCATGACATTAGCGCCATCGCTCAGTTAACATAATGCAGGTTGGCGCTCTGGCGCCGTCATTCTTTTCCATGGAGGCGATTTTGTCGCAATTATGCCCCTGTGGCAGCGCTCTCGAGTATAGCTCATGTTGCCAGCGATATCTGGACGGCGGTCAGCTAGCGCCGAGCCCGTCACAGCTGATGCGTTCCCGCTATAGCGCATTCGTGATGAAAGATGTCGATTATTTAATCAAAACCTGGCATCCGACCTGTGAAGCGTCACGTTTTCGCACCGATATTGAAAAAGGCTTTGCCAATACGCAATGGCTCGGCTTAACCGTTTTCGCCACCGATAACGGACGTAATCCCGACGAAGGCTTCGTCAGTTTTATCGCACGTTTTACTGAAGATAACCGCCCCGGCGCGATTATTGAACGTTCCAGATTCTTAAAAGAAAACGGACAGTGGTACTATATTGACGGCACCCGGCCATTAATTGGTCGTAATGACCCCTGCCCTTGCGGTTCAGGTAAAAAATTTAAAAAATGCTGCGGCCAATAAGGCCCGGCATCAGCAATTGCAAACACAACAGGATTTCCCCCGCGATGCATTCATTACAACGTAAAGTACTACGCACCATTTGCCCTGATCAGAAAGGCCTCATCGCGCGTATCACGAATATCTGCTACAAGCACGAGTTAAACATCGTGCAGAACAATGAGTTTGTCGACCACCGTACCGGTCGTTTCTTCATGCGTACCGAGCTCGAAGGTATCTTTAACGACGCCACTCTGCTGGCCGACCTCGATAGCGCGCTGCCGGAAGGCTCAATCCGTGAACTCAATCCGGCCGGCCGTCGCCGGGTGGTGATTCTGGTCACTAAAGAAGCGCACTGTCTCGGCGATCTGCTGATGAAAGCCAACTACGGTGGGCTGGACGTCGAGATCGCCGCGGTTATCGGCAACCATGAAACGCTGCGCACGCTGGTGGAACGTTTCGATATTCCCTTTGAGCTGGTGAGCCATGAAGGATTGAGCCGCGAAGAGCACGACCAGCAGATGGGCGATGCGATAGCCGCCCACGATCCGGACTACGTGGTACTGGCAAAGTACATGCGCGTGCTTACTCCGGCGTTTGTCGCTCGTTTCCCGAACAAAATCATTAATATTCACCACTCGTTCCTGCCGGCGTTTATCGGCGCGCGTCCGTATCACCAGGCCTATGAGCGCGGCGTGAAGATCATTGGCGCCACCGCCCACTATGTGAATGATAATCTGGATGAAGGCCCAATCATCATGCAGGACGTGATTCACGTCGATCATACCTATACCGCCGAAGATATGATGCGCGCGGGCCGTGACGTTGAAAAAAACGTCTTAAGCCGTGCGCTATATCAGGTACTGGCGCAGCGCGTCTTTGTTTACGGCAACCGGACGATCATTCTTTAATCAACAGCGAAATGAATTGGTTAGCTTTACGGCGTTACGCGTAAAAATCAGGCAACCAGTTTAATTTTGTCAAAGGAATGCTTTACAGGGGCGCGTCATTTGGTATGATGCGCCCCGCTTCCCGAGAAGGGAGCAGGCCAGTAAAAAGCATTACCCCGTGGTGGGGTTCCCGAGCGGCCAAAGGGAGCAGACTGTAAATCTGCCGTCATCGACTTCGAAGGTTCGAATCCTTCCCCCACCACCATTCATTTTGCTGAATAGCCTACAATTTGATTTTACCCCTGGTGGGGTTCCCGAGCGGCCAAAGGGAGCAGACTGTAAATCTGCCGTCATCGACTTCGAAGGTTCGAATCCTTCCCCCACCACCATCTCTCCTTGTAATACCCAGCTTAATCTACCTACGATATTCTATATTCTGCCCTACGGGGAAGGATGAGAAGCTTCGACCAAGGTTCGACTCGAGCGTCAGCGAGAGAACGTTGCCGCAGGCAACGGCCCGAAGGGCGAGGCGCTTTAGCGCCGAGTAATCCTTCCCCACTCCTGTTGCACTCTCTTCAGCCACCTGTTCTGCTATCTCCTCGCTCGCGCTTCGCTTAGCGAGGCTACAGGTGGTGCCGTTTGGTAGCCCGGACAGGTGCGCAGCACCGCCTCCGGGAAAACTCACAGCGGGGGCAATCGTCTTTTTACCGGTGAACTCTTCACCACCGACGTATTGCACTGCGCATACTCCGCGAGACCATCCAATATCGTATCCAACTGCGCAATATCACGGACCACGAGACGCATAACAAAACAATCCTCTCCGGTGACCTTGTCGCTTTCAATACACTCCGGCATCGCCTGGATATATTTATCCACTTTTTGCAGCAATCCCGGTAGCGGTCTCACTCGAACTAATGCCTGCAGGCTATATCCCAACGCCGCAAGATTAACCCGCGCGCTATAACCCTGAATCACCCCTTTTTCCTCAAGGCGTTTTACCCGCTCGGCGGTACTCGGCGAGGTCAATCCCACCTGCGCACTCAATACCTTAAGCGAAACTCTGGCATCTTGCGTCAGGCAGGCAAGAATCGCCCGGTCTATTTCATCAATTATGTATTCCATTTATTTCACCTAATAAATAAAGGCATTCATTTGTTCTTACCTTAATTCAGATATATCAAGCTGTCAGGCTTTTCACGACAATAATGGAAAACTTCTGGAGGTGATATATGCAGCTTTCTCGTGGTGTCTGGCAAATGAGTCTGGCGATGATGATTTCCGGCTCGATTGGCGCGTTCGTGCTGCTCTCAGGGTTACCGGTGATTGATGTGGTGTTCTGGCGTTGTCTTATTGGCGCGGTCGCATTACTGCTGTTTATTTTGTTAAGTCGACAGCCATTCAGCCGCCTGACGCGCTTCACCCTGGCGCTGGCAATCCTTGGCGGCGTCGCGCTGGTCATTAACTGGCTGCTGCTTTTTGCCGCCTACTCACGCGTTTCTATTGGGATGGCCACCGTGGTCTACAATACCCAGCCTTTTATGCTGGTATTACTGAGCATGATGCTGGGTGAAAAGGTAAGCGCGGTAAAATGGGGATGGTTACTCCTGGCCTTTAGCGGCGTGGTGATTCTGCTGTCGAGCGAACTGACTCCCGCCCACAGCGATAATCTCGTCACCGGTATTATCCTGGCATTAGGCGCGGCATTTTTTTATGCCCTGACCGCCATTATTGCCCGCAAACTGCAGCCGCTACCGGCGCAGCATATCGCTTTTATTCAAGTTATCGTCGGCACGGTGATGCTTTTACCGCTGGTTCATCACCCCGAATTTAACAGCCATTTTCCCTGGCGCTATTTGTTAATCCTCGGCATCGTCCATACCGGGATTATGTACCAGCTTTTATATAGCGCGATTCAAAAATTGCCAACGCCGGTCACCGGTTCGCTCTCGTTTATCTATCCGCTGGTGGCCATTCTGGTTGACTATCTGGTTTTCCATCATGCGCTGGCGCCGCTGCAGTTGGCTGGAGGGGTACTGATTCTGCTTGCCGCTGCCGGCAACAACCTTGGTTGGGGCGAAAAAAAACCCCGCCATGGCGGGGTGAGTCAGCCGTCGCGAATGAACTAGCGACGCGCGCGCACAATCTGGTATTTGCGCGTCAGGTACTCGACCGGCGCGCTCCAGATGTGAACCAGACGAGAGAACGGGAACAGCAGGAACAGCGTCATCCCCAGCACCAGGTGAACGCGGAAGACAAACGCCACGCCATCGAGATGCTGCGAAGCTCCGCCGTGGAAGGTGACCACCGACTGCGCCCAACCGACCAGTTTCATCATTTCGCTACCGTCCATATGCTGGGCGGAGAATGGAATGGTCAGCAGTCCCAGCGCGCATTGCACCATCAACAACGAGAGGATCAGAATATCCGCTGTGGTGGTGGTAGCGCGAACGCGTGGGCTCAGCAGACGGCGCTTGAGCAGCAGTAAACCGCCCACCAACGTCATCACGCCGCACGCGCCGCCGGCAAACATGGCCATCTTCTGCTTCACGTCGATCGGCAGGAAGGACTCATACATCCAGTGCGGGGTCAGCATGCCGAGGAAGTGACCGGCGAAAATACCCAGGATCCCAATATGGAACAGGTTTGACGCCAGGTTCATCCCTTTACGATCCAGCATCTGACTGGAGGCGGCGCGCCAGGTGTACTGACCGTAGTCGTAGCGCAGCCAGCTGCCAATAAGGAACACCGAACCCGCAATGTACGGATAAATGTCAAAGAAGAACATATTCAGGAAGTGCATTAGTGCTGTCCTCCGTTAGAGATATTCAAATATTGCGGGGCCACGGCTCCGGCAAAACGACGCTGGTGAGCGGAAATCTCCGACTCGCCGCAGCCCTGGTCGGCAAAGAATTTGACCTGCTCTTCTTCCCAAACGGCATCCAACGCCTGCGGCGTATCGTCGCGGGCCTCGTCGGCGATCTTCTCCGCCACTTTCTGGCTATCGACCTGAGTATTGGCCAGTTTCAACAGCAGCTCGAACAGCATCGCATAGCGGCTTTCGCGCTGTTGCAGACGCGCGCTGAGCAGGCCGAGGATCGGCGCAACGTCCCGCAGGCCGCCAAGCGCTTCCTCTTCCGGCAGCTGCGCCAGATACTCCAGATACAGCGGCAGGTGATCCGGCAGCTCATGGCTATCCAGCAGCAGGCCGTGGCGCTCGTACTGCGCCATCAGGTCGACCATCGCCTGCCCGCGATCGCGGGACTCGCCGTGGACATGTTCAAACAGCAGCAGCGAAGTAGCACGCCCGCGGTCAAACAGCTCGCTGTACGCAGACTGGGCGTCCAGCGGATCCTGAGCCACTAAATCGCGCAGGAAAACGCCCAGCGCCTGGGCATCTTCTTTGGCGAGTTTTTCCGATGACGCGAGAGCCTCGAACATCTCCTGCTGATGCTGCCATAAGGCAGCGTCAGGGTATTCGAGCAGACGCGACACAATCACGAGTTCAATCATGAGTGCGGCTCCGTTTTGCTGGTAACGTCAATGGCGTCGATACGACGGCTGTTGAACAGGTTGAATTCGCTATCAGAACCGTGGCAACCATCGCCGAAGGTAAAGCCGCAGCCGCTCTTCTCCGGGAAGGCATCGCGGGCCTGTTCACGATGGCTACTCGGCACCACGAAACGGTCTTCGTAGTTAGCGATGGCCAGATAGCGGTACATCTCCTGCGCCTGCGCTTCGCTCAGCCCAACCTCTTCCAGCGCGCGGGTATCGACGATGCCGTCGACGGTTTCCGCACGTTTGAAGTGGCGCATCGCCAGCATACGTTTCAGCGCTAGCAGTACCGGCTGGGTATCGCCCGCGGTCAGCAGGTTCGCCAGATACTGGACTGGAATACGCAGGCTTTCTACGTCCGGCAGGATCCCGTTGCTACCCAGTTCGCCCGCATCGGCGGCGGACTGAATCGGCGACAGAGGCGGCACATACCAGACCATTGGCAGGGTGCGATATTCCGGGTGCAGCGGCAGCGCCAGCTTCCAGTCCATCGCCATTTTGTAAACCGGCGACTGCTGCGCGGCTTCAATGACCCCCTGCGGGACGCCATCTTTTAACGCCTGCTCAATCACTTTTGGATCGTTTGGATCGAGGAAGACGTCCAACTGACGCTGATACAGATCTTTCTCGTTCTCGGTGCTGGCTGCGTTTTCAATCGCGTCCGCGTCGTAGAGCAGGACACCGAGATAGCGAATACGTCCTACACAGGTTTCGGAGCACACCGTCGGCATCCCGGATTCAATACGCGGGTAGCAGAAGATGCATTTCTCGGATTTCCCGCTCTTCCAGTTGAAATAGATCTTCTTGTACGGGCAGCCGGTGATGCACATACGCCAGCCGCGGCACTTGTCCTGGTCGATCAGGACAATACCGTCTTCTTCACGCTTATAGATGGCACCGCTCGGGCAGGTCGCGACGCACGCCGGGTTCAGGCAGTGCTCGCACAGGCGCGGCAGATACATCATGAAGGTGTTTTCGAACTGGCCGTACATCGCCTTCTGCATGTTTTCGAAGTTCTGGTCTTTGGCGCGTTTTTCAAACTCGCCGCCGAGGATCTCTTCCCAGTTCGGGCCGCTGGTAATTTTGTCCATCCGCTGGCCGGTAATCAGCGAGCGCGGACGGGCGATCGGCTGATGTTTGCTTTCCGGCGCGTTATGCAGATTCTGGTAGTCAAAATCAAACGGCTCGTAGTAATCATCGATTCCCGGCAGATGCGGGTTGGCGAAGATTTTACCCAGCAGCATCGCGCGGTTGCCCATACGCGGCTGCAGTTTTCCGTTGATTTTGCGGATCCAGCCGCCTTTCCATTTTTCCTGGTTTTCCCAGTCGTTCGGGAAACCGACGCCCGGCTTACTTTCTACGTTGTTGAACCAGGCGTACTCCATCCCTTCACGACTGGTCCAGACGTTTTTGCAGGTTACGGAGCAGGTATGGCAGCCGATGCATTTATCGAGATTCAGCACCATGCCGACTTGTGAACGAATTTTCATTTTACGCTCTCCTGTACCTGGTCATTACCTTCGCCGTCTAACCAGTTAATGTTCTTCATCTTACGTACCACAACAAACTCATCGCGGTTGGAACCGACGGTGCCATAGTAGTTAAAGCCGTACGCCAGGTGGCCGTAGCCGCCGATCATATGGGTCGGTTTTGGCGTAATACGGGTAACCGAGTTGTGGATACCGCCGCGCTGACCGGTGACTTCAGAGCCAGGCAGGTTAACGATACGTTCCTGCGCGTGGTACATCATGGTCATTCCGGCCGGTACGCGCTGGCTCACTACCGCACGCGCCGTCAGGGCGCCGTTGGCGTTAAATACTTCGATCCAGTCGTTATCTTCGATACCCAGATCTTTCGCGTCCGCTTCGCTCATCCAGACGATCGGCCCGCCGCGCGACAGGGTTAGCATCAGCAGGTTATCGCTGTAGGTCGAGTGAATCCCCCACTTCTGGTGCGGCGTCAGGAAGTTAAGAGCCTTCTCTGGATTGCCGTTGGACTTCTCGCCCATCACCGCTTTCACCGAACGGGTGTCAATCGGCGGACGATAGACCAGCAGGCTTTCGCCAAAGTCGCGCATCCACTGGTGATCCTGATACAGCGACTGACGGCCGGACAACGTACGCCACGGGATCAGCTCGTGAACGTTGGTATAACCGGCGTTATAGGAGACATGTTCGTCTTCCAGGCCAGACCAGGTCGGGCTGGAGATGATCTTACGCGGCTGCGCCTGAATATCGCGGAAGCGGATCTTCTCATCTTCTTTATTCAGCGCCAGGTGCGCATGCTCGCGGCCGGTAAATTCGCTCAGCGCTTTCCACGCCTTCACGGCTACCTGACCGTTGGTTTCCGGCGCCAGAGTGAGGATCATCTCGGCGGCGTCGATAGCGGTCTCCAGCTTCGGCTGGCCTTTCGCCGGGCCTTCCGTCTTGGTGTAGTTGAGCTTACGCAGCAGGTCCATCTCGCTCTGGGTATTCCAGGCGATACCTTTACCGCCGTTGCCGATGGTTTCCAGCAGCGGGCCGATAGAGGTGAAGCGCTCGTAGGTCGCCGGGTAATCGCGCTCGACCGGAATAATATGCGGAGCGGTTTTACCTGGGATCAGGTCACATTCGCCTTTTTTCCAGTCTTTAACGTCAAACGGCTGCGCCATTTCTGCGGCGGAATCGTGCTGAATCGGCAGCGTCACGACGTCGGTTTCTTTGCCGAGGTGGCCTACGCAGACTTCAGAGAATTTCTTAGCGATACCTTTATAGATGTCCCAGTCGCTTTTGGATTCCCAGGCCGGGTCAACGGCGGCAGACAGCGGGTGAATAAACGGATGCATATCCGAAGTATTCATGTCGTCTTTTTCGTACCAGGTTGCGGTCGGCAGCACGATGTCAGAGTACAGACAGGTGCTCGACAGACGGAAGTCGAGCGTAACGACCAGATCCAGTTTGCCGTCAAGACCGTTATCCCGCCACTCGATTTCTTCCGGCTTCACGCCACCCTGCTTGCCAAGGTCCTTGCCCTGAATACCGTTCTCGGTACCCAGCAGGTACTTGAGCATATATTCATGGCCTTTACCGGAGGAGCCCAGCAGGTTGGAACGCCAGATAAACAGATTACGCGGATGGTTTTTACCGTTCTCCGGCTGTTCGGCCGCAAAGCGAATAGACCCCTCTTTCAGCGATTTCACGGTGTAATCGACCGGCGTCATGCCGGCTTTCTTCGCTTCGTCAGCAATACGCAGCGGGTTCACGCCCAGCTGCGGCGCCGACGGCAGCCAGCCCATACGCTCAGCGCGCACGTTGAAGTCGATCAGATGTCCGCTGTAGCGGGATTTATCCGCCATCGGCGACAGCAGTTCCTGCGCGGTGACCGTTTCATAACGCCACTGGCTGGAGTGGTTATAGAAGTACGATGTACTGTTCATGTGGCGTGCCGGACGCTGCCAGTCGAGGGCGAACGCCAGCGGCTGCCAGCCGGTCTGCGGACGCAGTTTTTCCTGACCAACGTAATGCGCCCAGCCACCGCCGCTCTGGCCAACGCAGCCGCAGAAGATCAGCATGTTGATCAGCCCGCGGTAGTTCATGTCCAGGTGGAACCAGTGGTTCAGGCCCGCACCGACGATAATCATCGAGCGGCCATGGGTCTTATCGGCGTTATCGGCAAATTCACGAGCGGTACGGATGATATGCGCGCGGGGTACGCCGGTGATTTTTTCTGCCCAGGCCGGAGTGTACGCTTTGACGTCATCGTAGCTGGTGGCGCAGTTTTCATCGTTCAGACCGCGCTCCAGGCCGTAGTTCGCCATGGTCAGGTCATAAACGGTGGTCACCAGCGCGGTGGAGCCGTCGGCCATCTGCAGGCGTTTTACCGGCAGTTTGTGCAGCAGAATGTTTTCGAGGTCGACTTTGTTGAAATGCTCGGAACCTTCGCCGCCAAAGTATGGGAAGCCGACGTTGGCGATATCGTCGTGGCTGCCAAGCAGGCTCAGACGCAGTTCAATCTCTTCGCCGGTTTTACCATCGCGCTGCTCGAGGTTCCACTTGCCTTTGTCACCCCAGCGGAAGCCCAGAGAACCGTTAGGTACGGTCATTTCGCCCTTCTCGTCAAAGGCGACGGTTTTCCATTCCGGATTCTGCTCCTGGCCCAGGGAGTCAACCAGGTCGGCAGCGCGCAGCATACGGCCAGCGGCATAGTAGCCATCGCGCTCTTCGAGCATAACCAGCATCGGCATGTCGGTGTAGCGGCGTACGTAATCAGTGAAGTACTGGCTCGGTTTATCGAGGTGGAACTCACGCAGCATAACGTGGCCCATCGCCAGCGCCATCGCGGCATCGGTACCCTGCTTCGGCGCCAGCCATAGATCGCACAGCTTGGCGATTTCGGCATAGTCCGGAGTAATCGCCACGGTTTTGGTCCCTTTATAGCGAACTTCGGTAAAGAAGTGCGCGTCCGGGGTACGGGTCTGCGGGACGTTGGAGCCCCAGGCGATGATATAGCTGGAGTTGTACCAGTCGGCGGATTCTGGCACGTCGGTCTGTTCGCCCCAGGTCATCGGCGAGGCCGGCGGCAGGTCGCAGTACCAGTCGTAGAAGCTCAGGCAGGTACCGCCAATCAACGACAGGTAACGGGCGCCGGACGCGTAGGAAACCATCGACATCGCCGGGATTGGCGAGAAGCCTGCCACGCGGTCTGGACCGTAAGTTTTGACGGTGTAGACGTTTGAGGCGGCAATCAGTTCGTTCACTTCTTTCCATGAAGAACGAACAAAACCGCCGCGGCCGCGGGCCTGTTTAAAGCTTTTCGCTTTATCGGCATCTTCAATAATAGAAGCCCATGCCTCAACCGGATCGCTATGCTGAACTTTCGCTTCACGCCACATCTTCATCAGACGCTTACGCATCAGCGGATATTTCAGGCGGTTAGCGCTATACAGATACCAGGAGTAGCTGGCGCCGCGCGGGCAGCCGCGTGGCTCATGGTTCGGCAGATCGGGGCGGGTGCGCGGATAATCGGTCTGCTGGGTTTCCCAGGTGACCAGGCCATTTTTGACATAAATTTTCCAGCTGCATGAGCCGGTGCAGTTCACACCGTGAGTGGAACGCACGATTTTGTCATGCTGCCAACGCTGGCGGTATCCATCCTCCCAATCCCGGTTGGTTTTAAGAAGCTGGCCGTGCCCATCGGCAAAGGTTTCACCCTTCTGTTTGAAGTAGCGAAACCGGTCCAGAAATTTACTCATCGGGTTTCTCCTGATATGGAGCCTGACGGCTCTCTGATAAATCGACATTGCTGGATTTGCAGCGAAAATAGCGCCATGCCGGAAGAGGAGAATTGATGGCGATCAATGCGAAATAGCTTATAAATCCGCACCCCACCCACAGATACCACCAAAGTAGTAACGATATTTATTAAATATCCAATTGTTTTATAAGGATTATTTTAAATATGACAGAATGTTAACCGGGATTTATGCCGCGCTTAGGTATTAAGTGGTAGATAGCATATCGATAGTTATCTCCCTGAATTCAACAACCTTGCGCAGATTAAAAGCATGTTGTAACTAACAACAAATAATAAAAAGGGCGCACCCTATGGCGCGCCCTGTCACTTACCGTTAAGAAAAGACTTATTTCTGTTTACGGCCGTATACCGCCCATGTGATCACTACGCAGGCAATATAGAACACGAGGAAGACTTTCATTGCCCCGGCCGGCGAGCCGGTCAGATCCAGCGAAATACCAAACGCTTTCGGAATAAAGAAACCACCGATCGCGCCAATCGCCGAAATAAAGCCCAGCGCCGCGGCGGTATCCGTTGCCGCTTCACGCATCGCCTGCGCTTCGCTACCACCCTGCGCTTTCACGCGATCCATCGTAAGCTTACGGAAAATAACGGAAATCATCTGGAAGGTAGAGGCGCTGCCCAGTCCGGCGGTCAGGAACAGCACCATAAATACCGCGAAGAAGGCGATGAAGTTGCCGCCCTGACCGTTGGTCGGCAGAGTCAGGAACAGTAACGCGCAGAAAACCGCCATCACCACGAAGTTCACCAGCGTCACGCGGGTCCCGCCGAGTCGGTCGGAAATCGCCCCGCCCATCGAACGCGCCAGCGCGCCAATAAACGGACCGAAGAAGGCGTAGTGCAGGATCTGCACGTCCGGGAACTGGGTTTTTGACAGCATCGCAAACCCGGCGGAGAAACCGATAAAGGAACCAAAGGTCGCCAGATACAGCAGCGCCATAATCCACAGATGCAGGCGTTTAAGTACCGGCAGCTGTTCGCTCAGTGACGCTTTCGAGGCCGACAGGTCGTTCATAAAGAACCACGCTGCCAGGGTAAAGATAATCAGGAAAGGCACCCAGATCCACGCGGCGTTTTCCAGATACAGCATTGAGCCATCCGGTTGCTCGCTACCGCTTCCGCCAAATACGGCAAAGATAGAGAGCGAGACCACCAGCGGCGCAACCAGCTGCATCACGCTGACGCCCATGTTGCCAAGCCCACCGTTAACGCCCAGCGCGCCGCCCTGCTTCTCTTTCGGGAAGAAGAAGCTGATGTTCGCCATACTGGATGCAAAGTTAGCGCCGGCAAAGCCGCACAGCAGAGAGATAATCACGAACACGCTAAACGGCGTAGAGGTATCCTGTACCGCGAAGCCCAGCCATACGCACGGAATAATCATGATACCGGTACTGAACGCCGTCCAGCGGCGGCCGCCGAACAGCGGGACCATAAAGGCATAAGGTACGCGCAGCAATGCGCCGGAAAGGGCCGGGAGCGCGGTCAGCATAAACAGCTGATCGGTAGTAAACTGAAAGCCAACTTTATTAAGATTCACGGCGACGGCGCTGAACAACATCCAGACGCAGAACGCCAGTAAAAGGCAGGGAACGGAGATCCACAAATTACGGCTCGCCACACGGTGGCCGCGCTGTTGCCAAAACTCAGGATCTTCAGGACGCCAGTCGGTGATGACTGAGCTGTTAGCCTTCTCCGGGATTGAAGAGTGACTCATAGATACCTCTGATTATTCATATTTCCTGATGCTACCTTAGGGGTTGCTCAAGGCTGTAAGTTGATATAAATCAAAGGAAAAGCGCGGGCCATTTTGTGCAAAAATAAATCATGCTCCGAAGTGAGTAGATAATTATGAGAAAAAAAGTGTGGTTTTTCACGCGGCTGCCGGGTTTCTGGTTATCCCTCCCACCACGGCGTCTACCACCGACAATTAAGGAGTAATACCTTAGGGGTATGGGTATACTCCAGGGGATAGCTGAGAATAAGCGCCACTCCCGGAGAGATGACCCATCAGGAGCCACCCATTCCATGTTAAAACGTCTTTTTACGCCGCTCACGTTGGTTAATCAGCTGGCGTTAATCGTGCTGCTCGCCACCATCATCGGCGTGGCCGGCATGGCGATATCCGCCCGCCTGGTGCATGGGGTGCAGGGCAGCGCCCACGCCATTAACAAGGCCGGCTCGTTGCGTATGCAGAGCTACCGCCTGCTGGCGGCTATTCCGCTAACGGACAACGATCAAAAACTGTTTAACGATATGACCGCTACCGTTTTCAGCCCGGAGTTGCAATACTCCGCGCGTCGTGACGGCCAGGAAGTCCAGCTGAAAGCGCTACAGCAATATTGGCAGTTGTCGCTGGGACCAGGTATGAAACAGGCCGTCAGGCAAAGCGACGTGGCACAGGATGTCGCCGATTTTGTCGACCGTATTGACCAATTGGTGACCGCCTTCGACCACACCACCGAACAACGTATCGAGCGCGTGGTCTGGATCCACCGGATCCTCGCCGTTGGCATGGCGCTGCTGCTGATCTTTACCATCATCTGGCTACGCGCCCGTCTGCTGCGACCGTGGAAACAGTTACTGGGTATGGCGCGGGCGGTCAGCCAGCGCGACTTTACCCAGCGCGCGCACATTAGCGGGCGCAACGAAATGGCGACCCTCGGCATGGCGTTGAATAACATGTCGGAAGAGCTGGCGGAAAGCTACGCCGTGCTTGAACGACGGGTACAGGAAAAGACTGCCGGGCTCGAGCAGAAAAACGAGATCCTGGCCTTTTTATGGCAGGCCAACCGTCGGTTACACTCCAGCGCTCCGCTGTGTGAGCGCATCTCACCGGTGCTGAACGGTCTGCAAGGGCTGACGTTGCTACGTGATATTGAAGTGCGGGTTTATGACCTTGAGGATGAAGACAATCATCAGGAGTTTGCCTGCCACTCCGATATCGAGTGCGATGATAAAGGCTGCTATCTGTGTCCGCGCGATCTTCCCCCGCTGCCGGATGGCGGCACAACGCTGAAATGGCGACTTTCAGACGCGCATAACCAGTATGGCATTCTGCTGGCAACGCTGCCGGTTGGCCGCCACCTGAGCCATGACCAACAGCAACTGGTGGATACGCTGGTGGAGCAGTTGACCAGCACCCTGGCGCTGGATCGCCATCAGGAAAAACAGCAGCAGCTCATCGTGATGGAAGAGCGTGCGACCATCGCCCGCGAGCTTCACGACTCTATCGCCCAGTCACTCTCGTGCATGAAGATGCAGGTGAGCTGTCTGCAGATGCAGGGCGATAGCCTGCCGGATGAAAGCCGGCTGCTGTTGGGGCAGATCCGCAACGAACTCAACACCTCATGGGCGCAGTTAAGGGAGCTGTTAACCACCTTCCGTCTGCAGCTTACCGAGGCGGGTCTGCGCCCGGCGCTGGAGGCCAGCTGTCAGGAGTACAGCGCGCACTTTGGTTTCACGGTACAACTGGATTATCAGTTGCCGCCGCGTTTTGTCCCGTCGCATCAGGCGATTCACCTGCTGCAGATCGCCCGCGAGGCGTTAAGCAATGCGTTGAAGCATGCCAACGCGACGGAAGTCACCGTGACCGTGTCACAACGCGATAATCAGGTACGTTTAGTCGTTGCCGATAACGGCCGCGGGGTACCGGAAAACGCGGAGCGAAGTAACCATTACGGTTTAATTATTATGCGGGATCGCGCGCAAAGCTTGCGCGGCGACTGTCAGGTGCGCCGCCGGGAGACCGGCGGTACCGAAGTCGTGGTGACGTTTATCCCGGAAAAATCGTTTTCAATCCAATAAGGAGACCCCTATGAGTCAACAGGAACGGGCAACCATCCTTCTCATTGATGATCATCCCATGCTGCGCACTGGCGTAAAGCAACTGGTTAGCATGGCGCCGGACATTCAGGTTATCGGCGAAGCCAGTAATGGCGAACAAGGTATCGAACTGGCGGAATCGCTGGATCCGGACCTGATTCTACTGGACCTTAATATGCCGGGCATGAACGGCCTCGAAACGCTCGACAAGCTGCGGGAAAAATCGCTCTCCGGCCGCGTAGTGGTATTCAGCGTCTCCAATCATGAAGAGGACGTAGTGACCGCCCTGAAACGCGGCGCCGACGGCTACCTGTTGAAAGATATGGAACCAGAAGATCTGCTGAAAGCGCTGCAGCAGGCCGCTGCAGGCGAAATGGTATTAAGTGAAGCGTTAACCCCGGTACTGGCCGCCAGCCTGCGCGCTAATCGCGCCACGTCCGACCGCGACATCAGCCAGCTGACCCCGCGCGAGCGCGATATCCTGAAGCTGATTGCCCAGGGCCTGCCGAACAAAATGATTGCCCGCCGCCTGGATATCACCGAAAGCACCGTTAAAGTGCACGTGAAACACATGCTGAAGAAAATGAAGCTGAAATCACGGGTTGAAGCCGCCGTCTGGGTTCACCAGGAACGGATCTTCTAAGGCGATTCCGTCCAGGAAACGTCGGGAGCCGTAAACGTCACCAGCGGCTCGGTCAGCGCCAGTGCGATCTCATTGGAAGAGACGCGCTGACCCGATTTATCTTCAACCACCACCGACAGACGCCAGCGATTCACCGCGCCCGGCTCGCTGTTCCAAACCGGCATAATGATGCTCCAGCCATCCGCACTGTTGGCATTAACCGGCGGCGTCAGGCTTAGCGCCTGAGTATCCCCCTGCCAATGCAGCGATTTAATGCCGTGCAGGCTATTAATTTGCAGCTTCAGCTGTACCGTTTCGCCGGAGTGCAAATCCCACGGCGGCGTCGCCAGATACACCGTCAGATTCTTACGCTGTCGATATTCCACTACCGGCAGATTATCGCGTTCCGGGCTATCGTAGCGGCTGCCGCGCAGCGAGTTGCTGATAGCCACTTCATCCGCCGCCAGTTGCTGTTTCAGCGGTACCCCAAAACGATAATTCAGCTTCAGGCCGACATTATTCTGGCTGACGCCATTTTCACCCTGTTTGTGTTTAGCGGTGACCGTCACCAGCGGTACCGGGGTGTAATTCAGTCCCACCGAAACCGCCACCGGATTGTGATATCCGGTACCGGAATGAAACAGATCGACACTATCGCCGAAATACTGTTCAACGCTGACGCTGGTATTGATGTGCTGATAAAATGGCAATCGCGCCTGGGCAGTGACGTCATAGCCGACGGCCATCCGCTGTTCCTGAGTCTGGTTTTCCCGCAACTGCCAGTCGCCAAGTGGGTGGTAATAGTTGGCCGATAAGCGCAAGTACTCGCCCCAGGCTTCCGCGCCGATACTGCCGCGCGCCAGACTCTCGCTGAGCACTTTGTCGTAAAAGGAGTTATAGCCCAGCAGCCAGCCACCGACACGCCAGCGCTGGCCGAGCCCAACATTGCCCACCAGATCGTTCTCGCGCCGGGTAACCGAATATTGATTCCAGGTGAGGTAACGTTCATTGTCCTGCAGCGGCACAAACCAGCTCCCCTTGCTGCCGGTGAAGTTACCCTCTTTATCCACCAACAGGTCGATATTGGCATTCCCCCACGGCGACAGCCAGTTTTCCAGATGATGGCTGAACTCATTGCCGATTTTGCCTATGGCGAACATTCGCGCCTGCTCGCCGGTGGTGAGTCCGTTATCGCTCATGCTGGCTTCGCCGAATTTCTTGGCCATCTCGGCGAAATGTTTGGCATCGTCGTCGACCTGCGGCGCTATCCCTAAATCAGGCAGCGTAGTTTGCGGCGGCATACTGCTATCGTTGGCAATCAGCGCCCAGGCGGGAGCGCCTGTCAGCAGCAGGAGAAGCGTCAGTGATGGGGTTAAGCGGTACGGCAAAGGCATCAAACGGATTAACGTAAGCTCACGGGGAATAACAACATCACGTTAGTTTATCGTTTTTTGCCCTTCCCCGCAGCCCTGTAGGCCATTCCAGGAATAAACTGAAACCGGTTGGCGTTTGCTTTCCCCTATCATCAAACCGGCGTTCGAGTTTGATTTGCCGCCAGCAGCGCTTTGAGTTCCGGAATACAGGAACCACAGTTGGTGCCGCACTTGAGCTTCGCGCCAAGCGCCTCTACGCTGACGCAACCGCCGGCAACCGCCTCGCCGATCTGCCGCTCACCGATACTAAAGCAACTGCAGATAGTCTGCCCACGCGGCGCGCTGTCGCCGCCCTTACGGCCGCTGAGCAACGCATGGCGTAGCCCGGCGGTCTGCGGCGGCGTCCGGAACGCCGTATACAGCCATTCAGCATCGATTTGCGGCGGCTTAATATCGCTCCAGCAGCCGAGCATCAATTGTCCGTCGTGCCAGGCCAGTAGGTTCCACAGCCCACCGCCTTCGGCAATTTGCAACTGCCATCCCTGTTTGCGACACCACTCGCTCAGCCAGCTTTGCGGGCCGGTGTCCGCGGCCAGCGACAAATGGCTGAGCCCTACCGCCGCCCGCCGCCGCCAGTGCAGCGAGGATGGCAACGGCAAGGGCTCGCGAGATAATAGCTCCCCTTGCCACAGCGGCCGCCACGGCGCTATTGCTACCGCCGACTGCTTGCTCTCCGGCTGGCCGGAATGCGGATCGGTGACCGCCGCCAGTAAATTATTGACCCGTCCCTGGCGGGCAAACTGATTATTCCAGTGCATCGGCACAAAGAGCGAACCGGCGCGCTGCCCTTCGCTAACTATCACCTTTGCAATCATCACGCCGTGGCGCGACCAGACGCGAGCCAGTTCTCCCTCACGTAATTCAAATCGACGAGCATCGGCAGGCGCCACCTCGACGACCGGTTCGGCAATATGCTGCATCAACCGCGGTATGTCGCCGGTGCGGGTCATGGTATGCCACTGATCGCGAATACGTCCGCTATTGAGGATCAATGGATAAAATGCCTCGGTCCGCGCCCGGGTCGGCTGCGGCGACACCGGCACCATCCGCAACCTGCCGTCGCCGTGCCAGCCCTCCGTTAACCGCCAGGGCGCTGCGCTGCGGCTCACCGGCCAGCGCACCGGCGCCAGGGCATCCCACGACTCCCGGCTGAGGTCCGCCAGCCCGCCAATATCAAACGCCCGCTGACCGTCATTTTCAAACCCTGAGAGCGCCGCGTGTTCACAAAACACCTCATGCGGATGTTGCCATGAAAAAGCCCGGGCATAACCTAATTCGGCGGCGAGACGGGAAATGATCCACCAGTCGGCTTTCGCCTCCCCCGGCGGCGGCAAAAAAGCCCGCTGACGCGAAATTCGCCGCTCCGAGTTAGTCACGGTACCGTTTTTTTCGCCCCATGCCAGCGCCGGAAAGCGGATATGGGCAAAGCGACCGGTATCAGTATTGGCGGCGACATCGGAGACCATCACCAGCGGACACCTGGACAGCACCTGACTCACCGCGTGGCTATCGGGCAGTGAGACCACCGGATTGGTCCCCATAATCCACACCGCTTTGACCTCGCCGCGTCCAATCGCGGCGAAGAGTTCGACGGCGGTTAGCCCCGGCGTCTGCGCCAGTCGCTCGCTGCCCCAAAAGCGCGCTAATCGCTGCAGGTCCTGCGGCTCAAAATTCATATGCGCCGCCAGCATCGTCGCCAGCCCCCCCACTTCACGCCCGCCCATGGCGTTGGGTTGACCGGTCAGCGAAAACGGCCCGCAGCCACGGCGGGCAAACTTCCCGCTGGCAAGATGGACATTGATAATCGCGTTGCACTTATCGCTGCCGCTGGCGGACTGATTAATTCCCATGGTGTACAGCGTGATAGCGCGCGGTGCAGCGATAAAATCACGATAAAAGCGAGCCACCTGCTCCGGCGGCAGGCCGCAGAAAGCGGCCGCTTTTTCCACGCTCCATTGCGCGGCGATGGTCAGCGCCTGCCGCTGGTCGCGAAAACCCGCCGCCATTTCACCGCTGGCGGCAATAGCATTAAGCAGGCCGACAAATAGCCCGCCATCGCTACCGGGCGCCAAGGCCAGATGATCGTCGGCAATATCGCAGGTCGCGGTGCGTCGCGGATCCACCACCACGATCCGCAACCGCGGATTATCGCGTTTCGCCTGCGCCAACCGCTGATAGAGAACCGGATGCGCCCAGGCGGCGTTGGAGCCCACCAGCACCACCAGATCGCTTTGCTCGACATCTTCATAGCTGCACGGCACGACGTCCGCGCCGAGCGCCCGCTTATAGCCAGTGACCGCCGATGACATACATAACCGCGAATTCGTATCGATATTGGCGGCGCCGATAAAGCCCTTCATCAACTTGTTGGCGGCGTAATAATCCTCAGTTAACAGCTGACCGGAAGCGTAAAACGCGACCGCCTTCGGGCCGTAGCGCTCAATAATGTCGCGCAGACGTGAACCCGCCTCCGCCAGCGCCTGCGGCCAGCCGACCGCCCGGCCATCGACTTCAGGATGTAATAATCGCCCGGTAAGCGAGGTCGTTTCCCCAAGCGCCGCCCCTTTTACGCACAAGCGGCCAAAGTTGGCAGGATGGTTTTCATCGCCGCGAATCGTGACGGTTCCGCTGGGTTCAACGCGGGCGATAACCCCGCAGCCGACGCCACAGTATGGGCAGGTGGTTCGGGTTTCGCTCATCAGCTCGCCTCCGCGCGCAGCAGCAATGCCTGGTTGCCGACCCACACTTTGCCCTGTTCGATCTTCACCGGCCACGCGCGCACCGACGGCTCGCCGCTGTCGTACAAGCGACCATCTCGCAAGCGAATCCGCTGTTTATACAGCGGCGAAATAACGATCGGCTCGCCGCCCGCGTCGCCTAAAATGCCGCGCGATAACACGTTGGCCTCGCTGCCGGGTTCCTGGTTATCCAGCGCATAAACTTGCTCGCCGAAGCGGAACAGCGCAATTTGCCGCTCGCCGAGGCGCGCGCCGATCCCCGCCTGCGGCGGGATCGCGTCCAGATCGCAGATCGCCTGCCACGGCCGCGACGGCAGGGCCGGTTGCCCAAGCCCTTGCGGCGCCACCAGCTGCGGCTGACCGCGCAGGATTTGCCGCTGCACCGCCTCATCGGCCTCATCGCTGTTAACGTAGGAACGGAATAGCGCCAGCCGCTGTGGATCGTTCAGGGTGGTCTGCCATTCGCACTGGTAGCTATCCACCACCCGCGCCATCTCCTGCTCCAGCTCATCGCCGATACCGAGACTATCGTGCAAGATCACCTCGCGTAGATACGCCACGCCGCCTTCAAGGTTATCCATCCAGCTACTGGTGCGCTGCAGGCGGTCGGCGGTGCGAATATAAAACATCAACAACCGATCGACGGTACGGATTAGGCTGGCGTCATCAAGGTCACTCGCAAAGAGGTCCGCATGGCGCGGTTTCATCCCGCCGTTGCCGCAGACGTAAAGATTCCAGCCCTTTTCAGTCGCAATAACCCCGATGTCTTTACCTTGCGCTTCGGCACATTCGCGGGTACAGCCCGAGACCGCCATTTTGATTTTGTGCGGCGCGCGCAGCCCCTTGTAACGATGTTCAAGCCTTACCGCCAGCCCCGTTGAATCCTGAACCCCATAGCGGCACCAGGTCGAGCCGACGCAGGATTTTACCGTGCGTAATGATTTGCCGTAGGCGTGTCCGGTTTCAAATCCCGCCGCCGCCAGTTCGCGCCAGATGTCCGGCAGTTGCTCCAGCCGCGCGCCAAACAGGTCGATACGCTGTCCTCCGGTCACTTTACTGTACAGCTGGTAACGTTTGGCGATCTGGCCGATAGCGATAAGCCCGTCCGGTGTCACTTCGCCTGCGGCCATCCGCGGCACCACCGAGTAAGTACCGTCTTTCTGAATATTGGCGAAGTAGCGATCGTTGGTGTCCTGCAGCGGCAGATGCGCCGGTTTCAGCAGATACTCATTCCAGCAGGAGGCCAGTACCGACGCCACCAGCGGTTTACACACTTCACAGCCGTGGCCCTGCCCGTAACGGCTAATGAGCTGATCGAAGGTATGGATGTGGTTGACTCGTACCAGATGATAGATCTCCTGCCGCGACCACGGAAAATGCTCGCAGATATCTTTTTTAACCTCGACGCCCTGCCCGGCAAGCTGGTGTTCCATCACCTGTTTGACCAGCGCGCTGCAGCCGCCGCAGCCGGTCGCCGCTTTAGTGCAGCTTTTTATCGCCGCCATATCGCCCGCTCCGGCGCTGACCGCCTGGCAAATGTCTCCCTTACTGACGTTATGGCAAGAGCAAATCTGCGCGCTATCCGGCAGCGCCGCCACCCCCATCGCTTTCGTCGTGGCCCCATCGATGGCCGGGAGGATCAGACTTTCCGGACGAGACGGTAGCGCCATGCCGTTCAGCATCATCTGCAACAGCGTCGCGTAGTCACCGGCATCGCCCACCAGTACGCCGCCCAGCAGCGTTTTGCCATCAGCGCTAACAACGATCTTTTTGTAGATCTGCCGCGGACCATCGGTCCATTGATAGCTCTGGCAACCAGCTGTACGTCCGTGAGCATCGCCAAACGACGCTACATCCACGCCGAGCAGTTTGAGTTTGGTGCTCATATCGGCGCCGCTAAAGCGGGCCGCTTCGCCAGCCAACTGCGCCGCTGCGGTGCGCGCCATATGATAGCCCGGCGCCACCAGGCCATAAATTTTGTTGTCCCACAGCGCGCATTCGCCAATCGCCAATATATCTGCGTCCGAGGTCCGGCAGTGGTCATCGATACCGATACCGCCGCGTTCGCCGATTGCCAGGCCTGCGCCGCGCGCCAGCGCATCCTGCGGGCGGATCCCGGCGGAAAAGACCACCATATCGGTCTGCAGCGTATCGCCATCGGCAAAGTTAAGCTGCAGCCCCTCGGCGGTGCGCACTATCGCGGTCGTCGCTTTGCTGGTGTGCACGCCAACCTCCAGATCGAGAATTTTCTCCCGCAGCATCGCCGCGCCGCCGTTATCCAACTGCACCGCCATCAGGTTGGCGGCGAACTCCACCACATGGGTCTTAAGCCCCAACTGTTTTAACGCGTTAGCGGCTTCCAGCCCCAACAGCCCGCCTCCGATGACCACCCCGCTCTGCGCAGTGGCGGCGCGGGCGGCAATGCGGTCAAGATCGTCAAGCGTACGATAGACGAAGCAGCCTTCTTCATCGTTACCGGGGATTGGCGGCACGAAGGGATAGGAGCCGGTCGCCAGCACCAGCTTATCCCAATGGGTTTCATGGCCGTGGGCATCGCGCACGATTCGCGCCGGACGATCGATTTCCGCGATCGTCTCCCCTAGCCGCAGCTCAATCCCGTACTGGCTAAAAAAGTCTCCCTCTACCAGCGATAGCGACTCTGCGCTGCGCCCGGCGAAATATTCCGAGAGATGAACCCGGTCATAGGCGGCATAGCGCTCTTCGCCAAAAACCACGATACGGTACTGCTGGTGCAGGTTCCGGCTCACGCATTGCTCAAGAAAATGGTGGCCGACCATGCCGTGTCCGACCAGCACTAATACAGGTTTAGTCATCGTCATTTTTCCTGCAGCCCGCGGCTGCGTTATAGATGGGTCAAAAAGCCACTCCGCTGAAGGAGACCTATCGCTGCCGAGCAGCGCGGTAAGCGGCGCCGCCTGCAGGCAGTCGCCCAGCAGCAGCACGCCGTGCAGCCGGCCATCGCGGATCAGCAGGCGACGGTAGTGGCGATCGATGGGGTCCCAACTGCTGTAGATCTGGTCCTGCTCGCCGGCCTGCTGTTCGCCAGCGCTAAAAAACTCGATACCGGTGACCTTCAACCGGGTACCGCCGTCCTGCCAGCTGAACTCTTCGCCGGGAGCCCCGCACAGGCGTTCAACTAACACATCGGCCTGGCGCAAACAGGGAGCCACCAGTCCCCAGGTTTGGCCGTCAATCTCACAACACTCGCCGATAGCGCTGATCCCCGGCAGCGAGGTCGCCATCCGGCGGTCGACGATAATCCCCCGCTGGCAGGCTACGCCGCTGCGCGTCGCCAGACGGATATCCGGCCGCACGCCGGTGGCTAACACCACCCGGCTGGCGGCAAAAGTGCGCCCGTCTTCCAGCCGCACATGCTGTTCGTCAATAGCGGCAATTCGGCTCTCCAGCACGCAGCGGATGCCGCGTGCCTCAAGCTGTTGTTTTAACTGTTCCGCAGCGAAAGCATCGGTAAGTGGCTCCATCAAACCGCTACCGCGATGGAGTAGCGTCACTTCCCCACCGTGACGGCGCAGCGCCGCCGCGGCCTCCACGCCCAGTACGCCGCCGCCGATTACCACCGCCGGGCCGGGGATTGCAAGGATGTCTTTAACATCCGCCAGGGTGCGAAAGGCGAATACCTGAGGGCGCTCAATACCCGGCAGCGACGGGATAAACGGCTGCGACCCGGTGGCGAACACCAGTTCATCCCATTCCAGCCAGTCGCCGCCGACGCGTAGCCTTCTCCCGGCGACATCCACTTCGCTGACCGCCTCGCCAAGCCGCACGCGGACACCATGCTGGGCGTACCACTCCGTCGGCAGCAGTTGTATTTGCGCCGCCGTTTTTTCCCCGCCGAGTACCGGCGAGAGCTGAATGCGGTTGTAGGCCGGCTGCGGTTCATCGCCGATTAGCGTGATGATGAAACGCCCCTGCGCGCGCGCCGCCAGCTTCTCAGCCAGCCGGGTTGCCGCCATACCGTTGCCGATAATCACCAGTCGCCGCATCATTCCGCCTTACGCCGCTTTCGGCTGCTTTTCGTAGAGGAAATGGAGGATCTGCTGACGCAGGTGGTGGTAGTGTTTATCATCCGCCAGTTGGACCCGGTTACGTGGACGCGGCAGATTAACGTCAAGGATCTCGCCGATCGTCGCGGCCGGGCCATTGGTCATCATTAACACCCGGTCGGAAAGCAGCACCGCCTCATCGACGTCGTGGGTGATCACGACAATGGTGGTGTTTAGTTCCTGCTGGATGTGCATTACCGCATCCTGCAGATGGGCTCGGGTGAGCGCGTCCAGCGCGCCAAAAGGCTCATCAAGCAGTAACACTTTTGGCTTCATCGCCAGCGCGCGCGCGATGCCAACGCGCTGCTTCATACCGCCGGAGATCTCCCCCGGACGTTTGTGCAGCGCGTGCCCCATCTGTACTCGCTGTAAATTGTGCTCAATCCACTCCCGGCGCTCTGCCTTGCTCATGGTACGGCGAAACACCTGATCCACCGCCAGCGCCACGTTGTCAAAACAGCTCAGCCATGGCAGCAGCGAATGGTTCTGGAACACCACCGCCCGTTCAGGCCCCGGCCCGGAAATTTCACGGTTATCGCATAGCAGCCCGCCCTCAGTGGGCTGGGTAATCCCGGCAATCAGATTCAACAGCGTGGATTTGCCGCATCCGGAGTGGCCAATCAGGCTGATGGTTTCCCCTTCGTGAATATCAAATGAGACGTTTTGCAGCGCCAGGAACTCGCCGCTGGCGGTGTTAAAGCGTTGACTGACGGCCTGCACCTGAATTAATGGTTTCATAGCGACTCCTTATTTTTCCTGCCAACTGAAGCGGCGGGCGAGCAATATGAGCCCCTGTTCGAGCAGCAGGCCGACGACGCCGATAATGACGATAGCGATGATGATGTTTTCCACATTGAGGTTGTTCCATTCATTCCAGATCCAAAACCCAATACCCAACCCACCGGTCAGCATCTCGGCGGCGACGATCACCAGCCAGGCAATGCCTATCGACAGCCGCACGCCGGTTAATACCGCGGGCAGCACTGCCGGAAAGAGGATTTTGCGCATCACCGTCCATTCCGACAGCTGCAGCACGCGAGCCACATTGAGATAGTCCTGCGGGATGCGCCTGACGCCTTCCGCGGTGTTAATGACCATCGGCCAGATAGAGCAGATAAAAATGGTCCAGCTGGAAGCCGGTTCCGCCTTCTGGAACAGCAGCAGGCCAATCGGTAACCACGCCAGCGGACTCACCGGGCGCAGCAGCGCGATGAGCGGGTTAAACATTCGCGCAAAGAACAGCGAGCGGCCGATAAGAAAGCCCAGCGGAATACCGGCCAGCGCCGCCAAACCAAAGCCCACCGCGACCCGTTGCAGCGAAGCCAGCACGTTCCAGCCGATGCCCATATCGTTCGGTCCGTCGCGGTAGAAGGGGTCGGAAAACAGCGTCAGCGCCGAATCCAGAGTGCTCAACGGCGTCGGGAAGCCTTTCGCGCCAATCGCCGCCAGCTGCCAGCCGAGCAGCAGCAGAGCCAGGCCCAGCAGCGGCGGCAGCAGACGTTGCAGCGCGGCGTTCAGCCAGCGCCTGGCGGACGGCGTAGCTTTGCGCACCTGCAACGGCGGCAGGACAATGATTTCGCCCGGCGCGGGTGAGGTCTGCGTGCGCGGCTGCGTGTTAATGGCTGGTTTCATCTCATGCCCCCTTATGTTGAATGGCGAAACTGGCGGCGTACCCTTCCGGGTCGACGCCGTTCCACACTTTGCCGTCCAGCAGCGTGCTGCTGCGTAGCGTTTGCGTTGGCGCAGTGATACCGCCCACGGCCTGCGCCGCCTCTTTCCACAGGTCGATGCGGTTGATACGCTGCGCTACCGCCTGGTAATCCGGCGCGTTTTTCAGCAGGCCCCAGCGGCGGAATTGGGTTAAGAACCACATGCCGTCGGAGAGCCACGGATAGCTGGCTTCGCCCTGCTGAAAGAAGCGCATGGGGTGATCGTCGCGCCAGCGTTTGCCGATGCCGTTGTCGTATTCGCCAAGCATTCGACCGCTAAGGTACTGTTCTTTGGTGTTGAGCCACGCCCGTCTGGCGAGGATCCGCGCGGTTTCGCGGGTGTTGTCGGCAGACGCTTCAATCCAGCGCTGGGCCTCCAGCAGCGCCGCCACCAGCGCCCTTGCGGTATTTGGATAGCGCGCCACCCAATCGCTGCGCGCGCCGAGGATTTTTTCTGGATGATCCGGCCAGATCTGCTGGCTGGTTGCCGCCGTAAAGCCAATGCGATCGTTAATCGCACGCGCGTTCCACGGTTCGCCGACGCAGAAGCCGACCATATTGCCGATGCGCATGTTCATCACCATTTGCGGCGGCGGCACGACCACCATGCGCACATCGGCGAAGGGGTCGATACCAGCATTAGCCAGCCAGTAATAGAGCCACATCGCATGGGTGCCGGTAGGAAAGGTATGGGCGAAGGTGTAGCTGCCAGGCGCTTTTTGGTCGATCAGCCGCTTGAGCCCATGACTATCGCTCACGCCTTGCGCCTGCAGGTCACTTGAGAGGGTGATCGCCTGACCGTTGCGGTTCAGGGTCATCAGGTTGGCCATCGACTGCGGCTTGCCGGCGATACCAAGCTCAAGGCCATACAGCATGCCGTAGAGGATATGCGCCGCATCGAGTTCGCCGGCAACCAGCTTATCGCGCACCGCCGCCCAGCTGGCCTCCTTACTTGGCTGCAGGCTGATGCCATACTTTTTATCGAATCCTTTCAGTGCCGCGATCGCCAGCGGCGCGCAGTCGGTTAGCGGGATGAATCCAACCCGCACGGTGGCCAACTCCGGTTTATCGGAACCCGCCGCCCACGCCGCCTGCATCACGCCGGGCAGCAGCATAGCGCCGCCCAGCGCCGCCCCGGCCTGCAAAAAACGCCGTCGTGAAATAAAAACTTTATCGCCCATAGCCGCTCCAGAACGCGCAAAAAAAAGCGCCCGGCAGTGCTTTCGCACCGCAGGACGCCTTTATCCAGAGACCCTCAGACCGCCGTTGGTCCGTTATCTCAAATTGTTGATTCACTCAAATTCAGTAATGCAAAGCGGATGCCAATTTATCATTGCCCGCCAGACGTTGTTTTACCGCTCCCCGCGTAAACTATTGCACCATCGTCAGGCAATGCCTGCCCGCTGATTGTGCATTCAATTTGACGATGAGTCCGGCAGCAGGGCTTTCACCGTTAGCAACGCGCGGGCGATTTCAACCATCCGCTGGTTCTTATCCATCGCCATTTTACGCAGCGCCTGCCAGGCTTGTTCTTCCTGCATCCCTTGATGGCTTATCAGCAGCGCTTTCGCCTTATCAATAATCTTGCGCTCTTCAAGCGTGGCTTTCAGTGAAGCCAGTTGGCCGGAAAGTTGCTCAAGTTCCCACGCCTGCTGGCGGACCAGCGGCAGCAGCTGCTTATCCAGGCGCAAAGTCAGGCTATCGCCGCCTTCTTCTTCAGGCCATTGCAGCGGAGGCATATCGTCTTCTCCACGTTCGAGCAACTGCCGGGTCGCGCTGAGCAGGTCGGCAATCAACGCCTCCTCCAGACCGCGCATCTGCTCAAGCCGTTCAGTTTGCAGGCTAAACCAGCGCTGCGCCGCGGCCCCTTCGTCCGCCGAGGGCTGGCGGGTACAGGCGATGCGCCGCAGTTGCTCTATCTCGCGCCCGGCTTCGCAACCCTGCAGCAGCTCAAGCGCCCGTGGCAGACCGGAAAGTGCCTGAAAGCTGTCAAAACAGGGCTGCTGACCGTCAATGCGGTCAACCAGCTGCTGCCGGAGCTCGCCGTTAAATTGGCCTCGCGCAAAGCCCAACGCCCCCAGCGCGCGCTCCTGGCCGGCCAGCTCTTTACCCTGCATAAAGCTGTACAGGGCGACCATACGCCTGGCGATCTGCGGATCGTCTATGCTGTCATTCAACTGCGGCACGATATTCAATAAATGGCGAATAATACGGCTAAAGCGCTGAGTGGCCTCCTGAGCGTCCACCGTGCGGCCTTGCACCGCCGCTCGCAGCGCCGGAAGTTGCGCCAGATACCACACCGCGCTGGCTATTCGCCAACAGAGCGCGCTACTGGAGGATTCCCGCGCCGGTTGCAGCGCAGCATAAAAAGCGCTTAAGCGCGCGTCCACCAGCGCCCCGCCAGCCCGGCGTTCGGCGTCATACAAGCGGCCATCGGAAGAGAGCCACATATTGGAGACGCCGCGCTCGCACTGCAGCATATGAACCAACCCACTTATTTCGCTCGCCAGCGTCCCTTGCTGCGTTAGCTTGCGGAGCTGCTGTTTTTGTAGTTGGCGCGCATAATGAAACCAGCCGATTGCTTCAGGCGTCATGCCGGTCGTATTATTCATACCCTCTCCCGAATTACGTCTTTAGGTAAAGCTAAGCAATAACCGTGCCTGATAAAAGGAGTCTTTATGCAACGTATTGTGATTGTCGCCAACGGCGCCGCCTACGGCAGCGAATCTCTGTTTAATAGCCTGCGCCTGGCTATCGCCCTGCGCGAGCAGGAGTCAGACCTCGATCTGAAGCTGTTTTTAATGTCCGATGCGGTGACCGCCGGGCTTCGCGGACAGAAACCGGCGGAAGGCTATAACATCCAGCAGATGCTTGAGATCCTCACCGCGCAGAATGTGCCGGTAAAACTCTGCAAGACCTGTACGGACGGACGCGGGATCACCCATTTGCCATTAGTAGATGGCGTGGAAGTGGGAACGCTGGTCGAGCTGGCGCAGTGGACGCTGGCGGCGGATAAAGTGCTGACCTTCTGAATTAATCGCCATTAACAGGATTAAATGTCAGGCTGGCGGCTATTGCTGATGCAAAAGTACGCCACCTGAACGCTTTCAGGAAGATTGTCATTTTTGTTTAATCGTTATCCATTTTGTTGATCGAAATCATCATCCACGCGCTCCCCCTTTGGTGTTATGCAACGAGCAAAGTGTGAACAATATCACGCGCGGGTTGATGTATTCAGAGACAGAAACGGGGTTATGAAAATGGCAATGGTAAAAGCAAGTTTAACGTTATTCGGCGGTGATACGCTGGTGGTGCGCTGTTCGGAGCGCTGTCATATTCACTTAATGAGCGCCAAGGCCGCCGGCGACAGCCACGCCGATATTTTTAGCGTGCAGGACAGGGATAGCGCTTATCTCACCGTGCCCTACAGCGGCACCTGGAACGTGCTGATCGATAGCCATAGCCAGTCGCTGGAGCACTCCATTAGCTACGTTCCCGCCTGAATCTCCACGCCCGGTAGACCGGGCGTTTTTATGCGAGCCCGGGTTGGCTCGCCTCGCCGACCAGATGTCGCACCTGGATAATCAGATCGTCAAGACTGGCGTCGCGCATGCCAAGCTTGCGTAATTCCTGATCCAACGAAAAGAGATACTGGGCATTGGTGCCAAGCGGCCCGCTGGCGCGGGCAATTAGCGGCGCGATGGTTTGTGCGCTGGTATCGGATTCATACAGCGGGTGGCGCGGATCCATAATAAACACCAGCGCATTCACCGTGCGCCCATCATCGAGCTCAAGACGGCACCAGGTTGGCAAATAGCAGCCGGTGATCATTTCTCGCTTCCACAGTAGCGTCAGCTCTTGCTCCAGCGTCTCATCCGGCAGACGATAGGCCACTCCGGTGGTACGCCCGCCTTCCTTCAACGCCAACATCCTGCCCGGCTGATGCGCGCTGCCGCGACCGGCGGTCAGGCGCAGGCAAAACGCGCGATGCCAACCCGGCAGCGTACCGGTGCAGGATTCGCTGTATTCCAGCGCCGGGTTCCACATCAACGAACCGTAGCCAAAAATCCACACCGAACCGTTGTCCGGACGACAGGCCAGAGTCGCCGCCAACGAGGCCGCCCGTTGCTCAGCCGACCACAGCAGCGATTCCTCAATCGCGCCAAACGCCGTCTTACAATCCGCATTCATCAAGAAATCACGAGTTAACACTTTCTACTACCTCCGCCACTGCCTGCTTCCCGGCGATAATCTGTGCCATCCGTGAATATTGCTGAATTATTATCCAGCTTTATTACTCAATAAGCAATTAACGGAGCGTTGACAAGGGGGCTGACAAAAAATTAGATCGCAAAAGTGATTACTTTTTCTTATGCCATTTGTCGTCATCGCCTTTTTGATAATCATTTTTCACCGCCGCCCAGGCGACTTTATGCGCCGTCTCCTCACGGCTGGCATCATCGCGACGGTCGGCTTTGTCTTTATATTGGTCCCATGCGCTATTGAAAGCTTCTTTATAAATTTCCTGCGCGTGTTCCGGCAAGACGTGCTGAACGCTATCGGGAAGTTCTTGTTTACTACGGTAAGGCATAATGACCTCCAGAATCAGGGTAAAAGCTAAGTCTGGAACACAATTGCCAGGTTGGCAAATGGCAGGAATATTGAGAAATGAATTTTAGTAATCATCTGAAAAATATATATAAAACATACGTAACAGCTTTTTTTAGCAGACCAACGCATTTCTTATGCAAGAGTGGTAAATTTAAGTAAAAATACAAATTAAACCTATCAATGTCTGTTATTTTATCAACTTACGTTATCTATAATTATAACACCTGCATAAATGGAGATGGTTCATGACACATGCACATGAGGCGGTTAAGACCCGCCACAAGGAGACCTCCCTCGTTTTTCCGGTTTTAGCACTGGTGGTGCTGTTTCTCTGGGGAAGCAGTCAATCACTACCAGTGGTCGTTGCGATTAATATTCTGGCGCTAGTCGGGATTCTGAGTAGCGCATTTAGCGTGGTTCGCCATGCCGACGTTCTTGCTCACCGTCTCGGCGAGCCCTATGGTTCATTAATTTTGAGCCTGTCAGTGGTCATTCTTGAAGTGAGCCTGATTTCCGCATTAATGGCGACCGGCGACGCCGCGCCAACGCTAATGCGCGATACGTTATATTCAATCATTATGATCGTCACCGGCGGTTTGGTCGGCTTCTCTTTACTGCTGGGCGGGCGTAAATTCGCCACGCAGTATATGAATTTGTTTGGTATCAAGCAGTACCTGATCGCCCTCTTCCCGCTGGCGATTATCGTACTGGTATTCCCTATGGCGCTGCCGGGCGCCAATTTCAGCACTGGCCAGGCGCTGCTGGTGGCGCTGATTTCCGCCGCCATGTACGGCGTATTCCTGCTCATTCAGACCAAAACGCACCAGAGCCTGTTTGTGTACGAGCATGAAGATGACAGCGATGATGACGACCCGCATCACGGTAAGCCCTCGGCGCACAGTAGCGGCTGGCACACAGCCTGGTTACTGGTACACCTGGTTGCGGTTATCGCCGTTACCAAAATGAACGCTAATCCGCTGGAAACGCTGTTGACCAGCATGAACGCGCCGGTAGCCTTTACCGGTTTCCTGGTGGCGCTGCTGATCCTCTCCCCGGAAGGACTCGGCGCACTGAAAGCGGTGCTGAATAATCAGGTGCAGCGCGCAATGAATCTCTTCTTTGGTTCGGTGCTGGCGACGATTTCCCTGACGGTGCCTGTCGTCACGCTTATCGCCTTCCTTACCGGCAATGAACTCCGCTTCGGTTTGGGAGCGCCGGAAATGGTGGTGATGGTGGCGTCGCTGGTGCTGTGCCATATCTCGTTCTCAACCGGGCGTACCAATGTCCTCAACGGCGCGGCGCATCTGGCGCTGTTCGCCGCCTACCTGATGACGATATTTGCCTGACCGGGTAATCAGCAATAAAGCCCAAAAAAAAGCCTGTCGGTGGCGAAACCGGCAGGCTTTTTTACTGCTCAACGAAACTTAGTTGCTGGTATCCAGCTCGTCGAAGCTTTTCACCAGATCGTCGATCGCTTTCATTTGCTTCAGGAACGGTTCCAGTTTAGCCAGCGGCAGCGCGGACGGGCCATCACATTTCGCGTGGTCCGGATCCGGGTGCGCTTCAATGAACAGTCCGGCGATACCCACCGCCATCCCGGCGCGAGCCAGTTCCGTCACCTGAGCGCGGCGGCCGCCTGAGGCAGCGCCAAACGGGTCACGGCACTGCAGGGCGTGGGTCACGTCAAAGATGACCGGCGAGTTGTTGGACGCTTTCTTCATTACGCCGAAGCCGAGCATATCAACGACCAGGTTGTCGTAGCCGAAGTTAGCGCCGCGATCGCACAGGATCACTTTGTCGTTACCGCCTTCGATGAATTTATCAACGATGTTGCCCATCTGGCCCGGGCTGACGAATTGCGGTTTCTTGACGTTGATGACAGCGCCAGTTTTAGCCATCGCTTCCACCAGGTCAGTCTGACGCGCGAGGAACGCTGGCAGCTGGATCACGTCAACCACGTCGGCCACCGGCTGCGCCTGGCTGGCTTCGTGAACGTCGGTGATGATTTTCACGCCGAAAGTCTGCTTCAGCTCCTGGAAAATCTTCATCCCTTCTTCCAGTCCTGGCCCACGATAGGAGTGGATGGAAGAACGGTTGGCTTTATCAAAAGAGGCTTTGAACACATACGGAATGCCCAGCTTTTGCGTGACGGTCACATAATGTTCGCAGATACGCATCGCAAGATCGCGGGACTCCAGCACGTTCATTCCGCCAAACAGCACGAACGGCAGGTCGTTTGCTACGTTGATATCACCAATGCTAACCACTTTTTGTTTCATAAGATCGCCTTATCAGGGTGTAACCGGAATGGTTCCAGACTAATGCAATGTAATTTGTTTATGTGAAATCGTGTTGATCTGCGCACGGATCATCTCGCTAATCGGATCCTCCGGACACTGCTCAACGAAATAATTGAGATCCAGCAGCGCCACGTGATCGCACTCCAGTTGGGCGTAGATAAGCCCGCGGTCGCGAATTTCATACGGGTCCTCTGGATTAAACTGCAGCAGCGCTTCGCTGGCGCGCAGCGCCAGTTCCATCTGCCGCTCTTCCATCAGCGCCGATTTCAGCGTATCGAGCAGTTTGCGGATCACTTCGGCGTTGTCGGCCTCATCGAGATCTTCATTAAACAGCTCGGCTACCGGGCTGATATTTCCCTTCAGCCACACCTCAAGCGTGTGTTCATCAAGCGTTTCGCCGTTGAATGGGTTAATCAGCCACATCTCTTCGCTGGTGTCCGGGTCGGCGCGCAGCAGCATCTGCGTCGGGAAGATAACCGGCACCACCGGCAGATCCAGACGCTGGGCAATCCATAACAGAATCGCCCCCAGCGACACAGCGCTTCCCTGGCGATTCACCAGCACTTTATCCAGCCATAGCGCATCGGACAGACGATAGATGCCCTGCGATGCGCCGAAGCCCCACTCGTGATAGAACAATTCCAGCAACCGGTCGAGCTGACGCTCCTGATCCCAGGAGGTGGCAATCTCTTCCTGCGCCAGTGTTAACAACCGCTGCAGCTCATCCTGCACAAAGTGCGTCGGAAAGTCGTCGCGGATCAATTCAGAAATGAGGACCATGCCTTCGCATAATGGCGCTTTGTTAAATTCGAAATCAGCTAATGACCTCATGCCTTACCCCAGTAACGGTATTCTTGTGATGGCGAGTTGAACGATGAAGAACAACACCACCAGCGCCAGCAGAAAGGCGATGAACCGGGTCTGCTGGCGGCGCGGGCGACGTCGGCCCAACGCAATAAATCCTAATGCGATGTAAATGATAACGCCAAACAGCTTTTCAGTCAGCCATGCGCCATCTTCGGTAAACGGCAGATAGTGCGTTATCGCCATTAATCCCGCGCCGCTGAGGAACAGCAGCGTATCGCTACAATGCGGCGCAATACGTACCCAGCGCTGATTGAGCATCGCGCTACCGCTGTAGGTCCACCAGTAACGCAACACGAAAAGCCCGACGGATGTCACCACGCAGGCAATATGCAAATAGAGTACTGCAGTAAATAAATTCATTCGCCGGCTTGCTCCTTGTGCGGCCAACGCCCGAGAGTCAGACGTTCGTTATCGCCATAATCGCGGCAGGTCTCGACGTCGCGATATCCTGCTTCATTAAACAATGCGCGTACCGCCTCGCCCTGTTTCCAGCCATGTTCCAGTAGCATAAAACCATCGGGTAGCAGGTAGTTGCGTCCTTCACGGATGATATGCGCTAAATCGGCCAGCCCCAGGTCGGCGGCGACCAATGCCGTTCTCGGCTCGAAGCGGACATCCCCTTCTGCAAGATGCGGATCGGTTTCATCGATATAGGGGGGATTACTGACAATCATCGCGAACCGCTGCCCCTTGAGCGCGCTAAACCAGTCGCTCTGCAGCACGGTCACGTTGTTGAGAGCGAGATGGGCGGCATTGCGCGCGGCGAGCGCCGCGGCGTCAGGCATAAAATCAACGGCAATAATCTCGCAGTCCGCCCGCTCGCTGGCCAACGCCAGGGCGATAGCGCCGGTGCCGGTGCCAAGATCCAGGATACGGCAGGCCGTCTGCGGCAAGCGTACCAGCGCCTGCTCGACCAGGCATTCTGTGTCGGGGCGCGGGATAAGCGTCGCCGGCGAGACAAACAGCGGCAGCGACCAGAACTCGCGCTGACCCACCAGATGCGCCACCGGCTCGCCGTTGGCGCGGCGCGCCAGCAATGCTTCCAGTTCCGCCAACTGTTCCGCCGTCAATAGGGTTTCGTCAAAAGCGAGGATCCAGGTCCGCGCTTTGCTGGTGACGTGCCCCAGTAAGATCTCGGCGTCGCGACGCGGGCTTTCGCTCGCGCCGAGCCGGGCTATCGCCTGAGTGAGCCACTGTCGGAAGGTCATCATTCCTGCTCGGAAAGCGCCGCCAGCTGGTCAGCCTGGAATTCCTGCACAATCGGTTCGATCAGCATATCCAGTTTGCCTTCCATGGTTTCATCCAGACGGTAAAGGGTCAGGTTGATACGGTGGTCGGTCACGCGGCCCTGCGGGAAGTTGTAGGTACGGTTGCGGTCGCTGCGGTCACCGCTGCCCAGCAGATTACGACGGGTAGACGCTTCCGCCTGCTGACGCTTGGCGACTTCGGCGGCGCGAATACGCGCGCCCAGCACCGACAGCGCCTTGGCTTTGTTTTTATGCTGCGAACGTTCGTCCTGACATTCAACGACGATACCGGTCGGCAAGTGGGTAATACGGATAGCGGAGTCGGTGGTGTTGACGTGCTGGCCGCCCGCCCCCGAGGAACGGAAGGTATCGATACGCAGGTCCGCCGGGTTGATATCCGGCATTTCGGCTTCCGGCAGCTCCGGCATCACCGCCACGGTACAGGCGGAGGTGTGGATACGCCCCTGCGATTCGGTCGCCGGAACGCGCTGGACACGATGGCCACCGGATTCAAATTTCAGCCGCCCATAGACGCCATCGCCGCTGATCTTGGCAATCACTTCTTTAAATCCGCCATGTTCGCCTTCGTTGGCGCTCATGATTTCGACCCGCCAGCGGCGGGCTTCAGCGTAGCGGGTGTACATGCGGAAGAGATCGCCGGCGAACAGCGCCGCTTCATCGCCACCGGTGCCGGCGCGAACTTCGACAAAAGCGTTGCGCTCATCGTCTGGATCTTTCGGCAGCAGCAGCACCTGCAGCTGCTGTTCCAGCGCTTCGCTTTTTTCTTTGGCATCGCGCAGCTCTTCCTGCGCCATTTCGCGCATTTCCGGATCGTCGAGCATCATCTGCGCGGTTTCGATATCGTCCTGCACCTGGCGCCAGTCGGTATAGCAGCGGGCGACATCGCCAAGCTGCGCATACTCGCGCGACAGCGCGCGGAAACGGTCCTGGTCGGCAATGGTGGCGGCGTCGCCAAGCAGCGCCTGAACTTCTTCATGGCGTTCGTACAGAGCTTCCAGTTTAGCAACAATAGAAGGCTTCATAGGCGTGAATTCACCCTGTCTTTAAATAGAGAAATGTGCGCTATTCCAGCCCGAGGCTGTTGCGCAGAATATGCAGGCGTTCATCATCCCCGTCACGGGCAGCCTGCTGAAGAGATTTGGTTGGAGCGTGGATCAGGCGGTTGGTCAGCTTACGGGCCAGATCTTGCATAATTTCCTGCGCATCGCCGCCCTGCTCCAGCGCGGCAAGCGCTTTCGCCGTCAGCTCCTCGCGAACCTGCTCGGATTGGGAACGATATTCGCGGATAGTCTCGCTGGCGCTCTGGGCGCGCAGCCAGGCCATAAATTCGCTGGTTTCCTGCTCGACGATCGATTCCGCCTGCACCGCCGCGGCCTTACGCTGCGCCAGATTGTGCTGAATGATATTTTGCAGGTCATCAACACTGTACAGATAGGCGTTGGCCAGCTTGCCGACTTCCGGCTCGACGTCGCGGGGCACCGCGATATCCACCAGCAGCATCGGCTGATTGCGGCGCGCCTTCAGCGCGCGCTCGACCATCCCTTTGCCGATAATCGGCAGCGGGCTGGCGGTAGAACTGATAATAATATCGGCGTCTTTTAAGCGCTCGTCGATATCGCTGAGGGCGATAACTTCCGCGCCGACTTCATCCGCCAGCGCCTGGGCGCGTTCACGGGTGCGGTTGGCAATCACCATTTTGCGAACGTTATGTTCGCGAAGATGGCGGGCGACCAGTTCGATAGTTTCCCCCGCGCCAACCAGTAACACCGTGACGCTGGAGAGCGATTCAAAAATTTGTCGCGCCAGCGTACAGGCGGCGAAAGCAACGGAAACGGCGCTGGCGCCGATATCGGTTTCGGTCCGTACGCGCTTAGCCACCGAGAACGATTTCTGGAACATGCGCTCCAGTTCGCTGACGTTCAGATGGCCGCGGCTGGAATCCGCAAACGCTTTTTTCACCTGCCCGAGGATTTGCGGCTCGCCAAGCACGAGTGAATCCAGGCCGCTGGCGACACGCATCAGATGGCTGACGGCGTCGTTATCCTGATGCCAATAAAGACTTTTACGTAGGTCTTCTTCATTCAGGCCGTGGAAGTCACATAGCCAGCGGATCAGCGCTTCCTGCAGGTTGTCCTGCTCTTCAACGCTGAGATACAGCTCCGTGCGATTACAGGTTGATAGCACCACCCCGCCCTGCACCATTGGCTGAGCCAATAAGCTCTCCAGCGCCTTGTCGAGCGTATCCGGCGAAAACGTTACGCGTTCTCGCAGCGCTACCGGAGCTGTTTTGTGGTTGATGCCAAGAGCTAAAAGGGTCATGGTGAGGGAATAGTACCAGCGTTGCTAAGGTTAGTCTGAGCGCATCATACAGGATGCGCGTACTCAATAAAAGAGACGCCCCCCTTTTGGAGTAATAGTCAGGGCTTAATAGCCACTAACGGTAATTTTTTGATTTCAGACAACTTGAACGTAGACGCTATCGGCCAGCGACGCTAGCATTAAGGGTTATTATTGCAACCCGCTACACAAATCGGTGTGCGAACCATCAGTCGCCGCATTTCACTGTAGACATCAAGGATTTGTCATCATTATGAATCGACTGTTCCGCCTGCTGCCGTTGGCAAGCCTCGTTCTGACCGCCTGTGCAATCAATACTCCGCCGCAAGGGCCCGGCAAAAGCCCGGATTCCCCACAGTGGCGCCAGCACCAGCAGGATGTCCGCAACCTTAACCAGTTCCAGACTCGCGGGGCGTTTGCCTATCTGTCCGATGAGCAGAAAGTGTATGCCCGTTTCTTCTGGCAACAAACCGGCCAGGACCGCTACCGCCTGCTGCTGACCAACCCGCTTGGCAGCACCGAACTGTCATTAACCGCGCAGCCGGGCGGCGTCCAATTGATTGACAACAAAGGCCAGACCTACAACGCCACCGATGCCGAAGAGATGATTGGCCGCCTGACCGGCATGCCGATCCCGCTTAACAGCCTGCGTCAGTGGATTATCGGCCTGCCGGGCGATGCCACCGACTATTCGCTGGATGACCAGTACCGCCTGCGCGAACTCAACTACACGCAGAATGGCAAAACCTGGCACGTGACCTACAGCGGCTACACCAGCGACACCAAACCCACCCTGCCGTCTAATATGGAACTCAACAACGGCAGCCAGCGCATCAAGCTGAAAATGGATAACTGGATTGTGAAATGATGAGTCGCTGGCCCGCCCCTGCAAAATTGAATCTGTTTTTGTATATCACCGGTCAACGCGCCGATGGATATCACACGCTGCAGACGTTGTTCCAGTTTCTTGACTATGGCGACATGCTGACTATTGAACCACGCCGCGACGGGAAACTGCGGTTGTTAACGCCGGTCGCCGGCGTGCCGGATGAAGAGAACCTGATTATTCGCGCCGCCAGGCTACTGATGGCGGCGGCGGAGTCTCACGGTCAACTCCCCACTGGCAGCGGCGCGGATATCAGCATCGACAAACGCCTGCCGATGGGCGGCGGCTTAGGCGGCGGCTCTTCCAATGCCGCGACGGTGCTGGTAGCCCTCAATCATCTGTGGGGCTGCGGGCTTAGCGAAGACCAACTGGCGACGCTTGGGCTACAGCTCGGCGCCGATGTCCCGGTTTTCGTTCGCGGCCACGCGGCGTTTGCCGAAGGCGTCGGCGAGATTCTCACCCCGGTCGATCCGCCGGAAAAATGGTATCTGGTCGCCCACCCGGGCGTGAGTATCCCGACGCCGATCATTTTTCGCGATCCGGAGTTACCACGAAATACCCCGAGCAGGTCAATTAATACCTTACTAAACTGTGAATTCGGCAACGATTGCGAGGTTATCGCAAGAAAACGTTTTCGTGAGGTTGATGCAACGCTTTCCTGGCTGTTAGAATACGCGCCGTCGCGCCTGACTGGCACAGGAGCCTGTGTCTTTGCTGAATTTGACACCGAATCCGCCGCTCGTCAGGTGCTGGAAAAAGCCCCGGAATGGCTGCAAGGCTTTGTTGCGCGAGGAATTAATGTCTCGCCGCTGAAGCAAGCCCTACTGAAGTAATTCTGCTTTTTGCATGAATAACGGCAAGTTTGCCGGGCAAACAGAGTATCGGTGACAACGTCACCCTGTTCCAGACGTTGCATCGTGCTCTTTAATACACCGCCTGGATGAGATGGCGCCGGCCCGCACAGTTTAATGGCCCGTTTCATCCACCACTGGACGCATGCCTGAGGTTCTTCTCGTGCCTGATATGAAGCTTTTTGCTGGTAACGCCACCCCGGAACTAGCACAACGTATTGCCAACCGCCTGTACACTTCTCTTGGCGACGCCGCTGTAGGTCGCTTTAGCGACGGCGAAGTCAGCGTACAAATCAACGAAAACGTACGCGGTGGTGATATTTTCATCATCCAGTCCACTTGTGCTCCCACCAATGACAACCTGATGGAATTGGTTGTTATGGTTGATGCCCTGCGTCGCGCTTCTGCAGGCCGTATCACCGCTGTTATCCCTTACTTCGGCTATGCCCGCCAGGACCGTCGCGTACGTTCCGCTCGTGTGCCAATCACCGCAAAAGTCGTCGCTGACTTCCTGTCCAGTGTCGGCGTTGACCGCGTTCTGACCGTTGACCTGCACGCTGAACAGATTCAGGGCTTCTTTGATGTTCCTGTTGATAACGTATTCGGTAGCCCAATTCTGCTCGAAGATATGCTGCAGCTGAATCTGGACAACCCGATCGTGGTTTCTCCGGACATCGGCGGCGTGGTTCGCGCTCGCGCTATCGCAAAGCTGCTGAACGATACCGACATGGCGATCATCGATAAACGCCGCCCGCGCGCTAACGTTTCTCAGGTGATGCATATCATCGGCGATGTCGCTGGCCGTGACTGTGTGATGGTTGATGACATGATCGATACCGGCGGCACCCTGTGTAAAGCAGCGGAAGCGCTGAAAGAACGCGGTGCGAAACGTGTTTTCGCCTACGCGACTCACCCGATCTTCTCCGGCAATGCTATCCAGAACATTAAAAACTCTGTGATTGATGAATTCGTCGTCTGCGATACCATTCCGCTGACGCCAGAAATCAAAGCGCTGGACAAAGTCCGTACCCTGACCCTGTCTGGTATGCTGGCCGAAGCGATTCGTCGTATCAGCAACGAAGAATCCATTTCCGCTATGTTCGAGCACTAATCGAGCCCAGCCGAAAAACCCGCTGCGGCGGGTTTTTTTGTCTCTGGTTCATATTTGTATGACTAATGCCTCCTTCACCTGCCATTCAGTTGACAGATGATGCGCTCATGGATGAAACATTATTGTGAATAGATTATTTTCCTCACATGTGATGCCTTTCCGCGCCCTCATCGACGCTTGCTGGAAAGAAAAGTACACCGCATCGCGCTTTACCCGCGATCTGATTGCCGGGATAACCGTCGGGATCATCGCTATCCCGCTGGCGATGGCGTTAGCAATTGGCAGCGGCGTAGCGCCGCAATATGGACTCTACACCTCGGCGGTGGCGGGGATTGTCATCGCCCTGACCGGCGGTTCGCGCTTTAGCGTTTCCGGCCCCACCGCGGCCTTCGTGGTGATCCTCTATCCGGTGTCACAACAGTTTGGCCTTGCCGGCCTGCTGGTGGCGACGCTAATGTCGGGTATTTTCTTAATCCTTTTCGGCCTCGCCCGCTTTGGCCGCCTGATTGAATATATCCCGCTTTCAGTCACCCTTGGCTTTACCTCTGGTATCGGCATCACCATCGGTACCATGCAAATTAAAGACTTCCTTGGTCTGCAGATGGCGCATGTCCCAGAGCACTATCTGCAGAAAGTCGGCGCGCTGGTGATGGCGCTGCCGACAATTAACGTTGGCGATGCCGCCATCGGTATCGTGACGCTGGGTATTCTGATTTTCTGGCCGCGTTTGGGCATCCGCTTGCCGGGGCACCTGCCGGCGCTGCTGGCGGGCTGCGCGGTGATGGGCATCGTTAATTTGCTTGGCGGGCATGTGGCGACCATCGGCTCGCAGTTCCACTATGTACTCGCCGACGGCAGCCAGGGCAATGGTATCCCGCAGCTGCTGCCGCAACTGGTGTTGCCGTGGGATATGCCTGGCTCGGAGTTTACCCTGAGCTGGTCGTCGCTGCGCGCGCTGCTACCTGCCGCCTTCTCTATGGCGATGCTGGGCGCCATTGAATCACTGCTCTGCGCGGTGGTGCTCGACGGTATGACCGGCACCAAGCACAAAGCGAACAGCGAGCTTGTCGGCCAGGGCCTTGGCAATATCATCGCGCCGTTCTTTGGCGGTATCACCGCCACCGCGGCGATTGCCCGCTCCGCGGCTAACGTGCGCGCTGGCGCAACTTCGCCGATTTCCGCGGTGATCCATGCCCTGCTGGTGATCCTCGCGCTGCTAATCCTCGCCCCGCTGCTCTCGTGGCTGCCGCTGTCGGCCATGGCCGCCCTGCTGCTGATGGTAGCGTGGAACATGAGCGAAGCGCATAAGGTGATTAACCTGCTACGCCACGGACCAAAAGATGACATCGTCGTACTGTTGATGTGCATGTCGCTGACCGTGCTGTTCGATATGGTCATCGCCATTAGCGTCGGTATCGTGCTGGCTTCGCTGCTGTTTATGCGCCGCATCGCGCGCATGACGCGACTGGCGCCAGTCAACGTTGAAGTGCCGGACGATGTACTGGTGCTACGGGTGATCGGCCCGCTGTTCTTCGCCGCGGCGGAAGGGTTGTTCACCGATTTGGAAAGCCGGATTGAAGGCAAACGCGTGGTGGTGCTGAAGTGGGATGCGGTACCGGTGCTGGATGCCGGTGGTCTTGATGCGTTCCTGCGCTTTGTGAAGCGCCTGCCGGAAGGCTGCGAGCTGCGGGTATCGAACCTTGAATTCCAGCCGCTGCGTACTTTGGCTCGCGCAGGGGTTCAGCCAATTCCGGGACGCCTGAGCTTCTACCCAGACCGTACTGCGGCACTGGCGGATATAGAATTAGGGCAATAAATGAGAGGCTCGCCGGAAAGGCTATCCGGCGAGCTGAATTCCGTTAGCTGTGACGGTGCGGATCGCGGCGGCAGCGTTTATCGTAATGGCGAACCCACCAATAGCGGTCGGTGACTCTTTCATGACCGCCTACGCGAGCGCCCGCCAGCCACAAAACGGCGCCGACGAAAATACTCAACACTGCGCCATGAGCAAAGAATTGCGGCAGGTTAAGCTGTGGAAGTTGGTTTAAAATAGAGTAACCAACGCCGACCACCATCACAACCAACCCTAAACCCATCAGTATGTTACCGAGTAACGAAGCGTTTCTGCGTTTCATATGTCACCTCCGGACCTTGGGCTGCATGGGAATATCCCCAAAATTTATAGGTTAAGTATAGACAATGGAGATATGAGTGATTGCGTTAGTGATCACATTCGGGAACATCTGATCAACAAAAGTTTACAAATAAGCCACTGAACAACATCAAATTCTAATGGTTCAAAGGGGAAATTATCAGTAAGGGTAGCGTTTCGCCGGCAGAATTTTGTCAAGCGCCGACGCAGGCAGTACACTACGCGGCAAAGAACGACCCATGCAGGAATAAAAAGTGACGATAAAACTGATTGTCGGCCTGGCTAACCCCGGCGCGGAATACGCGGCAACGCGCCATAACGCTGGCGCCTGGTACGTAGATTTACTGGCGGAGCGCCACCGCGCGCCGCTGCGAGAAGAAAGCAAATTCTTTGGCTATACCTCGCGCCTCAACCTGGCCGGGGAAGACGTGCGCCTGCTGGTGCCGACTACCTTTATGAATCTCAGCGGCAAGGCCGTGGCAGCGATGGCCACCTTTTACCGCATTAATCCGGACGAAATTCTGGTCGCTCACGACGAGCTCGATTTACCGCCCGGCGTCGCTAAATTTAAACTTGGCGGCGGGCACGGCGGCCATAATGGCCTGAAGGACATAATCAGCAAGTTGGGTAATAACCCTAACTTTCACCGCTTACGCGTCGGAATTGGCCATCCGGGCGACAAAAACAAAGTTGTCGGCTTTGTGCTGGGTAAACCACCGGCCAGCGAACAGAAGTTAATTGACGAAGCGGTTGATGAAGCGGCGCGTTGTACCGAGGTGTGGCTGAAAGACGGTTTAACTAAAGCAACCAACCGTTTACACGCGTTTAAAGCGCAATAAGCGTTCGACGTGCGGAATTTTTGCCGCACACCGTGTATAATAGGCGAAGCTATTTACTTTTCTACAGTCTGTTATTCATAACAGACTGATTATCCAAAGATTAAGGTGATTTAAATCATGGGATTCAAATGCGGTATCGTCGGTTTGCCCAACGTCGGCAAATCCACCCTGTTCAATGCGCTCACCAAAGCAGGTATTGAAGCGGCCAACTTCCCGTTCTGTACCATTGAGCCGAACACCGGTGTCGTACCGATGCCCGATCCGCGTCTGGACAAACTGGCAGAGATCGTCAAGCCGCAGCGTATCCTGCCGACGACCATGGAATTCGTTGATATTGCCGGTCTGGTTAAAGGCGCGTCCAAAGGCGAAGGTCTGGGCAACCAGTTCTTGACCAATATCCGTGAAACCGAAGCCATCGGCCACGTAGTGCGTTGCTTTGAAAATGACAACATTATCCACGTCGCGGGTAAAGTTGACCCGGCGGAAGATATTGACGTTATCAACACCGAGCTGGCGCTGTCCGACCTCGATACCTGCGAACGCGCCATTCACCGCGTTTCCAAGAAAGCCAAAGGCGGCGATAAAGACGCTAAAGTTGAACTGGCCGCGCTGGAAAAATGTCTGCCGCAGCTGGAAAAAGCTGGCATGCTGCGCGCGCTGGATCTGAGCAAAGAAGAGAAAGAAGCGATCCGCTATCTGAGCTTCCTGACCCTGAAGCCGACCATGTACATCGCCAACGTTAACGAAGACGGTTTTGAAAACAACCCGTATCTCGACCAGGTTCGCGCTATCGCTGAGCAAGAAGGTTCTGTGGTAGTTCCGGTTTGCGCCGCCGTTGAATCCGACATTGCCGAGCTGGACGACGAAGAGCGTGATGAGTTTATGGCCGAGCTGGGCCTTGAAGAGCCGGGCCTGAACCGCGTGATCCGCGCAGGCTACGCTCTGCTGAACCTGCAAACCTACTTCACCGCCGGCGTGAAAGAAGTTCGCGCATGGACTATTCCGGTTGGCGCGACCGCGCCGCAGGCTGCCGGTAAAATCCACACCGACTTCGAAAAAGGCTTTATCCGCGCCCAGACCATCGCCTATGAAGACTTCATTGCTTACAAAGGTGAACAAGGCGCGAAAGAAGCCGGTAAAATGCGTGCGGAAGGCAAAGACTACATCGTTAAAGATGGCGACGTGATGAACTTCTTGTTCAACGTCTAATCCCTGCCGATAAAATCCGCGCCCCGGCGCGGATTTTTCATTTCAAAGCCTCGCAGGTTTTATAACTCGCGAGGTTTTAAATTATCTGAACGGCGCATCTAACGGAATTTCTGCGTCAGGCTCGTGGGTAATTCGGTTACGCAGATCGCGACGAATCATCTCAATTGCCCAGAACCAAAAAATATGGCCAAGCAGTTCGGAAATATATTCATCAGCCGGAATATTGAATAACGACGGCGTAAGTCCTAATAGCGGGAAAGATATCCAGTGAACCGCAATGGTGGCGACAATGCCGGCCCACACGCCCTGCCATAATTTAACTTTTGGGAATATCTCCGCCACCACGCAATAGCCAATCGCAAACACCAACGAGAAGATGATATGCGTGACCATCACCGGGTTGATGATATGCTCAGAAAAGGTGTAAACGGTATGCGTTGGGTCAATACCAAGATAGTCGCGTAGAAAGAGATAAGGAGGGTTGAATTCATCACGCCCGCCGGAAAACGTTCGCGGCGGCAGAGGCACTTCCGCCCCCCACTTAACGAATGCCGACATGATTCCGGCAATAACCCCAACCAATAAGGCGACGCCATAGCGACGCCGACCAGGTGCAGTCTGTACAAAAAAATCCTTAATTGCCATAAATCCCTCGCCATGAATAATATTGTTACAGCATTGCAATATTCTTTAAGTCTGCGCGGGTATGGCTTGATCAAGATCACACTTTTTGTTCAAAAGATAAACAAAGCTAATACTTTTAAATTATCGCGGGGCATCAATTAATGCCCCGCGTGGCATTCTTTTAATCACGCCATCCCATTGCCGGCGCAACGTGCTTCAGAATAGACTCAATCACGTGAGCGTTATAATCCACGCCCAGCTGATTCGGCACCGTCAGCAATAAAGTATCCGCTTCTGCGATCGCTTCATCCTGTTTCAGTTGTTCGACGAGCTTATCGGGTTCAGCGGCATAGCTGCGGCCGAAAATGGCGCGGGTTTTCTCATCAAGAAAACCAATACTATCGCTAGTATCCCGGCTGGAGCCGAAATACATTCGGTCGCGATCGTCCATCAGGGCAAAAATACTTCGGCTGACCGATACCCGCGGCGTACGCGTGTGCCCCGCCTCAGTCCAGGCCTGACGATAGGCGCGGATCTGTTTCGCCTGTTGAATATGGAATGGTTCGCCCGTCTCATTATCTTTCAGCGTCGAGCTTTGCAAGTTCATGCCGAGCTTCGCCGCCCACATCGCCGTAGCATTAGAGCCCGCACCCCACCAGATACGCTCACGTAGTCCGGCGGAGTACGGCTCAAGACGCAGCAATCCCGGCGGGTTGGGAAACATCGGTTGCGGGTTAGGTTTAGCGAAACCTTCGCCGCGCAGCACGTCCAGCAGAACCTCAGTATGGCGCCGCGCCATGTCAGCGTCGGACTCGCCATCCTGCGGTTGAAAACCGAAATGACGCCAGCCATCAATCACCTGTTCCGGCGAACCCCGGCTGATGCCAAGCTGTAAACGCCCACCGGCGATCAAATCTGCAGCGCCGGCATCCTCCGCCATATATAGCGGATTTTCATAGCGCATATCGATAACGCCGGTGCCGATCTCAATCTTCTTAGTTTTCGCGCCGATAGCGGCCAGTAGCGGGAACGGTGAACTGAGCTGGCGGGCGAAATGGTGAACCCGAAAATAGGCGCCGTCCGCGCCTAGCTCTTCGGCGGCAACGGCCAGATCGATGGATTGTAAGAGCGTGTCGGCAGCGGAACGGGTCGCCGACTGCGACGATGGCGTCCAGTGGCCAAATGACAAAAATCCAATCTTTTTCATGAGGATAGCCCCTGATTTCGGCAAAACATTCAGCAGACGCGGAGATAACGTTCCGCGTCTGCTTGTGGTTCTCCTACTCTACCCCTTAGCCAAAATGTATAAATGGCGTTTATTTAACAGAATGGTTCAAATAAATTGACCAAATATAACGATGGCTATTTCTGCATCAGCGCAAAAACGCCCCAACCGAAATATTCCCGGGTATAAGTGACATGGCGAAGCGGTGCGGCATTGAGCTCCGCACGGACCTCAACCGCAAATTCATCGTCGGGATTCGCCTGCAGCCAACGGCGCATCGTCAGCCATTTAGCGGCTTCATAACGGTCCCACCCTTCGCGGTCAGCCAGCACCATCTCAACAATGTCATAGCCCAGTTTGCCAAAAGTGGCGACCAGCGCCGGAAGCGGCAACAAATCAGCCACCGCAGAAACGCCGCAGGCGCGCGCTTGTTCTTCTGTGGTGGGTACCTTACGCCACCAGGGTTCCCCGATAAGTAGCATACCGCCAGGCTTAAGGCTGCGGGCTAACTGCGCCACGGTTCCAGCGACGCCGCCGGCAATCCACGTCGCGCCGATACAGGCCGCTACATCGTATTGCCGTTCGGCAACGTAACCTGCCGCATCGCTATGGAGAAAAGTGACGCGATCGCTAACGCCAAGCGCTGCGGCGCGTTGTTTAGCCTGCGCAGTAAACAATGGGCTCATATCAATGCCCAGACCGCCGATAGCATGGTCCCGCGCCCAGGTGCAGAGCATTTCACCAGAACCGCTGCCAAGGTCGAGGATCTGCGCCCCTGCCTGCAGGCGAAGTACGCGGCCAAGCGTGGCATATTTTTCCGCCGTGAAGGGGTTATGGATACGATGTTCACTTTCGCTGATGGTAAAGATACGGGGGATATCGATTGTTGTGGTCATGCCACTCTCCTTAGCGGTTATCCGGTTGAGCGCGAACGTTATTCAGCCCGCTGGTGTTGATGCGGTACGGCTGGCCGTTAACGGATTTAATCAGTTTTTTAGTGCGGAGTTTTTTGAAGACGGCGAGCGTACAGTCGCTGAGCAGTAGCCCTTCGCGGCTATAGCACTCCACGGCGATGACGCGGCCTGAGGTATCGCGAATGTGCGCAATACGTCCGCCTTTCGCGAGAACGTGTAAGGTACGTTGTTCCTGACGGGATAAATTCATACTGGAAAACCTGTTTAATCATCATGTGCAAAACGTGCAAACACGCAGCGGTGCCCGCATTCGATTTCAGCGCATTGATAACCAGCCCGGCCTGAAAGGTCGGCAAACTGATTATCAGATGATTACATTCTCCAGCATCAAAGCCTCGGTAGAGTTGAAAGGTATTTACCAGCCGGATAATAACATCCAGTGACAGAAAGGATATTTATAAACGGGAAAATTGTGATCGATATCTGAAATTGCGCCCCCCGCTCCATGACGGAAGACGCACAATGACTAGCTTCAGCGTACTGACCCGGATTACCACATCAAATCATCAGGTACTTTAAAGTCAGCATACGGATCGTCTTCGTCCTCGGCTTCCTGGCTCAGGGCGCTGTTCAACACAATACTTTCGGCGTCGCGCTGGGCGATTTTATCCGCCACGCTGGCGGGAATAATCGCGTATTCGTATTTTCCGTTATTATCAACAGCAAGGCGGGCAATCGCCAGACGGCCGCTAATGAGCTGCGCCTGGGTGGTTTTATCCACATCAATGTTTTTGATGAGATTATTATCCGTAAAGTTAAAAGCGATCTGACCTTTCGCAATCGTGATTCGGTTCATTTCAATCAGCTGCTTAACCTGCGCTTTGTACTCTTTTGCTAAAGCCGCTTGCTTTTGCTGCTCGCTGAGCTGCTTGTCGCGCTCAAGCTGGGCTTTTTTGTTTTCTTCAACGGCCTCGCGGGCTTCACGCGCCTGAACGCGTGACTTTTTCGCCGTTCTCTGAACCTTAGCCATCTTTTTACTGGTGACCAGACCCGCTTTCAGCATCTGTTCTTGTAAGGTAAGTTTTGTCATCGTCGTTTCTACAATCGTTTGAATTCTGCTTCGGATACGGTAAATCAGGATTAGACTTTAAGGAGCTTCACCGTGGCGTCGATGTCGATTTCATCTTCAGAGAAGATGAGCGTTGTGCCCTGAAAGGTAGTGATCGCCAACTTTTTCAGCGTACGCATTTCGCCCGGCTTCACGCTCTCTTTCGGCTTGATGCTGTTCATCAGTAGTCCCACGGAGAGCACCGCATTTTCCTTGTCGATACGCGTATCGGCCGGCACTTCCTCACTGTATACCAGGTAAGACTTAATCGATGTCAGCTTCACACGCTCACCGGCAATATACAGATGTTTGCTTTCCGGGATGACTTTAACCGCGTAAGCCGAGAGACCTTTATTATTAGTCGTGGGCTCAAACGTGACCGCCGCGTCTTTCTTAATCAGATCCGGATTGGCGACCTTAATCACGTGAAAATAGCGGTTATCACCATTTTCATCTTTGATAAATCCGAAACCTTTATCTTTAAACCACGTTGTGATCGTACCGTTCATCGCCATTACCGCCTGATTAATCGTTTATCTACTCAATTTTGCAGCGCGCAGTTTAAAGCACAATGCCAGCATAGACCATGCCTTTGCTCTAAGTGTTGCCCGATATCGGCAATTGATCCTGGCTTTTGCCGAAAATTTGTATCATTAATGGGTAGGCTTCAATCAGGAGAATGCATGATGTCTAACTTTTCCTCCGTCGCGTTGCTAGGTCCTGGCGCTATTGGCACAACCATTGCCGCCGTGCTGCATGAAGCGGGCCGTAAACCGCTGCTCTGCGGACGCACCGCACATCAGCGATTGATTTTACGCCGGGATGACGGCGAAACGATCCTTCCAGGGCCCGTATTGACCGATCCGCATACGCTGGAACGCCCGGTTGAGTTGCTGTTTGTGGCGGTGAAAACCACCCAGGTAGCGGATTGCGCGGGCTGGCTTAACGCGCTGTGTGATGAAAACACGGTGGTCTGCGCGCTACAGAACGGCGTTGAACAGGAAAGCCTGCTTGACCCCTATGTTAACGGCGCAAAGGTGTTGCCTTCGGTTGTCTGGTTTCCGGCACAACGAGAGGCGGATGCTTCGGTATGGTTACGTGCCAAACCGCGCCTGACGCTACCCGATACGCCGCAGGTGAAGAGGATAGTCGAGGTTCTCAACGGTACCCGCTGCGCGGTTGAGTTGACGGCAGATTTCACCTCGGTCGCCTGGCGGAAACTGCTGCAAAATGCCGTCGCTGGCCTGATGGTACTGGCGAATCGCCGCGCCGGGATGTTTTCGCGCCAGGACATCACTGGGTTGGCGCTGGCCTATCTACACGAGTGTCTGGCGGTGGCGCGCGCCGCAGGGGCGGTACTCGCCGATAGCGTGCCGCAGGAAATTGTTGATGGGTTTCATCAGGCGCCGGCGGATTTAAGCACCTCGATACTCGCCGACCGTCAGGCCAATCGTCCGCTGGAATGGGACATCCGTAACGGCGTCATACAACGCTATGGCCGAAGGTTGGGCGTTGCCACACCCATCAGCGATGTCGTCGTGCCGCTGCTGGCGGCCGCAAGCGAGGGACCTGGCTAAGATTGCTTCAAAAAAATTACCGTATTTGTTATAGTGTTACTCACTGATTATTTACCTCTGCGGTGCCAAAAAGAACAAGATTCACCGCAATCCAGGATAAGAAAATGTTAGATTACCGCTTCCCGACAGCTTTGCAGATGGTTCTCAGCGTAGCGATGGCGGAGCAATTGGGTGAACGTTCGACGAGCGCGATTCTGGCCTACGGCCTGGAAGCCAACCCGAGCTTTATCCGTAAACTCATGGTTCCGCTCACTCGCGACGGTATCATCGTTTCCACGCTTGGCCGCAACGGCTCTATTCATCTTGGCCGCCCTGCCGACCAAATCACGCTGCGTGATATCTATCTTTCCGTTATTGAAGATAAAAAACTGTGGGCGTCTCGCCCTGACGTCCCGGCTCGCTGCGTGGTCAGCGCCAATGCTTGCTGGTACTTTAAGTCCGTAGCCGATGAAGCCGAGCAGGCGTCGCTCGCGGTGTTAGCTCGCCACACCGTGGCAAGCGCCCTGGAAGAGGTCAAAAAAGCCGATACCAGCGGCTGCGATCCGCTGCCTGAGCTGACTGCCCGCTATAAAGAAGCGCATTAACTTTTCTTGTTGCGAAAAAAAACCGCCTTAAACGAAAAGGCGGTTTTTTGTTATTAGCAGCGACCTACGCGGGCAAGACGTCCCTTGCCTGTTTGCCACGCGTCACCAGTTTTCGCAGCGTCACGTAAAACACCGGCGTCAGGAACAAACCAAACAGCGTCACGCCGAGCATACCGGAGAATACCGTGATCCCAGTGACGCCGCGCACTTCCGCCCCCGCGCCGTGGCCAAGAATCAGCGGGATCGTCCCGGCAATAAAGGCAATCGAGGTCATGATAATCGGGCGTAAACGTAGGCGACAGGCTTCCAGCGCCGCTTCCATAATCCCTTTACCCTGAATTTCCAGTTCGCGGGCAAACTCGACAATCAGAATCGCGTTTTTACACGCCAGCCCCATCAGCACCACCAGCCCCACCTGCACAAATACGTTATTGTCGCCGCCGGTCAGCCAGACGCCAAACAGCGCGGAGAGCATGGTCATCGGGACGATAAGGATAACCGCCAGCGGTAGCGTCCAGCTTTCATACAACGCCGCCAGCACCAGGAACGCCAGCAGGACCGCGACCGGGAAGACGATCAGCGCCGTATTGCCCTGCGTGGCCTGCTGGAAGCTGAGATCCGTCCACTCAATATTCATCCCGTTCGGCAGTATCTGCTTAGACATGCCCGCCAGCTGCGTCATCGCCTGCGTGGACGAGAGCACGCGGGGATCGGCATCGCCAATCAAATCCGCCGCCGGATAGCCATTGTAGCGAATCACCGGATCCGGCCCGTAGGTGGTATTAATATTCACCATACTGCCAATCGGCACCATTTCGCCCTGATTATTGCGGGTGCGTAAATTAGCGATATCTTCCACGCTGTCGCGGAACGGCCCATCGGCCTGCGCCATCACGCGCCAGGTACGCCCAAACTGGTTAAAATCATTCACATACGATGACCCCAGATAGGTTTGCAGCGTACCGAAAAGGTCGGTCAACGACACGCCCTGCGCTTTCGCTTTATCACGATCGACCTGCACATCCAGCTGCGGCACGTTCGCCTGGTAGGTCGAGATAGGGAAATGCATTCCCGGCGTCTGCATAATTGAACCCGACATCGCGTTCACCGCGTTTTGCAACGCGCCATAACCCAGACCGGCGCGATCCTGAATATACAACGAATAGCCGGAACCCTGACCCAGTCCTAAAATCGGCGGCGGCAGAATCGAGAAACCAAAGCCCTGCTGAATTTGCGCGATTTTGGCGTTAATCTCGGCGTTAATTTCCGCAGCGGTATGTTTTCGCTGGTCGAACGGTTTCAGACCAAAAAAGACCGTCCCGGTATTCGGCGTATTGGTGAACTGCAGGGCATTAAGCCCCGGAAAGGCCACCGCATAATCCACGCCTTCGGTATTCATACCGATTTCGCTCATTTTGCGGATCACGGCGTCGGTGCGCGCCAGTGAAGAGCCTTCCGGCATTTTCACGCCGCCAATTAAATACAGTTTATCCTGCGTCGGAATAAATCCGCCGGGTACGACTTTAAACATCACGCCAGCCGCGCAGAGCAGCAGGACGTAGACCACAAACACCACGCCGCGTCGCCCGAGCGTTTTGCCCACCAGCCCCTGATAGCCGGTTGAGCTACGATGGAAAAAACGGTTAAACGGACGGAAAATCCAGCCGAACAAGCGATCGATAAGCCGGGTCGGGAAATCTTTCGCCGCACCGTGCGGTTTTAACAGCAGCGCAGCCAGCGCCGGCGAGAGCGTCAGCGAGTTGATGGCGGAGATCACCGTCGATATCGCAATCGTCACCGCAAACTGCTTGTAAAACTGCCCCGTTACCCCGGAGAGGAATGCCATCGGCACGAACACCGCGCACAACACCAGCGCGATAGCGATAATCGGCCCGGAGACTTCGCGCATCGCCTGATGCGCCGCCGCTAGCGGAGCCAGCCCCTCTTCAATGTTTCGTTCGACGTTTTCCACCACCACGATGGCATCATCCACGACGATACCGATCGCCAGTACCAGCCCGAACAGACTCAGGGTATTCAGCGAAAAGCCCAGCAGATAAAGAATGCTGAAGGTGCCCACCACCGATACCGGCACCGCAATCAGCGGAATAATCGACGCTCGCCACGTCTGCAGGAACAAAATCACCACCAGCACCACCAACACCACCGCTTCCAGCAGCGTTTGCACCACCGCGCGAATCGAATCGCGCACAAACACCGTCGGATCGTACGGCGCCGCCCATTTCATATCTTCCGGGAAACGGGTGGAGAGTTCGTTCATTTTAGCGCGAACGGCGTTAGACAAATCGATAGCATTCGCCCCTGGCGACTGGAAAATACCAATCCCGACTGCGTCTTTATTGTTAAGCTGGGAACGTAACGCATAGCTACCCGAGCCCATTTCGATACGCGCCACGTCGCGCAGGCGCACCAGCGAACCGTCTTGCGCCGTTTTCAGAATAATATTGCCAAACTCGTCTTCCGTGTGCAGACGCCCCTGGGCGTTAATAGAGATCAAAAAATCGCTCTCTTTCGGCAGCGGCTCGGCGCCCAGCTGACCGGCGGAAACCTGCACGTTTTGTTCCTGCATCGCCGTCACCACATCCGATGCGGTTAACCCGCGCGCCGCAACCTTATTGGGATCCAGCCAGATGCGCATCGCATATTCGCCCGAGCCAAATATCTGGATCTGGCCGACGCCGGGCAGACGCGCGAGTTCATCTTTGACTTTCAACGTGGCGTAGTTACGCATATACAGGGAATCGTACTTACCGCCGGGCGAAAACAGATGCACCACCAGCGTCAGCGTTGGTGATTGCTTCTGGGTGGTGATACCTAAACGCCGCACATCTTCCGGAAGACGCGCCTCGGCCTGAGATACCCGGTTTTGCACCTGAACCTGCGCCTGATCGGGATCGGTTCCCGGACGGAAAGTGACGGTAGTTACCAGTACGCCGTCAGAGCCTGCGACGGACTTCATGTACATCATATTTTCGACGCCGTTGATGGCTTCTTCCAATGGCGTCGCCACGGTCTCCGCAATCACTTTCGGGTTGGCGCCGGGATATTCCGCCCGCACCTGCACGCTGGGCGGTACGACGTCAGGATATTCGCTGACCGGCAATAGCGGAATGGCGATCAAGCCGGTGATAAAAATCAGAATCGACAGCACGGCGGCAAAAATCGGCCTGTCGATAAAAAAGCGGGAAAAGTCCATATGGCGGATTCTCAGATAAGGGATCAGTTGAGGGCGGCGCTGGTAGTCATGGCAACGTTCTTCGCGTTAACCGGCATCCCCGGCATAAACACTTTTTGTAAGCCATCGACGATAACTTTGTCGCCTGGGTTCAGCCCCTGCTTGACGATACGTAAACCGGCAGCCAGCCGCCCCGGCGCGATATCGCGACGCTGAGCTTTACCTTCTTTATCAACGATATAGACATATTTACGGTCCTGATCGGTCAGTACCGCTTTGTCGTCGATAAGCGTGGCTTTGAATTCAGCGCTGCCCGGCAAGCGGACGCGGGCAAAGAGTCCCGGCGTGAACAGACGCTGCGAATTGTCCAGCAGCGCGCGCATGCGGATCGTACCGGTGCTCGGCGTTAACTGATTATCCAGAAAATCCACTTTGCCCTGATGAGGGTAGCCCTCTTCGCCCACAAGGCCGATCTCAACCGGTAATGCCTGGTGGCTGCTGGAGGCCCCTTGCCCCCTGCGGGCAAGATTTTGATAGTGAAGATAGGTAGACTCATCCACGTCAAAGTAGACGTAAACCGTTTTCTGCGACACCAGCGTGGTAAGAACGCTGGCGGTATCGCCGGCGGTGACCAGATTACCGCTGGTGATCAACGCGCGGCTGGCGCGGCCGTCGATGGGCGCGGTCACTTTGGTGAAATCCAGATTAAGCTGCGCGGCATCAACCGCCGCCTGGGCGGCGCGAATATCCGCTTGCGCCTGGACCGCAGCGGAGCGGCGCTGCTCCCACTCTTCACGGGAAACCAGATTGGTATTGATTAATTTATCGGTGCGGTTTGCTTCACTTCGCGCCAGGCTGGCTTGCGTTTTCGCTCTCGCCAGGGTTGCCTGCGCCTGTTCCAGCGCCGCGCGATAGGTTCGATCGTCAATGGTGAATAACACCTCCCCCTTCTTCACCTCCTGACCGTCGGTGTAATTCACTTTATCAATGTAGCCAGAGACGCGGGGACGTAGCTGCACGCTTTCCACCGCCTCAATCCGGCCATTAAAGCTATCCCACTGACTAATGGATTTCGCCACCACCTCAGCGGCGCTGACGGCAGGCGCTTGCGGCGCGGCGTTTTGCGCGACGCCTTCATCGCAGCCGGCGAGCAGCGCCGAGAGTAGCACCATACCTACTGCAGTCAGATGACGTTTTCCCCAGGTTTTTTGCAGGCTCATTATTTTTATTCCGGTAATTGTCGCCGCCGGGCAAGACGCTGCGGGAGACGCCGCGCCACTTCCTTTGTCCGGGCAGGCTTGAGGCCATTTGTGTCGTTCATCGCCACAAAACTGTAACAGTTGCGAATACACTATCGCGGCGATTGTAGGAAGGCGCTTAACTAAGTGCAAGAATAATTGTTGCACTTTCTGTGCTATTCCTCTGGCTGTAGAAAGGCCTGTTTACGGCAAGGAATTAATTGCAACAATAAAACTTGCAATTAATGCCAAAACGAGCCACCTTTAAATGCAACAATTAAAGATGCTTTTATAATTACGTGGAGCGCAAGATGAATACTGCTGCGGTAATTCATGATCTACTCGATTGGATCGACAATAATCTCGAGAGCCGTCTGGATATCGAGACCGTTGCCAGGCGCGCGGGCTATTCGAAATGGCACCTGCAGCGGATCTTCAAGGAGCACACCGGTTACCCTCTCGCTGAATATATTCGCATGCATAAGCTGCAAAGATCGGTCGAGCGCTTAGCCAACAGCGACGAGCCCATTTTAAACGTAGCGATAGCGCTGGGTTTCGACTCCCAGCAATCTTTTAACCGCAGCTTCAAACGCCAGTATGGTCAGGCGCCCGGCGCCTGGCGACGAAGCGTCTCCGGCTCTCAAACGACGCCACTGCGCTTACCGTCGTGATAATCGTCTCCAGGGAATCGGTGAGCGAACGGTAGAAGCACCTATGTTTAGCAGCTATCAGGGCGTAGCGCCTACCGTTATGATTGGCCCATACCAAACAAACAAGGACGCGTTACCATGCTGAACAAATCGCCGTTGGTGTTGTTATTGTTCCCTTTACTGCTGGCAGGCTGTCATCATCCTCAGCCCACGCCGCGCGCGGCGGCGAGCGCCACCGAAGTAGACGACCTTTTCGCCAGCCTCCCTTCGGCGAAGCCATCAAGTCGGGCTACCTACGCGTATCAGATAATGACCGCCGTCAAAGCCAAAATGCCTGATTCCGTGGAGTATCCCGGGCAAACCTGTCGTATTCGTTTGTCGCTGCAGCGTGATGGCACCGTAAATTCCGCTACCGTGGAAAAGGGTGATGAAGAACTATGCAACACTGTTGTAGCCGCATTTATGCAAGCAGACATTCCCGCCGCGCCGGATGATGACGCTTATCAGACGTTTAAAAATACGAGTATCGATTTTAAAGCATAAGACTAGCGCTTTATTACCAGCAACACGGCATTCAACCGGCCGTCATCCGTAGTATATTAGAAGCAATCTCGGTTATCAGGTAATTGCAATGTCTTACTCCATCGGCGAATTTTCCCGTCTTTGCGGCATCAACGCAACCACGCTGCGGGCCTGGCAACGCCGGTACGGCCTGCTTAAACCCGAGCGCACCGATGGAGGCCACCGCCTCTATAACGATAACGATGTCCAGCTGGCGCTGAAAATTCTCGACTGGGTAAAAAAAGGTGTTCCCGTAAGCCAGGTCAAACCGCTGTTGACCCGCCCTGATAGCGGCCCAGGCAATAACTGGCTTGTCCTGCAGGACAACATGCTGCAGCGGCTGAAAGAGGGAAAAATCGAATCCCTGCGCCAGCTGATTTACGACGCCGGTCGGGAATATCCCCGCCCTGAGCTGGTTACCAACGTATTGCGCCCGTTACGCAGTAAGGTATCGGCTAATGTGCCGGCGATGCAGACCCTGCGTGAGATCCTCGACGGCATTATCATCTCCTACACCTCCTTTTGTCTTGAAGGCGATAAACGCGCGCCGGGCGATAACTATCTGATTACCGGCTGGCACCTGAGCGACCCATGTGAAATCTGGCTGGAAGCGCTCATGCGCACCGGACAAGGTCATCGCATTGATGTGCTGCCGATGCCGCCCACCGCGCTGGCCCCGGAAATATTCCCTCAACGCCGCTGGTTACTGGTGACCTCGGGCCAGCTCACCGCCGCACGACAGAGACAGATAGATGTCTGGCGCCAGCACGTTGTCTCGCTGGACGTTATCTCGCTGTAAAAAAGCTTTGCTCCTGTGCGCCATGTTCTCCGCTAAAAAAGCACACCAAAAACTTGGACAAAAAATCATGATTGTGTAAGTTTAATATATCGGGTCGAACGCTTTTGCGGGACGGCTCATCCAGTGAGAACAAAGCGAGGAGTACGCCATGAATAAGCAACCTGTCATTGGCATCAGCGGCTGTTTAACCGGCTCGTCCGTGCGCTTTGATGGCGGACATAAACGATCGCCATTTGCGATGGATGAACTGGCGTCGTGGGTAACCTTCAAACCCATTTGTCCGGAAATGGCCATCGGCCTGGGCTCTCCTCGACCGGCCCTGCGCCTGGTGCGGACCGACGCAGGTGAGATTCAGATGCGTTTTAGCAGCGAGCCGCACGACGATGTCACGGGCAAAATGAAGAATTTTACCGCCGGTTACCTGCCTGGGCTTGGCGAATTAGCGGGCTTTATCGTCTGTGCCAAATCACCGAGCTGCGGTATGGAACGCGTGCGCCTGTATGATGAAAAAGGCAACCGTGGGCGCAAAGAAGGTACCGGCCTGTTTACCCGCGCGTTGATGGAAGCCTATCCGTGGTTGCCGGTAGAAGAGGATGGACGACTGCACGACCCGCAGTTAAGAGAGAATTTTGTCGAGCGTCTTTTCGCCCTACATGAACTGAATACGCTGCGGGCCAATGGCCTGACCCGTCGGGCGTTAATGGATTTTCATAGCCGCTATAAACTGCAGTTGCTGGCGCATCATCAGGCCGGCTATCGCGAAATTGGCCCTTTCGTCGCCTCGATGCATCAATGGCAGGACCTGGATGCCTTTTTCGTGGCCTACCGCGATAAACTGATGGCGATCCTGAAAAATACCGCCTCCAGGAAAAACCACACCAATGTGCTGATGCATATTCAGGGCTATTTCCGCGAACGGTTGAATAGCCGTCAGCGCGGCGAGCTGCGTGACGTGATACTACATTATCGCGCGGGGCTGCTCCCTATTCTGGCGCCCCTGACGCTGCTTAAGCACTACCTGGCCGAATATCCCGACCGCTATCTGCAGACGCAGAACTATTTTGATCCCTACCCGCAGGATTTAGCCCTGCGTCTGGGCGTCAATTAGCAGCCAGGCTATGCGCATTACGACGAAGCGTAGCTACTTCTTCTTGTTCATCATGGCTTTTAAATCGGCAAAAGGATTGTAGGTGGCTTCACCGACATCCTTTTGCGCATCTTCACCGGCCACCACTCTTGTACCGTACTGGTCGGCCTCAGTGTACTTGGAATGCTCGTGATCGTGACAATACAGACACAATAGTTCCCAGTTGCTGCCATCTTCCGGGTTATTGGTATGATCGTGATCGATGTGATGTACCGTCAATTCACGCAGGTTGGAGTAGACAAACTCGCGCGAGCAGCGTCCGCAGACCCATGGATAAATTTTAAGCGCCTTCTCGCGATAGCCACTTTCCAGGCGGGCATAGTTTTTAGGGATCAAAGCCATGGCAGATGTTACCTGTGATAAAGAGATAATTTACGATAATAGCGCCAATATAGCGTAAAACGGAGCAGGAAAGGAAATCGATGCGCAGACGTGAGCAGTAGCTAAATCCCGGCGTGGCGCCGGGAAGAGGATTATTAATGGCTGGTCACTGCCGCCGCTGCGACCGGATGATCCGCTGAAGCGACAACCGTGGTACGCGCAACTGGGTGGCGACCGTTATCGCTGGTTGCCGCCGCCACCGCCACCGGATGGTCAGCCGAAGCGACAGCCGCGGTGCGCGCCACCGGATGGTTACCGTTATCGCCGGTTGCCGCCGCTACCGCCACCGGATGATCGGCTGAGGCTACGGCTGCGGTCCTTGCGACCGGATGGTAACCCGCGAAGGCAGAAATACTCGCTGATGCTAATACCAGGGTCAAAATAATCTTTTTCATAATATCACCTCTAATAATAACCTGGATAACCAGGCAAAATATGGCAATCGATAAAGCCAATGGATGATTTACCGTAGCAAGCGGCAGTGGGCATGAATAGCTCACTGTTATTTAATTATGGATAACCCGGTACAAAGCAAATAAAAACGGGAGCCCTTAGGCTCCCGTTTCGCATTAATCCAGAAAACCGGATTACATGTTTTTAATGATCGCGTCGCCAAACTCAGAGCATTTCAGCAGTTTAGCGCCTTCCATCAGACGTTCGAAGTCATAGGTCACGGTCTTAGCGGCGATAGCGCCTTCCATGCCTTTAACAATCAGGTCTGCAGCTTCGAACCACTGCATGTGACGCAGCATCATTTCTGCAGACAGGATGATGGAACCTGGGTTCACTTTATCCTGGCCGGCATATTTCGGCGCAGTACCATGGGTGGCTTCGAACAGCGCGCACTCGTCGCCAATGTTGGCGCCCGGCGCGATACCGATACCGCCAACCTGCGCCGCCAGGGCGTCAGAGATGTAGTCGCCGTTCAGGTTCATACAGGCGATAACATCGTATTCAGCCGGACGCAGCAGGATTTGCTGCAGGAACGCATCGGCGATCACGTCTTTAACCACGATCTCTTTGCCGGTGTTCGGGTTCTTGATTTTCACCCACGGGCCGCCGTCGATCAGCTCACCGCCGAACTCTTCGCGAGCCAGCTGGTAACCCCAGTCTTTGAACGCGCCTTCGGTGAACTTCATGATGTTGCCTTTGTGCACCAGGGTCACGGAATCACGATCGTTGGTGATCGCGTATTCGATAGCGGCGCGTACCAGGCGTTTGGTACCTTCTTCAGAGCACGGCTTGATGCCGATACCGCAATGTTCCGGGAAGCGAATTTTCTTCACGCCCATCTCATCGCGCAGGAATTTGATAACTTTGTCAGCTTCGGCAGAATCTGCTTTCCACTCGATACCCGCATAAATATCTTCGGAGTTTTCGCGGAAGATAACCATATCGGTCAGTTCCGGGTGTTTAACCGGGCTCGGGGTACCCTGATAGTAACGTACCGGGCGCAGGCAAACGTAGAGATCCAGCTCCTGACGCAGCGCCACGTTCAGAGAACGGATACCGCCGCCAACTGGCGTCGTCAGTGGACCTTTAATAGCAACGCGGTAATCACGAATCAGATCGAGGGTTTCAGCAGGCAGCCAGACATCCTGGCCGTAAACGTGGGTAGATTTTTCACCGGTGTAAACTTCCATCCAGGAAATTTTACGCTCGCCTTTATAGGCTTTCTCAACGGCGGCATCAACCACTTTCAGCATCGCTGGGGTAACGTCAACACCGATACCATCGCCTTCAATGAACGGGATAATCGGGTTATGAGGGACGTTCAGTTTGCCGTTTTGCAGGGTGATTTTCTGACCTTCCGCCGGAACTACTACTTTGCTTTCCATTAACCTCTCCTTCGAGCGCTTCTGGTTCTGCTCTTCCCTCTTCACGCGAGCCTGGTGTTGGCTTAGTCGGCCTACTCCTGAGTACCGGGTCGCCCCGCTAACCGGAGATTCGCGTCCGTGTTGCCTTCCTGCCTGTATTGCGAATCGGTTTGAGCAATTTTTTGTTAATAATTTGTAATGAGCATGTCAATACTACCTGAATGTTTGCGTCCATGAAAGGCATTCGTAATTAGGCTATAATGCGGCAATTGAGAGAGCCTGAAAATACCATGCAGAAAACTTCATTTAGAAAACATCGCGTTGAGCGATTCAGCACACAACAAGTGACCAGACAACGTAAAGAACGCCAGCTTAAAACTGTGATCTTGTTCAATAAACCCTACGATGTGTTGCCGCAATTTACCGACGAGTCCGGGCGCAGCACGCTGAAGGATTTTATTCCGGTCGCCGGCGTTTACGCCGCCGGTCGTCTTGACCGCGACAGCGAAGGTTTGCTGGTGCTGACCAACGATGGCGCGCTACAGGCAAAACTGACCCAGCCCGGTAAGCGCACCGGCAAGATTTATTACGTTCAGGTGGAAGGCGAACCTACAGAAGAAGCGATCCGCGCGCTGCGCGACGGAGTGACGCTAAACGATGGACCCACCCTACCCGCCGGCGTGGAGCTGGTGGATGAACCCGCCTGGCTTTGGCCGCGCAATCCGCCGATTCGCGAGCGTAAATCGATTCCCACTCGCTGGCTAAAAATTACCCTCTATGAGGGGCGCAACCGTCAGGTTCGTCGGATGACCGCCCATGTCGGTTTCCCGACGCTAAGGCTGATTCGCTACGCCATGGGCGGCTATACGCTTGATGGCTTAGCCAACGGCGAATGGCGCCAAACCGAATAACCGCATTCATAAGGAAGCTCGATGTTTAAACCGCACGTCACCGTCGCCTGCGTGGTTCACGCCAAAGGCAAATTCCTGATTGTTGAAGAGACGATTAACGGCAAAGCGCTATGGAACCAACCAGCTGGTCATCTTGAGGCCAATGAGACCCTGGCGCAGGCCGCCGAACGCGAACTGTGGGAAGAGACCGGTATTCGCGCCGCGCCGCAGCACTTCATCCGCATGCACCAGTGGCAAGCCCCGGATAATACGCCGTTCCTGCGCTTTCTGTTTGCCATTGAGCTTAACGATACGTGCGCTACTGAACCGCATGATAGCGACATCGACCGCTGTCTGTGGCTCAGTGCCGAGGAAATTCTTAACGCAAAAAACCTGCGCTCGCCGCTGGTGGCGGAAAGCATCCGCAGCTATCAGCAGGATCCGCGGCATCCGCTGTCGCTGATTGCGGAATTTAACTGGCCGTTCACAGGGGGTGCCTGAACGGTTGGCGCGTGCTAGAATACGCCGCCTTGAAGTTCAATGTGGTGAGTATTCCAATGTCAGAAAGTCCAAAAAAAGTGATCGTCGGCATGTCCGGCGGCGTCGATTCCTCTGTTTCCGCCTACCTTCTGCAACAGCAAGGGTATAAGGTGGAAGGCCTGTTCATGAAGAACTGGGAGGAAGACGACGGTGAGGAATACTGCACCGCCGCTGCCGACCTCGCCGACGCGCAAGCCGTCTGCGATAAGCTCGGTATTGAACTGCATACCGTCAACTTTGCCGCAGAATACTGGGATAACGTCTTCGAGCTGTTCCTCGAGGAGTATAAAGCAGGCCGTACGCCGAACCCGGATATCCTGTGCAACAAAGAGATCAAATTCAAAGCCTTCCTTGAGTTCGCCGCAGAAGACCTCGGCGCTGACTACATCGCCACCGGTCACTACGTGCGCCGCGCCGATGTCAACGGCAAAAGCCAACTGTTGCGCGGGCTCGACGGCAATAAAGACCAGAGCTATTTCCTCTACACCCTCAGCCACGAACAAATCGCGCAAAGTCTGTTCCCGGTCGGTGAGCTGGAAAAACCGCAGGTGCGTAAAATCGCCGAAGAGCTGGATCTTATCACCGCGAAGAAAAAAGACTCTACCGGCATCTGCTTTATCGGCGAGCGTAAGTTCCGCGACTTCCTGGGCCGCTACCTGCCTGCGCAGCCGGGCAAAATCATCACCGTCGACGGCGATGAGATAGGCGAACACCAGGGGCTGATGTATCACACCCTCGGCCAGCGTAAAGGGCTCGGCATCGGCGGCACCAAAGAAGGTAGCGAAGATCCGTGGTACGTGGTCGATAAAGACGTGGAAAACAACGTGCTGATCGTCGCCCAGGGTCACGATCACCCGCGTCTGATGTCCGTCGGCCTGATTGCCCAGCAGTTACACTGGGTCGATCGTCAGCCGCTGCAGGGCACCCTTCGCTGCACGGTGAAAACCCGCTACCGCCAGACCGACATCCCCTGCACCGTGAAGGCGCTGGATGACGACCGCATCGAGGTTATCTTTGATGAACCCGTCGCCGCCGTGACGCCGGGACAGTCGGCTGTTTTCTATAGCGGCGAAGTGTGTCTCGGCGGCGGAATTATCGAACAGCGCCTGCCGCTGGCGTCTTGATCGACCATTTTCCGCCGGATGCCTGATTAACGCCCGGCGGGTTACAAGGAGTAAGCGTGGCGAAGAATTATTATGACATCACTCTGGCGTTGGCGGGCGTATGCCAGGCGGCGCGGCTGGTTCAGCAACTGGCGCATCAGGGGCATTGCGACAGCGACGCCCTGCACGTTTCGCTGAACAGCATCATCGATCTCGACCCGGATTCAACGCTGGCGGTATTCGGTGGGAGTGAAGCCAATCTTCGTCTCGGGCTTGAGACTCTGCTCGGCGTGCTGAATACCAGCAGCCGTCAGGGCCTTAACGCGGAACTCACCCGCTACACATTAAGCCTGATGGTGCTGGAACGTAAACTCGCCGCCAGCAAAGGGGCGATGGATACCCTCGGCAACCGCATCGGCGGCCTGCGCCGTCAGTTAGAACATTTTGATCTACAATCTGAAACGCTGCTCAGCGCGATGGCCGGCATTTACGTTGACGTCATCAGCCCGCTGGGGCCTCGCATTCAGGTCACAGGTTCCCCTGCCGTGCTGCAAAGCCCGCAGGTTCAGGCGAAGGTACGCTCTACCCTACTCGCCGGCATTCGTTCCGCCGTGCTCTGGCATCAGGTTGGCGGCGGACGTCTGCAGCTCATGTTTTCTCGCAATCGTCTGGTTAACCAGGCAAAACAAATTCTTGCTCATTTAACCCCGGAGTTATGATTTATGGAATTATCCTCACTGACCGCCGTTTCCCCCGTAGACGGCCGCTACGGCGATAAAGTCAGCGCGCTGCGCGGTATCTTCAGCGAATTCGGTTTGCTGAAATTCCGTGTACAGGTAGAAGTCCGCTGGCTGCAAAAACTGGCCGCGCACGCAGCGATCAAGGAAGTTCCTGCTTTTGCTGCCGACGCAAACGGTTTCCTTGATAAAATCGTTGCCGACTTCAGCGTAGAGGACGCGGAGCGTATCAAAACCATCGAACGCACCACCAACCACGACGTGAAAGCGGTAGAATATTTCCTCAAGGAAAAAGTCGCCGATATCGCCGAACTGCACGCGGTGTCAGAGTTCATTCACTTCGCCTGTACTTCTGAAGACATCAACAACCTGTCGCACGCGCTGATGCTGAAAACCGCCCGTGACGAAGTGGTGCTGCCGTACTGGCGCAAGCTGATTGACGCGATTAAAGATCTGGCGACCCAATACCGTGACGTGCCGCTGCTTTCTCGTACCCACGGTCAACCGGCGACCCCGTCCACCATGGGCAAAGAGATGGCCAACGTCGCCTACCGTATGGAGCGCCAGTACCGTCAGCTGAACCAGGTGGAAATCCTCGGTAAAATCAACGGCGCGGTCGGTAACTACAACGCCCACATCGCCGCCTACCCGGAAGTTGACTGGCATCAGTTCAGTGAAGAGTTTGTGACCTCGCTGGGAATTCAGTGGAACCCGTACACCACCCAGATCGAGCCGCACGACTACATCGCCGAGCTGTTTGATTGTATGGCGCGCTTCAATACTATCCTGATCGATTTCGATCGCGATGTGTGGGGCTACATTGCGCTCAACCACTTCAAACAGAAAACCATCGCGGGCGAAATCGGCTCTTCAACCATGCCGCATAAAGTGAACCCGATTGACTTCGAAAACTCCGAAGGCAACCTCGGCCTGGCGAACGCCGTCATGCAGCACCTGGCCAGCAAACTCCCGGTTTCCCGCTGGCAGCGCGACCTGACCGACTCCACCGTGCTGCGTAACCTCGGCGTGGGCATCGGCTATGCGCTGATCGCTTACCAATCCACCCTGAAAGGCGTGAGCAAACTGGAGCTGAACCAGGATCGTCTGCTGGACGAACTGGATCACAACTGGGAAGTGCTGGCTGAGCCGATCCAGACCGTCATGCGCCGCTACGGTATCGAAAAACCGTACGAGAAGCTGAAAGAGCTGACCCGCGGTAAGCGCGTCGACGCCGAAGGCATGCAGCAGTTCATCGACGGCCTGCCGCTGCCGGAAGCAGAAAAAATCCGCCTGAAGGCGATGACCCCGGCTAACTACATCGGTCGGGCGACCACCATGGTCGACGAGCTGAAGTAACCAGCCTGACTCAGGTAGCATGGGCAATCTCTTCGCACATGCTACCTGGCAATCACGACTTTCCACGCAGAAACACGCTCTCTCCCGCCTGGTTTAAATAATGTTTACCCCCAGCGCCACATAATCGCGTTAAACTATTCAAATCGTAAATGAAATGGAGAATGGGCATGCGCGTACTCGTCGTTGAGGATAATGCTCTGCTGCGCCATCACCTCAAGGTCCAGCTACAGGAACTGGGGCATCAGGTGGATGCCGCGGAAGATGCAAAGGAAGCAGATTACTACCTGGGCGAGCATATCCCGGATGTCGCCATCGTTGACCTTGGCCTGCCGGATGAAGACGGCCTGTCGCTGATCCGCCGCTGGCGTAGTCACGACGTATCGGTACCGGTACTGGTGCTGACTGCCCGTGAAGGCTGGCAGGATAAAGTCGAGGTGCTGAGCGCCGGCGCCGATGACTACGTCACCAAACCCTTCCATATCGAAGAGGTCGCCGCCCGCATGCAGGCGTTGCTGCGTCGCAATAGCGGCCTGGCCTCGCAGGTTATCTCGATCCCGCCGTTCCAGGTAGATTTATCCCGCCGCGAGTTGTCGGTCAATGACCAGCCGATTAAGCTCACCGCCTTTGAGTACACCATCATGGAAACGCTGATCCGTAACCGCGGCAAAGTGGTGAGCAAAGATTCGCTGATGCTACAGCTCTACCCTGATGCCGAACTCCGCGAAAGCCACACCATCGATGTGCTGATGGGGCGGCTGCGCAAAAAAATCCAGGCGCAATATCCGCAGGACGTGATCACCACCGTGCGCGGTCAGGGCTACTTATTCGAACTGCGCGGATGAAAGGCGTGTTGCGACATATCCTTCCGCTTTCTCTGCGCGTCCGCTTTCTGCTGGCGACCGCCGCCGTAGTGCTGATCCTGTCTCTGGCCTACGGCATGGTTGCGCTGGTAGGCTACAGCGTAAGCTTCGATAAAACCACCTTCCGCCTGCTGCGCGGCGAGAGCAACCTGTTCTATATGCTGGCGAAGTGGGAAAATAACCATATCGATGTCGATATCCCCGAACACCTGAACATGCAGAGCCCGACGGTGACGCTGATTTACGATGCCAAAGGCAAACTGCTGTGGGCGCAGCATGACGTCCCCTGGCTGGTGAAGCGAATCCAACCTGAATGGCTGAAGAGCAACGGCTTCCATGAAATCGAAGCCGATGTTGGCAGCAGTAGTCTGCTGCTGCGCAATAATGATGAAATTCGCGAGCAGCTTGACGCCATCCGCGAGGAAGATGACTCCTCGGAGATGACCCACTCGGTGGCGATTAATCTCTATCCGGCCACCGCGAAGATGCCGCAATTAAGCATTGTGGTGGTCGACACCATTCCGGTGGAGCTAAAACGCTCTTACATGGTGTGGAGCTGGTTTATCTACGTGCTGGCGGCCAACCTGTTGCTGGTCATCCCGCTGCTGTGGCTTGCCGCCTGGTGGAGTTTACGCCCTATCGAATCACTGGCGAAAGAGGTCCGCGAGCTGGAAGAACATCATCGTGAGAGGCTCGATTCTCACACCACTCGTGAACTTACCGGCCTGGTCAGTAACCTCAATCGCCTGCTAAAAAGCGAACGTGACCGCTACGACAAATACCGAACCACCCTCACTGACTTAACCCACAGCCTGAAAACACCGCTGGCGGTGCTGCAAAGCACCCTACGTTCGCTGCGCGGCGAGAAAATTAGCGTCAGCGAAGCGGAGCCGGTGATGCTGGAGCAGATTAGCCGCATATCGCAGCAAATCGGCTACTATCTGCACCGCGCCAGCATGCGCAGCGGCAATGCGCTTCTCAGCCGCGAACTACACCCGATCGCCCCACTGCTGGATAGCCTGACCTCTGCTTTAAATAAGGTCTACCAGCGTAAAGGGGTTAACATCACGCTGGATATTTCGCCGGAGATAAGCTTTGTCGGCGAGCAGAACGACTTTATGGAAGTGATGGGCAACGTGCTCGATAACGCCTGCAAGTATTGTCTGGAGTTTGTCGAAGTCTCGGTACGCCAGACCAACGACAACCAGTTGCATATTCTGGTGGAGGATGACGGTCCCGGAATTCCCCGCAACCAGCGCACGGCGGTGTTCGATCGCGGCCAGCGCGCCGATACGTTGCGTCCGGGTCAGGGGGTAGGCCTGTCTGTCGCCCGCGATATCGTTGAACAGTACGATGGCGATATCCTGACCGGCGACAGCCTGCTCGGCGGCGCCTGCATGGAAGTTATCTTTGGCCGCCAGCTTCCTGATGATAAAGAGAGCTAACGCAACAGTTTTTTAACGGCGCCTGCATCGCCGCGGCGCCGCATCCGTTATAATCCCAGACAGACACCTGCTGTGGAATATAAATATGGACTATCAATTAACGCTAAACTGGCCCGACTTTATCGAACGCTACTGGCAAAAACGCCCGGTAGTGTTAAAGCGCGGCTTCGCCAATTTCATCGACCCAATCAGCCCGGATGAACTGGCCGGCCTGGCCATGGAGAGCGAGGTCGACAGCCGTCTGGTGAGTCATCAGGACGGAAAATGGCAGGTCAGCCATGGTCCATTTGAAAGCTACGATCATCTTAGCGAAAACAACTGGTCGCTGCTGGTGCAAGCGGTGAACAACTGGCACGAGCCGACGGCGGCATTGATGCACCCCTTCCGCGCTCTGCCGGACTGGCGTATCGACGACCTGATGATCTCTTTCTCCGTCCCCGGCGGCGGCGTGGGCCCGCACCTTGATCAATACGACGTGTTTATCATTCAGGGTACCGGTCGCCGGCGCTGGCGCGTGGGCGAAAAGGTGCCGATGAAGCAGCATTGCCCGCATCCGGATCTGCTGCAGGTTGATCCGTTTGAAGCCATCATCGATGAAGAGATGGAACCTGGCGATATTCTCTACATTCCGCCAGGATTCCCGCATGAAGGCTATTCGCTGGAAAATTCGCTTAACTATTCGGTCGGCTATCGTGCGCCGAATGCCCGCGAGCTGTTCAGCGGCTTTGCTGACTATATTTTGCAACGAGAGCTGGGCAGCCAGCGCTATGCCGACCCGGACGTGCCATCCCGCGACCATCCGGCCGATATTCTTCCGGTTGAACTGGATCGCCTGCGTGAGATGATGCTGGGGCTGATTAACCAACCTGAGCACTTTAAGCAGTGGTTTGGCGAGTTCATTACCCAATCCCGCCACGAACTTGACGTGGCGCCGCCGGAGCCGCCTTATCAGCCGGACGAAATTTACGATGCGCTGCAGCAGGGCGATAAGCTCGCCCGCCTTGGCGGCCTGCGCGTGCTGCGGATCGATGGTGAAGTGTTCGTCAACGGCGAAAAAATAGACTCTCCGCACCGCCCGGCGCTTGACGCGCTGGCAACGCATCTGTCGCTACGCGCCGAACATTTCGGCGATGCGCTGGAAGACCCGTCGTTCCTCGCCATGCTGGCGGCGCTGGTCAACAGCGGCTATTGGTTCTTCGAGGACTGAGTCGGCACCCTGCCCGGTGGCGCTGCGCTTACCGGGCCGACAAATGGCATCGGTACCGTAGGCCGGATAAGGCGTAGCCGCCATCCGGCATATTACCGCCGCTCTCCGGCATCTATTTTGACCGTATCCCCAGCCTAATCCTCAGGATATAACCCTTTCCTCACATCGCGGTGGAACGTTGAATATGGCCAATCCCTCACGCATCCAACAAGCCGATGTTTCACTGGATTGATATAAACGTAATCCATATGGCGCCGATAATCTTCATCATTACGGATGGTATGTTCCCAAAAACGCGGCTGCCAGATCTGGTTTTGCGCTAACGCACGCGTAAAAGACTTTTTAATCTCCCGCCAACGAGCGGAATAATCGGAATCACCCTCCGGTAACGTCCAGATACAGTGCATATGTTCAGGTAACACAACCCAACTGTTAATCTGAAAAGGTCTTTTACGTTTAGCACAGGCTATCGCGGCACGAAGATGATCAATATGTCGTGTCAGCAGATCGCTGTGGCGGTTTTGCAGGTTTACGGTGAAGAACCAGCAGCCGCCGGGGATTTAACTACGGCGATAATTTGACATCAGAGGTTCCCTCCTCTTCAGCTTAGATGGACTCTTTTTGCCCGGTGGCGGCTCACGCCTTACCGGGCCTACAGGACCGGGATCTGGGTTTAACGTTTTGCCGTCAGCTCCGCAATCCGCACAATCACCCGCACGGCTTTTTCCATACCCTCCAGAGTGACAAACTCGTGCTTACCGTGATAGTTATAGCCGCCGGTAAACAGATTCGGGCACGGTAACCCCATGAAAGAGAGTTGGGCGCCGTCGGTACCGCCGCGGATTGGCTTTATCTGCGGCTCGATATCGCAGTCCACCATCGCCTGACGCGCGATGTCCACTACGTGCGGATGGGCAATCACCTTCTCATGCATGTTGTAATAACTATCTTCGATCACCAGTTCGATGTAGCAATCCGGATGTAGCCCTTTACCGACCTTTTTGGCGATCTCCATCATTTTGCGTTTGCGCGCTTCAAACTGCTTGCGATCGAAATCACGCAAAATGTAGTGCATCTCCGCCCGATCAACGCTGCCCTTGATACTGGTCAGGTGATAAAAGCCCTCATAACCGTCGGTGGTTTCCGGTGCCTCACTGGCCGGCACTTCGGCGTGAATACGCGCCGCCAATGATAAAGCGTTAACCATCACCCCTTTCGCGGTGCCGGGATGCACATTATTGCCAACAATTTTAATGGTCACCGAGGCGGCATTGAAATTTTCAAATTCCAGCTCACCGACCCCGCCGCCATCAACGGTGTACGCCCAGCGGGCATCAAACGCGGCGACGTCAAAGTGCTTCGCGCCTTTGCCGACTTCTTCATCCGGCGTAAAGGCGACGCGAATATCGCCGTGAGGAATCTTTTTCGCCTGCAGCGTCGCCAGCGCCGTCATGATCTCTGCGATGCCCGCTTTATCGTCGGCGCCGAGCAGCGTTTTACCGTCGGTGGTAATAAGCGTCTGGCCTAACAGTTGATGCAGAACCGGGAACATCACCGGCGACAACACTTCATCGCCGATGCCGAGGGCGATATCGCCGCCGCGGTAGTTTTCGACAATTTGCGGATTCACGTTCTTACCGCTGAAATCCGGCGAGGTATCAACGTGGGAAATAAAACCGATGGCCGGGATTTCGCCTGCGACGTTGGCCGGCAGCGTCCCCATCACCGTGCCCTTTTCACTTAGCGTCACGTTGACCAGCCCCATCTCTTCCAACTGGCTCTGCAGCAAACGCAGCAGCTTCCACTGCCCTTCGGTACTGGGAACCTGACGCACGCCAGGCTTCGATTGCGTATCTAAAGAAACATACTGCAGAAAACGCTCAAGCAATTTATCCATGTGGCCACCCTCTTTTTTTGTGACAACATTATCAATAAGGGCGAAAAGACAAATATTGCGTCAGGTCATTTTTAGCCCGTAAACCAAAATTTAATACATTTACGTGCATTATGTGTAAAGGTGATACACCGCGGTACAACAATGATTGGCGATTACAATCGTTTGCCGTAAAATGCTGGCCCTTATTAATTATGTGCAACCCCAAAGGTGGTTAATCACAAACCCCGCAGCGATCCCTTTTCCGTTGCGTCTACATGGGACAGAGTCAAAAATTGAATATACAACCGCGTTCGCTTTCTCCGCTGGTACAACTGGCGGGAATTCGCAAAAGCTTTGATGGTAAGACCGTTATCTCCGATCTCAACTTAACCATCAATAATGGTGAATTTCTCACCCTGCTTGGCCCCTCTGGCTGCGGTAAAACAACCGTTCTTCGTCTAATCGCTGGTCTGGAAAGCGTCGATATCGGACGTATCCACCTGGAAGACCAGGATATTACCCATGTCCCGGCGGAAAACCGCCACGTCAATACCGTATTCCAAAGCTATGCGCTTTTCCCGCACATGACCGTGTTCGAAAACGTCGCCTTCGGCCTGCGGATGCAGAAAACCCCGGCGGCAGAAATCACCCCGCGGGTGGTGGACGCATTGAAAATGGTACAGCTCGAAGAGTTTGCCCAGCGTAAGCCTCACCAGCTCTCCGGCGGCCAGCAGCAGCGCGTCGCCATCGCCCGGGCGGTGGTCAACAAACCGCGTCTGCTGCTGCTTGATGAATCCCTCTCGGCGCTCGACTACAAGCTGCGTAAGCAGATGCAGAACGAACTCAAAGCGCTACAGCGCAAGCTGGGCATCACTTTTGTTTTCGTCACCCATGACCAGGAAGAAGCCCTGACCATGTCCGACCGCATTGTGGTGATGCGCGATGGCAAAATCGAGCAGGACGGTACCCCGCGTGAAATCTACGAAGAGCCGAAGAATCTTTTCGTCGCCAGTTTTATCGGCGAAATCAACATTTTCAGCGCGACCGTTATTGAACGCCTGGATGAACAGCGCGTACGCGCCTGCGTCGAAGGCCGCGAGTGCAATATCTATGTCAACTTCGCCGTTGAAAAAGGGCAACAGTTGAACGTTCTGCTGCGCCCGGAAGATCTCCGCGTTGATGAAATTCATCACGGCAGCGAAGCGGATGGCCTTATCGGTTACGTGCGCGAACGCAACTACAAGGGGATGACCCTTGAGTCAGTTGTTGAGCTGGAAAACGGCAAGATGGTTATGGTCAGCGAATTCTTCAATGAAGACGATCCGGACTTTGACCACTCACTCGACCAGAAAATGGCGATTAACTGGGTAGAAAGCTGGGAGGTTGTGCTGGCCGATGAAGAACACCAGTAAATTCCAGAATGTGGTGATCGCCACTATCGTGGGTTGGCTTGTGCTGTTCGTTTTTTTGCCCAACCTGATGATCATCACCACCAGCTTCCTGACCCGCGACGATGCGAACTTCGTCAAAATGGTCTTCACGCTGGATAACTACTCGCGGCTGCTGGATCCGCTCTATTACGATGTGCTGCTGCACTCGTTGAATATGGCGCTGCTGGCGACCCTCGCCTGCCTGGCGTTGGGCTACCCGTTCGCGTGGTTCCTGGCGCGCTTGCCGCAAAAGGTACGCCCGCTGCTGCTGTTCCTGCTTATCGTCCCGTTCTGGACGAATTCGCTGATCCGCATCTATGGGCTGAAGATTTTCCTCAGTACCAAAGGCTATCTGAACGAGTTCCTGCTGTGGTTAGGGATTATCGATACGCCGGTACGCATTATGTACACGCCGTCAGCGGTAATTATCGGCCTGGTCTATATTTTGCTGCCGTTTATGGTGATGCCGCTCTACTCCAGCATTGAGAAACTGGATCGCCCGCTGCTGGAGGCGGCAAAAGATCTCGGCGCCAGCAAGCTGCAGACTTTTATCCGCATCATTATTCCACTGACCATGCCGGGAATTATCGCCGGCTGTCTGCTGGTGATGCTGCCGGCAATGGGGCTCTTTTACGTCTCAGACCTGATGGGCGGCGCCAAAAATCTGCTGATCGGCAACGTTATCAAGAGTCAGTTCCTTAATATCCGCGACTGGCCATTCGGCGCGGCAACCAGTATTACCTTAACGCTGGTGATGGGGCTGATGTTGTTGATTTACTGGCGCGCGGCGCGCCTGCTGAATAAAAAGGTGGAGCTGGAATGATCGGTCGACTGCTGCGCGGCGGCTTTATGACCGCCATTTACGCGTATCTCTACATCCCTATTATTATTCTGATCGTTAACTCGTTTAACCGTTCACGCTTTGGTATCAACTGGCAAGGCTTCACCACCGACTGGTATAGCCTGTTGATGAATAACGATAGCCTACTGCAGGCCGCCCAGCACTCGCTGACCATGGCGGTGCTGTCGGCAACCTTCGCCACGCTTATCGGCTCACTCACCGCCGTGGCGCTGTATCGCTACCGTTTTCGCGGTAAACCGTTCGTCAGCGGAATGCTTTTCGTCGTGATGATGTCGCCGGATATCGTGATGGCTATCTCCCTGCTGGTGCTGTTTATGCTGATCGGTATTCAGCTGGGCTTCTGGTCGCTGCTGTTTTCGCATATCACCTTCTGTCTGCCATTCGTGGTAGTGACCGTGTTCTCTCGCCTGAAAGGCTTTGATGTGCGCATGCTGGAAGCGGCGAAAGATCTCGGCGCCAGCGAGATGACCATCCTGCGCAAAATCATCCTGCCGCTGGCACTGCCGGCGGTAGCGGCCGGGTGGCTATTGAGCTTTACCCTGTCGATGGATGACGTGGTGGTCTCTTCGTTCGTTACGGGTCCGGGTTATGAAATCCTGCCGCTGAAGATCTACTCCATGGTGAAGGTCGGCGTTTCACCAGAAGTGAACGCGCTGGCGACGATTCTGTTGGTTCTTTCGCTGGTGATGGTTATCGCCAGTCAGTTAATTGCACGTGATAAAACTCAGGGGACGTTAAAATGAAAAAATGGTCACGCCACCTGCTCGCTGCGGGCGCTCTGGCTTTGGGCATGGGCGCCGCGCAGGCGGACGATAGCAAAACGCTCTACTTCTATAACTGGACCGAATACGTGCCGCCAGGCCTGCTGGAACAGTTCACCAAAGAGACCGGTATCAAGGTGATCTATTCGACCTACGAGTCGAATGAAACCATGTACGCCAAGCTCAAAACCTATAAAGACGGCGCTTACGATCTGGTGGTGCCATCAACCTATTTCGTCGACAAAATGCGCAAAGAAGGCATGCTGCAAAAGATTGACAAGAGCAAGCTGAGTAACTTCAGCAACCTCGATCCGCAGATGCTGAACAAACCTTTCGACCCGAATAACGACTACTCGATTCCCTACATCTGGGGCGCGACGGCAATCGGCGTCAATAGCGATGCTATCGACCCGAAAACCGTAACCAGCTGGGCCGACCTGTGGAAACCGGAATATAAAAGCAGCCTGCTGCTGACCGATGACGCCCGCGAGGTGTTCCAGATGGCGCTGCGCAAACTGGGCTATTCCGGCAACACCACCGATCCAAAAGAGATTGAAGCGGCTTATAACGAGCTGAAAAAGCTGATGCCAAACGTCGCGGCGTTCAATTCCGATAACCCGGCAAACCCGTATATGGAAGGTGAAGTGAACCTTGGCATGGTCTGGAACGGTTCCGCTTATGTCGCGCGTCAGGCTGGCACCCCGCTGGAAGTGATTTGGCCAAAAGAAGGCGGCATTTTCTGGATGGATAGCCTGTCGATTCCGGCGAATGCCAAAAACGTTGACGGCGCGCTTAAGTTGATTAACTTCCTGCTGCGCCCTGATGTCGCGAAACAGGTAGCCGAAACTATCGGTTATCCGACGCCAAACCTGGCCGCGCGCAAAATGCTCAGCCCGGAAGTCGCCAACGATAAATCGCTGTATCCGGATGCCGCCACTATCGAAAAAGGCGAATGGCAAAATGACGTCGGCAGCGCCAGCGCCATTTATGAAGAGTATTACCAGAAGTTGAAAGCCGGTCGCTAATTGTAATACTATGCTGGATAGCGCGATGTTATCCAGCATATAAAAAATTAATATATTCACTGTCAATCACCCGCGAAAACACAGGCTTATAAAGTACTGCGGGTTATTCATTTCATCCGAATTTATTCAATAATTATATGTATTGCATCTCACCCGTCGCCGTCGATACTTTACATCGATGTTGCCGCTTTGCGGGTAGCCCTAACCGGGATAAATAAGAGAAGGCAACTCTACCGCCATTATTTAGCGATAAAAAACATAACCAGCAGAAATACCTAAAGGATTAACCGCCGCTCTTACATAAGGAAATGGAATAATGAATGATATAAAAATTAATCCCCCTCCACTCTTCGGTATTACAGAAGTTAATGATATTTACTGCGATATAAAAAGAAACATCCTCCGAGGAAATGGAACTGGTGTAACTATATGGTTATTTTTAATAATTGGAACTATTTACTCTCTTTTTCTGGTGGGGCCTCTATTAACCCATTCCGATGAAATCTTTTACGCCATACTATTCGTTATTTTTATATTATACTACAGTATATATGTGCTACGCGTGGCCATAACACAGCCTAAAAGCTTAATCATCAGACTGAATCGCAAGCGACAGCGGGTGTATATTCAACATCATAATACTTCCTATAACATCTTTGCCAGATGGCCTATCGAAACGCTGACTTATGACTGGAAAGAGATAGTCGCTAACTTTAAGACCGGATCCGGGAAAAGCTGCGGTTGTACGTGGTATGAGTGGCGTGTTACTGAACCCAGCGGTTACCAAAGAAAATTTGTTATTAGCGCCGATCATAGTGCTTCGCTATTTTCACGTTTTACCATTGAAAACGAAGATTTTCTCTTTAGCTATGCGAAATCATGGGCATGGTGTGAAAACTACATGCGCGGCATGATGCCGCCTGTCCATATTTTACCGCCAGAGCCTCAACACTCATTTAAATATTGCATGTTATTAGTTAGTCGGGGTTTCCTGCGTGCTGATATAAATGATAAATGGTCAACTATTATTCCTTTCCGGAACCCTTTCTTCTGGATTCTGGCTCTTTTCATGCTGCCAATGATGATACCTGATGCATTAATAACGTATGTGGTGTTACGAATAAAACCCGACACCCCGTGGTCTGATTCAGCACGGGCGGAATCAACGTCGAACAATTAAAAATAGTCATTTCCGTATATCGGCGACATTTGATAACATTACAAGGAGTGGCCACATTGGAAATTAACAGAGCAATGCCACCGTTGTTCGGCGTTACTACGGCGAATGATATTTATTGTGATATAATAACCAACATGAATATCGGTATGAACATGAATAGCATGACGCGAAATGTAACAATACCGACACTACTGATAATTATCACTTCACCTTTCCTATACCTTTGCTTTAGTCTACTGGAGGAAAATGACATTTTACTCTTCCTTGGTCTGGCAGGTTGTGCATTAATTTATTTTTGTATCTACGCATTACGATGCGCTTTAGAACACCCTAAAACGCTCACCATCAGGTTAAATCGCCAACAGCAGAAAGTTTATATTCAAAAACATCAGCGTACATTTAATATTTTTGCTAAATGGCCCATTGAAACACTCATTTATGACTGGAATCTTATAGAGGCCCATTTTGGTCAGCATGTCAGTCGCTATTATGGTCCCCAGTCGTGGTACCGCTGGCATGCTGTTTCATCTAATGGTACCAAAACCAGTTTTACCATTAGCGAAGATATTTTACCGATGTGCTCTCCCTACTCTCGCTTTAAAGCCGATATGACTACGATTATCTCTGGCTATGAAGCATCATGGGAATGGTGTAACCACTATATGAGTGGCGCGATGCCCAACTTGCGTTTAGTCTCACCTGAAAACGAATACAGCTATAAATACTGCGTCACGGCAATCAGCAGTCGAATAGTGCTACGTGCCAATCAGAATGACAAATGGACCACAATCTTTCCTCTCAGGGACCCATTTTTCTTAACATTTTCTATAGTTATTGTTCCCTTCATTTTACTAGACGCATTAGCAATGCGCTGGATTATGCGAAGACTTCCCGACACCCCGTGGTCTGACTCCGCGCTGACGGAATCTACGTTGGATAGTTAAAAGTTAGAAGTAGCCAGAGTGGCTTACAGACCTGTTCTTGCGAGCATTAAAATTTGTCCATATTATTCAGGCAGACAGGTATTCAATTTTTTTAAGCAATAACTCATCGCGGTCGGAAGCTTCCGACCGTTAAGACGTTTCTAATTTCGCTTTCGCCGCCGGGATTTCCCCCTGGCTTCTCTGCGCTGCAAAAAATCTTCAATGATACCGAAGACCGCATTAAGGGGTTTCCACAGCACCACCAGCAGCAGCAGGGGGCCATATATCCGTACAATACCTGTTGCTACCTGGCCGGTGAGGAGCAGGGCTAAGCCATCGAGCAGCAGGCCCAATGTGCTGCCGATACTGATGAACAAGCACAGTATAAAGAGAATCGGCCGACTATCGGCGTATATAGGTAAAGCTCTCTGGCTCCATACGCCGACGACGATGGCCGCGATCAACATGATCGCTTCGATAACCAGCGGATTATGCATAGTCTGACTCCTGTCATGACGTTTCATCCTTGTCAACAGCGCTGCCGGAAGCAATGGGCTGTGCCCATGCTCCCTGGCAGGCTGCTTCAGTTTATAGCGAATTTTCCTGCAGCAGCTTATCAATGAACTCGGGCACCACTTCGCTTGCCAGCCCGTAATGTTTCTCAGCGAATTCGCTGCCGACCTGGCTGGGTTCAAGGTTTAGCTCGACGGTATGCGCGCCGTGCAAACGAGCTTCATGGACGAACCCCGCCGCCGGATAGACGTGACCGGAGGTTCCGATAGCGATAAAGATATCGGCCTCGGCCAGCCCGCTGTAGATCTCATCCATGCCCAGCGGCATCTCGCCAAACCATACCACGTGCGGGCGCAGCGCCGCCGGGAACTGACAGCAGTGGCATTTATCATCCGCCGTCACGTCGCCGGTCCATTCCAGCACCTGCCCGCTCCACGAACAGCGTACTTTCAGCAGCTCGCCGTGCATATGGATAACCCGGCGGTTACCCGCGCGCTCGTGCAGATTATCGATATTCTGCGTCACCAGCAGAAAACGATCGCCAAGCGCCTCTTCCAGCTTCGCCAGCGCCAGATGCGCGGCATTGGGCGCGATTTCCGCACTCTGCAACTGGCGGCGGCGGGCGTTATAAAACGCCTGCACCAGCGCCGGGTCGCGAGCAAAACCTTCCGGTGTCGCCACGTCCTCCACCCGGTGTTCTTCCCACAGGCCGTCGGCGGCGCGGAAGGTTTTAATCCCCGACTCTGCCGAAATCCCGGCGCCGGTTAACACCACCACCCGCGGTTTATCTATTGCCTGCGGCGGCGTTTTGTCTTCGCCGAAGAAGACACGTTGCCGTAAGCGATCGCGCAACTGGCGTTTTTTACGGCGGAAACGGCTTAAGCGATGTAAGCGGCGCGACAGCATAGCTACCCCTGTAATTAATGAGTCAAATGAAGGAAGGCCGCACCGCGCATACCTCCGGCGTCGCCATGACGCGCGCGCTCAATGCGCGGCACCCGGGCGACCGGAAGCAAATGACGCGGCAGGCGCTGCGCCAGCCCTTCGGTTATAGCAGTAAAATTAGATAATCCGCCACCCAACACCAGCAGATCCGGATCGACAATGGTGAGGATATTGCCCAGACAAACGGCCAGTAGATCGAGATAACGCTCGACGTGCTCCCGCGCCTGCGCATCACCCTGCAGCCACAGATCGACGATCTGCGGCGAAGTTAAGGATTGGTGATAAAAATGCTGATACAGCCAGGCGAATCCGCGGCCGGAAAGATAGTTCTCAATGCAGCCGAGCTGGCCGCAGCCGCAGCGGGTCAGCGGAAAATCGCGCCCCACCACTTCCAGGGCATCCACCGGTAGACGAATATGGCCGAACTCGCCGGTAATGTAACTGTGACCGGTAATCGATTTGCCGTTAAGCACGATCCCGCCGCCGACGCCGGTGCCGAGGATTAATCCCATCACCAGCGGATATTGGGTAAATTCATCATCCCACGCTTCAGATAACGCAAAGCAGTTAGCGTCATTATCAAGACGTACTTCGCGCCCCAGGCGCGCGCTGAGATCAACGCGCAGCGGTTGGCCGCTGGCGGCGGGAACGTTGGCGGCATACAGCTTGCCGTCCGCGGTTTCCGGCATGCCGGGGATACCGATACCGACCGCGCCCTCCACGCCAAAGCGCCGATCGGCTTCGCGAACCAGCGCTTCAATCGCCTGCAGGAAAGCCTCATAGCTTTCCGTTGGAGTGGCAACGCGTTTTTCCCACTGAAGTTGCCGGGCGTTATCAAACACCCCCAACGCTATCTTGCTGCCGCCAATGTCAAATCCGTAATACATTTAGCCATTCCTCTTATTAGCCCCAACCCCACATCCTTTGGGCGGCCTCTGCTGTCACAGAATTGGCTTAATAGATGCAGCGTTGAAGGGCCACGACGATAAATTACTGGCCACTCAGCACCCTCGCCGGGTCAATACGACTGGCGCGGCGGGCGGGATACCAGCTGGCCAGCAAACTCAGCAACAGTGCTGTCACCAGCACATAAACGACATCCAGCCAGTGCAATTCAGACGGCAGGAAGTCAATAAAATAGATGTCGCCGGAAAGGAATTTATGCCCGATCAACGCTTCGATACCGTTGATAATCGATGTCAGCTTCAGCGCGGCTAACACGCCGATAACCACCCCGATCAGGCTCCCGACCGAACCGGCCAATAAACCATACCATACGAAAATCGCGCGGATTAAGCCGTCTTTCGCGCCAAGCGTGCGCAGCACCGCAATATCGCCGCTTTTATCTTTCACCGCCATCACCAACGTCGAGACAATGTTAAAACAGGCGACGCCAATCACCAGTACCATGGCGAGATACATAATGGCGCGGATCATTTGAATATCACGATACATATAGCCGTAGGTGCCGATCCAGCTCTTGATATAGACGTAGCTGTTGGTTACCTCGCCGGCGTCGCGTACCAGCGTATTGGCGTGGAAGACGTCGGTGACTTTAATGGCGATGCCGGTCACGCTGCTGCCCATATCCAGATACTGCTGGGCGTCCGCCATCGGGATCATCGCGAAGCTATGGTCCAGTTGGCCGCTCAGTTGCAGAATGCCGCTCACGTGTAGCCTGACGCGTTTCGGCTGCAACAGCTGGTGCTCGGAATCTGAATTGGGGATCATGATAGACACCCAATCCCCCTGCTTCACGTGCAGCGCATCGGCGACGCCTTTGCCCAGAATCACCTGCTGCTCGCCGGCCTTAAAACTAGCCCAGGCATTGTTCTGCACAAAGTTTGGTAATGAACTCAGGCGGCTCTCCTGCTGCGGATCGACGCCCTTGACCTGAATGGCACGCATATTGCTGCCGCTCTCCACCAACCCGGTAAAGTTGATATAAGGCGCAGCGGCGACGATGCCTTTCACTTTTTCAACCTTCGTCAGCGCTTCGTTCCAGTTATTCCACGGCTGATTAACCGGCTCGATTTCACCGTGCGGCACTACCGCCAGAATGCGGTTGTTGAGCTCGCGCTCGAAACCGTTCATCGCGCTCAGGCCGACGATCAGTACCGCCACGCCTAATGCGATGCCAATAGTAGAGATGACGGAAATCAGCGAGACCATACCGCCGCGGCGTCTGCCGCGGCTAAAACGCAGCGCAATCAGTAACGATAACGGTGAAGCCATTACTGGGCCCCCATCAGGGTCAGGTCAGCCGTCAGGCGGCCATCGCGCATCTCCAGCTGGCGGTTCATTCGTTTCGCCAGCTGCAAGTCATGGGTCACCACCAGGAAAGCGGTACGCTGCGCCACGTTAAGCTCGCCCAGCAGCTCAAAAATGCTGTCGGCATTGCGGGCGTCGAGGTTGCCGGTCGGTTCATCCGCCAGTACCAGCCGCGGTTTGTTCACCAGCGCGCGAGCAATCGCCACGCGCTGGCGCTCGCCGCCGGAAAGCTCCGACGGACGATGGTGGCTACGGTGCTCCAGACCGACCGCCTGCAACATCGCTTTCGCCTGGCGTTCGATATCCGCCGCTTTTTTCTTACCAATCAGCAGCGGCATCGCCACGTTTTCCAGCGCGGTAAAATCCGGCAGCAGATGGTGGAACTGATAGATAAACCCGAGCTCGCGGTTACGCAGATCGGCGCGAGCCGCGGCGGAGAGCGAGCTCATCGGCTGACCGGAGAAAATAACATCGCCGGAGGTCGGCGTATCCAGCCCGCCAAGCAGGTGCAGTAGCGTGCTTTTGCCGGAGCCTGAAGAGCCGACAATCGCCATCATTTCACCCTCTTGAATGCTGAAGCTGACATCGTGCAGCACATCGGTTTGCACGTTGCCTTCCTGATAGCGTTTGCACAGGTTGTCGCATTGCAGCAGGATCTTATTCATAACGTAAAGCCTCAGCGGGTTGGGTGGCGGCGGCGCGCCAGGAAGGATACAACGTAGACAGCAGGGCCAGCGCCATCGCCACCAGAGCGATAATAATCACCTGCAGCGGCTCAATCGCCACCGGCAGGGCCGCGCCGTCCAAAAACGCGCCGATAATCGGCATTAAATTATTCAGCTGGCTGGCCAACAGCACGCCGAGCAGCGCGCCAAGCAGCGCGCCCACGATCCCGGCGCTGGCGCCCTGTACCATAAAGACGGCCATGATCTGCCGCGGCGTCAGCCCCTGGGTCTGCAGAATAGCCACCTCGCCCTGCTTCTCCATCACCATCATGCCAAGCGAGGTAATAATGTTAAAAGCGGCGACGGCGACGATCAGGCTCAGCAGCAGCCCCATCATATTTTTTTCCATCCGCACGGCCTGGAACAGCTCGCCTTTACGCTCGCGCCAGTCCTGCCATTTGGTACCTTCCGGCAGCGTCTGCTGGCTGAGGGTGTCAACCTGCAGCGGCTGGCTAAGCCACAATCGCCAGCCGGTAATATTGCCCAGCGGATAGCGCATCAGTCGAGAGGCATCATCGATATTGGTCAGCATTTGATAGCCGTCAACTTCGCTGTTGGCGGCGAAGGTGCCGATGACGTTAAAAAGACGCTGGCTCGGCACGCGTCCCATCGGCGTAAACTGGCTGGCGGAAGGTACCATGACGCGAATTTGATCGCCGCGGTTAACCCCCAACTGACCCGCCAGCTGTTCGCCGAGAATGACGTTATATTTACCTGCCTGCAGATCGCTCTGTTTGACGTTGACGAGGTAAGGCGTCAGCGGATCCTTTTGCGCCGGGTCGATGCCCAGCATTACGCCGACGGCGACGCTGCGGGCGCTTTGCAGCACCACATCACCGGTGGTGAGCGGCGCGACGCGCGTCACGCCCTGCAGCTTAACGGCGCTTTCCGGCATTTTTTGCGGGTTGATAGAGCCCTGTTGGGCGCTAATGATAGCCTGCGGCATCAGCCCCAGGATGTTGTTTTGCAGCTCGCGCTCAAAACCGTTCATCACCGACAGGACAGTCACCAGCGCCATCACGCCAAGCGTAATGCCGATGGTCGAAAGCCAGGAGACGAAACGGCCGAAGCGGTCGGCTGCGCGCCCGCGCATGTAGCGAAGGCCGATAAATAGTGCGGCAGGTTGGTACATGTAATCCATCTGGTTGCTGATAGCCGATGTTCGAGTATATATGGCATAGCCCAACGCGTAAATCGCTGATACGGTAGATTTTTTCGCCAAAATAACAAAATAATAGTTTTAAATCAGGAAGTTAATTTAGAGTGTATATATTTATCAATCGCCACGCGCTGTAGAAAACCTGGCGCGGAAGGCCATTCGGGTTGGCGAAATCAGACCAATTGCGGATAATCAGAGACATTGAATATCAGCAATTTGCCCCTACATCGTAGAGCGAGTTGGCCGACTGCGGCCAAACAGTACAAACAATCGCCTGATGGGATAGGCGCTAAGGGATCCTGACAACCGTTATGCCTGAACAATATCGCTATACTCTGCCGGTCAAAGCCGGCGATCAGCGCCAGCTTGGCGAACTCACCGGCGCCGCGTGCGCCACGCTGGTAGCCGAAATGGCCGAACGCCATCACGGCCCGGTGGTGCTGGTGGCGCCCGACATGCAAAACGCCCTGCGTCTGAATGATGAAATCAGGCAATTTACCGATAGCATGGTGATAAGCCTCGCTGACTGGGAAACCCTGCCTTACGATAGCTTTTCGCCCCATCAGGATATTATCTCTTCGCGCCTTGCCACTTTATACCAGTTGCCGACCATGCAGCGCGGCGTGCTTATCGTTCCGGTCAGCACTCTGATGCAGAAGGTCTGCCCGCATAATTATCTGCACGGTCACGCGCTGGTAATGAAAAAAGGGCAGCGTCTGTCGCGCGATGCGCTACGCACGCAGTTAGATAGCGCCGGTTACCGCCATGTCGATCAGGTGATGGAACACGGCGAATACGCGACCCGCGGCGCGCTGCTCGACCTTTTCCCGATGGGTAGCGAGCAGCCCTATCGCCTCGATTTCTTTGATGACGAAATAGACAGCCTGCGGTTATTCGATGTTGATAGCCAGCGTACCCTGGAAGAAGTCGAGGCCATCAATCTGCTGCCGGCGCATGAGTTCCCGACCGACCAGGCGGCGATCGAGCTGTTCCGCAGCCAGTGGCGCGATCGTTTTGACGTGAAGCGCGATCCGGAACATATCTACCAGCAGGTGAGCAAAGGTACCCTGCCCGCCGGGATCGAATACTGGCAACCGCTGTTCTTCAACGAACCGCTGCCGCCGCTGTTTAGCTATTTCCCGCCCAGTACGCTGATTGTGAATACCGGCGATTTGGAGCACAGCGCCGAGCGTTTCCAGAATGAAACCCGCGCCCGCTTTGAAAACCGCGGCGTCGATCCGATGCGCCCGCTGCTACCGCCGGAGCAGCTGTGGCTTCGCAGCGACGAACTTTTTAGCGAGCTGAAAAAATGGCCGCGGATCCAGTTAAAAACCGAGCGTCTGGCGGAGAAAGCCGCTAATACTAACCTCGGCTATCAACCCCTGCCCGAGCTGGCGATCCAGGCGCAGAATAAAGCGCCGCTGGACAATCTGCGTCGCTTCCTTGAATCCTTCAGCGGCCCGGTGATTTTCTCAGTTGAAAGCGAAGGCCGCCGCGAGGCGCTTGGCGAAATGCTGGCGCGCATCAAAATTGCGCCAAAACATATATTGCGCCTGCAGGAAGCCACCGGAAATGGCCGCTTCCTGATGATCGGCGCCGCCGAACACGGATTTATCGACAGTCAGGCCAATCTGGCGCTGATTTGCGAAAGCGATCTGCTGGGCGAACGCGTCGCCCGCCGCCGTCAGGATTCCCGCCGTACCATCAACCCCGATACGCTCATTCGCAACCTGGCGGAACTGCATATCGGACAGCCGGTGGTGCACCTTGAACACGGGGTGGGTCGTTATGCCGGGATGACCACCCTCGAAGCCGGGGGCATCAAAGGCGAATATCTGATGCTCACCTACGCCAACGACGCCAAACTGTACGTCCCGGTATCGTCACTGCATTTGATTAGCCGCTACGCCGGCGGGGCGGAAGAAAATGCGCCGCTACATAAACTCGGCGGCGACGCCTGGGCGCGGGCAAGGCAAAAAGCGGCGGAGAAAGTGCGCGACGTGGCCGCCGAACTGCTGGATATTTACGCCCAGCGCGCGGCCAAAGAAGGCTTCGCCTTTAAGCATGACCGCGAGCAGTATCAATTATTCTGCGACGGTTTCCCGTTCGAAACCACGCCGGATCAGGCACAGGCGATTAACGCCGTCCTCAGCGACATGTGCCAGCCGCTGGCGATGGATCGTCTGGTCTGCGGCGACGTTGGCTTTGGGAAAACCGAAGTGGCGATGCGCGCCGCTTTCCTCGCCGTCGAAAACCACAAACAGGTGGCCGTGCTGGTGCCGACCACCCTGCTCGCCCAGCAGCACTACGATAACTTCCGCGACCGCTTCGCCAACTGGCCGGTACGCATTGAGATGCTATCGCGTTTCCGCAGCGCTAAAGAGCAGGCGCAGATCCTCGAACAGGCGGCTGAGGGTAAAATCGATATTTTGATCGGTACCCATAAGCTGCTGCAAAATGAAGTCAAGCTGCGCGACCTGGGTCTACTTATCGTCGATGAAGAACACCGCTTCGGGGTGCGTCATAAAGAACGTATCAAGGCGATGCGCGCGGACGTCGATATCCTGACGCTGACCGCCACGCCGATCCCGCGTACGCTGAATATGGCGATGAGCGGAATGCGCGATCTGTCCATTATCGCCACCCCGCCAGCTCGCCGTCTGGCGGTAAAAACCTTTGTCCGCGAATACGACGCGCTGGTGGTTCGCGAGGCGATTCTGCGTGAAGTCCTGCGCGGCGGCCAGGTCTACTATCTGTATAACGATGTTGAAAATATTCAGAAAGCGGCGGATCGTCTGGCTGAACTGGTACCGGAGGCGCGAATTGCCATCGGTCACGGCCAGATGCGCGAACGTGAACTGGAACGGGTGATGAACGATTTCCATCACCAGCGTTTTAATGTGCTGGTTTGCACGACAATCATTGAAACCGGCATCGATATCCCGACCGCCAATACCATCATCATTGAGCGCGCCGATCACTTCGGCCTTGCCCAGCTGCACCAGCTGCGCGGCCGCGTGGGTCGTTCGCACCATCAGGCCTACGCCTGGCTGCTCACCCCGCATCCGAAAGCCATGACCACCGACGCGCAGAAACGCCTGGAAGCTATCGCGTCGTTAGAAGACCTTGGCGCCGGCTTTGCCCTCGCGACCCACGATCTTGAAATCCGCGGCGCTGGCGAACTGCTGGGAGAAGGTCAGAGCGGGCAGATGGAAACTATCGGCTTTTCACTGTATATGGAATTGCTGGAGAACGCTGTCGATGCCCTGAAAGAGGGTCGCGAGCCGTCGCTGGAAGATCTCACCAGCCAGCAGACGGAAGTGGAGCTGCGCATGCCGGCGCTGCTGCCGGATGACTTTATTCCCGACGTTAACACCCGCCTGTCGTTCTATAAGCGTATCGCCAGCGCCAAAAATGAACACGATCTCGATGAAATCAAAGTCGAGCTGATCGATCGCTTTGGCACATTGCCGGATGCGGCGCGTGATTTGCTGGATATCGCGCGCCTACGCCAGCAGGCGCAAAAGCTGGGGATCCGCAAGCTGGAGTGCAATGAAAAAGGCGGCGTGATCGAGTTTAACGAGAAAAATAACGTTAACCCGGTCTGGCTTATCGGTCTACTGCAGAAGCAGCCGCAGCATTACCGGCTGGATGGGCCGACAAGGCTCAAATTCTTCCAGGAGCTTGATGAGCGTAAAACGCGCATGGAATGGGTAAACCAGTTTATGCGTCAGCTAGAAGAGAACGCCAGCGCATGATAAAAAAGAGATGCGGTTGTCAGAACCGCATCTCTTTACCTATCACAGTTAGCAAACTTTACAAACATTTTGCAATCCACCTGGATTTCCCAACACTCTCCCGCGCCATAATTGACATCGATTATCTTATAAAAATAACCGTTTGTTTATTGTGGAATTATGGTAATGATAAATATCTCGCGTGTTTCAACCTGGCTTACGGCATTCGCTCTCGCGGCGACGCTGGCCCTTCCCGCCCGCGCCAATACCTGGCCGCTACCGCCGAGCGGTAGCCGGCTGGTCGGGGAGAATCAGTTTCATGTGGTGCAGGATAACGGCGGATCGCTGGAAGCGATTGCTAAAAAATACAACGTCGGTTTTCTCGCGCTGCTGCAGGCTAATCCTGGCGTCGATCCTTATGTGCCGCGCGCCGGGAGCGTGCTGACTATCCCGCTACAGACGCTGCTGCCTGACGCCCCCCGTGAAGGTCTGGTGCTCAATATCGCCGAGCTGCGCCTGTACTACTATCCGCCGGGACAGAATAGCGTGACCGTTTATCCGATCGGTATCGGCCAGCTTGGCGGCGATACTCTGACCCCGACGATGGTCACTACCGTTTCCGATAAGCGCGCCAACCCCACCTGGACACCAACCGCCAACATCCGCGCACGATATAAAGCGATGGGGATCGATTTACCTGCGGTTGTTCCAGCCGGGCCGAATAACCCGATGGGGCATCACGCGATTCGTCTCGCGGCCTACGGCGGCGTCTATCTGCTGCACGGCACCAACGCCGATTTTGGTATCGGGATGCGCGTCAGTTCAGGCTGTATCCGCCTGCGCGATGCCGATATCAAGTCGCTGTATAACAAAATCACGCCGGGCACCAGGGTGAATATCATCAACGAACCAATCAAAGTTTCGGTAGAACCAAACGGTACCCGTCTGGTGGAAGTCCACCAGCCGCTGTCCGAACATATCAATGACGATCCGCAGACGCTGCCAATCGTCCTGAACGCCAGCATGAAGAACTTTAAACAGGCGCCGCAGACCAATCAGCAGGTGATGGAAAGCGCGATGGAGCTGCGTTCAGGAATGCCGATCGATGTGACCCGCCATCAGGTTTCCGCCGAGCAAGCCTTGTAATGCATTTCCGAATTGCAGAAAGTAAAAAACCCGCCAGGCACGGCGGGTTTTTTTGTGGCAATCGTCAGCGTCGCTGACGAGGTTTCGCGGGGCGCGGTCCCATGAAGGGGTGTGGACCGCGTCGCGAGAGTGGCATAACAAAGGGAACGACTTTTACTGCTTACTACACGCGTTCTGCTGAAGGGGGTCAGGAACGCGTTTTGTCAGTGGCATGACAGGGGTTACAACATTTATTTATAGATAACCGCGGTACCGTGCAGGGTGTTAGGACCGGTTACCGAAGTAATACGGTAAGAGGTCGCCCCCATCTCGTCGGCTTTCTGCGCCAGCTGATCTTCAAGCGAACCCAGATTGGTGCCGGCGGATGCGGAAACGGTACCGATTTTATGTTGACCTGCTGGGGTGGATTGCACCTCAACAGCGGCGAAACTTGCGAATGAGAGTGAGCTCAGTACGGCGGCAAGTGCCAGTTTTTGGACGTTTTTCATGATTATTATACCTATGCAGATGATTTTTATAGTAGGGTCGTAAGAATTAACTTAACGATCGATAGGTAAATGATAATGTGATCCACGTCACAGGTCAACTCATTTTTATAACGATCATTTAACTATTTATAAAATGCTTAATTTTCATACATATATGAATTATTTATTTTTGGACTTCTGCCGCTGGCAGCATGACACGTTTATTTTTATAATGGCCGTTCAACAACCCAACATAGGTACAACGGCATCATGACAACTGACGTTCAAAGTTGCACAAAAAAAAGCCGTGGCCGACCTAAAGTGTTCGACAGGGACGCGGCGCTGGACAAGGCCATGACACTTTTCTGGCAGCACGGCTATGAAGCAACTTCGCTGGCCGATCTCGTCGAAGCGACCGGTGCGAAAGCCCCGACGCTGTACGCCGAGTTCGTGAACAAAGAAGGCTTATTCCGCGCGGTGCTGGATCGCTACATTTCCCGCTTCGCCGCCAAACACGAAGCCCTGCTATTCGATGACGCTAAAACCGTCGATCAGGCGCTGCGCGACTATTTCACCGCCGTCGCCACCTGCTTTACCAGCAAAGATACCCCGGCAGGCTGTTTTATGATTAACACCTCCGCGGCGCTGGCCGCCTCGTCAACCGATATCGCCAACACCATTAAGTCGCGCCACGCGGTGCAGGAACAAACGCTGACGCAATTTTTACAGCAACGCCAGCAGCGCGGCGAGCTCCCTGCGCAGGGCAATGTCTTGCAGCTGGCGCAGTTTTTAAACTGCGTGCTGCAAGGAATGTCAATCAGCGCGCGCGAAGGCGCTGATTTCGCTACCCTGAAACAAATAAGCGACACTACGCTGCGCCTGTGGCCGCAAATCCTGCAACCTTAATCCCCTACCGGCGGCCGTCGCTCGCCGGTTTTTTCCCCTTCTGCTGAATACCCTTACTTTTCTCAATATTTTCATTATGTTGATTTGTTGTAAATGATATTGATAACGATAATCAATATGTGCAAAATTCGCATTTGTCTTTCTATATGTTTCACGCTGTAACAGCCGCGCCTGTGGCTGAAAAAAATAACAACACTACTGACTAACTCATATCAAGGAATGCGAATGAACAAGCGCCTCTGGCTGCTCAATCCTCTGCTGCTGGCCACCGCTCTGCCAGCGTTTACTGCGCAGGCTGCCGATGAAGACGATATTATCGTCAGCGCCAACCGTAACCACCGTACCGTCGCTGAGATGGCGCAAACCACTTGGGTGATTGAAGGCCAGGAAATCGAGCAACAGGTTCAGGGTGGTAAAGAGTTTAAAGATGTCCTCGCGCAGCTGATCCCCGGGATAGATGTCAGCAGCCAGGGGCGTACCAACTACGGCATGAACATGCGCGGACGCGCCATCGTCGTGCTGATCGACGGCGTGCGCCTCAATTCATCGCGCACCGATAGCCGCCAGCTTGATGCCATCGATCCGTTTAACATCGAGCATATTGAAGTTATTTCCGGCGCGACGTCGTTATACGGTGGCGGTAGTACCGGCGGTCTGATTAATATCGTTACGAAAAAAGGCCAGCAGGAACGCCAGGTGGATCTGGAGCTGGGTGGTAAAACCGGCTTTGCCAATAGCAACGACCATGATGAACGGGTGGCGGCGGCCGTCAGCGGTGGTACCGATCATGCTTCCGGCCGTCTATCGGTGGCCTATCAGCGCTTCGGCGGCTGGTATGACGGCAACAATGACGCGCTGATCCTCGATAATACGCAAACCGGCTTACAGCATTCAGACCGACTCGACGTGATGGGCACCGGTACCATAGAAATCGATGACCAGCGTCAGCTCCAGCTAGTCACGCAGTACTATAAAAGCCAGGGCGATGATTATGGCCTGAATCTGGGCAAAGATATGTCGGCGGTACTTGGCGAAAGTAAAGCCTGGACCTCTAACGGGCTTAACTCTGACCGCGTACCCGGCACCGAACGTCATTTGATCAGCCTGCAATATTCCGACGCCGACTTCTTCGGTCAGAACCTGGTCAGCCAGATTTACTATCGCGACGAATCGCTGACCTTCTACCCCTTCCCGGCCTTGAGCAAAGGTAAAATCAGCAGTTTTTCCGCCTCACAGCAGGATACCGACCAGTACGGCGCTAAAATTACCTTCAACAGCCAGCCGCTAACGGGATGGGATCTAACCTGGGGCGTTGATGCCGACCATGAAACCTTTAATTCCAACCAGATGTTTTTCGATCTGGATAAAGCGATGGCTTCCGGCGGCCTGAACAACCAGTCAGCCTATACCACGGGCCGTTACCCTGGCTACAGCATCACCAATCTCGCGCCGTTCCTGCAAAGCAGTTATGACCTGAACGACATCTTCACCCTTAGCGGCGGCGTCCGTTATCAGTGGACGGAAAATCGGGTTGATGATTTTGTCGGCTATGCGCAACAGCAGGATGTGGCCAAAGGTAAATACCGGTCGGCTGACGCCATTCCTGGCGGCAAGACCGATTATGATAACTTCCTCTTTAACGCCGGGATCGTCGCCCACATTACCGAACGCCAGCAGACCTGGTTTAACTTCTCTCAGGGCGTCGAACTCCCGGATCCGGGTAAATATTACGGTATCGGCAGCTACGGCGCCGCGGTCAACGGCCATCTGCCGCTGGTCTCCAGTGTTAACGTCGGCGACTCGCCGCTGCAGGGGATCAAAGTTAACTCCTGGGAGCTGGGTTGGCGCTACACCGGCGACAACCTGCGCACCCAGCTTGCCGCTTATTACTCGACATCAGACAAAACCATCGTGGTTAACCGCAGCGATATGACCATTGATGTGCAATCGGATAAACGACGCATTTACGGCGTGGAAGGCGCGGTGGACTACTTCGTGCCTGATAGCGACTGGAGTCTGGGTGCTAACTTCAACGTGCTGAAATCGCAAGTAAAAACTGATGGCAGTTGGCAGAAGTGGGACGTCACCCTGGCCTCGCCGTCGAAAGCTACTGCCTGGGTCGGCTGGGCGCCGGACCCGTGGTCGCTGCGTGTGCAAAGCCAGCAGGTATTTGATTTAAGCGATGCCAGCGGCAATAAGCTTGATGGGTACAATACCGTCGATTTTATCGGTAGCTATCTGCTCCCGGTGGGTAAACTGACCTTTAGCATCGAGAACTTGCTGAATGAGGATTACGTCACCATCTGGGGACAGCGTGCGCCGCTGTTGTATAGTCCAACCTATGGCAGCGCCGGGCTGTACGAATATAAAGGCCGCGGCCGGACCTTCGGCCTGAACTACGCGTTAACGTTCTGATAAAAAAAGCCCCTCAGCCTGAGTGATTGAGGGGCTAATAGCTTAAAACTGCTGTTTTACGCTTTGTTATTCAGAATCAGCTGACCGTTGCTGTCCAGCGGGATTTGCGCCCCCGGCTGGTGGTCCATGCGGATTTTGCCCTGCTGGTCGCCGATTTTATAGGTGACGTCATAACCGAGCATTTTTTCCGACTTATCGTAGACCGTCTTACAGCGCTGCTGGGTAGTGGTATAGGTGTCGTTATCCTGCATTGAGCCCTGAATTTGGTTGCCGGCATAGCCGCCGCCCAACGCGCCGACAACGGTCGCTACGCTTCGACCACGACCGCCGCCAAACTGATGGCCAATCACGCCGCCGGCGACCGCGCCGAGAACGGAACCGGCAATACGGTTTTCATCCTGAACCGGGCGACGATGGGTAACGGTCACGTTACGGCATTCCTGACGCGGCGTTTTTATGCTTTCTTTTATTGGCGTACTGGACACCACTTGCGCATATTGCGGGCCACGATCTAATACATTGAGACCGGCAACGGCGGCGACGCCCAACGCGGCGGCAACGCCAATCCCAATACCCGCCAACATTGATTTATTCACGGGAGTTCCTCCTTCATTGCTGTTACTAGCAATTCTGCGTTCTGCTCAGGGGGTATGCAAATCAGAAAGCGGATGAAAAATGCGGGAACCTACGGCAGATCAAGGGGATTCAGAGGATTCCTAACAGGAATTAGCGATTCTGGCAGAAGGATATGCTGTGTTTTCAGGATAGCGCCGCGATGACGCTATCCTGATTGCCTGCCGCTTAGTGCAGCTTGAGACGCGGACGAATGATGCGGTTAATACGTCCTACCAACATCATCAGGCCGGTTTTGAAATAGCCGTGTAACGCAATCTGATGCATGCGATACAGCGAGATATACACGAAGCGCGCAATTCGCCCTTCAACCATCATCGAGCCGCGCATCAGGTTGCCCATCAGGCTGCCAACGGTGGAGTAGTTCGACAGCGAGACCAGTGAACCGTGATCTTTATAGACATACGGTTTCAGCGCTTTGCCTTTCATCTGCGCCAGAATGTTATTCAGCGCGCAGGTTGCCATCTGGTGCGCCGCCTGGGCGCGCGGTGGGACAAACCCACCTTCCGGGCGAGCGCAGGAGGCGCAGTCGCCGATGGCGTAAATATCCGGGTCACGGGTGGTCTGCAGCGTCGGCTCCACCACCAGCTGATTAATACGGTTGGTCTCCAGGCCGCCAATCTCTTTCATAAAATCAGGCGCTTTGATACCCGCCGCCCATACCATCAGATCGGCATCAATAAACTGCCCATCTTTAGTGTGCAGGCCGTTAACGTCTGCGCTGGTCACCATGGTCTGCGTCAGGACACGAACCCCGAGTTTGGTCAGTTCATTGTGCGCGGCGCCGGAAATACGCGGCGGCAGCGCCGGAAGAATACGTTCACCGGCTTCGACCAGCGTCACGTTCAGCGCTTCGTTGGTCAACCCTTTATAGCCGTAACTATGCAGCTGTTTCACCGCATTATGTAGCTCAGCCGACAGCTCAACGCCGGTGGCCCCGCCGCCGACGATAGCGATATTGACCTTACCGTTCGCACCGAGATTTGCAGAATACTTGAGGAACAGGTTGAGCATTTCCTGATGGAAACGGCGCGCCTGGTGCGGGTTATCCAGGAAAATACAGTTTTCCTTCACCCCTGGCGTGTTAAAGTCATTGGAGGTACTGCCCAGCGCCATTACCAGCGTGTCGTACGGCAGCTTACGCTCCGCAACCAACAGCTCGCCTTTCTCGTTACGCAGTTCCGCAAGGGTAATGGTTTTCCCTTCGCGATTGATATCCACCACCGAGCCTAACTGGAACTGAAAACCATGGTTGCGCGCATGCGCCAGGTAGCTCAGCGCGTCAACGCCTTCATCCAGAGAACCGGTCGCCACTTCGTGCAGCAACGGCTTCCACAGGTGGCTATGGTTGCGGTCCACCAGCGTAATTTTCGCTTTTTTGCTGCGGCCCAGCTTTCTACCCAACTGAGTAGCCAGTTCCAGTCCGCCGGCACCACCACCTACAATAACGATTCTTTTCAATGGCGTAGTCACAAGACCCCCTAAAATTATTAACCAATTGTTAATTAAAAGTTATTCAAATAGCTCTTATTTAACAATAGGTTGCAGCGATGAAACCATTCAGCAGCACCGAGAATAGCATGAACGGAACATTGGTCATACCAAAATTGATGTGCATCAAGTTTTACCGCATATTTTTTAAACGAACAACGTCAATTATGGACAAGAAAAAGCCCGCGGCGTTTGCACGCGGCGGGCTGATTATGACAAAACAGGATTAGCCGAGGGTCTTAAAAGCTTTTATTCGCTGCAGGTGCGGTGAAAGACTTTTAAATTTGTGAGTCTGTTCTTCATCCCAGATGATTTCGTAATAATGATGCAACAAGTCAGCCGAGCGTTGGCTATCCAGCGCCTCATCATGGCGTGATAGCACTACCAGGCAACGGTCGCGATTTTTTTCACGGAAGTTGTTCACGCACTTGGTGGCGATATCCTGATACTCCTCCGGCCTGTCGATTTTCCCTTCCATGTTCTCGTGAGGGAACAGATTCGGGTTGAACACGGCCTGGCGAATATCGCACAGGAAACCAATCCTTTCCGCCCAGTAGCCACCTAACCCGACACCGCATATCAGCGGCCGATCGTCGGCATTGAGCTGCAGCATTTTGTCGACTTCCTTCAACAAATGCTGCATATCATGTTTTGGATGGAGCGTACTGTAGCTAATCAACCGCACGTCCGGGTCGATAAACTGCAGCTGCAGCACCTTTTCATGGTTACCGGGGCTGTTAGAGTCAAAACCGTGTAAATAGATAATCATCGTATCCTCACCAGACAACAACGCCCTTCAGGTTAATTACGCAGACTTCGCTTCTTGCCAGCGCGCATGGAGCGCCTCCAGCTGTGCGTTGACCGTCTGCCAACGCGCGGAATCTCGCAGTTCCTGACGGGTAAATGAACCTTTATGATACAATTTTGTAACACGCTCTGCTTTGATCGGGGACAGGTTATCCAATACGCTCACCGCGCCTTTACGATTATTGCAGACCAGGATCATATCGCAACCGGCATCGAGCGATGCCTGCCCACGTTCAGCATAGCTGCCCATGATCGCCGCTCCTTCCATCGACAGGTCGTCAGAGAAGATGACGCCGTCAAAGCCCAGCTCGCCGCGCAGCACCGTCTTCAGCCAGTATTCTGAACCACTGGCCGGGCGCGGATCGATGTCAGAGTAAATCACGTGCGCCGGCATAATCGCATCCAGCCGTTGTTCATCGATCAGACTTTTGAACACCGCCATATCTTTGGCGCGAATTTCCGCCGCCGGACGCGGATCAATCGGCGTCTCTTTGTGTGAATCCGCCGTCACCGCGCCGTGGCCAGGGAAGTGTTTACCGGTGGATTTCATGCCGGCGGCATGCATACCGTCGATGAAATGACGCGCCATCGCCAACGCTTTTTGCGGGTCTTCATGCCAGGAGCGTTCACCGATCGCGGCGCTGATATGGCCGACATCCAGCACCGGCGCAAAGCTGATATCAATATCCATGGCGATCATTTCGCTGGCCATCAGCCAACCGGCCTCAGCGGCGAGTTTACCGCCCTCTTCCACCCCCAGCAGAGCGGCAAAAGACTGCGCAGCCGGCAGGCGAGTAAAACCTTCGCGAAAACGCTGCACGCGTCCGCCTTCCTGATCTACCGCCACCACGAGATGATTACGCGAGGCCTCGCGGATTTGACGTACCAGTTCACGCAATTGCGCCGGATCGTGGTAGTTGCGGGTAAACAAAATTAAGCCGCCGACCAAAGGATGAGCCAGAATCTCACGCTCTTCCGCATCCAGTTCAAAACCTTCGACATCCAACATTACCGGACCCACACAGACCTCTCTTATCCTTTATTTTCTATTTTTAGCTGACGCCATGTCGCATCCGCCAGCGTAATAAATTGCCGGTCGCCGCTCTGCTGCCAGCGCCGTTCATACCATCCCGCCATCAGCATGAGCACCCACGGTCGCCAGCGTTGTATTTGCCGCCGCAGCTGACGCTCATCAAGATGCGCGAGCCGTGAATAGGCTTTAAGCAATTGACGACGCGTAGGGGCATCGCACCATACCGCCGCCAGTTCCAGTGCGATATCGCCGTCTCCGGCATACTCCCAATCAATCAAGCGCAGCCCGTCGTCGCGGTGAATTATATTGCCGGCGTGGACGTCCATATGCAGAGGCGCCAAACGCAACGGCTGTGGTTCTCGCCGGCGTAATAACCGTTTCTGCCAACGTAACCAGAAAACCGTACGCCTCGCCGGATCGCACTGCTGCCAGTACAATTCAAGCAACGGCGCCAGCTCGATACGCCAGCCAAAACGCGGCTGTTGATGCAGATGATACAATAACCCGGCAAGCGAGGGGCATTCCGGCAGCCCGCTTTTCACTTCCCCTGTGCAATACTCCACCACCATCCAGCACGGCGAAAAGAACACCGGCGCCGGCGAAAGGGTCGCGGGAAGGCGCTGAAGCACGCGGTACTGGCGTAGAAAATGGCTGAGCGGCGCCAGCAGATCGTGTGGCTGGCGCAACACCAGCCGACGAACGCCATCGCTGATAATACAGCTGCCGCCGCTAAGACCGTTTTCAGTCAGCGCGGCGACAGGCGAATAGCGGGGAAAAAAGCGCGACAAGAGCTCGTCGCGCGTTAGCTTATTGTTGCTGAACCGCACCTTTGCCTGACCAGATAATCTCGCCGGACTGCACCAGCATCAGTTGCATTTTCAGCTCCGGCGCGTTGACGTTGCCGGTGGCATTCGAATACAGCACATACTGAGCGCCAACGGTGCGCGCAATTCCCATCGCTTTGCTGCGGCTGCCGAGACTATCCTGCGGCGAAAGACCTAATTGTTGTTTCGCTACGGAGAGCTGCTGCGAGGAAACCAGCGTAAACTTGCCGTTGCCCGCCAACGCATTGCGCAGCGCGGAGGTCGCTTCGGATGCGTTCAGCGATCCGTTGGTACGGTTGTTGACGCTATCCACCAGCAGAATACTACCTGCGTTCACGCCGCCCGCCTGCAGCATCTGACCGACCATCGGTTGCACAGCGGCGTCCCAGTTATAGTGGCGAACGCGCGGCGCGGGCTGGGACGGCTGCGAAGGCTGTTCACCGCCGTGTTCGATTGGACCCGGCTGCGTTGGCACCGTCGGCACGGCAGGTACCGTCGGCTGCGGCTGCGCAGGTTGTTCCGGCTTCGGCTTGGCCTCCTCGACTGGCGCAGGTTCATTTCGTTGCCCCACACAGCCTGCCAGGAATATCGCCAGTGCAGTGATTAACGCATAGCGACACATTTTAATCATTATGATGACCTCTTAGAGATAAAGATAAAGACGGGCTTTGTGTGCCCCGAGAATATTGGCACTGCCGTAGAGCACCACGGACGAGTGGGCTGGAACCGTCACGCTTCGCGCAGGTTCCAGCGGATGCATCTCCAGCCCATGGGCGTCATACCAGAAGAAACGGTAGTGCACGGTTATGGGCTGTTGCCGTTCATTAAATAATCTTGAGGTAGCGGTGGCCTGGATTTCCGAGGCGGTGACCGACGGCGGATCGGCGCTGATACCCGCCGCCAGAACGCTGGATTCCATCACCAAAGTCTGCTGTTCGCCAACCGGAATTTCCGGGCGCGAGCTACATCCGGCCAGTAGCGCCGTCAGAATCAAAACGCCTGAATAAGCAGCGCGCATCGGTTTAGCCTTTATGCGCCAGCATCGGGCCTAACGGACGACCGCCCAGCAGGTGCATATGAATATGGTAGACTTCCTGGCCGCCATGGCGGTTGCAGTTAACGATAAGGCGGTAGCCGTCATCAGCCAGGCCTTCATCACGGGCAATCCTGGCCGCGACGGTCATCATACGGCCCAAAGTCAGTTCGTGCTCGGTAGTGACGTCGTTTACGGTCGGAATCAGGATATTCGGGATAATCAGAATATGGGTCGGCGCCTGCGGAGAGATATCGCGAAAAGCGGTGACCAGCTCATCCTGATAAACAATATCCGACGGGATTTCCCGGCGAATGATTTTGCTGAAAATCGTTTCTTCTGCCATGACTGATTCCTTATTAGTTTTATACCGTGCTCCGGCCTGCCTCTGCAGATAAACACGAATGCACAGGATCAGCTAAGAGTATGAGCGACTTCCTCCCTCTCTTTCAACCTGAATGCAGTTTTTCTTATTCAACTATAGACTTAGCTGCTGAGGGAATAAGCATTTCTCCCCATTTTCCGGATATTGCCAAACAATGACCAGAATACCGACGTAAAAAAGGCAGCCATTTGGCTGCCTTAGTCTCCCCACACTACGTCTTAGCTGTTGCGGATGTATTCATCCATTTCGGTTTTCAGGTTATCGGACTTGGTACCGAAAATGGCCTGAACGCCAGAACCTGCAACAACTACGCCAGCAGCACCCAGTTTTTTCAGACCAGCCTGATCAACTTTCGCTACATCAGCCACGCTCACGCGCAGACGAGTAATACATGCGTCGAGGTTAGTGATGTTCTCTTTACCGCCGAAAGCAGCAATCAGAGCCGGGGCCATTTCACTGGTAGCGGCGCCTTTGCTGTCTTCTGTTGCATCTTCACGACCCGGCGTTTTCAGGTCCAGCGCTTTAATCAGCACGCGGAAGACGACGTAGTACACGATCGCGTAGCAAATACCGACAATCGGGAACAGCCACAGTTTGCTGCTGTTGCCGGACAGAACGATAAAGTCGATCAGACCATGAGAGAACGAAGTCCCGTCACGCATACCCAGCAGGATACAGATCGGGAATGCCAGGCCTGCGAGAATCGCGTGAATGATATACAGGATCGGCGCGACGAACATGAAGGAGAACTCGATCGGCTCGGTAATACCGGTCAGGAACGAGGTCAGCGCAGCGGAGATCATGATACCGCCGACTTTGGCGCGGTTCTCTGGTTTAGCAGAGTGCCAAATCGCGATAGCTGCAGCCGGCAGGCCGTACATTTTGAACAGGAAGCCGCCAGACAGTTTACCTGCAGTCGGGTCGCCTGCCATGTAACGCGGGATGTCGCCGTGGAACACCTGGCCTGCAGCGTTGGTGTATTCACCAATTTGCATCTGGAAAGGTACGTTCCAGATATGGTGCAGACCAAACGGTACCAGGCAGCGCTCAATGAAGCCGTAGATACCGAACGCCACAACTGGGTTCTGGTAAGCCGCCCATTGAGAGAAGGTCTGGATGGCGGAACCGATCGGCGGCCAGATAAAGGACAGGATCACGCCGGTGAAGATAGCAGCGAGACCAGAGATAATCGGCACAAAGCGCTTGCCCGCGAAGAAGCCCAGATATTCAGGCAGCTTGATACGGTAGAAGCGGTTGAACATGTAGGCTGCAATCGCACCCGAGATAATACCGCCAAGCACGCCGGTATCAGCCAGGTGTTTCGCTGCGATTTCCTCAGCAGGTAAATGCAGAACCAGCGGCGCGACTACCGCCATGGTTTTCACCATGATGCCGTAAGCTACGACTGCAGCCAGTGCGGATACACCGTCGTTATTGGTGAAGCCAAGCGCAACACCGATTGCGAAGATCAGCGGCATATTGGCGAATACTGAACCGCCTGCTTCTGCCATGACGTGAGAAACCACGGCTGGCAGCCAGCTGAAGTTGGCAGAACCGACGCCCAGCAGGATACCTGCGATAGGCAGTACGGATACTGGCAGCATCAGCGATTTACCGACCTTCTGCAGGTTAGCAAATGCATTCTTAAACATAATTGAGAGTGCTCCTGAGTATTTGGTACTTTTTTTACGTTTTCACGCATTGGCTCGGGGGGAGAACCGGGCCGTGGACAGGACATCTAAGCGCCCTTTATTTATTACACAGAGTAAAATAATTAACGCGGAGATTGTTTGACGGCTATCACGTTTCATTCAGTCAACATATAAAAATTTACACTGATTTACATAATGTGTATCTGTATGTTGCAAAAATGCGTTCACCGCCTCTGTCGCGGCGGTGAACTTTACTCGCTTTAAGTATTAATTACGAGCCTTAAAATAATAGAAAGATCAGGCAGGTTGCAGTCTGGCAGGGTCGATGTGGAACAAGCTGGCAAAGTTTTCGGTGGTTTGTTGCGCGAGTTGCTCCAACGGCACGCCTTTCAACACCGCCATGTATTCGGCGACATCACGAACCATTGCCGGCTGGTTCTCTTTGCCGCGGTGCGGCACCGGCGCCAGATACGGCGAATCGGTCTCCACCAGCAGACGATCGAGCGGCACATAACGCGCGGCATCTCGTAGCTGTTCGGCATTACGGAATGTGACGATACCGGAAAACGAAATATAGAATCCCATATCGAGCAGTTTACCCGCAGTCTCTCTATCTTCTGTGAAACAGTGTAGTACGCCACCGCAATCCGTCACGTTTTCTTCCTGCAAAATTGCCAGCGTGTCGGCGCGCGCATCACGGGTATGCACAATCACCGGTTTATTTAATTCGCGGCCAATGCGAATGTGTTGACGGAAAGACTCCTGCTGGCGCAGTTTAGTTTCCGGGGTATAGAAGTAATCGAGCCCGGTTTCCCCCATCGCCACGACGCCCTCTTCCGCCGCCAGCGTACGCAGTTCCTCAAAGTCATACGCTTCATCCTGGTTCAGGGGATGCACGCCGCAAGAAAACACGACGTCATCGCGCTGGCCGATTAATTCACGCATCCCGCGGTATCCCGGCAGCGTCGTGGAGACCGCCAGGAAAAACCTGACATCACGCGCGGCGGCTTTCGCCAGAACATCATCGACGTCTTTATGCAACGTTTGATAATCCAGGCCATCAAGATGGCAGTGGGAATCGACTAAAAACATATTCTTATTCTCAGAGATGCGAGACGGGCAGAACCGCCCCGGGTTGCAGGTAATGTTCCCAGCGCAGGAGGCGCTCGGTGAGTAGTAGTTCGCGGTTGACGCCGACCACGCTCAGTAACTGTTCGCGACAGGCGCTAACATCGCGCGTGATAGCTTCAAGACGCGGGCCCGAGAGTGTTTGCGCCAGCTGGTTAACCAGCGTCCAGGCATCCGGATTACTCAGAAGCGAAATACCCTGTTGCCTTTTTTGCGCATCCAGCAACAGCGATGCCAGCCAGTGCAGACGCACCGGAGCCTGTTCGTGATTCAGAACCGGTAATAATGACAGCCAGTCGCCGCTGGTTAACACGCTGGCTAGCGCCTGGCAGAGCTGTTGTCGCGGCGCCCAGTTGGCCTCTTGCAGTAACTCTAGCGCTGCTGCGGGCGCGTTAGCGCTGAGGCGCAGAGCGGCCAACAAAGCATCTTGTGACATTGTCACTTCGCGCTCTAACCACCCTAATGCCCAGGCTTCAGAGGGCGGGGCAAGATGATATGAGAAGCAACGGCTACGCAAGGTAGCGAGCAGCCGCGCCGGCTCCTGACAGGCCAGGAAAAACCAGGTGTGTTCCGGCGGCTCTTCCAGCGTCTTCAGCAAAGCATTGGCGGCGGCATCGGTTAACAACGTCGCATCGTTGATCCACACCACCTTCGCGCCGCCGAGACGCGCGCGCTCATAGAGTTTTTCAGTGATGCCGCGCACCGCATCGATACCTAGCGCACTCTTGCCTTTCTCCGGGGCAAGCGTGTAGTAATCAGGATGGGTGCCGGCCTGCATAAGCTGGCAGCTATGACAATGGCCGCAGCTTTTATGCCCTTCCGGCTGGCGGCACATCAGGAATCGGCATAACGCGTAGATGAGCGCATCGCCGCCCATCCCCGGCAACGCCTGCAGTAATAACGCATGGTGACCCCGTCCTGCCTGATAACCAGCCACTAGCTGCTCGAAGGACGGGCGTAACCACGGATACCATTTCATGCGCGTTGCTCCGCAACCCATTGTGTGATGACAGAACGGATATCACGTTCAACCGCTTCCAGAGGCTGCGTTGCATCCACCGTACGGATAGTCGGATCCTGCGCCGCCAGTTCAAGGTAGCGCGCGCGGGTACGATTAAAGAAGTTCATCGACTCCTGTTCAATCCGATCCAGATCGCCGCGCGCGCGCGCGCGCTTGAGGCCGACCTCCGGCGTCACGTCAAGATAGAGCGTTAAATCAGGACGGAAATCGCCGAGCACCGCATCGCGTAGCGTCGCCAGCATTCCCTGATCGATACCGCGCCCGCCGCCCTGGTAGGCCTGAGTTGAGAGATCGTGACGGTCGCCAATGACCCACTGACCGCGGGCCAGCGCCGGCTTGATAACGGTTTCAACCAACTGTACGCGGGCGGCGTAAAACATCAGTACTTCCGCCTTGTCGTTAATGACTTCATCGCCGGTAGACTGGATATCCAGCACCAGGCTGCGCAGTTTTTCAGCCAGGATGGTGCCGCCCGGCTCACGGGTAAACACCATATCGCGGATACCCAGCTGTTCGAGTGTCTCAACGACCAGATTGCGTGCGGTCGTTTTCCCCGCCCCTTCCAGGCCTTCGATGACGATATAGTTACTGCGCATTTTTTTCCTTAAGTACTTTTAAATAGTCCTGAACCGAGCGGTTATGGCTGGCCAAATTGGTATTGAACGTATGGCCGCCTTTTCCGTCGGCAACAAAATAGAGATACGGCGTCTTCGCCGGATGCGCGGCCGCATTGAGAGACGCTTCGCCCGGCACGGCGATGGGCCCTGGCGGCATACCGCTAATCACATAGGTGTTATAGGCGGTCGGCGTTTCCAGATCTTTGCGCGTCAGTTTACCATTATAGCGCTCACCCATGCCGTAAATCACGGTAGGGTCGGTCTGTAAACGCATGCCAATACGTAGGCGGTTGATAAAGACCGAAGCCACGCGATCGCGCTCGGCAGGAACCGCGGTCTCTTTCTCAACAATAGAGGCCATGGTCAGTAATTGGTTTTGATCTTTATACGGTAGATTTTCCGCCCGCCCTTCCCAGGCTTTCGCTACCGCAGCGACCATTTTCTGATGCGCGCGTTTAAGAATCGCGATATCGCTGGTATTGGCGGTGTACATCCAGGTATCCGGCCAGAACCAGCCTTCAACCCAATCGGCATGCTCAAGCCCCAGCGCTTTGGCCACCGTTTCGTAACTATCGTCTTCTAAAGTGTGTTTTACATACGGCGCATCGCGCAGCTGATGCAGATAGTCGCTAACGCGCATCCCTTCAACAAAACGTAACGGGAACTGCGCCTCTTTGCCGCTTGCCAGTAGCTGCAGCATTTCGCGCACCGTCATTTGCGGTGTGAAGCGGTAAGTACCCGCTTTAAAATGAGAAAGTTCGGGTTCGACGCGCAGCAACCACTGGAATACGCGCGGACGATTAATAATTTTATCGCCATAAAGCTGCTGGCCAAGCACCACTCGTCCGGTTCCTGGCTCAAGAGTGAAGATGGTCTCTTCTTTAATAAGCAACTTGCTGTCTGCCAGTTGGCGGACTTTCCACATCCCTGCCGCTGCGGCAATACCGAACACCACCACTAACAGCAAGACAAAACGTAACATTTTCTTCATGACTAACCAGGCAGCTCACACAATGGGGCTAAAAAATGGTAAAGATCGCGTTCGGACCAACAGATGTCATCCCAACGACGAACCGGTACCAGCGGCATAAGCGCATTGCAAATCAGCACTTCATCGACATCGCGCAGCACATCGGGGCGCACGGATACTTCGACAACATCAAAAGGCGAACGTGCCAACTTGGCTATACAGTACTGGCGCATAATGCCATTGACGCCCGCCTGATCGAGGCGCGGCGTGAACACATGGCTTCCTTTACGCCAGAACACATTCGCGGCACAGCATTCCGTAAGCCACCCGTCGCTGTCAAGGACCAGCGCCTCATCGGCGTCTGTCTGCTCAAGATGAGAACGAATCAAGACTTGTTCCAGGCGATTAAGATGTTTGAGCCCGGCCAGCGAGGGATTGCGCCCCAGGCGGATCGGACTTAACGCCAGGGTTATTCCCTCTTCTCGCCATCGCGCATAATGCGAGGGGAAAGAAGAAACGCTCATCATGCGGTTCGGCTGCATGCAGCCTGTCGCGCTATATCCCCGGCCTCCTGAGCCACGCGTTATGACCACTTTGAGGACGCCTTCACTGTGCGGCTTTGCCAGTTCTTGCATCTCTGCGGCCAACGTTCGCCATTCAGTAAAAGGTATAAAGAGTTTTTCGCACGTATCCTGCAAACGGCCCAGATGGGCATTGAAAAAGGCTATCTGGCCGTTGATGATTCGCGAGGTGGTGAAACAGCCATCACCGAATTGAATTGCGCGGTCATTTGCTGCCAGAACATCCTGCTCGACACCATTTATCAAGAACATAGAGGGCTCCTCTCACCGGTGGCACAGTGTCTCAGGATAAAAAGCAGAGAACAAGCGGAGAAAACCGAATAAAAAAAGACCCGCCAGGCGGGTCTTTCGTCAACGCTTAAACCAGCATTAGCGGTTGATCATACTTTTTTGAAGATAATCGAACCGTTAGTACCGCCAAAGCCGAAGGAGTTACACAGGGTGTATTCCATACCGGAAACCTGACGCGCTTCATGAGGAACGAAGTCCAGGTCACAACCTTCATCCGGGTTATCCAGGTTGATGGTCGGCGGAACCGCCTGATCGCGCAGCGCGAGAATAGAGTAGATAGACTCTACTGCGCCAGCCGCGCCTAACAGGTGGCCAGTCATGGATTTGGTGGAGCTCACCATCACACGGCGTGCCGCATCGCCAAACACGGATTTCACCGCCTGGGCTTCTGCTTTATCGCCCGCTGGCGTAGAAGTTCCGTGGGCGTTGACGTAGCCAATCTGGCCCGGTTCAATTGCCGCATCACGAATGGCGTTAACCATCGCCAGCGCAGCGCCAGCGCCATCTTCCGGTGGAGACGTCATATGGTAGGCATCGCTGCTCATACCAAAGCCGACGATCTCAGCGTAGATTTTCGCGCCGCGTTTTTTCGCATGCTCGTACTCTTCCAGTACGACCATACCGGCGCCGTCGCCCAGCACGAAGCCATCACGCTCTTTATCCCACGGACGGCTTGCCGCCTGCGGATTGTCATTGCGGGTAGACAGCGCGCGCGCAGCGCCAAAGCCGCCTACGCCCAGCGGCGTACTCGCCTTCTCTGCACCACCGGCAACCATCGCATCGGCATCGCCGTAAGCGATAATACGCGCCGCGTGGCCGATATTGTGTACGCCTGAAGTACAAGCGGTCGCGATGGAGATACTCGGTCCACGCAGACCGAACATGATGGTCAGATGACCGGCCACCATGTTAACAATTGTGGACGGTACGAAGAACGGGCTGATCTTCCGCGGTCCGCCATTTACCAGCGAACTGTGGTTTTCTTCGATCAAGCCAAGGCCACCAATACCGGAACCGATAGCGGCGCCGATGCGGGTTGCGTTTTCTTCCGTCACTTCAAGGCCAGAATCCTGCATGGCCTGAACGCCAGCGACAATTCCATATTGAATGAAGGCATCCATCTTGCGCTGTTCTTTGCGCGAGATGATATCATCACAGTTAAAATCCTTTACTAAGCCAGCAAATTTCGTTGCATAGGCGCTAGTATCGAAATGGTCGATCAGGCTGATGCCACTCTGACCGGCAAGGAGAGCTTTCCAGGTAGACTCTACGGTATTGCCGACAGGAGACAACATGCCCAGTCCGGTCACAACTACACGACGCTTAGACACGGTTGTCCTCCAGGGAGGGAAAATAGATTCTTGTGGGACAAAAAAAGATAAAACTCAGGCGGTCGAATGACCGCCTGGAGATGTTCACTTACGCCTGGTGACCGTTGATGTAATCAATGGCAGCCTGAACGGTGGTGATTTTCTCAGCTTCTTCGTCCGGAATCTCAGTATCAAACTCTTCTTCCAGAGCCATTACCAGCTCAACGGTGTCAAGAGAATCAGCGCCCAGGTCTTCAACGAAGGAAGCATTGTTGGTAACTTCTTCCTGCTTAACGCCCAGCTGTTCGCCGATAATTTTCTTAACGCGTTCTTCGATAGTGCTCATACTCTTAAATTTCCTATCAAAACTCGCTTTCGCGATGGTTTTCGTAGTGTATAAAATGTTGAAAAATTTGCAACTAAATCCCGGCAGGTCTTACCACGATTTTACGCTATTTTGCGGCTGTTTGCCCTAATAACGCAAATGATTTCGCACAAAACAGTACCCGCAAGCGTGCAGACTGCGCGCTTCCTGAACATTTTGCGCAAATCTCGGTCAGACCATATACATCCCGCCATTGACGTGCAGGGTTTCACCAGTGATGTAACCCGCTTCGTCAGAGGCTAAGAATGCAACCGCGCTGGCGATTTCATTTGGGGAGCCAAGGCGCCCCGCAGGAACTGCCGCCAGCGTACCCGCACGCTGCTCATCGGTCAGCGCACGCGTCATGTCCGTTTCAATAAAGCCCGGAGCAACAACGTTTACAGTAATACCGCGAGACGCAACTTCACGTGCCAGTGACTTACTGAAACCGATCAGACCCGCTTTCGCCGCAGCGTAGTTAGCCTGACCAGCATTTCCCATGGTACCAACCACAGAACCGATAGTGATAATACGTCCATGACGCTTTTTCATCATAGCGCGCATTACCGCTTTTGACAGACGGAATACCGATGACAGGTTGGTTTCGATAATATCGTTCCACTCATCATCTTTCATTCGCATTAACAGGTTATCACGAGTAATCCCGGCATTATTGACCAGGATGTCAACTTCGCCAAACTCTGCGCGAACATTTTCCAGAACAGATTCAATAGATGCCGGGTCGGTCACATTCAACATCAGACCTTTACCATTGGCGCCTAAATAGTCGCTGATCGCCTGCGCGCCGCTTTCGCTGGTGGCAGTACCGATAACTTTCGCGCCGCGCGCGGCGAGGGTTTCAGCAATAGCGCGGCCGATACCGCGGCTCGCGCCGGTAACCAGCGCGATTTTTCCTTCAAAACTCATGGTATTCCTCTTTTATTGCTCAAGCGCCGCAGACATCGCAGCCGGCTCGTTGAGCGCAGAAGCAGTCAGGGTGTCAACAATACGTTTGGTCAGGCCGGTGAGGACTTTACCCGGGCCCATTTCATACAGGTGCTCGACGCCCTGAGATGCCATAAACTCAACGGTCTTAGTCCACTGCACCGGGCTGTACAGCTGGCGAATCAGCGCGTCGCGGATAGCGTCCGGCGCGGTTTCGCACTTCACGTCGACGTTGTTCACAACCGCAACGGTCGGCGCGTTAAAAGTGATTTTCTGCAGCTCTACCGCCAGTTTTTCAGCGGCAGGTTTCATCAGCGCGCAGTGCGAAGGTACGCTGACCGGCAGCGGCAGCGCGCGTTTGGCGCCTGCGGCTTTACACGCGGCGCCCGCGCGTTCAACGGCTTCTTTGTGCCCGGCGATAACCACCTGGCCCGGTGAATTGTAGTTCACTGGCGAAACCACCTGCCCTTGCGCAGATTCTTCACAAGCTTTAGCGATGGACGCGTCGTCAAGGCCAATAATTGCAGACATCGCGCCGGTACCTTCCGGTACCGCTTCCTGCATGAATTTACCACGCAGTTCAACCAGACGAACAGCATCAGCGAAATTGATAACGCCTGCGCAGACCAGCGCAGAGTATTCGCCCAAGCTATGACCGGCTAACAGCGCCGGCGCTTTACCGCCCTGCTGCTGCCATACGCGATATAACGCGACGGACGCGGTCAGCAGCGCCGGTTGCGTTTGCCAGGTTTTGTTCAGTTCTTCTGCCGGGCCCTGTTGGGCAAGCGCCCACAGATCGTAACCCAACGCTGCGGAAGCTTCGCCGAAGGTCTCTTCAATAACTGGCCAGGTCGCGGCCATATCTGCCAGCATACCGACAGCCTGAGAGCCCTGTCCCGGGAACACAAAAGCAAATTGCGTCATGTTTAAATCCTTATACTAAAAACGAACCAGCGCGGAACCCCAGGTGAAACCACCACCGAAGGCTTCCAGCAGAATCAACTGACCGCGTTGAATACGGCCATCGCGAACGGCTTCATCGAGCGCGCAAGGAACCGAGGCCGCGGAAGTATTACCGTGACGATCGAGCGTGACCACCACATTATCCATCGACATTCCCAGCTTTTTCGCCGTCGCGCTGATGATACGCAGGTTAGCCTGATGCGGCACCAGCCAATCCAGCGCCGAGCGCTCAAGATTGTTGGCCGCCAGCGTCTCGTCAACGATATGCGCCAGTTCGGTGACCGCAACTTTAAACACTTCGTTACCGGCCATCGTCAGATAAATCGGGTTTTCCGGCTCAACGCGATCGGCGTTCGGCAGCGTTAACAGGTCGCCGTAGCGGCCATCGGCATGCAGATGCGTGGAGATAATCCCCGGCTCTTCAGAAGCGCCGAGCACTACCGCGCCCGCGCCGTCACCGAAGATAATGATCGTACCGCGATCGGTTGGATCGCAGGTGCGCGCCAGCACGTCAGCGCCGATCACCAGCGCATAATCAACGGCGCCGTTTTTCACGTACTGATCGGCGATGCTCAGGGCATAGGTAAAGCCCGCGCAGGCGGCTGCGACGTCGAACGCCGGGCAACCTTTTACGCCCAGCATAGATTGAATCTGGCACGCAGAGCTCGGGAAGGCATGAGTGCCCGAGGTGGTCGCAACAACGATCAGACCAATTTGCTCCGGGTTGACATTCGCCATTTCAAGCGCTTTCTTTGCGGCTTCGAAGCCCATCGTAGCAACTGTTTCGTTCGCTGCGGCAATACGGCGTTCACGAATACCTGTACGCGTGACAATCCACTCGTCAGTCGTTTCAACCATTTTTTCCAGGTCGGCGTTAGTACGCACTTGCTCAGGCAGATAGCTGCCGGTGCCAATAATCTTTGTATACATGTACGCTCAGTCACTCTTGGGTAATATACCCGCGTTGTTCAAACCGCAGGGCGTCAGTCGTATCCGTTGGTCCCGTTGTGCCGTCGGGCATTCCCGTTACCGCTGCTGCTCCCTGGCAGTTCAAAGCCTGCTGGGTATAACGATTCCAGGCGAGCGGCGATCCGCTGTGGAACCTGCCGCTGCACCGCCTGCACTGCCTGCTCTATTGCGACGCAAAATGCGCGCTGGTTGGCAGCGCCATGACTTTTGATCACAGAACCGCGCAATCCTAACAGACAGGCGCCATTATACTGGTCGGGGTTGAGGTGACTGAATCGCCTGCTCAGGCTTTTTTGTAACCAACGCTTTAATAAAATCAGCCACCACGACCGTTTTTTTCCCTCTCCCTGTGATTTCAGCAGCGAAAGGAACATTCTGACAACACCTTCCATCGTCTTTAATGTGACGTTGCCCGTGAATCCATCACAAACCAGAACATCCGTTTTACCCGTCAGCAACTCGTTAGCTTCAAGGTAACCAATATAGTTGAAGGACGGCAGCTTTTTGAGAATCGCCGACGCATCACGGATGCTATTGAGACCTTTCATCTCTTCTTCGCCGATATTCAACAGCGCAATGCGTGGATTTTTAATCCCTACGACTTCTTCAGCTAACACTGCGCCCATCACCGCGAACTGTACCAGCATCGTGCTATCACAATCGACGTTGGCGCCTAAATCCAGCACCACCGTTTTGCCCTTTTGCTGATGCGGTAGCACCGTCACCAGCGCCGGGCGCTCAATTCCCTCAATGGGTTTGAGTAATAATTTCGCCAGTCCCATCAGCGCGCCGGTATTTCCCGCGCTAACGCAGGCCTCGGCCCGGCCTTCTTTTACCAGCTCCAGCGCCAGGCGCATCGAGCTACCGCGACTATTGCGGATAGCCTGAGCGGGCCGCGCATCACTGGCAATAACTGACTGTGCAGGAATAATCTGCAATCGCGAACGTTGTTCGAAATCAGCTTTGGCAAGTAATGGCGTGATGGCGTCGGGGTCGCCGACTAAAAGAAGTGTGAGTTGCGAATTAGAGTTCAGTGCCTGCAGTGCTGCAGGCACTGTCACGGATGGGCCAAAATCGCCCCCCATGACATCTAACGCCAGGGTTAGACGTGTCAAGGTATCGTCGCTGCCCGGTTCGGTTATTCCCCAGTTACCTGGGGAGATCCTCACTAAGCTTCACCACGCTTTTACTCTTGTCTTTCACGTTACAAGGACGTTAATTACGTTTTCTTGCAACGTGAAATCCACGGAGTAAGGCGTGATTACTTAGCGATTACCTTGCGACCGCGGTAGAAACCGTCGGCAGTGATGTGGTGACGCAGGTGTTTCTCACCAGAAGTTTTGTCTACAGACAGGCTGGTGACTGCGGTCAGAGCGTCATGGGAACGACGCATGCCACGTTTGGAACGGGTTGGTTTATTCTGTTGTACGGCCATGGACCTTACTCCTCAATTACTTATGCTTTAAGCTGGCTAATACGGCAAATGGGTTTGGTTTTTGTGCCTCTTCAGGCAGTTCGCCAAAGACCATGTCCGCGTCGGACACTTCACAGTGTTCAGAATCATGCACCGGAACTACCGGCAAGGAAAGAATGATTTCATCCTCAACCATCGCCTGCAGATCGATTTCACCGAATTCGTTAACCTCAATCGGCTCATACGCTTCCGGTAGTGCTTCTGCCTGTTCGTCATTTCTGACAGGGCTGAAACAATACGTTGTGTGAACATGATGAGGGAACGGTTTCCCGCAACGCTGACATTCGAGGGTTACCGATACCTTCGCATCACCGGTAATAACGGCGAGACGCTGGTTATCGATAGCGAACGACATGCTGCATTCCACATCACTGTCCACGCTGACGACTGAATCGGCGACACGGCCAACCTGATCACGGGCGTAGATACCCTCGTAATCAAGGCGTTTTTGAGCCGTGCGAACCGGATCGAGAGTCAGGGGTAATTTTACCTTTTGCATAGGGCGCGCATATTAACTTTGTAATGTCATAGAGTCAAAGAAAAAGGCAGCCTCAGGTTGCCTTTTGCCATTTATTCGCACACATTGCGGCGCATAGTTTAAAATGATGCTCTGCGAAGCGCTATATGTGGATGAAAAAATATGTCTAATCTTCTCCTGGCCTCAACCTCGCCGTGGCGGCGGATGCTGCTGGAAAAACTCTCGCTGCCGTTCGAATGCGCAGCGCCTGAGGTTGATGAAACGCCTCTGCCCGGCGAATCCGCCCGCCAGTTGGTTGTGCGTCTGGCGCAAGCCAAAGCCCAGGCGCTGGCATCCCGCTTCCCTCAGCACCTTATTATAGGTTCCGATCAGGTTTGCGTCTTAGACGGCGAAATTACCGGTAAACCACACACTGAAGAAAACGCCCACCGTCAGCTACGCAAAGCCAGCGGCACGATTGTCACTTTTTATACCGGACTGGCGCTCTATAATTCCGCCAACGGACACCTGCAAACGGAATGCGAACCTTTCGACGTCCATTTTCGGCATTTAAGCGATCAGGAGATCGAGGCCTATATCCGTAAAGAGAACCCTCTGCAGTGCGCCGGGAGTTTTAAAAGCGAAGGATTAGGTATTACGCTATTTGAACGACTGGAAGGACGCGACCCTAATTCGCTGGTTGGGTTACCGCTAATAGCGCTATGCCAGATGTTGCGCCGGGAAGGCTACAACCCGTTACTCAGTTAGTCAGAAAAGAAAGCGGCGGAGTATAAATCCGCCGCTTTACCTATTTGCTATTACGTAAAACCTGTAAGCAGTGCTTCAGTTGGTTATCCAACGGCGCTTCAATACGCATCACCTCTCCGGTGCCAGGATGGGTGAATTTCAACGCCGCCGCATGCAAAAACAGGCGGTTTAAGCCAGTCCCTGAAAGCTGCTTGTCAAACTCGCGATCGCCATAGCGATCGTCAAAAGCAATCGGATGTCCCGCATACTGCGTATGAACGCGAATCTGGTGCGTACGCCCGGTAACCGGACTACAGCGCACCAGCGTGGCAAATGCGTAACGCTCTTCTACTTTAAAGCGCGTTTCGGAGGGCTTACCTTCCTGGCTCACGCGCACGATACGCTCGCCGCTCTGCAGAATATTTTTCAGCAGAGGCGCTTGTACCACCTTCGTGTGCGACTGCCACTGACCGCGCACCAGCGCCAGATAATCCTTCTGCATCCCTTTCTCACGCAGCTGCTCGTGGAGCGAACGAAGCGCCGAACGTTTTTTCGCCACCAACAGCACGCCGGAAGTATCGCGATCGAGACGGTGAACCAGTTCAAGGAAACGGGCCTCCGGGCGCAGCGCGCGCAGCCCTTCAATCACGCCGAAGCTCAGACCGCTACCGCCGTGCACTGCGGTGCCGGAAGGTTTATTCAGCACCAGGATATGATCGTCTTCATAGAGAATCACATCCGACAGCGCCGCCACTTTTTGCAGGTGCGGCGAAACGGCCTCTTCTTCGCGCTCGGCGACACGCACTGGCGGGATACGCACTTCATCGCCATCTTCCAGTTTATATTCCGGCTTGACGCGTTTTTTGTTTACCCGCACCTCGCCTTTACGCAGGATGCGATAAATCATGCTCTTCGGTACGCCCTTAAGTTGCGTACGCAAAAAGTTGTCGATACGTTGCCCCGCTTCATCGGCGGAAATGGCAACCATTTTTACGGTTGGAGTCTCAGTTTTCATGGTCGGCGATTCTAAATAGCCGAGGGCATTAGCGCCACTCATTTTTATATGCTTATATTTATCAGTATCCGGATTTCATCGCATGCTTCATCGGCGTTTTGTTTGTTATTAGAACAATCTGTAGACGCTGGTGAAAAAACTGTGAGTAACCCGGTGATAAAAGGTAAAAGTGAACTTGCTATAACAAGGTTAGCAATGGAATAATGAGGCTGTTTTCCGTGTTGACACTTGTTAGAACAAGAAATTAGCGGAATGACCAATTTTGTCTGACCGATCATCCACGCAGCAATGGCGTAAGACGTATTGATCTTTCAGACAGTTAGCGGGCTGCGGGTTGCAGTCCTTACCGGCACAGGCTCTATAAGATTTTTGCGTGGCAGGACGGCGACGACTCCGGGACTACCGGGAGTTCATCTGAATCCTCCGATTGAGGTGAACAGGTTAAGCCATTACCCCTGCGACGTGAGAGACGATGAGAATATACGCAACATCGTTTGAGGTGCGTCAAGGCTGCAAAAGAGAGAATCTTCAGTCGGTTGTACAAGCAATCGATTGAAGTGAACAAGCGCGGCCAACGCGAAATCACTTAAAGGATGAAGTGTATAAATGGAATATTCTCTGGTGATACATCCCAGGCTGTTCCCCTGAATAATTGCGCTGTGTTTCCGTTTGAAACACAGGCGACCGACACTCTGCGCCTCTTAAGCGCGCGACAACCGTGAGGTTGGCGACGTGAACCAGACTCGAGGCCATCGGTTTTCACCCGGTAAGGCGTTACTCTGCCCGTAGCTTAGTCGTCAATGTAAGAATAATGAGTAAGTTACGATGAAAAGAATGTTAATCAACGCAACTCAGCAGGAAGAGTTGCGCGTCGCTCTTGTTGATGGGCAGCGCCTGTACGACCTGGATATCGAAAGCCCCGGGCACGAGCAGAAAAAAGCGAACATCTACAAAGGCAAAATCACACGTATTGAACCTAGCCTTGAAGCCGCGTTTGTCGATTACGGCGCTGAGCGTCATGGTTTCCTCCCCCTCAAAGAAATTGCCCGCGAATACTTCCCAGCCAATTACAGCTCTCATGGCCGCCCTAACATTAAGGACGTTCTGCGCGAAGGTCAGGAAGTCATTGTTCAGATTGATAAAGAAGAGCGCGGTAATAAAGGTGCTGCGCTGACCACCTTTATCAGCCTGGCAGGCAGCTACCTGGTACTGATGCCGAATAACCCTCGCGCCGGCGGTATTTCACGCCGTATCGAAGGTGACGATCGTACCGAGCTGAAAGAAGCGCTGGCGAGCCTGCAGTTGCCGGACGGCATGGGTCTTATCGTACGTACCGCGGGCGTCGGCAAATCCGCTGAAGCGCTGCAGTGGGATCTGAGCTTCCGCCTGAAGCACTGGGAAGCGATTCAGAAAGCCGCTGAGAGCCGCCCTGCTCCATTCCTGATCCACCAGGAAAGTAACGTTATCGTACGTGCCTTCCGCGACTACCTGCGCCAGGACATCGGCGAAATCCTGATCGATAACCCGAAAGTGCTTGAGCTGGCGCGCCAGCATATCGCCGCCCTCGGTCGTCCGGATTTCAGCAGCAAAATCAAACTGTACACCGGTGAAATCCCGCTGTTCAGCCACTACCAGATTGAATCCCAGATTGAATCCGCGTTCCAGCGTGAAGTTCGCCTGCCATCCGGTGGTTCTATCGTTATTGATAGTACCGAAGCGCTGACCGCTATCGACATCAACTCCGCTCGCGCGACCCGCGGCGGCGATATCGAAGAAACGGCGTTCAATACTAACCTCGAAGCGGCTGACGAAATCGCGCGCCAGCTGCGTCTGCGCGACCTTGGCGGCCTGATCGTTATCGACTTCATCGATATGACCCCGGTACGCCACCAGCGCGCGGTTGAAAACCGCCTGCGTGAAGCCGTCCGCCAGGACCGCGCGCGTATCCAGATAAGCCATATCTCGCGCTTCGGCCTGCTGGAGATGTCCCGCCAGCGTCTGAGCCCGTCACTGGGTGAATCCAGCCACCACGTGTGCCCACGCTGTAGCGGCACCGGTACCGTGCGTGACAACGAATCGCTGTCGCTCTCTATCCTGCGTCTGATTGAAGAAGAAGCGCTGAAAGAGAACACCAAAGAAGTCCACGCGATCGTTCCGGTCCCCATTGCGTCTTATCTGCTTAACGAAAAACGTGCCGCAGTCAGCGCGATTGAAACCCGTCAGAGCGACATTCGCGTCATCATCGTCCCGAACGACGAGATGCAAACCCCGCACTACTCCGTACTGCGCGTGCGTAAAGGCGAAGAGACCTCAACCCTGAGCTATTTGCTGCCGAAACTGCACGAAGAAGAGATGGCGATGCCGTCCGACGAGGAACCTGCTGAGCGTAAACGCCGCGAGGAACCTGCGCTGGCCGCTTTCGTGATGCCGGATGCGCCGCCAGTACCGGTACAGGAAGAAACCTCAGCCGCCCCGGTCGCAGCGAAAGCCGCCGCCGCTCCAGCCGCAAAAGTAGCAACGCCTGCCCAACCTGGCCTGCTGTCCCGCTTCTTCGGCGCATTGAAAAACATTTTTGCTGGCGCAGAGGAAGCCAAACCGGCGGAAGTCAAGACTGAGCAAAAAACAGAAGAGAAACCGGAACGTCAGCAAGAGCGTCGTAAACCGCGTTCTAATAATCGCCGCGATCGCAATGACCGTCGTGATAACCGCGATAGCCGCGATAATCGTGACAATCGCGATAACCGTGGAGAAAACGCTGAAGGTCGCGACTCTCGTGAGTCTCGTGAGGAAAACCGCCGTAATCGCCGTGAGAAACAGCCGCAGAACGTTGAACAGCGCGAATCTCGTCAAACCGCAGGCAATGAGGCTGATACCGGCAAATCACGTGATGAGCAGCAGCAACCGCGCCGTGAACGCAACCGTCGTCGTAATGATGACAAGCGCCAGGCACAGCAGGAAGCGAAAGCTCAGACCCGTGAAGAACCGGTAGTCCAGCAGGAAACCGAGCAGGAAGAACGCGTTCAGAGCATGCCGCGTCGTAAGCCGCGTCAGCTGGCGCAGAAAATCCGCTTTGAGTCCGTGGAAACCGAGCAGGTTATCGAAACCGTAGCCGAGCAGCAGGCGGAATCCACTACGCCGCGTACGGAATTGGCAAAAGTCGATCTGCCGGCCGTCGTTGAAACTGCCGCTGAGCAGGATGAAAACGGCGACGCTCGTGAATCTAACGGTATGCCGCGTCGTTCACGTCGCTCTCCGCGCCACCTGCGCGTAAGCGGCCAACGTCGCCGTCGCTACCGCGATGAGCGTTATCCGACCCAATCGCCGATGCCGCTGGCCATCGCCTGCGCGTCGCCTGAGCTGGCGTCAGGTAAAGCGTGGATCCGCTATCCGATTGCCCGTGCGCATGATCAGCAGCAGGAAGAGTTACCGGTACAGGAAACCGCCAACGTTGAGCCTATCATTACGCCAGTCGTCGCGGAGACTATCGCTCCGGTTGTCGTTGCGGAAACCGTCGCGGCTGAAACTGTCGCACCGGCAGTGGCCAGCGAACCGACCGCAGAAGCGACCGTCGTTGAAGCTCCGGTCGTCGAAGAAACGGCGGTGGTTGAAGAGACCGCAGTTGTTGCGGAAAGCGTTGCGCCGCAGGCAGAAGTCAGTGAGCCAGCAGAGCCGGTAGTCGAAGAAACTGAGTCCGCACCTGCTCCAGCTACTGAAGAAACCGTCACTGCGCAGCCAACGATTGTCGAAGAAGAAACCGCTGTTGTCGAAGAAACGACCGTTGCCGCCGTTGAAGAAGCCGCGCCGGTTGTTGAACCGACGCCGGTCATCAGCACCGCGCCAGTGGTGAAAGCGCAACCGGCGACCACCGCTACTCGCCATGCGACCGCGCCGATGACCCGCGCACCGGCTCCGGAATACGTGCCGGAAGCGCCGCGCCAAAGCGATTGGGTTCGTCCTCCGTTTGCCTTTGAGGGTAAAGGGTCTGCAGGCGGCCATAGCGCCACTCATCAAGCCACGGCGGAAGCTACCCGTCCGCAGCCTGTAGAGTAACGGTGCTCAACGAAAAAACCGGCCAACTGGCCGGTTTTTTTATTTCTTCTCGTCCGGGCGCTGCATCCCCGCCACCTGTGGCATCACTTCGCGCATCAAATCGAGAAACTTGCGTAGCCGCGTCGGATAATAGCGCGCCCAGGGGTAAACCAGATGCACCGGCAGCGGCGAAGCCCGCCACTGCGCAAACGGCTCAATCAGCCTGCCTGCCGCAATATCTTCCTCCACCGCCCAACTGGAAACAATTGCCGCCCCCAGCCCCGCTAGGGCGGTGTTACGCGCAACGTAGACGCTATCGGTACTCAGGCAAGGGACAATCGGGAAATTCATCAACTGCCCGTCCACCTGATGCTGTAGCGTGACTTCATGCTGATAAAAGGTGCTGATAGCGACCCAGGGCAGCGCGGAGAGCATCTGAGGTTCGCTGAGTTCCGGATGGCGCGCCAATAGCTCAGGCGCAACCACCAGGCTGCGGGGAACCACAGCCAACAGTACCGATACCGTTGATGGATCGACTTCCGCGCCAACGCGGATCGCGCAATCAATATTATCGCTAAGAAAGTCGACGGTTTTATCATTCAGCATCCACTCAACGGAGAGCTCAGGATATCGCTGCAGAAAACTCACCAGCGGACCCAGCAACTGCTGTTGGCCAAAAGCGTGCGGCGCCCGCACCCGCAGCACGCCAACCGGCCGGTCTTCCTCGATGCGCAAATCATCTTCCAGCGCCAGCCAGCTGTCCACCAGCCGCCGCGCATGTTGATAACAGCGCTCGCCGTCATCGGTCAGTTTCATCGCATGGGTCGTGCGCAGAATAAGCCTCGCGCCAAGTAACGTCTCCAGCGACTGCAAACGTCGGCTGACGGTCGCCTGAGTCGTACTCATCTGCAGAGCCGCCGCCGAGAGCGAACCCGCTTCGACGATGCGAATAAAGGTCCGCATCAGCTCAATCCGATCTATACGCTCTTGTTTCTTCATTTATATTTTGCCTATACGTGCTACGTATAACCGTTTTACCACTACCCTATCTTCCGCGCCAGTCTGCTTCAGGGAACAATAGCGCCAACGCATTTACGAGGGCACTACCATGACACCGCTTCCTTTATCCCCCCGCCAGGCCGGCTGGGTTATTTTTATTCTCGCGCTCGGCGCTGGCTTCAGCGTCGCATCCATCTACTACGCCCAGCCGCTGCTGCCGTTAATCGGCGCCAACCTGCATCTCAGCGTTGAGGGAATGGGGCTGGTACCCACGCTGACCCAGGCTGGCTATGCATTGGGAATATTATTTCTGCTGCCGCTCGGCGATCGCCACGATCGCCGAACGCTTATCCTGCTGAAAAGCGCCGTGCTGGCGGTACTGTTGCTACTCTGCAGCCTGACCGGTCAGCTTACCTCGCTACTGGTCGTCAGCCTGCTGATTGGCATGGCGGCGACCATGGCGCAGGATATTGTCCCGGCGGCGGCGATTCTGGCGCCGGCGGGCAAACAGGGGAAGATGGTCGGTACGGTGATGACCGGCCTGCTACTGGGGATCCTGCTTTCACGTACCGTCAGCGGGCTGGTCGGCGCGCTATTTGGCTGGCGGGTCATGTACCAGGCTGCGGCAGTCAGTATCGCCTTTATCGGCCTGTTAATGTGGCGTGTTGTGCCGCGTTTTGAGATCCACTCTACCCTCAGTTATCCGCAGTTGCTGAAGTCAATGGCCCATTTGTGGCAGCGCTATCCCGCGCTGCGCCGCGCGGCATTCGCCCAGGGCTTTTTGTCTATCGCCTTTAGCGCGTTCTGGTCGACGCTGGCGGTCATGCTCGCCGAACATTTTCAGATGGGTAGCGCGGTCGCCGGCGGCTTCGGTATCGCTGGCGCGGCAGGCGCCCTGGCGGCACCGCTGGCAGGAGGACTGGCGGATAAAGTTGGCGCGGGGAGAGTCACCCAGCTCGGCGCGGCGTTAGTCACCGTCTCCTTTGCCCTGATGTTGCTACTGCCCGCGCTGCCGGTACACGGCCAACTGGCGCTGATTGCGTTATCGGCTATCGGTTTTGACCTTGGTCTGCAGTCGAGCCTGGTGGCGCATCAAAATCTGGTTTACAGCCTGGAGCCCCAGGCCCGCGGCAGGCTTAACGCCTTGCTATTTACCGTGGTCTTCATCGGAATGGCTCTGGGATCGGTGCTGGGAAGTAAACTGTACGTGCTGGCTGGCTGGAACGGTGTGGTGATTCTGGCGGTGAGCAGCGGCGCGATTGCTCTGATTATCCGCCTGCTGGAAAATGCTCGTCTACAGGCCGCAGAACGCGCCGTGAGATAAAAAAACCCGCTCCGCATAGCGGAACGGGTTAATCAGGCCCGACGTTACGGTGAATTTAAATCGTGCGGCGGGCAAACTCTTTCAGGCGGAAGCCGAGCAGCAGCAAGGTCGCGAAATAGGCGACAACGCCGGCGACCACTACTACCATCAGACGCATCAGGCGGAACGGCATCGTCCCCTGCGACCATTCCGGCATCAGATACATCACGCCGACGAGCGCTGCGGCCATGACCAGCACCGCGATGACCAGACGCAGCAGGAAGACGAGCCAGCCCGGCTGCGGCGTGAAGATTTTCTGCTTACGCAGTTGCCAGTAAAGCAGCGCGGCGTTCAGACAGGCAGCCAGACCAATAGACAGCGACAAGCCGGCATGCTTCAACGGGCCAATAAACGCCAGGTTCATCACCTGGGTCATTATCAGAGTAACAATGGCGATTTTAACCGGCGTCTTGATATCCTGGCGCGAGTAAAAGCCCGGCGCCAGCACCTTCACGACGATAAGCCCCATCAGTCCAACCGAATAAGCCACCAGCGCGCGCTGGGTCATCGCCGCATCGAAAGCGTTAAACTTACCGTACTGGAATAGCGATACCGTCAGCGGTTTGGCGAGAATGCCTAAGGCAACCGCGCTTGGCAAGGCCAGCAGGAAGCACAGACGCAGCCCCCAATCCATCAGTCGGCAGTACTCATCGTGATTGCCGCTGGCGAAACTTTTTGATAACGATGGCAACAGGATGGTGCCCAGCGCCACGCCCAGCACGCCGGAGGGGAACTCCATCAGACGGTCGGCATAATACATCCAGGAGACCGAACCTGAAACCAGGAAGGAGGCGAAAATGGTATTGATAATCAGCGAGATCTGGCTAACAGAGACGCCGAGGATCGCCGGCCCCATCTGCTTAACCACGCGAATCGCCCCGGCATCTTTCAGGTTAACCCGCGGCAGCACCAGCATACCTATTTTTTTCAGATGCGGCAGTTGATACGCCAGTTGCAGGATACCGCCAACCGTGACCGCCCAGGCCATCGCCAGCATTGGCGGATGAAAATAAGGCGCGGCAAACAGGGCAAAACCAATCATGCTGACGTTGAGGAAGGTCGGCGCGAAGGCGGGAACCGAGAAGCGGTTCCAGGTGTTAAGGATCGCCCCCACCAGCGACGCCAGCGAGATCAATAAAATGTAGGGGAAGGTGATGCGCAGCAGCTGGGTGGTTAAGGCAAATTTATCTGGCGTATCGGCAAAGCCCGGAGCAGTAACGGTAATCACCCACGGCGCAGCCAGCATCCCTGCCACCGTGACCAGCGCCAGAACCAGCGTCAACAGCCCGGAAACATAGGAGACGAACACCCGCGTCGCGTCTTCGCCCTGCTTGCTTTTATATTCAGCGAGGATCGGCACAAAGGCCTGAGAAAAGGCGCCTTCGGCAAAAATACGCCGCAAAAGGTTTGGCAGTTTGAAGGCCACAAAAAAGGCGTCGGTCGCCATCCCGGCGCCAAAAATACGCGCGACGATAGCATCGCGGGCGAACCCCAGTACGCGCGAGAACATGGTCATCGAGCTGACTGCCGCTAATGATTTTAATAGATTCATTACTGTCTTATTCCACAACCCATGGAGTAAAACGCCCGCAAAAGCGGGCGCTGGAAAGTGGCGATAGTCTACCGGGTTCGCAATGAATTACTACTGTCAGTTGTTACAACCAGTTATTCGCTCATCGCCTCGCGCCAGAGCTTTTCCACGATCCGCTGGGCTAAAAGCGCCTGCTCGCCGGCGGTTTCCGGAACCGTCTGATTTTGCACGCATTCAATGAAGTGCCGTGCGCAGCCGTCGAATCCGCGCTGCTCAAGCGTTGTCTGCCAGCCGGGTGCCGGGCGCTGCAAGATTCCGCTGCCCCGCTCTTCACGCCACTCGCGCATATCGCTCACCTCATACAGCCCGCCATCGGTTACCGCCTGCACCCACTCACGCTGGCTTCCGGCGCGACGATGCATGCTAGTCGTTATCTGCACTTGCCCCGCGCTGAAGTGATGCTCGGCGTAGAGCATTTCCCCTTGAGAAGTGGTTTGCAGGATCCCGCCATTCACCCGCGCCTTATCTCCTGCCAGCCACAGTGCGGTATCAACAACATGCAGATAATCATCCAGCAGGGTAAAACGCAGTTCTTTGCCGACGCTATCGCTACGGTGCTTATCCATGCGCAATGACGCCGCATCATTGAGATGCGCTTTCAATTCACGATACAGCGGCGCAAAGCGGCGATTGAAGCCCACCATTAACGTTAAACGCCGACGCGCTGCCAGTTCAACCAGTGATTCGGCTTCGCTGAGCTTGTCCGCCAGCGGCTTGTCCACGCAAACATGAACGCCTGCATTCAGCAGATGATGAACCACTTCATAATGTGAAGCGGTTGATGTATGAACAAATACCGCATCACATTGCGCCGCCAGCGCATCCAGAGACTCGGCATAAGGCAGACGCCAGGTTTCGCAGATGCGTAACGCTTTCTCTTTCCCCGGCGACCAGGCGGCCTGCAGCGTCCAGCCATCAGCGGCGCCAAGCACCGGCAGCCATGCCTTTTGTGCAATGCCGCCAAGCCCCACTACGCCAACACGTAATTTCACCGTCACGGTTACTCTCCTAAATGAGCCAGCAGGGAATCAAGACGTATTTTGAGCTCAGCGACTTCACTTTCCAGCGCCTCAACGCGCGCCTGCAAATCGTCATTCGGCGGGGACACGGCTTCCACGACGGTAATGAGCGAATCGATGTCATCACAAAACAGGTGCATATAGCGGCTTTCGCGTTTACCCGGTTCGCGCGGAAGGCGCGCGACGTAAGGACCATCTTCACGACTAGCCAAATTGTCGAGCGTGCTTTCCACCTCGGCCATATCGCGGAATTCATACATCCGCTGCGCGCGGCTGCGCAGCTCGCCTGGCGTTTGCGCGCCGCGCAGCAGCAGCGTCGTGACGATGGCGACTTCCGCCGCCGTTAATTTGAGGTCGCCAAATTCGGAATTGCAGAAGCGCTGTTCATATTTGGTTACCCGGTTGCCAAAACCGCTTACCGTACGCAGGTAGTGGCGTTTAACCAGCTCATCCAGCAAATCCTGGACATCGCTTTCCGCCAGCGACATCACCGGCTCGCGGTTGGTTTTCTGGTTACAGGCGGTAACCACCGCATTCACTGATAGCGGATACTGTTCCGGCGTGGTTACCTGCTTCTCCAGCAGGCAACCAATGATGCGCGCTTCATGCGCGGTTAGCTGATATTTCATGTTGTCTCCTTAGCGCCCTGGGGTCCAGTCAGTGGCCGTTAACGCCGTCAATACGTGATCTCGCCATTGTCCATCAATGAGGAGGTAGTCCTTTGCGTAACCCTCTTTTTCGAATCCGAGCCGGGCGAGCAGATCGCCGCTGCGTTTGTTATGCGGCATATAGTTGGCCATGATGCGGTGGACATGCTGCGTACGTTGCATATAGCGAATCGCCGCGGTCAGCGCTTCAAACATCAGCCCCTGCCCTTGCCACTTTTCACCAATGGAATAGCCGAGATAGCAGGCATGAAATGAACCACGCACCACGTTTGAGAAATTCGCTACGCCAATAATCTCTTTCTCATCAGGATCGAGTAGCGCGAAATAAAATGCCGAACCCTGTTTGTGAAACTCCGTAATCATCGATAACCGCGCCTGCCAGCCGGAGGGATAACAGTGGCTTTCATCGCGCACCGGCTCCCAGGGTTTCAGGAACCCTTTATTTTCCGCGTAGTAATCGGCCAGACGCCAGGCGTCACGATCGTGAACCAGCCGCACCACCAGCCGGTCCGTCGTCAAACGCACCTTGGGTACGTTACTGCGATAGCCAAACATTCCTCACTCCTGTTCCCTGCCCCAAACTGATATCTTTCACTATACCTTCCCTGAGTGAAGGTGGGAAAACAGCAACATACCATTTTCTGCACCACCTCCGTTTTTCGATGAATAGCCTCAATCGATCTTGCTTTTTGATAAAAAAATATTGTCGCCAGTATGCTGGGAAAATAACCGCCGCCACCGCAGAATATCTAAGCTTATCTTTCTTTTTCCCTGGAGGGGAAATGTCCCGCGTATCGCAGGCAAGGAGCCTGGGTAAATATTTCCTGTTGGTCGATAACATGCTGGTTGTGCTCGGCTTTTTTGTCGTATTCCCCCTGATATCGATCCGTTTTGTCGACCAAATGGGCTGGGCGGCGCTGATGGTCGGTATTGCCCTCGGTCTACGTCAACTGGTGCAACAAGGTTTAGGCATCTTCGGCGGCGCGATTGCCGACCGTTTCGGCGCCAAACCGATGATTGTCACCGGGATGCTGATGCGCGCCGGCGGTTTCGCGGCGATGGCCGTCGCCCATGAGCCCTGGGTGCTCTGGCTTTCATGCATTTTGTCCGGTCTCGGCGGCACCCTGTTCGACCCGCCGCGAGCGGCGCTGGTGGTCAAACTGGTGCGCCCGCATCAACGTGGTCGCTTCTTCTCTATCCTGATGATGCAGGATAGCGCCGGCGCGGTCATCGGCGCTCTGCTGGGCAGTTGGCTCTTACAGTACGATTTCCGTCTGGTGTGCAGCGCAGGGGCAGCGCTCTTCATTGCCTGTGCCGCGTTTAACGCCTGGTATCTGCCGGCATGGAAACTTTCGACGGTCAAAACGCCAATCCGCGAAGGACTGGGGCTGGTGTTACGCGATAAGCGCTTTGTCACTTATGTGCTGACCCTGACCGGTTACTACATGCTGGCCGTGCAGGTGATGCTCATGCTGCCGATTATGGTTAACGATATTGCAGGCTCTCCGGCGGCGGTGAAATGGATGTATGCCATTGAAGCGACAATTTCCTTGACGCTGCTGTACCCCATCGCCCGCTGGAGCGAGAAACGTTTTCGCCTCGAGCATCGTCTGATGGCGGGTTTGCTGGTGATGACGGCGGCGATGCTGCCGATTGGCTTAACCAGCACACTGCAGCAGTTGTTTACCCTAATCTGTATCTTTTATATTGGCTCAATCATTGCCGAACCCGCGCGCGAAACGCTGGGCGCGTCACTGGCCGATGCCCGCGCTCGCGGCAGCTATATGGGTTTCAGCCGCCTTGGACTGGCTTTCGGCGGCGCGCTGGGGTACGCCGGCGGCGGCTGGCTGTTTGACGCCGGTAAAGTGCTCAATCAGCCCGAGCTGCCGTGGCTGATGCTGGGCATTATCGGCTTTGCGACATTCATTGCGCTGTGGTGGCAGTTCAGCCAAAAACGATCGGCTTCCGGCATGCTGGAACCGCGCACCTGACGCTCGGCCAAAGTGGTAATCCTTTTTTTCAGCATTTTCCGCTAGTACAAGCGGGGCTAGCAGACCATGCTGCTTTGTGTCAGGATTAGCTATGGCATGACGTTAAGGAACCCAATGAAAAAGATGTTGATCGCGGCCGCGCTGATTGTCGGCGGCCTTCTGAGCGGATGTAACCAGCTTACGCAATACTCCGTTAGCGAGCAGGAGATTAACCAGGCGCTGCAGAAACGTAATCACTTCGCCAAAGATATCGGCCTGCCTGGCGTAGCGGATGCGCATATTGAACTGCAAAACCTGACCAGCGCCATCGGTCGTGAAGAGCCGAATAAAGTGGCGCTGAGCGGAACCGCTAATCTGGATCTGAATTCGCTGTTTGGCAATCAGAAAGCGACCATCGACCTGAAGCTCAAAGCGCTGCCGGTGTTCAATAAAGAGCAAGGCGCGATTTATCTGCGTGAAATGGAAGTCGTCGATGCGAAAGTTAAGCCGGAAAAGCTCACCTCCGTGGTACAGACGCTGATCCCTTATCTGAATCAGTCCCTGCGCAGCTATTTCAACCAGCAACCGGCCTACGTTCTGCGTGAAGATGCCAGCACCGGCGAAGCCTTAGCGAAGAAATACGCTAAAGGCATCGAAGTGAAACCGGGCGAGATAATCATCCCCTTCACTGATTAAACAATAAGGGCGCTGAATATGGCGCCCTTAATTTTTTACGGAAATGAGTGCAAAGGAAAACGTTTACGCTTATCCTTAGTGCCCGGCAAAAAACAGCCCTGATGACTGAACCAATTAGCCGGAGCCTTCCATGACAGCACAACCCCAGGTATTGAAAATCCGCCGCCCTGACGACTGGCATATTCATTTACGCGATGATGATATGTTGAAAACCGTCGTGCCTTACACCAGTGAGTTTTATGGCCGGGCGATCGTGATGCCGAATCTGGTACCGCCGGTAACGACCGTCGCTGCTGCCATTGCTTACCGCCAGCGCATCATCGATGCAATTCCCGCCGGGCATGATTTCACGCCGCTGATGACCTGCTACCTGACCGACACGCTCGACCCGGACGAACTGGAGCGCGGTTTCCATGAAGGCGTGTTCACCGCAGCCAAGCTCTACCCGGCAAACGCCACTACCAATTCCAGTCACGGCGTAACCAGCACCGACGCCATCATGCCGGTACTGGAACGGATGGAGAAACTGGGCATGCCGCTACTGGTGCACGGCGAAGTTACCCATGCTGATATCGATATCTTCGATCGCGAAGCGCGCTTTATCGAGACGGTGATGGAACCGCTGCGCAAACGGCTGCCGGGGTTAAAAGTGGTCTTCGAACATATCACCACCAAAGATGCTGCTGAATACGTGCGCGACGGCAACGAACTGCTGGCCGCCACCATCACGCCGCAGCATCTGATGTTTAACCGCAATCATATGCTGGTTGGCGGTATTCGTCCGCATCTATACTGCCTGCCGATCCTCAAGCGAAACGTCCACCAGCAGGCGCTGCGTGAACTGGTCGCCAGCGGGTTCAGCCGCGCCTTCCTCGGCACAGACTCAGCCCCACACGCGCGCCACCGTAAAGAGGCCAGCTGCGGCTGTGCGGGCTGTTTCAATGCCCCCACCGCGCTCGGCAGCTACGCCACCGTCTTTGAAGAGATGAATGCGCTGGAGCATTTTGAGGCTTTCTGCTCGCTGAATGGCCCGCGTTTCTACGGCCTGCCGGTGAATGAAAGCTACGTTGAACTGGTACGTGAAGAGAGCACCGTTGCCGAAAGTATCGCTCTTCCAGGCGATACGTTGGTGCCGTTCCTGGCCGGTGAAACCGTGCGTTGGACGATGAAAAAATAAAGTTTTTTGCCCCCTGTTGTAAATGCGCAAGCGTTACTGTATAAATAAACAGTATATTACCCAGGGGGCCATTATGCGCATCGAAGTGTCAATTGCCAAAACCACAGCCTTACCCAGCGGCGCGCTGGAAGCGCTGAATAACGAACTCGCTAAGCGTATCGCTCAACATTATCCGGAACGAGAAAACCAGGTCACGGTACGTTACGCCGCCGGCAATAATTTATCTGTCATCGGTGGTTTGAAAGAAGACAAAGACCGGATTAGCGAAATCCTGCAGGAAACCTGGGAAAGCGCCGACGACTGGTTTATCCACGACTAAGCCTCCGGGTTTGCTTACGCAAAATCAATTTGCTCCCTCATTGTGCTTTTTTTTGCCGGGTCGCCCCGGCTTTTTTATCTCCGCCTATAACTAAGACTTTCCTTAATATCCTGATAAATTCCTTAAAAAATAATGAGACTCAGGATGAAACCCGCGCAAAAAACCACCGATCAGCGTAAAATTTGTCTCTAATTATTTATTTTCTCGAGTTTGCACTTAACTGCTGATATAATTAACCTGCTTCAGAAAACAAGCATTAAACCTCGAGAATTGTTGTCTTTTAACATATGAATAAGGGGTTATGATGGAAAAGAATAATGAAGTCATCCAGACCCATCCCCTCGTCGGATGGGACATCAGCACCGTTGATAGCTACGATGCGCTGATGTTGCGCCTGCACTACCAAAACCCCACCCAAGAAAGCGATAAAGAAGCAGAAATTGGCCAGACGCTATGGCTAACGACGGACGTCGCACGTCAGTTTATTTCTATTCTGGAAGCAGGAATAGCAAAGATAGAATCTGGCGATTACCAGGCAAATGAGTATCGCAGACATTAGCATCACCGATGATGTCTAAATATTCACTGAACAGGCACCTGCGGGTGCCTGAATTATTTTTCGCGCTTGTACATCCGGCTGATGTTAATTACCCTGCTAATAAAACAATAACCCGGAACTCACCATGCAATACGACCTCATCATTATCGGTAGCGGCTCCGTTGGCGCTGCCGCTGGCTATTACGCCCGCCGCGCCGGTCTGAATGTCCTGATGACCGATGCCCACAAACCGCCGCACCTGGAAGGCAGCCACCATGGCAACACGCGTCTGATTCGTCACGCTTATGGCGAGGGCGAAAGATACGTGCCGTTGGTGCTACGCGCCCAGCAGCTATGGGACGAATTTGCGCAAAGTAGCGGCGAGGCCGTATTCGAAAAAACCGGGGTTATTAACCTTGGCCCCGCCGGCTCCGATTTTCTCAATAACGTGGCCCACAGCGCGCGTCAGTTTGAGCTTAACGTGGAAGAGCTGGATGCTGAGGCGGTTATGAAACGTTGGCCGGAGATTCGTATCCCGCAAGATTACCGGGCTATTTTTGAACCGGCTTCCGGCGTGTTACGCAGCGAGCTGGCGGTAGAAACCTGGATTCGCCTGGCGCGCGAAGCGGGCTGCTCCCAACTGTTCAACTGCCCGGTTACCGCAATTCACCATCACACCGACGGCGTGACCATTGATACCGCCGATGGTAGCTACAGCGGCAAAAAACTGCTGATCAGCGCCGGGACCTGGGTAACAAAATTATTGCCGGAACTGCCCATTCAACCGGTACGTAAAGTCTTCGCCTGGTTCCAGGCCGATGGTCGCTATAGCGCGAAAAATAACTTCCCGGCTTTCACCGGCGAACTGCCGAATGGCGATCAGTATTATGGCTTCCCGGCGGAAGACAACGAATTGAAGATCGGTAAGCATAATGGCGGCCAGCTGATTTCCGAGCCGGGCGAGCGGAAACCGTTTGGCGCTGTCGCCAGCGATGGCTCTGAGTCGTTCAACTTCCTGCGCAATGTACTGCCCGGAATCGGCGGCTGCCTGCACGGCGCTTCCTGCACATACGATAATACGGCAGATGAAGATTTCATCATTGATACCCTTCCCGGTCACGACAATACATTACTCATTACCGGTTTAAGCGGTCACGGTTTCAAGTTTGCGCCGGTACTTGGTGAAATTGCGACGCAATTTGCGCAAGGTGAAACGACGGAGTTTGATCTGACTCCCTTCTCGCTGGCGCGATTTTCACAATAATAGCCAGCTATAAAACAAAACGGCCTCGATTGAGGCCGTTTCATCTCAGAGAGCGTGTATGCGTCGCCTGTACCACTGGTTAGTCAACAACGTACGCGAGCACTTTATGATTTATCTCGCGCTGTGGCTGCTGCTAGCAGTAATCGACCTCATCTGGTTATGGTTTTACTGACGGGTCGGGATCCGGGATACCTAGTTTGGTATTAAGACGGCCGCGGGATTTATTAAAAATCTTATTGCCATTTTCTCGCCCCGCCCGCAATTTGCGCTGCTCCTCTTCCGGCAGTTTATGCTCTTCCATACAGGCTTCGCTGCAGCAACCGGCAAATTTCTCGGCACAAGCCGGGCACTGAATAAACAGCAAATGGCAGCCGTCGTTGAGGCAATTGGTGTGGCTGTCGCACGGTGCGCCGCATTGATGGCAGTGGGCAATCACATCATCAGAAATACGCTCGCCCATTCTCTCGTCAAAGACAAAGTTCTTACCGATAAAGCGTACCGGCAAGCCCTGTTCACGGGCGCGGCGTGCGTACTCGATAATCCCGCCTTCAATGTGCCACACCTTATTGAAACCGCTATGTTTCATCCAGGCGCTGGCTTTCTCACAGCGAATGCCGCCGGTACAGTACATGACAATTTTCTTGTCTTTGTACTCCTGCATCATCTCAACCGCTTTCGGCAATTGATCGCGGAAGGTATCCGCCGGAATTTCCATCGCGTTCTCGAAGTGACCGACTTCGTATTCATAATGGTTGCGCATATCGATGAATACCGCGTCCGGATCATCCAACATCGCGTTCACTTCCGCCGCTTTCAGGTACTCGCCCACGTCAGAGGGATCAAAAGTCGGGTCATCAATACCGTCGGCCACAATACGGTCGCGAACCTTGAGGCGCAGGACCCAGAAGGATTTACCGTCATCATCCAACGCGATATTCAGACGTAACCCTTTCAGCGCCGGGTCAAAACCATCGAGAAACTCACGTAACGCCGCAACCTTGCTTTCCGGCACGCTGATCTGCGCATTGATACCTTCATGGGCCAGATAGATGCGGCCAAAGACATTCAGCTTAGTCAGCGCCAGCCACAGGGCGTCGCGGGTCGCTTTCGGGTCAACGATAGTGAAATATTTATAGAACGAGATCGTCGTGCGCGGCTCGGTTTCAGCCAGCATCTGCGCCTTTAACGTCTCATTTGAAATGCGGTTGTGTAACACTGGCATGGTGTACCTGCTCGACATAGGAAATGAGTAAAATAAACGGCGGGCATCATATAGCAAACACCGTTAATTTACATCCCTACATTTTACGCTACATTTCAGCCACGTAATTTTCAGCCGTTAACAATCAGCTTCAGCAGGAGACTGCTTTTGGCGGCAGCGCAAAAAAATGCGATAATAGAACGCGTTGTTAAATCAGACAGGTATGAAATGACCCATTTACCGAAATTTTCCGCCGCGCTGCTCCATCCGCGCTACTGGCTGCTTTGGCTGGGCATAGGCCTGTTGTGGTTAGTTGTCCAACTCCCTTATCCGGTTATCTACCGTCTCGGTAATGCCATTGGTCGCCTGGCAATGCGTTTTATGAAACGCCGCGCAAAAATCGCTTATCGCAATCTTGAACTCTGCTTTCCTGAGAAGAGCGAGCAAGAGCGTCATCAGCTGGTAGTACAAAACTTTGAGTCCGTCGGCATGGGCCTGATGGAAACCGGGATGGCATGGTTCTGGCCAACCCGACGCATTGCGCGCTGGACAGACACCATCGGCTTCCAATATGTCCGCGACGTGCAGGCACAACAGCGCGGCATTCTGTTGATTGGTATTCATTTCCTGACGCTGGAAATGGGCGCGCGCATGTTCGGCATGAACGAGCCTGGCATCGGCGTCTATCGCCCGAATGACAATCCGGTTATCGACTGGCTGCAGACCTGGGGCCGCCTGCGTTCCAACAAAGATATGATTGACCGTAAAGATCTCAAAGGCATGATCCGCGCGCTGAAAAAAGGCGAAGTGGTCTGGTACGCCCCGGATCACGACTACGGCCCGACCGCCAGCGTCTTCGCGCCGCTGTTCGCCGTCGACCAGGCCGCCACCACTTCGGGTACCTGGATGCTGGCGAAAATGTCCAAAGCCTGCATTGTGCCATTTGTTCCGCGCCGCAAACCAAACGGCAAAGGCTATGAGCTCATCATGCTGCCGCCGGAGTGCGATCCGCCGTTGGATAACGCGGAGACCACCGCCGCATGGATGAACAAAATCGTCGAACAATGCATCATGATGGCGCCAGAGCAATATATGTGGCTGCATCGTCGCTTTAAGACGCGTCCGGAAGGCGTGCCTTCGCGCTACTGATTGACTCATTATCCGGGTGGTCCCCTGCCCGGATATATTTTTACCGCCGATCCTTTTTAATACTCCTTTAGCTTTAAAAGCTACGCTCCATTGCGACAACCATTTCTCAGGCGCATAATTAGCAGGCTCATATTTTCCTTTATTTTGACCCGCGCCGCGGGCCAGTGAGACCTTATGTCGTCTGCTGATACGCCTATTAACTGGAAACGAAATCTTACCGTCACCTGGCTTGGCTGCTTTTTAACCGGCGCCGCCTTTAGCCTCGTGATGCCTTTTTTGCCACTCTATGTCGAACAGTTGGGTGTGACCGGCCATAGCGCGCTGAATATGTGGTCAGGGTTGGTGTTTAGCATTACCTTCCTGTTTTCCGCCGTTGCCTCGCCGTTCTGGGGCGGATTGGCCGACCGTAAAGGGCGTAAGATTATGCTGCTCCGTTCAGCGCTGGGGATGGCCATCGTCATGATGCTGATGGGCATGGCGCAAAACATTTGGCAATTCCTGATCCTGCGCGCGCTGCTGGGTTTACTGGGCGGTTTTATCCCCAATGCCAATGCGCTGATCGCAACCCAGATCCCGCGTCAAAAAAGCGGCTGGGCGCTAGGAACGCTTTCAACCGGCGCGGTAAGCGGCGCCCTCCTTGGCCCGCTGGCGGGCGGTTTCCTTGCCGACCACTGGGGTTTGCGCACCGTCTTCTTCATGACCGCCACGGTGCTGTTTATCTGCTTCCTGTTCACCCTGTTTTTGATTCGCGAAAACTTTGTTCCGGTGAACAAAAAAGAGATGCTCAATGCCAGGGACGTTTTCGGTTCGCTCAAGAACCCTAAACTGGTGCTCAGCTTGTTCGTGACCTCATTGATTATCCAGGTGGCGACGGGTTCCATTGCGCCGATCCTGACGCTCTACGTGCGCGACCTGGCGGGTAACGTCAGCAATATCGCCTTTATTAGCGGTATGATTGCCTCCGTACCCGGCATTGCCGCCCTGCTGAGCGCGCCACGTTTAGGCAAGCTCGGCGATCGTATTGGGCCGGAAAAGATCCTGATCGTTGCCCTGGTTATTTCCGTGCTGCTGCTGGTCCCAATGTCATTCGTTCAGACGCCGCTGCAGCTAGGCATTCTGCGCTTTTTGCTCGGCGCCGCCGACGGCGCGCTATTACCCGCCGTACAAACTCTGCTGGTGTACAACTCCACCAGCCAGATATCGGGGCGTATCTTCAGCTATAACCAGTCGTTTCGCGATATTGGCAACGTCACCGGGCCGTTAATCGGCGCCTCGGTCTCGGCTAACTACGGCTTCCGCGCCGTGTTCCTCGTCACCGCCTGCGTCGTCCTGTTTAACGCTTTTTACTCGACCATCAGTCTACGTCGCCCACGGCATAACGCTTCAGCGGATGACGGAGGCCCGGGTAAACGTTCGGTAAATTAAGCGCTTCAGCGCTTCTCTGCCTTGACGCCAGGCTAACCGCCTTCTATAGATTGAAACGTGTTCCTTTTTCATTCTTCTTAGGGGGTTAGCTATGTCAACGGAATCAGTTTTCTACGCCACGCTCGAAGAGGCAATCGACGCCGCCCGGGAAGAGTTTTTGGCCGATAATCCCGATAGCGATGAAGAAACTGCCGATATTGAACAGTTCAATATGCAGAAGTACGTACTCCAGGACGGTGATATCGCCTGGCGGGCTGAATTCTTCGCCAGCGAAGATGAAGAAGGCGAGTGTCTCCCCATGCTCAGTGGTGAAGCGGCGCAAAGCGTATTTGACGGTGATTTTGACGAAATCGAGCTACGCCAGGAGTGGGTGGAAGAAAATACGCTACACGAATGGGATGAAGGCGAGTTTCAGCTGGAGCCTTCCCTGGATACCGAAGAGGGGCAGACCGCAGCCGATGAGTGGGACGAGCGTTAATTACTCATAGGGACCATGGCTGGCGTCTAACGGCAGCAACAGCGTATCAAATACCAGCGAGAATGGCAGATCGAGAATGGTCAGATAGCGCCAGCCTGAATCGCGAACATCCCACTGTACGCCGGGGTAATATTGGTTGCCATGGCCCTGCCCCGGTACCGTACGGCTAATAATGCTGCCGCAGCCGCTGAGTACCAGCGTCATGGCGATAAGCACAAATATTCTCATTCACTTCCTCTCAGGCAAAAAAATACCGGCACAATTGCCGGTATTTTCCTTAACGTACGGCTTACTTCGTTTTCAACGCCAGCGGGTTCAGCGTGAGTTTCTGATACTCCCCCACCCAGGAAGAGTATTTCTCCGGGGAGTTCCACACGCGGTAGTGCAGACGCGACATCGTTACAGGATCGCTTAACAGAACCAGACGACGATCGCGGTTAAGTTTATCAGGCGTTTCATTCAGCGCCTGCTCAACGTGGCGTTCACGGGCAATATCAAGAATACGACCGTGGCGATGACGCGCCGTTGCCATTGCCGTCGCCAGGGCGTTGAACGATGGGTTAAACACCGCATGCATAAAGCCATCGCCCAGCGAACGCTGACGGTTCAGAGTCAGGTAAGCATCGGTATCTTTCAGTACCTGCGGCGGCGAATACTCTTCCGGGATCAGGAACAATTTCCAGCGTTTAGTACGCAGACCTACCGTCGCGCGGCTGGAAATCGCCGAGACAAATGGAGAGAGAATTAGCGACACGACGATAGGCGCCAGCCAGAACAGGAAACGCAGATCCAGCCACGCCATACCAACCGCCCAAACCAGACCCAGCAGCAGCTGCGAGCCGTGACGCATAAAGGCCTCGCCCCAGGGCGTTGAGTCATCATCGCGCTGCGGTGAATTCCACACCACCTCCCAACCGAGGAACGCGCTGACCACGAACACGGTGTGGAACAGCATGCGCACCGGCGCCAGCAGCACCGAGAACAGCACCTCCAGCAGCAGGGAAAGCGTCACGCGGAAGAAGCCGCCGTACTCTTTCGGCCCCTTGCACCACACCAGAATGATACTCAGCAGTTTCGGCAGGAACAGCAGTACCATGGTCGAGGCAAACAGCGCGATAGCCAGTTCTGGACGCCACTGCGGCCATACCGGGAACAGCTGGCGCGGCTGCAGGAAGTATTGCGGCTCGGTCAGGGCGTGCACGACCTGCAGCGCAGTCGACAATGCGAGGAACATAAACCACAGCGGCGCCGACAGATAAGACATGACGCCGGTCAGGAACACCGCACGGTGTACCGGGTGCATCCCTTTCACCAGGAACAGGCGGAAGTTCATCAGGTTACCCTGACACCAGCGACGGTCGCGCTTCAGCTCATCCAGCAGGTTCGGCGGCAGCTCTTCATAGGAGCCCGGCAGATCGTAGGCGATCCATACGCCCCAACCCGCACGGCGCATCAGCGCGGCTTCCACGAAGTCATGCGACAGAATCGAACCGGCAAAGTTACCCTCGCCCGGCAGCGGCGCCAGCGCACAGTGTTCGATGAACGGCTTTACGCGGATAATGGCGTTGTGACCCCAGTAGTGCGATTCACCCAACTGCCAGAAGTGCAGCCCGGCGGTAAACAGGGGGCCGTACACGCGGGTGGCGAACTGCTGGCAGCGCGCATAAAGGGTATCCATACCAGAGGCGCGCGGCGAAGACTGGATGATCCCGGCATTCGGATTCGCTTCCATCAGGCGCACCAGCCCGCTCAGGCACTCGCCGGTCATCACTGAGTCAGCGTCGAGCACCACCATGTAACTATACTGGCTACCCCAGCGACGGCAGAAATCATCGATGTTGCCGCTTTTACGTTTCACGCGACGGCGACGGCGACGATAGAAGATCTGGCCTTCACCCTGCACTTCGGCAATCAACTCCATCCACGCTTTTTGCTCGGCAACGCAAATATCCGGGTCGTAGCTGTCGCTTAGCACGTAAACGTCAAAATGCGCAGCGTTACCCGTCGCTTTCACCGATTCCCAGGTGGCGCGCAGGCCGGCAAACACGCGGTCAACATCTTCGTTGCAGATTGGCATAATAAGCGCCGTCCGGTGTTCCGGGTTCAGCGGCTCGTCACCAACGGTGGATGCCGAAATACTGTATTTATCACGCCCGATCAGCAGTTGCAGGAAGCCCATCAGCGCGGTCCAGAAACCGGCCGAGACCCAGCAGAAAAGTACCGCGAAGAGGATCAGGATACCGGTCTGCAACACGTACGGCAGTAGCTGCATGAAGGAGACCCATAGATCCTGGCCAACCATATCGGATGGATTGATCAACGCCCATCCCTGATAAGGGAGGATGGTCTTCATATACCACGTGGCCACTACCGTTTGCGCCAGCGTCAGCAGCAGCAAAATATAGCGGCGAATGGTGCCGACGGTACGCCATTTCTGTTCGCTTTCGCGCTCTTCCTGCGTGAGACGAGAGAGATAGCGCGGAGTCACATCACGGCCACGCAGACGATCCCAGAAGCGGCCTACCGGGTTGGTACGCCACGGGTCGGGGATCATCGAGGAACGTTTCGCTTTCGGCATCGCATGAAGCTGAGTGCGTCCTTCATCATCTTTCACCAGCTGATCGCCGGCCAGAGAGTCCGGCCAGCTATGCTCCAGCCGCGCTTTTACCGATCCTAATGGGGAATCTTCATCGCGCGAAAAATGATGATGCTCTGCGTCAAGCGCTTCATGTACGGCTTGCAGGCTCGTATCAGGTAATGCGGCTTTTTCTGCATCCGACAGCGGCAATGCGTCGATATAATTCGTTATCTTATTCATTGGCAGGCAGCTGATAGCTCCAGGTTTCGCTTAGCGTCTGATCGCCATTGACCAGCGCCGCACGCATTTCCGTGGTTTTCTTCGGATCTTTCACTTTCACGCGCAGGGTCATACGCCAACCCTTGATAACCGGATTATAGCGGACCGAGTTTTCCACGATTTCGGCGTTATCGCCGATGCTCGCCTGCGCCGTTACCGGGGTATCCGCCGCCATTTTTTTCATGTCAGCGCCGGTGAAATCAACGATGAAAGCGATGGTGCCATCTGGCTGGCGAATGAGATTAGACTGCTTCACATCACCGGTTGAGCGGCGAGTCTGCACCACATAAGCGCTGTCTGGCGCATGCAGTTTGTCTTCATCGCGGCTGAAGGTAATGGAGTACTTGAAGTTCATCTCTTTGCCTGGTTCCGGCAGCTGATCCGGGGTCCAGTAGGTGACGATATTATCGTTGGTTTCATCGTTGGTCGGGATTTCAACCAATTCGACTTTACCCTTACCCCAGTCGCCTTTCGGAGTGATCCACGCGCTCGGGCGCTGGTCGTAACGATCGTCGAGATCTTCAAAGCGGGAGAACTGGCGGCCACGCTGCAGCAGGCCAAACCCTTGCGGGTTCTCCATCGCATAACTACTGACGGCCAGATGTTTCGGGTTATTCAGCGGACGCCAGATCCACTCGCCGTTACCGGCAAGAATCGACAGACCGTTGGAGTCATGTAATTCCGGACGATAGTTGGTGGTCGGCGACGGTTGGTTCGGCCCAAACAGGAACATACTGGTCAACGGCGCCACGCCAAGCTTGCCGACTTTGTCGCGCAGGTAAACCTTCGACTGCACATCAACCACGGTGTCGCGCCCGGGCATAATCACAAAGCGATAGGCACCGGTCGCACGCGGGGAATCCAGCAGCGCATAAATGGTTAAGCGCTTATCGGTCGCTTTCGGACGCTCAATCCAGAACTCGCGGAAGCGAGGGAACTCTTCGCCGGACGGCAGCGCGGTATCGATAGCCAGGCCGCGGGCGGAAAGCCCATAGACCTGACCCTGGCCCAGAACGCGGAAGTAGCTGGCCCCGAGCATGCTGACGATTTCGTCATTCTTGTCTTTGCTATTGATCGGATACAGTACTTTAAAACCGGCGAAACCAAGGTCTTTCACCGTGTCTTTATCGTGCTGAACATTGCCAAAATTAAAATAATCCGGGCTATATTTAATTTTACGTACGCTGGTGCTGGTCACTTCATTAATAGTAACCGGCGTGTCGAAATACATGCCCTGGTGGTAAAATTCCAGCTTGAATGGGGTCTTCAGATTATTCCAGTAGGCTTTATCGTGATTGAACTGGATTTGCTGGTAATCCGCGTATTTCATATCGCGGAAGGCGGAGGGCAGGTTACTTTTTGGCGCTTCATAGCCTTTCCCGGCTAACGTTTTCGCCTGTTTTGCTACGTCATCAATGCTGAATGCCCATGCAGATGAAGTACACAGGGACAACATTACGGCTGCGCTTAACCAACGCATTTTCATCATCTGTGGTTTATGTTTCATAGTAAGTAAGCACTTCCCCCTTTGTGTGCTTAAATCGATCCGATCTATTTTAATGGAAACTCAGGCAATCCGACAACATAATCCCTGCATTGTTCAGCTTAGCGGACCAGGGAATAAACAGTTCTCTGTCCCATATTGCACTTTGCGTACTTATCCTGGAGACAGATACCCTGAGTTCATGTAGGGTTGCTGGCAATGTAACCGTTATCGCCCTGAGTGATAAGACGAATTGTCTGAGATTGTTGTGAATTTATGAATAAAACACCAGTAGAACGTGAATATTTCTTCGACAGTATCCGCGCCTGGCTGATGCTGTTGGGGATCCCGTTTCACATCTCACTTATCTACTCCAGCCACAGCTGGCATGTGAATAGCCTGGAGCCCTCCTGGGGGCTAACGCTGTTCAACGATTTTATCCATGCCTTCCGTATGCAGGTCTTCTTTGTTATTTCCGGCTATTTCTCATACATGCTCTTTCTCCGCTATCCGCTGAAGAAATGGTGGAAAGTGCGTGTAGAGCGAGTTGGCATACCGATGCTCACCGCGATCCCACTGCTCACCCTGCCGCAGTTTCTGATGCTGCAATACGTCAATGGTAAAGCCCAGGACTGGCATACGCTCTCCGGCTATGACAAATTCAACACCCTGGCCTGGGAGCTTATCTCCCATCTGTGGTTTTTGCTGGTGCTTGTGGTGCTGACCACCGCCGGGGTAGTGCTGTTTAAGTGGCTGGCCAATCGGCGAAAAACGCAGACCGCCAGCTTCGGTGACACCGTCACATTCAGTCAATTATCGCTGATTTTTCTGGGACTTGGCGTATTGTATGCGGTGATCCGTCGCACCATTTTTATCGTATACCCGCCGATTCTCAGCAACGGACTGTTTAACTTTATCGTTATGCAGACCCTGTTTTATCTGCCGTTCTTCATTCTCGGCGCGCAGACGTTCATCAATCCGCGGCTAAAAGCGATGTTCACCACCTCGTCACCCTGGTGTTTTGTTGGCGCACTGCTGGGCTTTATCGCCTATCGTCTTAACCAGCAGTATGGTTCTGGCGATGGCTGGATGTATGAAACCGAATCGGTGATTACGATGGTGCTGGGGCTGTGGATGGTAAACGTGGTCTTCTCACTGGGCCACCGCCTGCTTAACTTCCAGTCCGCTCGGGTGACTTACTTCGTCAACGCTTCGCTGTTTATCTACCTGGTGCACCATCCGCTCACCCTGCTGTATGGGGCATGGATTACGCCGATAATAAAATCGAACCTGTTAGGTTTTATCACCGGACTGGTATTTGTGGTGGGGATTGCGCTGATATTGTACGAAATCCATCTTCGTATTCCGCTGCTGCGCTTCCTGTTCTCAGGTAAACCGCAACAAAAACCGGCGAAAGCGCCGGTGTCGGTTAACTAAAATCTGCAACCGACAGCGCGCCCGCGCGCTGTCGGTATCACGATTCATTCTGCCTGTAATAATCGCTGATAAATTTCCGCCGTTTCTTTATCAAAACAGACGAAATAGACCCGTTCCAGCGGATTATATCGGGTGAGGAAAGCATTCACCGTTTTTACCGCAATTTCCGCCGCCGCCTGTTTCGGATAGCCATATACGCCGGTGCTGATAGCCGGAAAAGCAATAGAACGATAATTATTGGCTGCCGCCAGCAACAGACTATTGCGATAGGCATCCGCCAGTAATTCAGCTTCCTGCTCGCCGCCGCCGTGCCAGACGGGGCCGACCGCATGGATCACCGCGCTGGCCGGTAAATTACCGGCGCTGGTGATAACCGCATGCCCGGGCGGACATTCGCCCTGCTGCTGACGGACTATTTTGCAGGCGGCCAGTAATTCCGGACCCGCAGCCCGATGAATGGCGCCATCAACGCCACCGCCGCCCAGTAACGATGGGTTGGCCGCGTTGACAATAACATCTACCTGCAACGTCGTAATATCGCCGAGAACCACTTCAGGTTGAACAACCATTTCCCCCTCCTGTCGGCAAACGTCTTCATACCTAGCGTGATGTCTACTATGGCATGATAGCCCCCAAGGCGGAAGCCTGAGGGCCAGTATTTAGCGATAATTCACTTCGAGGATAGCGCGGGTATGTTGCGGATCAATATACTTTAATTGTGCCGAATGGACGGCGTCATTGCTGTAATTCCCCGTCGTCAGCACCTGCGGCGAAACCATATGGGTACGCAGCCGAGGACAGGCCATTTCAATCTTATCACCCACACTATTGGCTTCGCAGGAGGGGTCAACGACCTGCCCGTAAATGGCGACAACGCCGCCGGTCGGCGCGGCATTCACTGAGCCAAATAAGCATGACAACATCAGACATGGCACCGCTAAGGCGTGGATTTTTTTTATCACGGCAAACTCCTCTGTATGAATAGCAAAGAAGCAACAGGCCATCCCTGAGCGCACTGCGCCGCCAGACTACGGCAAGGCAATGATTGCGTTATAAAACACAAATATATTACTTTTTGTTTTCTTTTTGATAACAAAACCGATTCATCTTGATTTTGCTACAAAAAATCTGCGTGGGAATATCAGGTGAGAGACGGGAAAACCCCTGCGGGTCCGGCAGGGGCTGTACTGTTAACGATAATTCACTTCGAGGATAGCGTTAGTGTGCTGAGGATTAATGTAGGTTAATTGCGTAGATTTGATATTGGCATGTTGCAGATCCCCTCGGGCCACCTGCTGAGCAGAAAAAGTAACTGACTTCTGCTTAGCGCAGGCCATCGAGACCTGATCTTCTGAAGAACGAATTTGACAAGGCGGTTCAACAACGCCGCCGTGGAAACGAATCACGCCGCTTGCGGCGCTAGAGGTAGTCGAAAAAGTCAATAAAGCGGGAAGGAAACAAACTGTAGCAAGTAGTACGCCAGTCATTTTTTTCACGGCAAAACCCCTCTGCGTAACGGTCAAAAAAACCTTACAAATCATCCATGAGCGCAGTTGAATACAAGCAACTACATACAAAATCAGTATATATATGAAGTACCTGTTGATACTTTTTTCTCTTCGTTTTTGCAAACGGTATCAAATTATTATGGTTTGTTTGCTCAAAATGTCTGCATTAAGAGGAAAAAACAATCGAAGAGGGGTTGATGCGAAAAGGCTTTCATGTAGGGCGTGACGGGAAGCTTGCTCCCGTCATCGAGGAAATGTGAAGAAAATCAGACGTGATCGTTAGCCAAAGATTTATTCTTTGCCGCTCGCGCTGCCAGCCACAGCCCGCTATTTTTCATGGCATAGCCAAAGACCAATCCCAGCGCCAGAGACGGCACGACAATGCGCCAGTCGCCGCTCGCGGCAAACGTCGCGCAGGCGCCGATAAAGGTTCCAGGAACAAAAGAGAGCAGCAGCTGGCGCGCCTGAATGCACATCAGGAAAGCGACTATTCCGGTCATCACATAGCTGAGGATTTCCAGCTGCGGCGCCAACGCGCTACCGTAAATAATCACCAGCGCCCATATCACGCCGCTCATGACCGTGCAGGCGGAAATCAACAGCCCTTTCAGACCGCCCTGTGGGCACGCGAAATAGACCGTACAGCCGAGGAATCCGGCCCAGCTCAGCAGGCCAAGTGAGACCGCCACCCATCCCCAAATGCCGGAGAGAATGCCCGTCGTGAGTGCGATTGCGAAGAGTATGTTCATGCCGCGTATCATAGCAGATACGCGGCAACCAAATGCGATCCAGAACACACAATATGAATGCATGAGTTTGCTGTTTCACATCAAAAGTGACCTATGTCACATTTATTCGTCGTTTTCTTCCTGCAGTTCATCCCACATCGCGGAAATCGCTTCACGCGTTAATAGCGCCATGGTGCGCCAGAATGCGGTTTGCGCATGCGCTTCCACTTTTCCAAGGAAGGTGCCGCACCACGGCAATAGATAATCGGCAAACAACGTTTCCAGCATTTCGCTTTCGTCATCCGAGGCATGATCTTCAAGCCAGGATGCGGCCAGCAGTAAGGATCCAATATGATCGGTTGGACCTTCGCCAGTAGGAATGCCGTGTTGCGTCAGAAAACCACGAACTTCCGCTTCAGTTGCACCTTCAACCCACGCGCTGCGATAAGGCGAGACCGCACATTCTTCCCCAACGAACAGGGCGTTGTAATCAGCGGTTAAGGGCTGGGTATCACAACTCTTCTGCAGACGCTCCAGTAATTCATCCTGTTCCAGCGGCCAGCTGGCGGCCAGCTTGCCATCGCGAATCAGCGTGAACAGCGGCACCAACAGCGGATCCTGCGGCTGACGATAGTACAGCGAGCCCAGCACGCGACAGAGGATTGAAAATTCATTCATACAATATGTTCCAGTGGTTCAAATTAAAGGTCTGCAAATTCCGCAATCGCCGGCATTCCGCGTGATTCGAGGAAATTCAATAGTCGACGCGGACTGACGTTGAGGATCCGCTCTTCCGGGAAATTCACCGCGTCAAGGATTTTGCGGCATTCGGTAAATTCGCCAAGGGTAAAGGCGGTATGCGAGTCCGAACCCAGCGCCACCCAACCACCCGCATCACGCACTGCGGCGGCGATCGCCCGGCAATTATCCTCACTACCAATACGCGATGAGAGGAATGAGGAATTATTAATTTCCAGCGCCACATGATGCTTTGCCGCCGCTTCGGCTACCGCTGGAATATCGATTGGGAATTTCGGATTACCCGGATGGCTAATCATGTGGACGGCGCCACTGGCAATCGCGGCAATCATCGCTTCAGTATGAGTGGCTTTATCCTGGGGCGGGAATACTGGCTCATGAAATCCAGCAATGATCAGATCCAGCGAAGTCAGCATTGGTCCGGTACAGTCAATTTCACCTTGGGTATTTTTGATATTCGCTTCAATACCGCGCAGAATGCCGACGCCATCAACCAGACGCGGCCAGATACGCATATTGACGAAATGCCAGTAGTGCGGGGCATCTGCCATATCCGGGCCGTGATCGGTTATCGCAAATAGTTTAATGCCTTTACGTTTGGCCTCGGCAATATAGTCATGCAGGGTACTGTAGGCGTGGGTGCTGGCGACGGTATGCATGTGCAGGTCAACAGGATACATCACAATCTCCTCCTCTATTTGTGGCAAGAATAGCAGGAATCAGGAGTCATGATCAGTAAAAACCCCGCCGTAGCGGGGTTATCGATTAGTAGCCGCGCTGGCGGTCGACCTGCCCGCTGACCGTTTCACCCCGCTCCAGGTGGCTAATGGTGCTGGCGATATAGGCAATTGCTTCCTGCGGACGGGTAACGGCGGCAATATGCGGCGTCATGGCCACGCGCGGATGCGCCCACAGCGGACTCTCTTTCGGCAACGGTTCGCGGCTAAAGACATCCAGCATCGCCCCTTTCAGTTTGCCGCTATTAAGCGCCGCCAGTAAATCCGGCTCGACGATATGCACGCCGCGGGCGAGATTCAGAACATAGCTGTTATCCGGAAGTTGAGAAAGTAAGGTTTCATTAATGATGCCGACGGTTTCGGCCGTATTGGGCAACAGGTTGATCAGCACTCGGGTTTCTTGTAGAAACGCGCCCAGTTCTTCCTGACCGGCAAAACTCTCAACCTGCGGCCAGGATTTGTGGCTACGGCTCCAGCAGCGCAGCGGGAAACCCCAGCGCAACAGGCTTTCCGCGACTTTGCCGCCCAACACCCCTGCCCCCATGATACCAATAGTGAAATCCTCGCGACGATATTCCGGCAACGGCTGCCAGCGGGATTCCTGCTTCAGCGCCTGATAATCATCAAAGCGGCGGAACCAGTGCAATACCTGGCTTACCGCATATTCCTGCATCTGCAGGCCCATGCCGGTATCTTCGAGGCGGAACAGCGGAATCGAAAGCGGCAGCATTTCCGGATGTTCCCGCAGCTTGCTAAGAATGGAATCCACGCCTGCGCCGAGGGCAAAAACCGCTTTCAATTCGCGGCCTTGCAGCATTTCTACCGGTGGATGCCAGACCAGCGCATAGTCGGCTGGTTGATTGTCGCCAGGTTTCCACTCACGAACGCGCGCTCCCGGCAGATGTTTTTCCAGTTCTGCTATCCAGTATGGGGTATCGAACGTTGGGTGGTAAAAAATAATCTCCATAATGACTCCTGATTACTGACGCGTGAGTAGGTTGAGGTTTGCGTCGTGTTTTACTCTTTGTTTTGTATTGGTTTGCCAGCATAACAAATTCCGCATCGCTATCGAGCAATAAAGAGAATGGCGACAAAAAAAACGATTACCGCGCGATTAAGAAGCAAGTTGTTTGAAGTTTGGCTAAACGCATCTTTTTTTAAAAAAGATGATTGACGGGAGATACGTATTTCCCTACATTAGCGCCCGTTCCCAGCAACAACGGGAAAGACAATATGGTGAGGTGTCCGAGTGGCTGAAGGAGCACGCCTGGAAAGTGTGTATACGGCAACGTATCGGGGGTTCGAATCCCCCCCTCACCGCCATATTCGAGATGAGAGCTCGTACGAAAGTACGGGCTCTTTTCTTTTATATTCTCCGTTGGGGGGGACGAGAACCCCCGACCGGGGTTCGACAACTGGCGCAGCCAGTTGGACAGACCGCGAACGCAGTAAGCGGGCTGCCCCGCAGGGGCGAGCGAAGCGAGTCAATCCCCCCCTCACCGCCATATTCGAGATGAGAGCTCGTACGAAAGTACGGGCTTTTTTCGCATGTGGCACCGCCGTCCTTCCCGGGGTCGGCATAAATGCCTCGCCCGGGCTACCCATCCCACAGGCCGCACCATTAGCCAGTAGCCCGGCCAAGCGCAGCGCCGCCGGGAAAAAACGAAGCTAATCCTCTTCCATCCGCTGATACTCTTCGCTGAGATAATCCACCAGCGCTCTGACGGAAGGTAATAAACCGCGCCGCGAGACGAACACCGCATGAATGACCTCCCGACGCGGTTGCCACTCATCAAGCACGATTTCCAACTCCCCTGACGCCAGCTGATCGCGCACCATTAATAAAGGAAGCTGAACCACGCCAACGCCCGCCATGGCCGCCTCGCGCAGCGCCAGCATATCGCTGGTCACCATCCGCGGGGTGAAATAAACCTCGGCTCGCGCCCCCTCCGGACCGGTCAGCTGCCATTTATGCTGATGTTTTCCGGCGCCAATACTTAGCCCCGGCCAGGTACTCAATTCCGCCGGCGCCTGTGGGCGCCCAAGCCGAGCGATCAGCGCCGGACTCGCCACCAGGCGATGACCGCGATCGGCCAACACCCGCATGACTAGGTCGCTATCTTCAAATGGCCTTGGCCGCACGCGGATGGCCACGTCAACCCCCTCGCCCACCACATCCACCCGCCGATTGGTGGCTTCCAGATGCAGCGTTACTCCAGGGTATCGCACCATAAAGCGTGCCAGCATCGGGCCAATATGGGCATGCAGCAGGGTTACCGGGCAGGTGAGCTTGACGCTGCCGCGCGGTTCAGATTGCAGCGTTTCTACCGCCTGATGCGCCGCTTCGGCTTCTATCAACATCGCCTTGCAATGTTGGTAGAAAGTTTGGCCGACTTCCGTGACGGCGAACTGTCGGGTAGTTCGTTGAATCAGGCGCACGCCCAAGCGTTCTTCCAGTTGCGCAATGCGGCGGCTGAGTTTGGATTTAGGCTGGTCGAGCGCCCGACCGGCAGCGGCAAAACCGCCATGGTCTACCACCTGAACAAACCATGCCAGGTCGTTGAGATCCTGCATCCTTTTCTCCATCGTTCCATTTTTAGAACAGTATAGGTCATTTTCGCTATCTACCGGAATATTAGCCCAAGATATAAGCTTATTCACATCATATACAGACACGCAGGAGATAACCATGAAACAGATTACTGGCGTTTACACCGCCCCTTCGCAGCACTGGGTGGGCGACGGTTTCCCGGTTCGCTCAATGTTTTCTTACCAGACCCACGGCGAACAACTGAGCCCATTTTTACTGCTCGACTATGCCGGTCCGCATACTTTTCCGGCGGGAAACGGTAAACGCGGCGTCGGCGAACATCCGCATCGCGGATTCGAAACCGTCACCATTGTCTACTCCGGTGAAGTAGAGCATCGCGACTCAACCGGCAGAGGCGGCGTTATCGGCCCTGGCGACGTGCAGTGGATGACGGCTGGCGCCGGGATCCTGCATGAAGAGTTCCACTCGGAAGCGTTCACCCGCTCCGGCGGTGAACTGAAAATGATGCAGCTGTGGGTCAACCTGCCGGCGAAAGACAAGATGACGACTCCGGGCTATCAGAGCATTACCGCAGACGTCATTCCGCAAGCGGCGCTGGAAGAAGATGCCGGGAGCGTCAGAGTGATTGCCGGGCGTTACGGCGATGTCGCCGGCCCAGCGCATACGTTCTCACCGTTGAACGTGTGGGATATGCAGCTCAAACAAAGTCACGATGTGACATTGCATCAGCCGGAAGGCTGGAGCACCGCGTTGGTCGTACTCGAGGGCGAAGTCACCGTCAACGGTACCGAAAACGCACGGGAAGGACAGCTGGTAGTGCTGAGCCAAAAAGGTGAAGCCTTCCATCTGGAAGCGGGCTCCAACGCGAAGGTTCTGCTGATGGCCGGCGAGCCGCTACAGGAGCCGATCGTGGGCTACGGCCCGTTTGTGATGAATACCAAAACGCAAATTGCCGAAGCAATTCGCGATTTTAACAGCGGCCGTTTTGGCCAAATCTAACGAAATTGAGGTGAAGAATATGTCTACTCCAGCTAACTTTAACGGTTCTCGTCCGGTGATTGATGTTAACGATACCGCGATGCTGTTGATTGACCACCAAAGCGGCCTGTTCCAGACCGTTGGCGATATGCCGATGCCGGAACTGCGCGCTCGCGCCGCCGCGCTGGCGAAAATGGCATCGCTTGCCGGGATCCCGGTGATCACCACCGCTTCCGTGCCGCAGGGCCCGAACGGTCCGTTGATTCCGGAAATTCATGAGAATGCGCCGCATGCGAAGTATATTGCGCGTAAAGGCGAGATCAACGCCTGGGATAACCCGGAGTTTGTCGCCGCGGTGAAAGCCACCGGGCGTAAAACCTTAATCATTGCCGGTACTATTACCAGCGTCTGCATGGCTTTCCCGGCGATTGCCGCCGTCGCCGACGGTTATAAGGTGTTTGCCGTTATCGACGCCTCGGGTACCTATAGCAAAATGGCGCAGGAGATCACCCTGGCCCGCGTAGTCCAGGCCGGTGTAGTGCCAATGGATACTGCCGCGGTAGCCTCAGAACTGCAGCGCACCTGGAACCGTCCGGATGCCGCCGAGTGGGCTGAGGTGTACACCAAAGTCTTCCCGGCGTATCAGTTGCTGATTGAAAGCTACAGCAAGGCGCAGGACGTCGTGAAGAATAACGAAAAGCTGGACTCCCAGCGTTAAAATAGCTGCCCCGTCGATGAATCGACGGGGCAGTGTTCATTGCTTAACCGAACGGTAAAGAAAGAAAAAAATATGCTTGACCGTTTTAGCTCAACTCCCTATAGTAGCGCCCCGTTGCCCACCCAAGGTGAGCAGCAAGACAATATGGTGAGGTGTCCGAGTGGCTGAAGGAGCACGCCTGGAAAGTGTGTATACGGCAACGTATCGGGGGTTCGAATCCCCCCCTCACCGCCATATTCGAGATGAGAGCTCGTACGAAAGTACGGGCTCTTTTCTTTTATATTCTCCGTTGGGGGGGACGAGAACCCCCGACCGGGGTTCGACAACTGGCGCAGCCAGTTGGACAGACCGCGAACGCAGTAAGCGGGCTGCCCCACAGGGGCGAGCGAAGCGAGTCAATCCCCCCCTCACCGCCATATTTTAAGAAGAGCTCGTACGAAAGTACGGGCTTTTTTTTCGCATGTGGCACTCGCAGGGGGATGAGAATCCCCGACCGGGGTTCGACAACTGGCACAGCCAGTTGGACAGACCGCGAACGCAGTAAGCGGGCTGCCCCGCAGGGGCGAGCGAAGCGAGTCAATCCCCCCCTCACCGCCATATTCGAGATGAGAGCTCGTACGAAAGTACGGGCTTTTTTCGCATGTGGCACCGCCGCCCTTCCCGGGGTCGGCATAAATGCCTCGCCCGGGCTACCCATCCCACAGGCCGCACCATTAGCCAGTAGCCCGGCCAAGCGCAGCGCCGCCGGGAAACCCGCAGGCCGCACCACCAACGAGTAGCAGTCCAGGCGCAGCGCCGCCGGGAATCCCACAGGCCGCACCGCCAACGAGTAGCCAGTCCAGGCGCAGCGTCGCCGGGTATCCCACAGGCCGCACCATTAGCCAGTAGCCCGGCCAAGCGCAGCGCCGCCGGGGAAATGCTGCAAAAGCAACAAAGCCCGGGATATCCCGGGCTTTGCACACTCACTAGCGTTTAGTAATAGGCTTTCAACGTTCGCTGGCAGAGCGTTGAACGCACGCAGTCATCGGTGGTAAAGCGTACGATGCCAATCATGTCGTCTTCTTCAAAACGCGACAACGCATCACTCAGACCCGATTTTACGCCAGAGGGCAAATCACACTGGGTAATATCGCCGTTGACGATAACCGTGACGTTCTCCCCGAGGCGGGTCAAAAACATCTTCATTTGCGCCGCGGTCACGTTCTGGGCCTCGTCCAGAATCACCACCGCGTTTTCAAAGGTGCGTCCGCGCATATAGGCGAACGGCGCGATTTCTACCTTGCCGATTTCCGGACGCAGGCAGTATTGCATAAAGGAAGCGCCCAACCGCTTCACCAGCACGTCATATACCGGTCGGAAATAGGGAGCGAATTTTTCGGCGATATCTCCCGGTAAGAAGCCGAGATCTTCGTCGGCCTGCAGAACGGGACGGGTAACAATAATTCTGTCCACATCCTTATGGATCAGGGCTTCAGCTGCTTTAGCCGCGCTGATCCAGGTCTTCCCGCACCCGGCTTCGCCGGTGGCGAAAATCAGCTGTTTATTGTCGATGGCATTCAAATAATGCGCCTGAGCTTCATTACGCGCCTCAATCGGTGAAAGATCGCGGCTATCCCGCGCCATGCCGATTGCTTCTACGCCACTCATTTGCACAAGCGATGTGACCGATTCTTCTTCACGTTGTTTATGGCTACGCGAATCCCGTCTCAGCACACGTTTTGCCTCACGACGAGCTTTGATCACTGCTTTTTGTCTTCCCATGGATAGCACCTTGCGTTGTTGGTTTACATCACGCGCGTCAAGAGCAACGCGATTATGCGCACGAACGATTGAGGTTTGGCTTCCTTGTAAGCCATTGCTTGCCGATTGAATGGACAACGAGTCGCGGCTACGCGCACCGCGTACCCTGCCAGAGTTAGCCTGATTAGTAGTGGAAGAGATTGGGGTTACAGAGTGAAAATCGCTGCCGGAAGCTGGGCCTCCGTGCTGGAAAGTACGGTATGTGGTTTTACGTTGTCCGCTACAGGACCTTACCATTCGCGATCTCCATAGTGAGCGACATCACTGCCGGGAACTACCGCGTATGTAATAAGTACATCAAAAATTATTCTTAATGCAACTTATTTTTTACATTGACGCAACAATGGTTTCTAAAATCATTGTAGAAAACTATCCGTCATTTGTATTACAGAAATATAACACATGGCAGGAAATATATTGAATCCGAGAAAAACAGCAGAAAACGCCCTGCCTTCGCCGGCAGGACGTCTATCAGGCTTGCAACAGCGATTGTCCAAGATAATGCTGGTTATTCATCACGCCGGGCAATACAAAGAAGTATCCGCCGCCAATCGGTTTAACGTACTCCTCCAGGGCCTCGCCGTTCAGCCGTTTCTGCACCGTCAGGAATCCCTTTTCCAGATCGTGCTGATAGCAGACGAACAATAACCCCATATCCAGTTGCCCCGAGTTGGTGACTCCCAACGAATAGCTGTAACCGCGGCGCATCATCAGGCTGGACTGCGTTTCCGAAGTACGCGGGTTCGCAAGGCGAATATGGCTATCAAGGGCAATCACTTCGCCGTTCGGATCGCGACTATAGTCCGGAACATCATGTTCATGCTGCATCCCTAACGGCGCGCCAGAATGTTTATCGCGGCCAAAAATAGTCTGCTGCTCTTTCAGCGGCGTACGATCCCAGAACTCAACGTGGAACTGAATGATACGCGCAGCCTGATAACTACCGCCGATCGCCCAGGCCGGTTCGCCCTGGTCGGCAGTAACCCACACCACATTATCCATTAGCGCTTTATCCTGGCTCGACGGATTAGCGGTACCGTCTTTAAAGCCCAGCAGGTTAATAGGCGTTTCTTTGCCTTTGCTACGGGCCGCGCTATCAGAAATAAACCCTTCCCGCTTCCAGCGCACGCTCAGCAGATCGGGCGTGTGCTTGATAATGTCACGTAGTGCGTGAATGACCGTATCCTGGGTATTGGCACAAATCTGCAGTAGCAGATCGCCATGGCACAGCGCGGCATCCAGCGAATCATTCGGGAAACGCGTCATTGCCTGCAGTTTTTTAGGCGCTTTATCCGCTAATCCAAAGCGCTCATCGAACAGCGAATGGCCGACCGAGACGGTGATAGTCAGGTTATCCGGCGCAATCCACGGCCCTAAAATCCCGGAATCCATCGGCGGCAATCGGGGATTCGGGGTATCCGGCGCCGGACCGCCTGCGGTTAAAAAGGCGATCCGCTGGGTCAACAAGCGGAACAGGCGTTCGAGGTCGGCTTTATCCGCCGCCAGCACATCAAACGCCACCAGCATCATCGAGGCCTGCTGCGGCGTCAGGATGCCCGCCTGATGCGGGCCATAAAATGGCTGTTTTTCCTGACGCGCATCCGGTGCAAGCGTACCGGGAGAGCTTTCCGCTTTCGCCGCCTGCGCCATCGGGCAGCCCCCGCTGATGGCCAGCGCGCCGCCAAGCGCGCCGATCCCCTTCAGTAAGCGGCGACGTGACGGTTCATTCACGTCGCGTGGTTTTTGTTGTGTCATCGAATTAATCCAGGCCCAAAATCCCGCGCAGCTGTGCCAGATCTTCTGCCAGCGTCGTGATCGGCCCTTTCAGCGCATTACGGTCAGCGGTGGTGAGCTTGTCATAGGTCTCGAAACCGTCTTTCGTGCGGTATTTAGCGAGGATGGCATCAACTTTTTTAAAGTTGGCGTCAACCTTAGCCAGCAGCGCGCTATTATCTTTTTGCAGCTGCGGGCGCAGCAGGTCAACGATTTTTTGCGCGCCGTCGATGTTAGCCTGGAAGTCCCACAGGTCGGTATGGCTGTAACGATCTTCTTCGCCGCTAATTTTGCTGGCCGCCACTTCTTCGATCAGCCCAGCCGCGCCGCCTACCACTTTCGACGGCGGGAAAGCCAGCTCGCTAATGCGTTTTTGCAGTTCCAGCACATCGCTGTTCAACTGTTCGGCATAGTTTTCCATTCCCTTCACGCTGTTATCGCCAAACAGCGCTTTTTCCAGGCGGTGGAAACCGGTGAATTTCGGATCCTCAGCTTTTTTCTCAAAATCATCTTCACGGGCGTCAATGCTGCCGTCGAGGTCAGAGAACAGCTCAGCAATCGGCTCGATGCGCTCGTAGTGCTGACGGGTCGGGGCGTACAGCGCCTTCGCTTTCTCGATATCACCGGCTTTTACAGCATCGGTAAAGGCTTTAGTGCCGCTAACCAGCTGCGCGGTTTCCGCGGTAACGTAAGCTTTATAGGCAGTAATCGCCTCGCCAAGACTCAGCACCGCATTGGCTTTCGCCGCATCTTTGCTGGTTTCACCGGTGACAATAAGCTTACCTTTCGGGTTAGTCAGCAGGCCGCAGGTCATATCGTATTCGCCCGGCTGCAGGTTGGCCGTCAATTTTTGCGTAAATCCTGGCGCGATGTTTTCACGCTCCTCGACCACCATTACTCCTTTCAGGATCTCCCACTCCAGCGCTTTTTGGCTGTGGTTCTGGATGATGAACTGGGTTTTACCCGCCTTCACCGTCACATTCATCGGTTCGCACTGCTTGTCGTTGACGGTGACCTTCACCTGCGGGATATCCGCAGCCTGAGCGTAAAATGCGGAACTAAACAGCGCGGCGACGGTTAACTGCAGCGCAGTACGGCGAAAATGAATTATCATGACCATCCCTTTCGAAAAGTATGTTGTAACTATATTAATCAGCGGCGCCTGAATTACGCGGCTCGCGATGCTGTCGTTTTGCTGCCCGGCGGCAAGGCAAAGCACACCAGCGCCGGGATCAAATAGAGGAGATAAACCGCCACTTCACTGACGGTTGGCGTCTCCTGATAACCAAAGATGCCTTCCAGCAACGTGCCGAACAGCGTATGCGTCGATACCACGTTGCTAAGATCAAAGGCGACGTTCTGGAAATAATTCCACAGCCCCGCCTCATGGAAAGCGCGAATCGCCCCGGCGGCCAGACCGGCCGCCACCAGCAGGATAAACAGACTGGTCCATTTGAAGAACACGCCGAGATTAAGGCGGATACCGCCCCAGTAAAGCAGGAAACCTAATACCACCGCCGTCGCCAGGCCGAGCATCGCCCCCAGCGGCGGCCAGATGCCGACATCCTGCTGGAATGCCGCCAGCAGGAAAAAGACCGACTCCAGGCCTTCGCGGGCAACCGCAAAAAACACCATCATCACCAGCGCCCAGCCGTGGTTATTCCCGCGCTGCAGCGCGTTATCCACCGCCTGTTCCAGCTGTTGTTTGACGTTGCGCGACACTTTACGCATCCAGAACACCATCCAGGTGAGGATAAATACCGCTATCACCGCCACGATGCCTTCAAACAGCTCCTGTTCGCGCTGCGGAAATTCTCCGGTGGTCTCGTTAATAAAAATCCCCAGCCCGAGACAGAGCGCCGCCGCGAGGAATACGCCAATCCACATGACGCCGATCCAGCTGCCGCGCTGGGTTCGTTTTAAATAGCTGGCAATCAGGCTGACAATCAGCGCGGCTTCCAGCCCTTCGCGTAACATGATGAGAAATGGAACAAACATGCCGAAACCCTTAAATGTGAACCGCAGTCAACGGATGCAAAGATAGGTAAATATTTCTGATAGTGATTATCATTACAACAATGAGAAACACAAGCGAAATGTTCAGGGAATGATGACTAGTTGTAAATTAATCGCTACAAAATAGTCACTTGCGAAAATATCTCACCAGCTAAGCATTAAAATGGCATATAGCATGATTTTTTATGTCGCATATTTACCGGGCTTGAGCGCTGTGGCTAAATGGCGGTCCTGATTTATCTGCGAAATAAATAACATGACTCAAATTTTGCACTTCCTGCTGGCGCTGGCGGTTATTCTTGGCCTTGCCTGGCTTGCCAGCTATGACCGACAAAAAATCCGCATTCGCTATATTCTGCAGTTAATTATTATTGAAATCGCCCTGGCTTTCTTTTTCCTTCACGCCGAAAGCGGTTTATGGATAGTGAAAAATATCTCTGGCTTTTTTGCTTCGTTACTCGGGTTCGCCGCTGAAGGGACCAACTTCGTATTTGGCGGAATGGGTGAAAAAGGACTGGCCTTTATTTTCCTCGGCGTACTGTGTCCGATCGTCTTTATTTCCGCGCTGATAGGTATTCTGCAACACTGGCGTATTCTGCCGATCTTTATTCGTCTTATCGGCACCCTACTGTCGAAGGTGAACGGCATGGGCAAGCTGGAATCCTTCAACGCCGTCAGCTCGCTGATCCTCGGCCAGTCGGAAAACTTTATTGCTTACAAAGGTGTACTCGGCGACCTCTCTTCGCGTCGCCTGTTCACGATGGCAGCAACAGCCATGTCAACGGTATCACTGTCGATCGTCGGCGCGTATATGACTATGCTTGATGCGAAATACGTGGTGGCGGCGTTGATTCTTAATATGTTCAGCACCTTTATTGTGCTGTCGATTATTAATCCTACGCGCCCCGGTAGCGAAGCAGAAATAAAGCTTGAAAAGATGCATGAATCGCAGAGCTTCTTTGAAATGCTGGGCGAATATATCCTGGCAGGCTTTAAGGTGGCGATGATTATTCTGGCGATGCTAATCGGCTTTATCGCCCTGATTAGCGCCGTTAATGCGTTATTTGCGACCGTTTTCGGCCTAAGCTTCCAGCAAATCCTCGGTTACGTCTTTTATCCGCTGGCATGGCTGGTGGGTATCCCTTTAAGCGACGCGTTAAATGCCGGGAGTATTATGGCCACCAAACTGGTCGCTAACGAATTCGTGGCGATGATCGAACTGCAGAAAATTGCCGCCAGCATGACGCCGCGCGGGCTAGGGATCCTTTCGGTGTTCCTCGTCTCGTTTGCCAACTTCGCCTCCATTGGCATCATTGCCGGGGCGATTAAAGGGCTTAACGAGCAACAAGGCAACACCGTTTCCCGCTTCGGCCTGCGTCTGGTCTATGGCGCGACGCTGGTGAGCCTGCTGTCAGCCAGTTTTGCCGGGCTGGTGCTGTAACTCGTCGGGCGGGGGCTCTCCCCGCCCTGTTCTTCAGAAATGTACACACACCGGCTGATCAACGCGCATAACGGACTCCTGGGCGAACCGCGTCTTATAAGTATTACGCAGCGCTTCAATCCCCTGCTCGCTTTTCGCATCTTTGCTATGAATCAGCATGAGCGCCTTGCTGGACTCGCGGGCGACTGCGCCATTGTTGCCTAACCACTGGCCGCGGGCGTCAAAAACCGTCAGGCCATCGCGAAAACGCGGCGTCACATCGCGGTCGACAAACTGCTGCCACTCCTGGGCGGTAATATCTTTCCCCGCCGGCCGGCTAAGGCCGAAATAAAGGGTGGTTTGCATCATCCTGTTATCCGCCGGGCAGGCGTTATTATCAACGTGCGCGGCGCTTTTTTCGGATGGCGCCACGCATCCTGCCAATAGTGCGGCAACGATCAGCGCCGCAGCGCCCTGGGGTAATTTCATTTGCTATCCTCATGGTTTTTTGTACACAGATATCAGCGTATTTTCAGTGAATTAGCAAGAGATGCGCGAACATTACTCTCTGGCGATACGGCGTATTTTCTTTTGTTCTACACTGATAAACACAGCCTGGGCGAAATTCTTTTTTAAATTATTTCCTGCGTTTTTTATTTCAAAGACTTCTCTATAGTTGAGCGTTTTTAACTGGCCTGGCGGCCGCGTAAAATAACAACTGGAATAATTCATGATAGAAAATAATGAGTTAGCTAATATTGAGAAAAGAATTGTCACCCGCTTTCTCGATATGTTTATTAAGTTCGGCTTGATACTGGCGCTGGCCTCCTTCTGCTTTACCGTCTTCTCGCCGTTCCTGAACATGATGCTGTGGGCGCTGATTCTGGCCGTCACCCTCTATCCTTTACATCAACACATCGCGCGACGCATAGGCGGGCGGCAGGGGCTGGCATCGACCATATTAGTATTATTCGGCCTGCTGATTATCGTCATTCCGACCATTTTCATGGTGACCTCGCTTGGCGAAAGCGCCGGTAGCCTGATTGATAAAGTCAGCGGCAGCGATCTGACGCTGCCGCCGCCTTCGGCTAACGTCGCCTCTATTCCCCTTGTCGGCGGTAAGCTATATGCGTTCTGGCTGAAAGCCTCAGCGGACCTGCCTGCCGTACTGAGTAGCTATCACGCGCAAATTGGCGAGGCGGCAAAACTGGTGCTCGGCGTGCTGGCAAGTATGGGCGGCGGGCTGCTGGGCTTTGTTCTCTCCTTTATTGTTGCCGGCGCCATCATGACCTGGGGCGCGGCGGGCGCCAACAGCGCCAAACGTATCGCCATCCGTATCACCGATGAAAATAAAGGTCTTGCCCTGAGTCGCCTGTGCACCGGCACCATTCGCGCCGTGGCGCAGGGGGTTATTGGCGTGGCGCTGATTCAGGCCTTGCTGACGGGAATTATCATTGCGTTGGCGGGGATCCCGGCCGCCGGCATCTTCTTCGTGCTGGCGCTGGTGCTCGGCATCGCGCAAATCCCGGTGATTCTGGTTACCGCCCCGGCGATTGCCATTATGTGGATGACCGGCGACCACGGCACCGCGGTGAATGTCGTGTTTACCGTCCTGCTGATTGTCGCCGGGATGGTCGATAACGTCCTCAAACCGCTGATGTTGGGCCGCGGCGTAGATGCGCCGATGCCGATCGTTCTGCTCGGCGCGTTGGGCGGCATGGCCACCGATGGCATTCTCGGGATGTTTATTGGCGCCACCCTGCTCTCCATCGGGTATCTGATCTTCATGAACTGGGTAAACGAAGGCGCGGCGAAGTAACCGCCTTGCCGCCAGTCGCTTTCCGCCGGGCCTTACAGGCGGCGAAAAAAAACGGCTCCCTGATGGGAGCCGTTGCGGTTTCTGATGCTCGCTACTTTTATTCAGCGGTAGCACGTACCGGCGGCGCGGAATGGTAATGCGCGTCCGCTTCGGCAAAACGCTGTTGCATCGCCGCCGATGGCGCTTTGCCCAGCAGGCTGAAGACCACAATCCCGATACTGCCGAACAGGAAGCCAGGGATGATTTCATACAGTCCCAGCCAGCCGAACTGTTTCCAGACGATAACCGTGACCGCGCCAATAATCATCCCGGCCAGCGCGCCGTTACGGGTCATACGCGACCACATCACCGAGAACAGCACGACCGGGCCAAATGCGGCGCCAAAGCCTGCCCATGCGTAGCTGACCAGACCCAGTACGCGGTTTTCCGGGTTAGCAGCCAGCGCAATCGCAATCAGCGCCACCACCAGCACCATAAAGCGGCCGATCCAGACTAACTCTTTCTGACCGGCGTTTTTACGCAGGAAGGCTTTATACAGATCTTCGGTAATAGCGCTGGAGCAGACCAGCAGCTGGCAGCTCAGGGTCGACATGACCGCCGCCAGAATAGCCGACAGCAGGATCCCGGCAATCCACGGGTTAAACAGGATTTGCGCCAGCTCGATAAATACCCGTTCGGCGTTCTGGTTAACCGCGCCCGCCAGGCTCGGGTTGTTATTAAAGTAGGCGATACCGAAGAAACCAACCGATACCGCGCCCGCCAGGCACAGGATCATCCAGGTCATACTAATACGACGCGCATGAACAATGCTGTGATGAGAATCCGCCGCCATAAAGCGCGCCAGAATATGCGGCTGACCGAAATAACCGAGACCCCAACCCATCAGCGAAATAATCGCCACGAAGTTCAGTCCCTTGAGCATATCGATATTTTCGATGCTTTTTTGCTTAATCACTTCCAGCGAATCGCCGAAACCGCCGACCGAGATAATCACCATCACCGGCGTTAAAATCAGCGCGAAGATCATCAGGCTGGCCTGCACGGTATCGGTCCAGCTTACCGCCAGGAAACCGCCCACGAAGGTATAAATGATTGTCGCCGCGGCGCCGGCCCACAGCGCGGTTTCATAGCTCATACCAAAGGTGCTTTCAAACAGACGCGCGCCGGCAACAATCCCGGAAGCACAATAAATAGTGAAGAACAGTAGGATAACCAGCGCGGAGATAATACGCAGCACGCGGCTTTTATCTTCGAAGCGGCCGGTAAAATAGTCCGGCAGCGTCAGGGCGTTGTTGTTGACTTCGGTATGCACGCGCAGACGCCCGGCCACCAGTTTCCAGTTAATCCACGCCCCCAGGGTCAGGCCGATGGCGATCCAGCTTTCGGAAATCCCGGAGAGGAAAATCGCTCCCGGTAGCCCCATCAGCAGCCAGCCGCTCATATCCGATGCACCGGCAGAGAGCGCGGTCACAAATGGCCCAAGGCTGCGGCCGCCGAGAATATAATCGTCAAAGTTCTTGGTTGAGCGCCAGGCAATAAAACCTATCAGTACCATGCCAAAAATATAAACAATAAACGTCACCAACATGGGTGTGCTAATAGCCATGCAAATCTCCAGAATTTATTTCGACAACGTCCAACTTTGTCGTTTTAGCCACTACCGGAACGGGGTAATGGCGTATTGGTTGTATTGGGCGAGCGTATCCTGACGGATGCGTCGGTATTTCACAAACGATTTAACACAGCATTTACACGAAAGTTGTCTCAGGAAAAATAGCAATTTTCTATAGGTTGCACTCCCTCACGTTTTTACGGGTTGCACCTGAAAAAACTGTTAAGCAACGCAGATAAATACGTTATTTGAATGAGGCTATTTATTGGAAAATCTTATCAACACCATTAACAATTCATTCATTTCTCAGCTTGCTAGCCAAGTCACAATTAACAAGGTTGCACAAAGTTGCAACATAGGTGATATTTCTACGCAACCGATAAAAGGGCATTACATAGCTAACAGGAGTTCCCGCAATGGGCACCACCACCATGGGTGTAAAACTTGACGACGCCACGCGCGAACGCATTAAGTCCGCCGCGAGCCGTATTGACCGCACGCCGCACTGGCTGATTAAGCAAGCCATTTTCAACTATCTGGAAAAGCTGGAAAACGACGAGACGCTGCCGGAACTGCCGGCGCTCCTCTCCGGCGCCGCCAATGAAAGTGATGAAGCAGGCGCTCCGGCGGACGAGCCGTATCAGCCGTTCCTCGAATTCGCCGAACAAATCCTGCCGCAGTCGGTCAGCCGCGCGGCGATCACCGCGGCCTGGCGTCGCCCGGAAACCGATGCGGTACCGATGTTGCTGGAACAGGCCCGTCTGCCGCAGCCGTTAGGCGAACAGGCGCACAAGCTGGCTTACCAACTGGCGGAAAAACTGCGTAATCAGAAAACCGCCAGCGGCCGCGCCGGGATGGTGCAAAGCTTGCTGCAGGAATTCTCACTCTCCTCACAAGAAGGCGTGGCGCTGATGTGCCTGGCCGAAGCGCTGCTGCGTATTCCGGATAAAGCCACCCGTGATGCGCTAATCCGCGACAAAATCAGCAACGGCAACTGGCAATCGCATATCGGCCGTAGCCCGTCGCTGTTCGTCAACGCCGCCACCTGGGGCTTGTTGTTTACCGGGAAACTGGTGTCGACCCATAACGAGACCAGCCTCTCCCGCTCGCTGAACCGCATTATTGGCAAGAGCGGCGAACCGCTGATCCGCAAAGGCGTCGATATGGCGATGCGCCTGATGGGCGAGCAGTTCGTCACCGGGGAAACCATCGCCGAAGCGCTGGCCAACGCCCGCAAGCTGGAAGAGAAAGGGTTCCGTTACTCCTACGATATGCTCGGCGAAGCCGCGCTGACCGCCGCCGATGCGCAGGCCTACATGGTCTCTTATCAGCAGGCGATCCACGCCATCGGTAAAGCCTCCAACGGCCGCGGCATTTATGAAGGTCCGGGTATCTCGATTAAACTCTCCGCGCTGCACCCGCGCTACAGCCGCGCGCAGTATGATCGGGTCATGGAAGAGCTCTATCCGCGCCTTAAATCGCTGACGCTGCTGGCGCGCCAGTACGACATCGGTATTAACATCGACGCCGAAGAGGCCGATCGTCTGGAGATCTCCCTCGATCTGCTGGAAAAACTGTGCTTTGAACCGGAGTTGGCCGGCTGGAACGGAATCGGCTTTGTTATTCAGGCCTACCAGAAACGCTGTCCGTTTGTGATTGATTCGCTGATCGACATGGCGACCCGTAGCCGTCGTCGCCTGATGATCCGCCTGGTGAAAGGCGCCTATTGGGATAGCGAAATCAAACGCGCGCAGATGGAAGGCCTCGAAGGCTATCCGGTTTATACCCGTAAGGTCTACACCGACGTTTCTTATCTCGCCTGCGCCAAAAAGCTGCTGGCGGTACCGAACCTGATTTATCCGCAATTTGCCACCCATAACGCCCACACGCTGGCGGCTATCTACCAACTGGCTGGACAAAACTACTATCCTGGCCAGTATGAATTCCAGTGCCTGCACGGCATGGGCGAACCGCTGTATGAGCAGGTCGTGGGCAAAGTCGCCGACGGCAAACTAAACCGTCCGTGCCGTATCTACGCGCCGGTCGGTACCCATGAAACGCTGCTGGCTTATCTGGTACGTCGTTTGTTGGAAAACGGCGCCAATACCTCCTTCGTTAACCGTATCGCGGATAATACCCTGCCGCTGGACGAACTGGTGGCCGATCCGGTCAGCGCGGTCGAAAAACTGGCGCAGCAGGAAGGCCAGGCCGGCCTGCCGCATCCGAAAATTCCGTTGCCGCGCGATCTCTACGGTAACGGCCGCAGCAACTCCGCCGGTCTGGATCTGGCTAACGAACACCGACTGGCCTCCCTCTCCTCTTCGCTGCTTAACAGCGCGCTGCACAAGTGGCAGGCGCTACCGATGCTGGAGCAGCCGGTGGCCGAAGGCGAAATGCAGCCGGTCATCAACCCGGCAGAACCGAAAGATATCGTCGGCTACGTGCGCGAAGCCAGCGATGCCGAAGTGCAGCAGGCGCTAACCAGCGCTATCAATAACGCGCCAATCTGGTTCGCCACCCCGCCGCAGGAACGCGCCGCCATTCTTGAGCGCGCCGCCGTGTTGATGGAAAGCCAGATGCCGACCCTGATGGGGATCCTGGTACGCGAAGCTGGCAAAACCTTCAGCAACGCCATTGCTGAAGTGCGCGAAGCCGTCGACTTCCTGCACTATTATGCCGGTCAGGTGCGTGACGATTTCGATAATGAAACCCACCGCCCGTTAGGTCCGGTCGTCTGTATCAGCCCGTGGAACTTCCCGCTGGCGATCTTCACCGGCCAGATTACCGCGGCGCTGGCGGCAGGCAACAGCGTGCTGGCCAAACCGGCCGAGCAGACGCCGCTTATCGCCGCGCAAGGCGTGGCGATTCTGCTGGAAGCCGGCGTGCCGCCGGGCGTGATTCAACTGCTGCCGGGCCGCGGGGAAACCGTCGGCGCCGCGCTAACCTCAGATGAACGCGTACGCGGCGTAATGTTTACCGGTTCGACCGAAGTAGCGACGCTGCTGCAGCGCAACATCGCTAACCGCCTTGATGCGCAGGGCCGTCCGACACCGCTTATCGCGGAAACCGGCGGTATGAACGCGATGATCGTCGACTCGTCGGCGCTCACCGAGCAGGTGGTGATCGACGTACTGGCCTCGGCTTTCGACAGCGCCGGCCAACGCTGTTCTGCCCTGCGCGTGCTGTGCCTGCAGGAAGAAGTCGCCGACCATACGTTAACCATGCTGCGCGGCGCAATGAGCGAATGCCGGATGGGGAATCCGGGTCGCCTGACCACCGATATCGGCCCGGTAATCGACGCGGAAGCCAAAGAGAATATCGAACGCCATATTCAGGCGCTGCGCGCGAAAGGCCGCAATGTCTTCCAGGCGGTACGTGAAAATAGCGAAGATGCCCGCGAATGGAATCACGGTACGTTCGTCGCGCCGACGCTTATCGAACTCGAAAGCTTCGACGAACTGAAAAAAGAGGTCTTTGGCCCGGTTCTGCACGTGGTGCGCTATAACCGTAACGAACTGGATAAGCTGGTCGAGCAGATTAACGCCTCCGGCTACGGTCTGACCCTCGGCGTGCATACCCGCATCGACGAAACCATCGCTCAGGTCACCGGCAGCGCGAAAGTCGGCAACCTGTATGTTAACCGCAATATGGTTGGCGCGGTGGTCGGCGTACAGCCGTTCGGCGGCGAAGGGTTATCGGGTACCGGCCCGAAAGCCGGCGGCCCGCTGTACCTGTATCGCCTGCTGTCCAGTCGCCCGCAGGGCGCGGTCGGCGTCACTTTCGCCCGCCAGGATGCGGAGCGTCCGCTGGACGCCCAGTTGAAAACGCTGCTGGAAAAACCGCTGCAGGCGCTGCAGCAGTGGGCGGCAGGCCGTCCTGAACTGCAGGCGCTGTGTCAGCAATACAGCGAGCTGGCGCAAAGCGGCACTCAACGCCTGCTGCCAGGACCAACCGGCGAGCGTAATACCCTGACGCTGATGCCGCGCGAACGCGTATTGTGCGTGGCGGATAACGAGCAGGACGCGCTGATTCAGCTGGCGGCGGCGATGGCGGTTGGCTGTGAAGTGCTGTGGCCGGATAGCGCCCTGCAGCGCGAACTGGCGAAGAAACTGCCGCGTGAGGTCAGCGAGCGGATTCATTTTGCGAAAGCGGATCAGTTGACCAGCCAGGCTTTCGACGCGGTCATTTATCACGGTGATTCCGATCAGTTGCGCGAGCTGTGTGAGCAGGTGGCGGCGCGCGACGGGGCGATTGTATCGGTGCAGGGCTTTGCCCGCGGCGAAACCAATCTGCTGCTGGAGCGCCTGTATATCGAGCGTTCGTTGAGCGTCAACACCGCCGCGGCAGGCGGTAACGCCAGCCTCATGACCATCGGCTAAAACGGGCTCCCCGGTGGCGCTACGCTTACCGGGGCTACATAACCCCGCCAAAGGGTAGCCCGGATGAGGCGCTGTGCGCCGTCTTCCGGGAAATCTACGGCGTGTTCAACTAATGACAGCCGACGTCAGCTGTGCTTAATTAAGGCTCCCGGATGGGAGCTTTTTTTATGGGAGTAGAACGATGAAACGCACTTTAATTGCCGTGGCTGCCCTATTAGCCAGCGGTGCGGCGTGGGCGGATGACTGCAGCAACGCCAACACGCAAACCGAAATGAATCAGTGTGCCGCCGCACAATATCAGGCGGCCGATAAAAAGCTGAATGAGACCTGGCAGCAGGCGCTGAAACGCGCCTCCGGCCAACAGCTGGAATTGCTGAAAAAAGCCCAGCAGGCGTGGATTTCCCTGCGTGACGCCGATTGCGCGTTTCTCGCTTCCGGCGCGGAAGGCGGCAGTATGCAACCGATGCTGATAAGCCAGTGTATGACCGATAAGAGCGTCGAGCGCGAAGCCTTCCTCGCCTCGCTGCTTCAGTGCGAAGACGGCGACCAAAACTGCCCGCTGCCGCCGGCCAATTAACGTACGCGGATCCCTTCGATAATCATCCGCTGCACGTTATCCACGGTTTGCTGGAAAAACAACTCATCCTGCAGCGTTGCGCCGGTCACCGCCTCCACCTGAGTGGCGAAATCGGCGTAATGCTGCGTCGTCGCCCAGATCATAAAGATAAGGTGCTGCGGATCGACCGCCGCCAGCTTGCCGCTATCAATCCATGACGAGATTATCGCCGACTTTTCATCTATCAACGCCTTTAGATCGCCGGTCAGTTCGCCCATCAGCAGCGGCGCCCCCTGCAGCATCTCCAGACAGAACAGCCTGGAGGCCTGAGGATGATCGCGCGATACCTCAAGCTTGAGGCGAATATATTCGCGGATCGCCACCAGCGGACTGATATCTTCGCGAAATGCCCGCAGCGGCGCCAGCCAGATGGCGAGGATCCGCTGCAGCACGGCAACGTACAGCGCCTCTTTTGACGGGTAGTAATAGAGTAAATTAGTTTTCGATACCCCGGCCAGTTCAGCGACCTGCTCCAGCCGCGTACCGTGAATGCCGAACTGCGAGAAGGTCTCCAGCGCAGCGGCCAGAATGGCCTCTTTTTTGGCGCTCACCGCCTGTGAACGCTTGCCGATTTTTTTCACGGCGCCCTGTGCCATACGTCTTCTCCTTCAGTAGTCGTCTTCAGCATAGCAAAAGCCCCTCGCCGACACGACCCTGCGCACTCCGATCGCGCATGACTGCCGTTTTTTCGTGCACTGATTTTGACCATTCAGTCCACATTTTCATCCTCAAATCCAGCAACCATTACGCAACACATTAATAACAAAACCCTTTTTAAAACTGGCATTACCTTTGCTTTATTTCTTCTGCGAGGTGGTTCGGGGAGAGGCAGGATGCCACACCGCGCGATTTCATCTTCCATGACGACAGAGAGGTAGTTATGAAAATCGGTGTTTTCGTTCCCATTGGTAATAACGGCTGGTTAATTTCCACCCATGCACCGCAGTATATGCCTACCTTCGAACTGAATAAGGCGATTGTGCAGAAGGCCGAGCACTACCATTTCGACTTCGCGCTCTCCATGATCAAACTACGCGGCTTCGGAGGGAAGACCGAGTTCTGGGATCACAACCTGGAATCGTTCACCCTGATGGCCGGTCTGGCAGCGGTGACGTCGAAGATAGAGATTTATGCCACCGCCGCGACGTTGACGCTCCCTCCGGCCATCGTCGCCCGCATGGCCTCGACTATCGACTCTATCTCCGGCGGACGTTTTGGCGTGAATCTGGTGACCGGCTGGCAAAAACCGGAATATGACCAGATGGGGATCTGGCCCGGCGACGAATACTTCGCCAGCCGCTATGACTACCTGACTGAATACGTTACGGTTCTGCGCGATCTGTGGGGCACCGGGCGCAGCGATTTTAAAGGTGATTACTTCACCATGAACGACTGCCGGGTTAGCCCACGGCCCTCGCAGCCGATGAAGGTTATCTGCGCCGGGCAAAGCGACGCCGGAATGGCATTCTCCGCCCAACACGCCGACTACAACTTTTGCTTTGGCAAAGGGGTTAATACCCCCGCCGCCTTCGCGCCCACCGCCGCACGTATGATGCAGGCGGCGGAAAAAACCGGTCGCGACGTCGGCTCCTACGTGCTGTTTATGGTGATCGCCGACGAAACCGACGAAGCGGCCCGCGCTAAATGGGAACACTACAAGGCCGGCGCGGATGACGAGGCGCTGGCATGGCTGACCGAACAGAGCCAGAAAGATACCCGCTCCGGCAGCGATACCAACGTCCGCCAGATGGCCGACCCCACCTCCGCGGTCAACATCAATATGGGCACCCTCGTCGGCTCTTATGCCAACGTCGCCCGTATGCTCGATGAGGTGGCGGCGGTCCCCGGTACCGACGGCGTACTGCTGACCTTCGATGATTTCCTGCAGGGCATTGACGCCTTCGGCGAACGTATTCAGCCGCTGATGCGCTGCCGTGACCACATTGCTCCCATTAACCGCGAGGTGGCCTGATGATGATTACCCTTCCCGCTCGCCCGGAATCGCTGACCTTGTCGCCGCAGCACAGCGCGCTGATCGTGGTCGATATGCAAAACGCCTATGCAAGCCAGGGCGGATACCTGGATCTCGCCGGTTTTGACGTCTCCGCCACCCGGCCGGTTATCGATAATATTAATCTCGCGGTGGCCGCCGCCCGCGCCGCCGGCATGTTAATCATCTGGTTCCAGAATGGCTGGGACGAACAGTATGTGGAAGCCGGCGGTCCCGGCTCGCCGAATTACCATAAATCCAACGCGCTGAAGACCATGCGCCAACGTCCCGAACTGCAGGGTAAATTACTGGCGAAAGGCGGTTGGGATTATCAACTGGTTGATGAATTGCGGCCGCAGGAGGGCGATATCGTCCTGCCGAAACCGCGCTACAGCGGTTTCTTCAATACCCCGCTCGACAGCATTTTACGCAGCCGCGGTATTCGCCACCTGGTGTTCACCGGCATCGCCACCAACGTCTGCGTCGAATCGACGCTGCGCGATGGCTTCTTCCTCGAATACTTCGGCGTGGTGCTGGAAGATGCTACCCATCAGGCAGGCCCCGCCTTCGCGCAACAGGCGGCGTTGTTCAACATTGAAACCTTTTTCGGCTGGGTCAGCGATGTCGGTAGCTTCTGTCGTGCCATAGAAGGCGCCGCCCCGCTCGCTTTTACCGAGGAGAAACGCTATGCCTAAACAGGTGATTATTCCCCCCGGCACCGCTACGCCGATTGCCCCCTTTGTTCCTGGGACGCTCGCCGACGGGGTGGTATATGTCTCCGGCACTCTGCCGTTTGATAAGCAAAACAATGTGCTCTACCCCGGCGACCCAAAAGCGCAAACCCGTCACGTGCTGGAGATTATCAAAAGCGTTATCGAAACGGCGGGGGGCAGCATGGCGGATGTGACCTTCAACAGTATCTTTATCACCGACTGGCAAAATTACGCCGCGATTAACGAGGTCTACGCTGAGTTTTTCCCCGGTGATAAACCGGCGCGTTTCTGTATTCAGTGCGGGCTGGTGAAACCCGATGCGCTGGTGGAGATTGCCAGCGTCGCCCATATCGGTACTCCAACATGATGAGGCTCAATATTGCCCCGCCGCCGTGGCCCGGCGCGCCGGTGGTGGTGCTGAGCGCCGGTCTTGGCGGCGGTGGCGCGTACTGGCTGGCGCAGCGGGCGGCGCTGGCACAGCATTATCAACTGGTGTTCTATGACCATAACGGTACCGGGGAGAACCGCGGCCCGTTGCCGGAAAATTACAGCATGGCGACGATGGCGCAGGAGCTGTTCAGCGCCCTGCAGGCGGCGGGCATCATGCGCTTCGCGCTGGTTGGCCACGCCCTGGGGGCGCTGATTGGGATGCAGTTAGCGCTCGACTATCCGCGCGCGGTCCGCGCGCTGGTGCTGGTTAACGGTTGGCTAACCCTTTCCCCGCATACCCGCCGCTGCTTTCAGGTTCGCGAACGCCTGCTGCATGCCGGCGGCGCTCAGGCGTGGGTCGAGGCTCAACCGCTGTTTCTCTATCCGGCGGAGTGGATGGCGGCCCGCCTGCCGCGTCTCGAAGCTGAAGACGCGTTGGCCATTAGCCATTTCCAGGGCAAGGAGAATTTACTGAAACGGCTGCAGGCCCTGAAACAGGCGGATTTTTCGCGCCGCGCGGCGGCTATCGCCTGCCCGACGCTTATCATCAGCGCCGCCGACGACCTGTTGGTACCCGCCTCCTGCTCGCGAATGCTGCAGGCGTCTATCCCCAATAGCCGACTCGTGGAAATGGCCTGGGGCGGCCACGCCTGTAACGTTACCGACAGCGAGACGTTTAACCCCCTTTTATGCGACGGACTGGCGGCCCTGCTGCCGGTCGCCGAGGAGAATATATGAGCGAAGCAATCAACCAAAAGGCTTGCGAGACACTATTCACCCACGCCCGAACCTACAACGGCTGGCGCGAACAGGCGGTTAGCGATCGGCAGCTGCAGGAGATTTACGACTTGATGAAAATGGGGCCGACCTCGGCCAACTGTTCACCGGCGCGAATCGTTTTTGTGCGCAGCGCCGAGGGCAAAGCGAAACTCCGCCCAACGCTCTCCAGCGGCAATATGGAAAAAACCATGCAGGCGCCGGTCACCGCCATCGTGGCCTGGGATAGCGCGTTTTACGACCGCTTGCCCGCGCTGTTTCCCCACGGCGACGCCCGGAGCTGGTTTACTTCCAGCCCGCATCTGGCCGAGGAAACCGCCTTTCGCAACAGCTCGCTGCAGGCGGCGTATCTGATTTTCGCCTGCCGCGCGCTGGGCCTCGACACCGGTCCGATGTCGGGGTTCGACCGCGAGAAAGTCGATGCGGCGTTTTTCGCCGACAGCGGCTGGAAAAGCAATCTGCTGGTGAATATCGGCTATGGCGACCCCGACAAACTGTACGACCGGCTGCCGCGCCTGAGCTTTGATGAAGCCTGCCTGCTGGCATAAGGAGACAGTAATGAACGTAGCGGATCAACACAGTTTTCGTGACGCCATGGCTCATGTCGGCGCGGCGGTCAACATCATCACCACTGAAGGGCCTGCCGGGCGCGCCGGTTTTACCGCCAGCGCAGTATGCAGCGTAACCGATACCCCGCCGACGCTGCTGGTATGTCTCAACCGTTCGGCGTCAGTCTGGCCGGTATTCAGCGAACATCAAACCCTTTGCGTCAATACCCTCTCGGCAGGGCAGGAGACATTATCGAATACTTTTGGCGGCAAAACCCCGATGGCGGAACGTTTCGCCGCCGCCGACTGGCAAACCGGCGCGACCGGCTGCCCGCGGCTGAAAGAGGCGCTGGTCAGTTTTGACTGCCGCATCGACCAGCGGCTGCAGGTCGGCACCCATGACATTCTGTTTTGCCAGGTCGTGGCCATCACCCGCCAACAGGAACCGCGAGGTTTGATGTGGTTTGACCGCAGCTACCACACGCTTATGCGGCCCGTTTGTTAACCTCTCACCCGGGATATCATCATGGCACTCTTCAATTTTCCTCGCTGGCAGTTGACCTCCCCCGCCACGGATGCCGGCGTTGTCGCCCCGGATGAACGTCTATCCGCCGGGCAAACGCTGATCATGGGCGTTCAGCACGCCGTGGCAATGTTTGGCGCAACCGTATTAATGCCTTTATTGATGGGACTTGATCCGAACCTGGCTATCCTGATGTCGGGAGTGGGCACTCTGCTGTTCTTTGTCGTCACCGGCGGCCGGGTACCGAGCTATCTTGGCTCCAGCGCCGCCTTCGTCGGCGTGGTCATCACCGTGACCGGCTTTACCGGTCAGGGGTTGAATCCTCATCTCAGCATCGCCCTCGGCGGTATTATCGCCTGCGGGTTGCTCTATACCCTGATCGGTCTGGTGGTGATAAAAATCGGCACCGGCTGGATAGAGCGTCTGATGCCGCCGGCGGTAACCGGCGCGGTGGTGATGGCGATCGGTCTTAACCTGGCGCCGATTGCCGTGCACAGCGTTTCCGCCAATGCCTTCGACAGCTGGATGGCGATGCTGACGGTGCTGTGTATCGGCGCCGTCGCGGTGTTTACCCGAGGACTGCTGCAGCGTCTGCTGATCCTGATGGGGCTTATTATCGCCTGTGCGCTCTATGCGCTGCTGGCCAACGGATTCGGTCTTGGCAAACCGCTGGATTTTGCCCCTGTCGCTCAGGCGGCATGGTTTGGGGTCCCGCACTTTACTTCGCCCACCTTTGACACCCAGGCGATGCTGCTGATTGCGCCGGTGGCGATTATTCTGGTGGCGGAAAACCTGGGGCATTTGAAGGCCGTCGCGGGAATGACCGGGCGTAATCTGGATCCCTGGATGGGGCGCGCGTTTGTCGGCGACGGGCTGGCGACCCTGCTTTCCGGCGCCTGCGGCGGTAGTGGCGTCACCACCTATGCGGAGAATATCGGCGTCATGGCGGTAACCAAAGTCTATTCAACGCTGGTGTTTGTCGCCGCGGCGCTGATCGCCATCCTGCTCGGCTTTTCGCCCAAGTTCGGCGCCCTGATTCATACGATCCCAGGCCCGGTAATAGGCGGCGCGTCAATCGTGGTTTTTGGTTTGATTGCGGTCACCGGGGCGCGGATATGGGTGCAGAATCGGGTCGATCTCAGCCAGAATGCGAATTTAATCATGGTGGCGGTGACGCTGGTTCTGGGCGCAGGCGATTTTACCTTGTCGTTGGGGGGCTTTCGCCTGGGCGGGATTGGCACGGCGACTTTCGGCGCTATTCTACTGCATGCGTTGCTTAACCGCCGCCAGCATCAGGAAAAGGTGGCGAAAGCCACTACGGTATAACGTGAGTATTGGTTCGCCCCGGCGGCGCGGCTGCCGGGGCGAAAATTAGGGCTCGCGCCGATCCGCGAGCTCTGGTGCTTCCTCCGCCACGATCTGCGGCCGCGATTTTTTCTTCCACTTCAGCTCGCTGACCAGCACCCCGGCGAGAATAAACAGACAGCCCACCAGCGCCAGCAGCGGCAGACGCTCGCCGGCGATACGACCAAACACGCCAGCCCAAACCGGCTCGCCGGTGTAAATCAGCGTCGCCCGCGTCGGCGATACGCTACGCTGCGCCCAGTTCATGGTGACCTGAATAATGGCGCTGAAAATCCCCAGTCCCAGCGCGACGGCCAGCAGTTCCGGGCGCATCGGCGGGATAGACTCCCCTGCCGGGCCCATCGCGGCAAAAGCCACCAGCGAGGCAGTCGCCAGCTGTACCACCGTCACCCGGCGCACATCGACCTGACGCGCCCACGCGCTGATTAAAATGATCTCGGCAGCGATAGCCACCGCGCTTGCCAGGGTAATCATTTCGCCAATCCCCAAAGCCAGCAGGTTGTTTTCCGGCCCCGCCAGCAGGATCAGCCCGATAAACGCCAGCACGATGCCCACGCAGGACATGACGCCGGGCATGCGCCCCAGACACAGCCACTGCAACAGCGGCACCAGCGGCACATACATGGCGGTAATAAACGCCGATTTACTGCTGGAGATGGACTGTAAGCCCCAGGTTTGCAGGCTGTATCCGAGCGCAATCGCTACGCCAATCGCCACACCGGCCTTAACCTCAAGCCAGGTCAGGCCGCGTAGCGTACGCAGCGACAGTAGCGCCACCGCCAGCGCGGCGGTGGCGAAGCGCAGGCCGACGAAGAAAAACGGCCCGCTAAAGCTCACGGCGTATTGTACGGCAAGAAAGGTACCGCCCCAGAACATGGTGATCACAATCAGGATCAGTTCCTGCGGCGTTATCGAGAGTTTGAGCGAAGACATGAGGCGACCAATAGCAAAATATAGCTAATCAGTTTCGCAGGCGCTTCAGGCTAAAAGCAACACTCATTGACAAAAAAACCGCCGACATACGTCGGCGGCGAGGGTGATGCGGCAGGGTCGGGGGAGATTAACACCGCATCATTAAAGACAGTCCCGGCTAGCTATTGCGATTACCGTGACTATTTTTACCCCCTTTTTTGCCAGCTTCCGAGGCGCGTTGAGGATCGTTTTTAAAGTTCCCCCCGCTGTGCTGGCCACCTTTACGACCTGCTTCTGATGCTCTGGCACGATCTTCGGCAAAGTTGCCGGAACCGCCACGATGGTTTGCCATTACTGACCTCCATTGGGTTTGACATCATATTGCATTAGGTGAGTTCAGGGCCTAAGCCCCCGCGACATATGGCATGGCCATTATGCATCGCGTGCTTATAAGCGTAGTAAATGAAACTCATTCCCTGGAAAAATAGTCACATCCCGCAACATTTAATCGTTAAAACCAGACGCCAGCCGCCAGCGCAACCGCTAAGCATTTCTTCTCAGAGCTGAAATCAGCCCTGCGTAAAATGTATCTATTTGCTACGAGGTATGTTGCAAATTAATCTTTGCCATTTTGTTATAAATCAAACAAATGTTTGTTGGATTTGCACTCTGCGCCACAGGTCTTATCTTTATAGATAGCCAGTCGTTTGGCTGGACAACTACGCAACCGAGGAGTGATGCAAATGGCTAAAATTCTGGTGCTTTATTATTCCATGTATGGACACATCGAAACCATGGCTCATGCCGTTGCCGAAGGGGCAAATAAAGTTGACGGCGTTGAGGTGGTTGTGAAGCGCGTGCCGGAAACTATGCAGGCTGAAGCGTTTGCCAAAGCAGGCGGGAAAACACAAAATGCGCCCGTCGCCACGCCGCAGGAACTGGCGGAGTATGATGCCATCATCTTTGGTACCCCTACCCGTTTCGGCAATATGTCGGGACAGATGCGCACCTTCCTGGATCAGACCGGCGGCCTGTGGGCGTCTGGCGCGCTGTATGGCAAAGTCGCCAGCGTCTTTAGTTCAACCGGTACCGGCGGCGGCCAGGAGCAGACAATTACCTCAACCTGGACTACCCTTGCCCATCATGGGATGATCATTGTGCCGATTGGCTACGGCGCGCAGGAGCTGTTTGATGTCTCCCAGGTGCGCGGCGGCACGCCGTATGGCGCAACCACCATCGCAGGCGGCGACGGCTCCCGTCAACCAAGCCAGGAAGAGCTGGCTATCGCTCGCTATCAGGGTGAACACGTCGCCAATGTGGCTGTGAAATTACACGGCTAACCTTTAACAGGAGGAGTTGCATGCCGAACCAAGAAGCGAAGGCCCACCACGTGGGCGAATGGGCAAGCTTACGTAATACCTCTTTGGAAATCGCCGAAGCCATTTTCGAACTCGCGAATTACGATGAAAAGCTGGCGGAGAAAATTTGGGAAGAAGGCAGCGATGAGGTGCTGTCGCGAGCTTTCGCCAAAACCGACAAAGACAGCCTCTTCTGGGGCGAACAGACCATCGAACGTAAAAACGTCTGATAGCTCAATTGCGCGGGCATAGCGCCCGCGCTCATTCATCACCCGGATTGCTCCGGGTTTATTGTTCTATTTTGCCGCCTCGTTCATGACCTTTTTGAACGTCTCCAGCGGGCAGAATCCCTGATCATCTACCGGACAACCGTTAAGCGCCAGCGTGACCCGCTGCGGCGGGGATTGCAGGCTCAAGGCGTCCGCGTTGCGCAGCTGTTCAGTGCTTTGATAGACATACTCAATCTTCATTAAATCGCGATTGCTGCCGCTATCGTGCCAGCGCTGGAACAGCAGCTTGCCGCCGATGGGGGTGCGCTCATACTGGCCCGGTAACTGGTAGGGTTTAAAGTCCAGCGCCGTCAGCAGCGAAGCGATATTGGAATCATGCCCGACCAGCAGCGTTACCTTCGCCTTACCGGCGCCATCGCCCACCAGCGCATTATCAATATATTTGACCAGCGGCTTAGCGACGTTGCGCGCCACTTCCGCGGAAGTAAACAGGCTGTCCTGATAGCCGTTTTTCAGCTTCGACAACACCTGCCACTGCTTATCGCTGGCAATTTCGCCCCACGCCACCTGATCCTTCGGAAAACCTTCGTAGTACTGCAAGGTGAAGGCGTCGACCAGCGAGTTGCCGACCTTCAGCGGCCCGGAGACGCCCGGCTCCTGCTGATATTTGGCGCTAAAGGTATCTTTACCGTCGCTAAGCGAGCAGACATGCTTTTCTTTACAGGATGGCGAATTGCGATAGTCGGTCATCTCTTCCAGCAGCTTGTAGCTCTCAGCGAGCTGCATCCCCTGACGCTCTTTCTCCATCGCCTGCACCGCTTTTTGCGCGAATTCGGCTGAATCATCGGTAATGACCGGATTGAAAGTAGGATCCATGGTTCCCATCTGCGGCTGATGATGCACAGGCACCCCGCAGCCCGGGAAAGCGCCGGTGATAAAGAACTGCGCGGTTGCAACGGTGCGCTGCAGGCTATTGGCGTAGGCGTAAACCGCATTTTCCGGCGGACACTCGCCGCTGGTCACCAGCTTCTGCTGCGCCAGCCACTCACGCATATAGTGACCCATGTAGACTTCCAGCACGCCGCCTTTGGTGGTCAACTGACCGCCTGGTACATCCCACTGCGGCCAGGATTTCGGCGTCGACTGCTCAAGTACGCTGCCATTATTGGCCAGCGGCGCGCGCAGGTTATGGCGGCTCATGATCAGCACCTGTTGCAGCTGATAGCCCTCTGGCGCAACGGCGTCCTGCGCCTGCACGCCGGCGGATAACAATACAGCCCCGGCCACTGCGGCAGCGAGTAGACTTTTTTTCATCCCTTCATCCTCAGTCATTTATTATCATCGCCATCATTGTGACGGATTTATGACATTTTTGCGGGCAATGGCTCACAAACTGAGGCGTCGGTCGCTTTTTTAGCGCTTCAGCCGGTCGCCATAATCGCGCATCCATTCCGCCAGCGGTTGCAACGCGCTGCGCATCGACAGGCCCAGCGGCGTTATCTGGTACTCCACACGTGGCGGTATTTCAGCGTACACCTCGCGGGAGACCAACCCGCGCTGTTCGAACAAGCGGAGCTGCCGGGTCAACTCTTTTTGAGTGATCGGGGCCGCCGCCCGCAACAGTTCGCCAAATCGCACCGGTTCATTAAGCACGATCAGCCGATATAAAATCGGAATCGCCCATTTCCCGGCGATCAGATTAACGAAATCCGTCATCGGACAAGGTTGTGGATCAAATTTTTTTTGCGCCGCCCGCGCAGTCTTTACCGTCATTGCACACCTCTTTGCGCATTAGTATCCATTTGGTACCTGGTATCCTTTGGATACTAAATTTTTTATAGTGCCTTTTCCACCCCGCACATTGGAGTTTCACAGATGGCACGTTTAGCAGGTAAATATACGCTGATTACCGGCGGTACCAGCGGTATTGGGTTAGCCACCGCGCAAGCGTTTATCGCCGAAGGGGCGAAAGTGGCAATCACCGGTCGCAATCCTGACGCCCTTGCACAGGCACAGGCGCAATTAGGGGAAAACGGCTGGGCCATCGCAGCGGATGCCGGCGATATTGTCGGACAGCGGCACCTGGCACAAGTAATTAGCCAACGCTGGCCACAGCTGGATGCGGTATTTATCAATGCAGGGGACGTTACCCATGGCGCGATTAGCGACTGGACGCCCGCGCAGTGGGATCAACTGATGAACATCAACCTGAAAGGACCGTTCTTCCTGCTGCAGGCACTGCTGCCGCTGCTGGCGAATCCGTCATCGGTCATCCTTTGCGGATCGGTAAGCGCCCATATCGGGCTGCCCGCCAGCAGCGTGTACGCCGCCAGTAAAGCTGGAATATTATCGCTGGCGCGCACGCTGTCAGCGGAGCTGCTGTCGCGGGGAATTCGCGTCAACGGCCTGAGTCCCGGCCCGGTTCGAACTCCGGCGCTGAACAAACTTGGGCTCGGCGCAGATGCGCTGCAGGCGTTACAGGAAGAGATTAAAGCACTGGTACCCCTGGGCCGGATGGGCACGCCAGAAGAGCTGGCGAAAGCGGCGCTGTACCTGGCGTCGGATGAATCAAGCTACGTGGTAGGAACCGAGCTGCTGGTTGATGGCGGCACCGGCAACTTGTAAATCCGGAAGGCGGCGCTTATTCCGGTAAGGGTACCGCCGCCAGCGTACAAATCGCTTCATGTTCGCCGCCCCGGCGATCGACCATAACGACTTTATCGCCGGCTTTTTTTCCTTCACAGGGTTTAAGCACCTGCTCGACGATTCGTTCGCGAACCTGTTGGCTTTCCGACTGTGCCCAACAGGCAAAAGTCGTCAGCATTAGCGCCGAAGCAAACAGGCCAGCGGTACTGTTTTTAAACATGCATTACTCTCAGAAAATTCTCATTCAACGATTAGCGTACCAGCCGCAATCCCGTCCGTCTGTAAAATGACTTAACGGAGTGTTACGTCAGACGCTAAGGCGCTCACAGAGCGCCATCAACACATTAACACCATCAATACTTTAACATAATGAGCCATGGCTGATGCCTTTGGCACTTTTAGGTCATCTTTCGGAAACATCCCGATGTTATCGTCTTCGTGAGGCGTTATTTTTTCTTCTGTTTAAACAAATCATTAGGTTAATTTATGTCGGGTTTTGTGCTCTTTATCGTGGCGATTGCTCTACTGGGAGTCGCCGTTTACAGTCTGGTGTCCTATATCAAAGAACGTCGCGCCGCTCAGCTGCCAACCGATAAAAAAAAGAAATAATTCCCCTTTGCCAATCTTTACACCTGGGCTGCGTAACAAACAGAGAAGGCAGGCTTAGCGCCTGCCTTCTCTCCTGCTATCACTAAAAGTTAAGACTCCCAGGCCTGTTCCGCCTTTGTTGCATCAAACTGCGGCGGCGGTTTACGGAAACGGCGGGTCAGGTAAGTGAGATAAAGCAATCCCAACGCCGCCCAAACCAGGCCCAGCGTCAATGAGGTCGCCTCGAGGTTCAACCACAGCACCCCCACGGTTAATGCGCCGACCATCGGCAACAGTAGGTAGTGGAAGCGATCTTTCCAGGTTTTGTTATAACCCTTGCGCCGCCAGAAGTGGTTGTATACCGAGAGATTGACGAAGGTAAAGGCCACCAGCGCGCCGAAGTTGATTAGCGCCGTCGCGGTCACCAGGTCGAAGAACAGCGCCGACAGCGCGACGATGCCCACCATAATCACGTTGAGCGCAGGGGTTCGCCATTTCGGATGCACATAGCCGAAAATGCGCTCCGGGAAGACGTTATCGCGGCCCATCACGTACAGCAAGCGCGACACGCTGGCGTGCGACGCCAGGCCCGATGCCAGGGTATTAACAAAAGTGGTGCACAGGAAAATCGACTGGAACAGCTTGCCGCCGACGTAGAGCGCAATTTCCGGCAGCGCGGCGTCCGGATCTTTAAAGCGATGGATATCCGGGAAGAACAGCTGCATAAAGAACGAGGCGACGATAAAAATAATGCCGCCGTACATTGCGGTAAGGAAGATGGCCTTCGGGATCACCCGCGCGGCATTCGGGGTTTCTTCTGAAAGCGTGGTAACGGCGTCAAAGCCGAGGAAAGAGAAGCAGACAATCGTCGCGCCGGTAATAATCGGAATCAGATGCGCATTCTCGCTGATGAACGGCTGCAGCGACCAGACGGTACCCACACCCTCGCCTTTATGCAGCCCTTGTACCACCAGAACCACAAACACCACCATGATGGAGATCTGCACCAGCACGAACAAAGTATTGAAGTTGGCCACCAGGTTGACGCTTTTCAGATTCGCCGCGGTCAGAATGGCGACAAAGGTCACCACCCACACCCACGGCGGCACTTCCGGAAACAGCGCGGAGAGGTAGATCTTCGCCAGCAGGACGTTAATCATCGGCAGGAACAGATAGTCCAGCAGTGAGGACCAGCCGACCATAAAACCGATGTGCGGGCTAATTGATTTTTGCGCATAGGTGTAGGCCGAACCCGCTTCCGGGAACTGGCGCACCAGCTTGCCGTAGCTGATGGCGGTGAATAGCACCCCAGCCAGCGCCAGCAGATAAGAGGCTGGAACGTGGCCATTACTGATGCCGGAAACGATGCCGAAGGTATCAAACACCGTCATGGGGGTCAGATAAGCCAGCCCCATCATCACCACTTGCCACAGTTTGAGCGATTTACGCAGACGCGGTTTTCCCGCCTGAGCGGCGTTTTCTGCAGGAAGATTAGCAGCCATGACGCATTCCCCCCATGCCGACGACAGTTTGCGGGCACAAAGACCGGGTAACAAACCTGCTTAGCAAGGGGGTAAGACGTAAATAAAAGGGTAAGACGGACCGATGAACGGCGGTAAGTTGGCATCCAATGCGGCCAAAGAGGCCCCCTTCTCCCTGCGGATATTTGAACATCTGCATCATCTCATTTCCTCGTCACACACTGTGTCGTTAACTGAAGCCCCGTTGCCGCCTGCGCTCCTTAACGCGACATCCGGGAAATGGCTGGGCTCCCAGCAAAAAGGACGACCAGGCTCCGCTCAGGCCGTATGATGCTACTGATTAAACTAATGCGCCCCTTACGGGGCGAACATCAGGCGTTTTTCAACATCCACTCAATTTCTGTTTCTGTGATAAGACGCTCAAACTGCAGTAACTCATCATTCTTACAGGCGTGGTAAACGTGGCAGAAACGCTCGCCAAGACGCTCCCGCAGATGATCGTTTTGCATAAACTCCCACAGCGCGTCGCTCTGGCGGATCGGGAACGGCAAGCCTTCTTGTTCCAGACCGTTACCTTCCACCTCTTCCTGCAGCGGCAGCGGATTATCCAGGCCGTGCAGGATGCCGGCGAAAATCGCCGCCATCACCAGATACGGGTTGGCGTCCGCCCCGGCTACGCGGTATTCAACGCGGTGGTTATGTCGATCGCCGCACGGGATACGCAGCGCTACCGTACGGTTGTTATGCCCCCATGACGCCTGCGTCGGCACATACATGCCCGCCTGGAAGCGACGATACGAGTTTACGTTCGGCGCCAGCAGCGCCATCGACGCCGGCATCAGGTCAATCATCCCGGCCAGCACGCGTTTCAGCAGGGCTGAATCCTCGCCGTCCGCATCCGCCAGCACGTTTTCACCCTTATTGTTTTGCATGCTGATATGGATATGCATCCCGCTACCCGCATGCTCTTCATAAGGTTTCGCCATAAAAGTGGCGTGCATCTTATGCTTCTCCGCCATTAAACGCACGAGACGTTTTAATGCCAGCGCATCATCGCACGCATCCAGCACGTTATCGGTGTGGTGGAGGTTGATTTCGAACTGCCCCGGAGAGGCTTCAGCCACCGCGCCATCCGCCGGGATCAGCTGTAACTGGGCCAGTTCATCAATATCATTCAGTACATCGGCAAAATGGTTGAGGTTATCAACGGAATAGACCTGGCTTTGGGTATTGCGGTCGTCGGTGCCGGGCGCGCACGGCGGCTGCAGGTAGCCTTCGGCATCGCGTTTGCGATCGAGTAAATAGAACTCCAGCTCTACCGCTACCACGGGGAACAATCCGCGCTGGCGGAGCTGCTGCCAGAGGCGGTTGAGTACGTTCCGCGGCTCAACGTCAAAGGGAGCGCCATCTTCATCAACCATGGTCAACAAGACCTGGCCGATGTATTCCGGATCGGCGGCCGAAGGGGTCAACGTACCTAATACCGGGACGCAGCTGCGGTCCGGTTCGCCCATATCCTGGCCAAGCCCGGCCTCTTCCACCACGTTGCCGAGAATATCCATCGCGAAAACGGACGCCGGGAAGTAGCAGCCTTTCTCCAGCTTGCTGAGGCTGGCGACCGGAATGCGTTTGCCGCGGAAGCAGCCGTTAAGGTCTGTGAGGAGTACATCGACGTACTGAGTGTTGGGGTAGGTTTCGAGGTAGCGCTTCACTTCTTTAGCGAACGCGCTTACCCGTCTCTCTTCCGTCTGCTGAACAAAATTCTCAACTTCTACGATATTGGTTTCCATGATTCACCGCCGTTGTTTTAGTTTTCGGACCCTGACTGAAAACGTCAAATATAATGTCCACCCTTCGAATGTGTATGCAAACAAAATGTTTGTCAAATGTTAAATTAAGTTTGCAAACGGCTATTTCCACTGCTAGATTGAGAAAATATTGAACGATATGGCCGTTTATCAGTCACTGGCGGTCATAATTTAGTCCACTTTGTGAGGGCGATCATGGAAAATATAATGTACAAGCCAGTTATTGGCGTCGTGATGTGTAGAAACAGGCTTAAGGGTCACCAGACCCAGACTCTGCAAGAAAAGTACCTGAATGCCATTGTTAACGCTGGCGGACTGCCGATTGCCCTGCCGCACGCGCTGGCCGAGCCGGAACTACTGGATGCGTTAGTCGATAAACTGGACGGGATCTACCTGCCAGGCAGCCCCAGCAACGTGCAGCCGCACCTTTATGGTGAAAACGGCGATGAGCCTGACGCCGACCCCGGGCGTGATCTTCTGAGCATGGCGCTAATTAACGCCGCGCTCGAAAGGCGCATCCCCATTTTCGCCATCTGCCGAGGGCTGCAGGAACTGGTTGTCGCCACTGGCGGGACTCTGTATCGTCGTCTGTTTGAACAGCCGGAACTGCTGGAGCATCGCGAAGATCCTGAACTACCGGTGGAGCAGCAGTATGCGCCGTCCCACCAGGTGGAGGTGCAGGAAGGAGGTTTACTTTCTCAGTTAATACCGGGCTGCAACACGTTTTGGGTAAACTCGCTACACGGCCAGGGCGCAAAAACGCTGGGTTCGCGTCTGCGCGTGGAGGCCCGTTCACCGGATGGGCTGGTTGAGGCGGTCAGCGTCAACGACCACCCTTTCGCGCTGGGCGTACAATGGCATCCTGAATGGAACAGTAGCGAATACGCCCTGTCGCGTATGTTGTTTGATGGTTTTATCACCGCCTGTCAGAGCCATGTCGCCGAAAAGCGGCGGCTCTGACCACTACAGTTAAGGAAATGCAAATATGAGCGATGACGGACTGGCGCCAGGGAAACGTCTGTCAGAGATCCGCCAACAGCTGGGTCTTTCACAGCGTCGTGCCGCCGAACTGTCTGGGTTAACACATAGTGCCATCAGCACCATAGAGCAGGACAAAGTCAGTCCTGCCATCAGTACGCTGCAAAAGCTGCTGAAAGTATATGGGCTGTCGCTCTCGGAATTCTTTTCTGAACCCGAAAAGCCGGATGAACCGCAGGTCGTCATTAATCAGGACGACCTTATCGAAATGGGGAGTCAGGGCGTTTCAATGAAACTGGTTCATAACGGAAATCCGAACCGTACGCTGGCGATGATTTTTGAAACTTACCAGCCTGGGACCACAACCGGGGAGAGAATAAAGCATCAGGGTGAGGAGATAGGCACCATACTGGAAGGTGAAATCGTGCTGACGATTAACGGTCAGTCGTACCACCTGGTGGCTGGACAGAGCTATGCCATTAATACCGGCATCCCTCATAGCTTCAGCAACACCTCGGCAGGTATCTGCCGCATTATCAGTGCCCACACCCCCACCACATTCTAATTTCTTAGCCTGAGCAGGTTTCAGGCTTTCTTCAGGCCTGTCGCGGCGGATGTAATATTTCCGCCGCGGCGAAGAACTCGCAGTAATAATACCTGCGCAGCGCGGAAATCTTATTTCCTGCTGGCCCAAAGATAATTAACGCCAGTGAATGGCGAAGAGACGGTTTTCTACCCCGGGGACGCCCTGCGCCCTGAGCAGCCTGAAAACGCCGAACCCTATATTTTGCCGATGATGTTTTTAAGGAGTCATGATGAATTTTCAGCACCTGGCTTACTGGCAGGAAAAAGCGAAAAACCTGGCCATTGAAACGCGCTTATTTATTAACGGCGAATATTGCGCCGCGGCCGATAATACCACCTTCGAGACTATCGACCCTGCCGCGCAGCAGACATTAGCGCAGGTCGCCCGCGGTAAAAAAGCCGACGTCGAACGGGCAGTGAAAGCCGCGCGCCAGGCCTTTGATAACGGCGACTGGTCGCAGGCCTCCCCGGCCCGGCGTAAAGCGGTTCTCACGAAATTTGCCGACCTGATGGAAACCCATCGTGAAGAGCTGGCGCTGCTGGAAACGCTCGATACCGGCAAACCGATCCGCCACAGCCTGCGCGACGATATTCCCGGCGCCGCCCGCGCCATTCGCTGGTACGCCGAAGCGCTGGATAAAGTCTATGGCGAAGTGGCGCCCACCGGCGGCAACGAGCTGGCAATGATCGTTCGTGAACCGATTGGCGTGGTGGCCGCGATAGTCCCCTGGAACTTCCCGCTGCTGCTGGCCTGCTGGAAACTCGGTCCGGCGCTGGCGGCAGGCAATAGCGTAATCCTCAAACCCTCGGAAAAATCGCCGCTTACCGCCCTGCGTCTGGCAGGGCTTGCAAAAGAAGCCGGACTTCCGGACGGGGTGTTAAACGTGGTCAGCGGCTTTGGCCACGAGGCCGGGCAGGCGCTGTCGCTGCATCCTGACGTTGAAGTCATCACCTTCACCGGATCCACCCGTACCGGCAAACAGCTGCTGAAAGACGCCGGCGACAGCAACATGAAGCGCGTGTGGCTGGAAGCCGGCGGCAAGAGCGCCAATATCGTCTTCGCCGACTGTCCGGATCTGCAAAAAGCGGTCAACGCCACCGCCGGCGGTATCTTCTATAACCAGGGACAGGTCTGCATCGCCGGCACCCGCCTGCTACTGGAAGAGAGCATCGCCGACGAGTTCCTGACGTTGTTGAAAGCGCAGGCGCAAAACTGGCAGCCGGGTAATCCGCTCGATCCCGATACCACCATGGGGATGTTAATTGATAACGCCCATGCCGACAGCGTGCACAGCTTTATCCGCGGCGGTGAGGCCAAAAGCACGCTATTCCTCGACGGGCGGAAAAATCCGTGGCCAGCCGCCGTCGGCCCAACCATTTTCGTCGATGTCGACCCGTCCTCAACCCTCAGCCGCGAAGAGATCTTCGGCCCGGTGCTGGTGGTCACGTGCTTCAAAAGCGAAGAACAGGCGCTGCAACTGGCCAACGACAGCGACTACGGTCTCGGCGCCGCGGTGTGGACCCGCGATCTGTCGCGCGCCCACCGCATGAGTCGCCGCCTGAAGGCCGGCTCGGTCTTCGTCAACAACTACAACGATGGTGATATGACCGTCCCGTTCGGCGGCTATAAGCAGAGCGGCAACGGGCGCGATAAATCGCTGCACGCGCTGGAAAAATTCACCGAACTGAAAACCATCTGGATTGCTCTGGAGTCTTGATCATGACTGAACATACCACTAGCTACTACGCCGCCAGCGCCAACAAGTATGAACCGTTCCCAACGCTGGAGGAATCAATCAACTGTGACGTCTGCGTCGTCGGCGGCGGTTACACCGGCCTCTCCTCGGCCCTGCATCTGGCCGAAATGGGCTACGACGTAGTAGTGCTGGAAGGCGCGCGTATCGGCTTCGGCGCCAGCGGCCGCAACGGCGGACAGCTGGTTAACTCTTATAGCCGCGATATCGACGTTATTGAGAAGAACTACGGCCCGGATGCGGCCAAAATGCTCGGCAGCATGATGTTCGAAGGCGGCGATATTATTCGCGAGCGCATCCAGCGCTACCAGATCCAGTGCGATTACCGCCCAGGCGGCCTGTTTGTGGCCATGAACCATAAGCAAATGGAAACGCTGGAAGAGCAAAAAGCCAACTGGGAGCGCTACGGTAATACCCAACTGGAACTGCTCGACAGCCATGCCATTCGTCGCGAAGTAGACAGCGACCGCTACGTCGGCGCCCTGCTCGACCACAGCGGCGGCCATATTCACCCGCTGAACCTCGCCATCGGCGAAGCGGACGCCATTCGTCTTAACGGCGGCCGGGTGTATGAGCAGTCGCCGGTGACCCGAATTCAGCACACCAGCCCGGCGGTGGTCAGTACCGCGCGCGGCCAGGTAACCGCGCGCTACGTGATCGTCGCCGGTAACGCCTATCTCGGCGACAAGCTTGAACCGGAGCTGGCAAAACGCAGCATGCCGTGCGGCACTCAGGTCGTGACGACCGCTCCGCTGTCGGAAGACTTAGCCCGCTCGCTGATCCCGAAAAACTACTGCGTGGAAGATTGTAACTACCTGCTGGACTACTACCGTCTTACCGGCGACAACCGCCTGCTGTACGGCGGCGGCGTGGTCTACGGCGCCCGTGACCCGGACGACGTAGAGCGGCTGATTATGCCGAAGCTGCTGAAAACCTTCCCGCAGCTGCAGGGGGTGAAAATTGACTACCGCTGGACCGGCAACTTCCTGCTGACCCTGTCACGTATGCCGCAGTTCGGCCGTCTGGATAACAATATTTACTACATGCAGGGCTACAGCGGTCACGGCGTGACCTGTACCCATCTGGCCGGACGCTTGATTTCAGAACTGCTGCGCGGCGATGCCGAGCGCTTCGATGCCTTCGCCAAACTGCCGCACTACCCGTTCCCGGGCGGGCGCAGCCTGCGAATTCCTTTTACCGCCATGGGCGCCGCCTACTACAGCCTGCGCGATCGCCTTGGGGTCTGATTTGCCGTTCGGTTCCGTGATTAACTTTTGCTAAAGGGTGTTTATTATGAGCAACAATGAATTCCATCAGCGTCGTCTTTCCGCTACCCCGCGCGGCGTGGGCGTTATGTGCAACTTCTTTGCCCAGAGCGCGCAAAACGCCACCTTGACCGATGTCGAAGGCAATGAATATATCGATTTCGCCGCCGGCATCGCGGTGCTGAATACCGGCCATCGCCATCCGCGGATGGTCGCCGCGGTTGAACAGCAGCTACAGCAATTTACCCATACCGCCTATCAGATCGTGCCTTATGAAAGCTATGTGTCGCTGGCGGAGAAGCTCAACGAACTGGCGCCGGTGAAAGGCCCGGCAAAAACCGCCTTCTTCTCCACCGGCGCGGAAGCGGTCGAAAACGCGGTGAAAATCGCCCGTGCCCATACCGGACGCCCCGGCGTTATCGCCTTCGGCGGCGGTTTCCATGGCCGTACCTATATGACGATGGCGCTAACCGGTAAGGTCGCGCCGTACAAACTGGGCTTCGGGCCGTTCCCCGGCTCGGTATACCACGTGCCGTACCCGTCAGCGCTGCACGGTATCAGCACCGCCGATTCGATTACCGCCCTTGAACGCCTGTTCAAAGCCGATATCGAAGCCAAACAGGTGGCAGCGATTATTTTCGAACCGGTACAGGGCGAAGGCGGCTTTAACGTCGCGCCGAAAGAGCTGGTTGCCGCAGTACGCCGCCTCTGCGATGAGCACGGCATCGTGATGATTGCCGATGAAGTACAGAGCGGCTTCGCCCGCACCGGTAAATTGTTCGCCATGGATCACTATGCCGATAAACCGGATCTGATGACGATGGCTAAAAGCCTGGCGGGCGGCATGCCGCTTTCCGGCGTGGTCGGTAACGCGCAGATCATGGATGCCCCGGCGCCGGGCGGCTTAGGCGGCACCTACGCCGGCAACCCGCTGGCGGTGGCGGCCGCGCATGCAGTGCTGGATATCATTGATAACGAAGCGCTGTGCGAGCGCGCGCAGTTCCTCGGCGAGCGCCTGCTGGCGACGCTACAGGAAGTTAAGGGCTGGTGTCCAGCGCTGGTGGAAGCGCGCGGCGTGGGTTCGATGATCGCCGCCGAGTTCTTCGATCCGGCGACCGGCGAACCGTCGGCGGCGATTGCGCAGAAAATCCAGCAGCAGGCGCTGGAGCAAGGCCTGCTGCTGTTGACCTGCGGTCAGTATGGCAACGTCATTCGCTTCCTCTATCCGTTGACCATCCCGGATGCGCAGTTCTCCCGCGCGCTGACGATTCTGCAGAGCGTCACGCGTCTGTAACGCCCTCCGCCGGCGGCGCTGGTCGCCGGCTGTTTTCCTCGCTGCTGACGATACATTGCTGGGGATAGTGCTGCTGAAAATAGTGGCGTAGAAACTCCACGGTGGTGCGAATTTTGGCTGAGGTCGCCAGCCGCGACACGTAGACCGCCCAGACGTTGGCGGGCTGAAAGTAGTCAGGCAGCACGTGCACCAGATGGCCGCTGGCGATATTTTCACTGACATCCCACCAGGAACGTAACGCAATGCCCTGCCCATCCAGACACCACTGATGCACAATCTCTCCATGGTTGGAGGAGAGCGGCCCGGTCACCTTGATCGCGTGCTGACCCTCTTTGCTGTGCAACTGCCAGACGCCAAACGGATGGTCGCGCTCTTTGATCACCAGGCAGGGTAAGGTAGCCAGATCGCTAAGCTGCTTCGGTTGCGGATAGCGGGCAAGAAACTGCGGCGACGCGCAGAGAATACGATGGTTGGTCGCCAGCTTGCGGGCAATTAGATTCGGCGCGATATCATCGCCGACGCGAATATCGAGATCCACCCCTTCATTGACTAAATCCACCAGCCGGTCCTGGACATCGAAGCGCAGCTCAAGTTGTGGGTACTGGCGCGCCAGCGCCGACAGCGCGGGGGCCACCACCCGACGGCCAAAACCGAAGCTGCTAATAATACGCAGCGTTCCCTGCGGTACCTGACGCACGTCGGAAAGCTCGTCCATCATCTCATCCACATCCTGCAGAATGCGCTGCGCCCATTCGTAGATCCGCTCCCCTTCTTCGGTAATGGTGACCCGACGAGTGGTACGGTGCAGCAACATCACATTCAGGGTTTGCTCCAGCAGCGAAACCCGCTTGCTGACGAACGCCGGTGAGACGCCAAGCTCCTCGGCGGCGGCAGCAAAACCGGCCCGGCGAGCGACCAGCATGAACACGCGTAAATCATTTAGCAGCGGCAGATTATTCATGATCTGTGTTTTATGTTTCACCAGTTAGCGTGATTAATTATGAACCAGTCAATTATAGGATAGGCAGGTGGTCAAACATCATCGCTAAAAAGTGAGAACCGGAATGAAAAAAACCTGTCGTATTGCCGCCATCCCCGGTGACGGAATTGGTAAAGAAGTTCTGCCTGAAGGTATTCGCGTGCTGCAAGCCGCCGCGCAGCGTTGGGATCTGTCGCTGAGCTTCGAACAGATGGAGTGGGCAAGCTGCGAATATTACGCCCATCACGGCAAGATGATGCCGGACGACTGGCGCGAGCAATTGCAGGGCTTCGATGCTATCTATTTCGGCGCCGTCGGCTGGCCGGATACCGTCCCCGACCATATCTCCCTGTGGGGATCGCTACTGAAGTTCCGCCGTGAGTTCGATCAGTACGTCAACCTGCGTCCGGTGCGCCTGTTCCCCGGCGTCCCCTGCCCGCTGGCGGGTAAAAAGGCCGGCGATATCGATTTTTACGTGGTGCGCGAAAATACCGAAGGTGAATATTCCGCCCTCGGCGGTCGCGCCAATGAAGGCACCGAGCATGAAGTGGTGATTCAGGAGTCGGTCTTCACCCGCCGCGGCGTTGACCGGATCCTGCGCTACGCCTTTGAGCTGGCGCAAAGCCGCCCGCGCAAAACGCTGACCTCCGCAACCAAATCTAACGGTCTTGCGATCAGCATGCCCTACTGGGATGAGCGCGTGGAAGAGATGGCCAAAAGCTATCCCGAAATTCGCTGGGACAAGCAGCATATCGATATTCTCTGCGCCCGCTTCGTGCTGCAGCCGGAACGTTTCGACGTGGTCGTCGGCTCCAATCTGTTTGGCGATATTCTGTCGGATCTCGGCCCGGCCTGTACCGGCACTATCGGTATTGCGCCGTCGGCTAACCTCAATCCCGAGCGCGCCTTCCCGTCGCTGTTCGAACCGGTTCACGGGTCGGCGCCGGATATCTACGGTAAAAATATCGCCAACCCGATCGCTACCGTTTGGGCCGGGGCGATGATGCTCGATTTCCTCGGCAACGGCGATGAGCGCTACCACGCCGCGCATAACGGTATTCTGGCAGCGATAGAACAGGTGATCGCCAGCGGGCCGAAAACTCCGGACATGAAAGGCACCGCCTCAACGCAGCAGGTCAGCGACGCTATCTGCAAGGCCATTTTGGCGTAATTACCCGGCCGCTCCCCGGTCGCGCTGCGCTTACCGGGGCTACAATGGCACGAGAATATCGCCCGATCGCGTAGCCCGGGTAAGGCGTAGCCGCTACCCGGGAAAACTCGCGCCAACTCCCCTCTCTCCTCTGAATGCAGAATCCCCCACGATTGACAAGTGAAGCGCATCACAGCGGCGAACTTTATTCATTCCCGAAAGGAAAGAACCTGCGCCAATTCACCTTTTATTATTTCCGTTCCGTGTTTTATTGCTTCACGAATCGGCCAATTGTTTAATTCATGTAACGAAGAAATAATCCAATTGTTAATAGCATTTTACTACGAACCCTGACCCTACAGCGTGATAACAACGACAGGCTAAAGCCACCGACGGGCAACCGTGCCCAGGAGATCACTCATGTTGAGCAACGTAAAGAAAAAAGATGTGCCGCTGATTGTCATCAGTCTCGCGGCCATTGTTTTCATCGCCGCTACATTAAGTCTCTTCCCCCAGCAAACCGCGCAGGCGGCTAATTCGATTTTTAACGGCGTTACCCGCCTGCTGGGTTCCGCGGTACAAGTGCTGGTGCTGCTGGCGCTGGGACTGGTGTTGTATCTGGCCACCAGCAAATACGGCAATATCCGGCTCGGCGAAGGCAAAGCCGAGTACAGCACTCTCTCATGGCTGTTTATGTTTATCTGCGCCGGGCTCGGCTCCTCTACGCTGTACTGGGGTGTTGCCGAGTGGGCTTATTACTACCAGACCCCTGGCCTGAATATTGCGCCGCATTCAGCAAAAGCGCTGGAATACAGCATCCCGTACTCTTTCTTCCACTGGGGTATTAGCGCGTGGGCGACCTACACCCTCGCCTCGCTGATCATGGCCTATCACTTCCACGTGCGGAAAAACAAAGGCCTCAGCCTCTCCGGGATCATTTCGGCGATCACCGGCGTCAATCCGCAGGGCTTCTGGGGTCGTCTGGTTGACCTGATGTTCCTGATAGCCACCGTCGGCGCGTTAACCATTTCGCTGGTGGTCACTGCCGCCACCTTCACCCGCGGCCTGTCAGCACTCACCGGACTGCCGGATAACTTCACCGTCCAGGCGTTTGTGATCCTGCTCTCCGGCGGTATTTTCTGCATGAGTTCGTGGATTGGCATCAACAACGGCCTGCAGCGTCTGAGCAAAATGGTCGGCTGGGGGGCGTTCCTGCTGCCGTTGGTGGTATTACTGGTTGGCCCGACCGAATTCATCACCAATAACATCATCAACGCCATCGGTCTGACGACCCAAAACTTCCTGCAGATGAGCCTGTTTACCGACCCGCTCGGCGACGGCGCCTTTACCCGCAACTGGACCGTCTTCTACTGGTTGTGGTGGATCTCCTATACCCCTGGAGTGGCGATGTTCGTCACCCGCGTCTCCCGCGGACGTAAGATTAAAGAGGTGATCTGGGGGCTTATCCTCGGCAGCACCGTCGGCTGCTGGTTCTTCTTCGGGGTGATGGAAAGCTATGCCATGCATCAGTTCGTCAACGGCGTGATTAACGTGCCGCAGGTCATGCAGACCCTCGGCGGCGAAACCGCCGTCCAGCAGGTGCTGATGTCGCTGCCGGCGGGCAAGCTGTTCCTCGCCGCCTATCTGTTCGTGATGATTGTTTTCCTCGCTTCGCACATGGATGCGGTGGCTTACACCATGGCGGCGACCAGTACCCGTAACCTGCGCGAAGGCGAAGATCCGGATCGCGGCATGCGCCTGTTCTGGTGCGTGGTGATAACCCTCATCCCGCTATCGATTCTGTTTACCGGCGCTTCGCTGGAAACCATGAAAACCACCGTGGTGCTAACCGCCTTACCGTTCCTTGCCATTTTACTGATCAAGACCGGCGGCTTCGTACGCTGGCTAAAACAGGACTACGCCCACGTGCCTGTGCATCAGATAGAAACCCATACGCCCGAGCCGATCGTTAAAGCCGAGACGCTGCCGGTTGGCGCGGTACTCAAAGGCGACGGCCAGTCGCTGTAAAAAACGCTTACTGACAATAATCACAAGGTGACCCTACATGAGCAATTTAAGCCCTGACTTTACCCTGCCGATTAACTTTTGCGCCAATCCGCAGGACGCCTGGACCATTCCGGCCCGTTTTTACACTGACAGCCAGGCGTTTGAGCACGAGAAAGAGCGTATCTTCGCCAATAGCTGGATTTGCGTCGCCCACGGCAGCGAAGTCGCCAGGCCGAACGATTACATTACCCGAGAGATCATCGGCGAAAATATCGTTATCGTCCGCGGGCGCGACAACATTCTGCGCGCCTTCTATAACGTCTGCCCACACCGCGGCCACCAGTTGCTGAGCGGCGAGGGTAAAGCCAAAAACGTGATTACCTGCCCCTATCACGCCTGGGCCTTCAAGCTGGACGGCAATCTCGCCCACGCCCGCAACTGCGAAAACGTGGAGAATTTCGATAGCGATAAGGCAACGCTTGTGCCGGTTCGCCTTGAAGAGTATGCCGGCTTTGTGTTTATCAATATGAACCCGCAAGCGGAGAGCGTGGAAACGCAGCTACCGGGGCTGCAGGACAAAGTGCTGGAAGCCTGCCCGGATGTGCATGAGCTGAAACTGGCGGCGCGCTTTACCACTCTTACCCCGGCGAACTGGAAAAATATCGTCGATAACTATCTGGAATGTTACCACTGCGGCCCGGCGCACCCGGGCTTCTCGGATTCCGTGCAGGTTGACCGTTACTGGCACACCATGCACGGCAAATGGACGCTGCAGTATGGCTTCGCCAAACCGTCCGAGCAGTCATTTAAATTCGAAGAAGGCACCGACGCCGCGTTTCACGGCTTCTGGCTGTGGCCGTGCACCATGCTCAACGTCACGCCGATCAAGGGCATGATGACCGTCATTTATGAATTCCCGGTGGATGAAGAGACCACCCTGCAGAATTACGACATCTATTTCACCAACGAAGAGCTGACCGACGATCAGAAAGCGCTGATTGAGTGGTATCGCGACGTGTTCCGCCCGGAAGATTTGCGCCTGGTGGAAAGCGTGCAGAAGGGGCTGAAGTCCCGCGGCTATCGTGGACAGGGACGGATTATGGCGGATAACAGCGGCAGCGGGATCTCCGAGCACGGGATCGCCCATTTCCACAATCTGGTCGCCCAGGTGTTCCAGCCGTAATTGTTGAAGGAGTTAGCCATGTCCGTATTTCACTCAAATCTGTTTCGCCAGCAGGCGCTGATTGCCGGAAGCTGGCGCGACGCCGCCGACGGTACATCGCTTGCCGTCAGCAGCCCCTCCACCGGCGAGGCGCTCGGCCAGATCCCGAATATGGGACGGACGGAAGCGCAGCAGGCGGTGGATGCCGCCGCTGCCGCGCTGCCGGCATGGCGCGCGCTTACCGCCGCCCAGCGCGCAGCGTTATTGAAGAACTGGCACCGCCTGATCCTCGAAAACAAGACCGCGCTGGCGCAGATAATGACCGCCGAGCAGGGCAAGCCGCTGGCGGAAGCGGAAGGCGAAATCGCCTATGCAGCCTCGTTTATCGAGTGGTTTGCCGAACAAGGGAAACGCGCCAACGGCGAGATAATCCCCTCCCCCGGCGCCGATAAACGCCTGATGGTGATCCGCCAGGGCGTGGGGGTCTGCGCGGCGATCACCCCGTGGAACTTCCCGGCGGCGATGATCACCCGTAAGGCCGGCCCGGCGCTGGCCGCGGGTTGTACGATGGTAATTAAGCCTGCCAACGAAACGCCATTTACCGCGCTGGCGATGGCGGAACTGGCGAATCAGGCCGGGATCCCGCAGGGCGTGATTAACGTTGTCACCGGGCAGTCGCGTGAAATTGGCGCGGTGTTCACCGGCGATGAGCGGGTGCGAAAGCTCTCCTTTACCGGCTCGACCGAAGTTGGCCGCGTGCTGATGCGCCAGTGCGCTGAATCCATCAAAAAGCTCTCTTTAGAGCTCGGCGGTAACGCGCCGTTTATCGTCTTTGACGACGCCGATATCGATAAAGCCGTCGAGGGAGCGCTGATCGCCAAGTTCCGCAACGCCGGACAAACCTGCGTTTGCGTCAACCGCTTCTATATTCATCGCGCCGTCTACGACCAATTCTGCGATAAGTTCGTCGCCCGCGTCGCCGCCCTGAAAGTCGGCGATGGCAGCGAGTCCGATGTACAGATTGGCCCACTTATCAACGCCGACGCCGGGCGCAAAGTCCAGTCCCTGCTCGACGATGCGCTCACCCGCGGCGCGACGCTGTTAACCGGCGGAAAAGCACATCCGCTGGGCGGTAATTTCTTCACCCCGACGGTTATCGGCAACGTACAGCCGGGGTCACTGCTGCTGCAGGAAGAGATTTTCGGCCCGGTGGCCGCGCTGGTGAAATTTGAGGATGAGCAAGAGGTCATTGAGCAGGCCAATAACACCATCTACGGCCTCGCCTCCTATTTCTACAGCAACGATGCCGCCCGTATCTGGCGCGTCTCCGAGCAGCTGGAATACGGCATGGTCGGCATCAATACCGGGCTGATTTCCAACGAAGTCGCGCCATTTGGCGGGGTGAAACAGTCGGGTCTTGGCCGCGAAGGCTCGGAACACGGAATCGAAGATTACCTGGAGATGAAGTATCTCTGCCAGGGGTTGTAACTGTATTCTCCCGGCGGCGGCTCTGGCCACGCCGGGATTTTTGATGGAGTTCAGCGATGTCTGATTATCAAATGTTTGAGACGATCGTTCGCGATGTTGAACAGATCACCGCCCAGGTTAAGCGTTTTACGCTGGTATCGTCGACCGGCTCCCCGCTGCCGGAGTTCAGCGGCGGCAGCCATATAATCGTCCAGATGCAGGATGGCGAGCAGCGCTACAGCAATGCCTATTCGCTCATGAGCTCGCCGCTGGATACCACAAGCTGGCAGATTGCGGTGCGTCTTGAGTCGCCTTCCAAAGGCGGCTCGCGTTTTATGCATCAGCAGGTGCGACCGGGCGATACCCTGACGGTGTCCACCCCCAACAACCTGTTCGCCATCGAACCGCAGGCGCGAAAACATCTGCTGATCGCCGGCGGCATCGGCATCACGCCATTTTTAGCGCATATTCCTGAACTGGAACAGCTGCAGGCCGACTGGCAACTGCACTACTGTTTCCACGACGCCGACAATAATGCTTTCGTCGATGCGCTCAGCGCAGCGCCGTGGCGCGACCGGGTCAATATTCACATATCAGCGCTCGGCAGCCGTCTCGATCTGTCGCGCCTGTTCGCCGACATCGAGCCCGGAACCCACGTCTATACCTGCGGCCCGGCTGCACTTAACGAGGCGGTGAAAGCCGCCGCCGAACGGTATCAGGTTCCCGCCAGCCAGCTGCACTTTGAGCAATTTATCCTTGAGGATAAAGGCGGAGAGGCATTTACGCTGGTGCTGGCGCGTTCCGGACGCGAATTTACCGTGCCGCAGGATATGACCATTTTACAGGTGATTGAGAATAACAAAGCGGCGAAGGTGGAATGCCTGTGCCGCGAAGGGGTGTGCGGCACCTGCGAAACGATGATTCTGGAGGGCGAAGCCGACCACCGCGATCAGTACTACAGCGATGAAGAGAAAGCCAGCCAGCAGAGTATGCTGATCTGCTGCTCACGCGCTAAAGGCGGCCGGTTAGTGCTGGATTTATAGCTCGCTCTCCGGCCAGCGGCGCTGGCCGGAGAGACAATCACAATTCCAGCTCGCGGCGCAGCAGTTCGGCGATATCCTCGGGGCTTGCCGCATTTACCAGAGCGGTACGAAAACCCTCATGCATAATGCGCCGCGCCAACCGTGAGAAGATCCGCATATGCTGGTCACCCGCCGAGTGTTTGTTCAGCGTCAGCATAATGACAAATTGCGCTTCTTCATCGCCCCACATCACCGGTTGCGCCAGCCGCGCGACGCTGATGGTCGACTGCTCAATATGCTCGGATTTACTGTGCGGAATGGCGAAGCTAAAGCCCAGACCGGTGGAGAACACCGCCTCGCGGGCCCACAGGTCTGCCTCCAGCTTACGCGGATAGCGGCAACGCCCGGCCAGCAGCAGATTATCAGTCATCCCTTTCAGCACTTCTTCCTTGCTGCGCCAGTCGCTATTAAGCGTAATGCACTGGGTACTCACCAGCGGAACATCCTGCTGACGCATGCGGAACTGGGCCAGCAGATGCTCGACTTCCAGTGAGGTACGGCACTGCATCGCCTGATTCAGTAGCTGGCGGCAGGCGCGGCTATCCAGTTGCGCCAGGCGCGCCTTGGTCGCCGGGATTGCCGGCGCGCTCATACTCAATTCATCTAAACCGAGGCCAACCAGCAGCGGCAGCACCGATCCTTTCGCCCCCAGCTCGCCGCACAGGCCAATCCATTTTCCCTGACGATGCACCGCCTGCACGGCATAGTCCAGCGCGCGCAGGAAGGCCGGGTTCAGGCTGTTGTAATGACGCGTCACTTTAGCGTTATCGCGATCGACCGCCAGCAGATACTGCGTTAAATCGTTGCTGCCGATGCTAAAGAAATCGACCTCTTCACAGCACTGATCGATGATAAACATCACCGAAGGCACCTCCAGCATGATGCCGAGTGGGATCTTTTCATCAAACGGGATCTGTTCGGCGCGCAGCGACTGCTTGGCCTCCGCCAGCCGCTCTTTCACCCACAGAATCTCCTCCATTGATGAAATCATCGGGATCATAATTTTCAGCGAGCCGTGCGCCGAGGCGCGTAAAATGGCCCGCAGCTGAGTATGAAACAACGCTTGATACTCTTCATAGATGCGTACCGCGCGGTAGCCGAGGAACGGATTGTTTTCCGCCGGAATATTGAGATACGCCACCGGCTTATCGCCGCCGATATCCATGGTGCGCACGATAATACTGCGCCCGTTAGCGGGCTCCAGCGCCTGACAAAAGATGTTGTAGAGCTCATTTTCCGACGGCGCGCCGGGACGGTCCATATACAACATTTCGGTACGGAACAGCCCAACCGACTGCGCGCCGTTATTAAATGCCGCCACCGCTTCCACCGAATGCGCGATATTGGCGGCGATCTCTACGCGGATGCCGTCTTGCGTCTGCCCGGCTTTATCAAGCCATACCTGCTGCTGTTGCTGAATTTGCCCCTGTAGCCAGGACTCCTGCTGATAATAGCGCGCTACCGCTGGGCTGGGGTCCACCACCAGCAGCCCGGCATTACCGTCGATCTGTACCTGAGTTTCGACCCACGGCAGCAGCGCCGGCAGGTCAATGCCCACCAACGTAGGAATATTGAACGAACGGGCCAGAATGACAGTATGTGAAGTTGTGCCGCCGCTGCGCAGCAGTAGCCCTTTCAACTGCGACTTATCCAGTTCCAGAAACTGGCTTGGGGTCAGTTCATCGGCAAGACAAATAGCCGCTTCCCGCAGTTGTCCCGGTGCCGGAAAGCGATCTTCGCCATAGATATGCTGCAATAGCTGGAAGCAGACGTCGCGGACATCCAGCACTCGTTCCTGCAGATAGCTGTTGCCGGAATCGCGGAACTGGGCGCAGAAGTGGTCGCCGGTGGCGACAATAGCCTGTGCGCAGCTAAGGCCGGTGAGAATACCGCCAAGCAGGTGCTGGCGCAGCGAAGCATCGGTCGCCAGCGAACGGTGAGCTTGCAGAATCGCGCTGGCGGTGCCGTCATTGTCCAGTAACCGCAGATCGATATCCTGCACCAACAGACGCAAACCGGTATCCAGTGCCGCCTGTTCCTGTTCAAGGCTGGCGACCATCGGCAGTTCGCCAAGGTCGTGAAGATCGCGTGATTTGAGATGAACCAGCTTACCGCCAGCACTGCCGGCGCACACCGGGCGCGCAGGGAACAGCGTTGGGTTCAGCCGCGACAGCGATTCCGGCACCGGCTGGACATCCAGCGTTTGCGCAGAGGGCAGCGGCGCATCGCAGTGCGGAAATTCATTTTCAATAAACGCGGTTAACGCGGCATACGCTTCGTCTTCATCCTCCCCGCTGATAATCAGCTGACAGGCGTCTCCTTTTAGGGTGTTGCTGCCGATAATCGCCAGCGCGCTTTTCGCATTCCCGCGACCGTCGCTCCGCAGATTCCGCCACTCAACCGCCGACGAAAAACGGTTACACAGCGTTTCGACCAGGCTCGCCGGGCGCGCATGCACGCCATTTGGCAAATCACATATGAATTCAATTACCAGTGCCATCGCCTTCCTCCTGAGCAATGCGTTATTTCAGCCAAAGGTAATGAAAGTAGTGGCAATGAACTACGTGATAAAACTGGCAATTACTGGACTATTGTACACATACATCTTTTTTATGCTCGCCATCACAATTCATCAGTTCAGGCGTACGTAGCCCTAATAACAGCTAAGATTTGAGGTGGATCGCAATTCCTTTCTCACCTTACAAATATCCAGTAAATGCACTTTTTCTCTACTATTTTATACCCCGCCCTTTTTCTAATGTTGAGGCATCAATACTGTCACGGGCCACACAGCGCTCAGGAGCAAGCAATGAACGAACTGGTGCACATACTAAAAAATACCCGCCAGCATCTGATGACCGGCGTCTCACACATGATCCCCTTCGTCGTTTCCGGCGGGATCCTGCTGGCGGTGTCCGTCATGTTATATGGCAAAGGCGCGGTGCCCGATGCCGCCACCGACCCTAATCTGAAGAAGCTCTTTGATATCGGCGTCGCCGGGCTGACGCTGATGGTACCTTTCCTTGCCGCCTACATCGGCTACTCCATTTCTGACCGCGCCGCGCTGGCCCCCTGCGCCATTGGCGCCTGGGTCGGCAACGGCTTCGGCGCCGGCTTCTTCGGCGCGCTGATAGCCGGAATGATTGGCGGTCTGGTGGTCTATTACCTGAAAAAAATTCCCGTTCATAAAGTTCTACGCTCGGTGATGCCTATCTTCATTATTCCCATCATCGGCACCTTTATCACCGCCGGGATCATGATGTGGGGCCTCGGCGAACCGGTGGGCGCGCTGACCGCAAACCTGACCAGCTGGCTGCAGGGGATGCGCGAAGGCAGCATCGTGGTGCTGGCCATCATTATGGGCCTGATGCTGGCCTTTGATATGGGCGGCCCGGTTAACAAAGTGGCCTACGCCTTTATGTTGATTTGCGTCTCTCAGGGCGTCTACAGCGTCGTGGCAATCGCCGCGGTCGGCATCGCCGTACCGCCGCTGGGCATGGGGCTGGCGACGTTAATTGGTCGCCAATATTTTACCGCCGAAGAGCGTGAAACCGGCAAGGCCGCGCTGGTGATGGGCTGCGTCGGGGTGACCGAAGGCGCCATTCCTTTTGCCGCCGCCGACCCGCTGCGCGTTATTCCCGCCAACATGATTGGCGCCGCCTGCGGCTGCGTCACCGCCGCGCTGATGGGCGCGCAGTGCTATGCCGGCTGGGGCGGGCTTATCGTGCTGCCGGTGGTCCAGGGCAAACTCGCCTTTGTCACCGCACTCTTTGTCGGCGCCTGCGTCAGCGCGGCCTGCGTCATCGCCCTGAAAGCATTCACCAAAAAGCAACCGTCCGACGCCCAGGCCGACGATGAATTAGATCTTGATTTCGAAATTAACTAACAGACTGGAAGGAACACCTTATGACCCACATTATCGCCGTCACCGCCTGCCCATCGGGCGTCGCCCATACCTATATGGCCGCCGAGTCGCTGGAAAGCGCCGCTAAAGCCAAAGGCTGGCAGGTTAAGGTTGAGACCCAGGGTTCCATCGGCATTGAGAACGAACTCACGGCGGAGGATATCGCCGCTGCCGATATGGTCATTCTGACCAAAGATATCGGCATTAAGTTTGAAGAACGTTTTGCCGGGAAAACCATTGTGCGCGTCAATATCAGCGATGCGGTAAAACGCGCCGACGCCATCATGAACAAGATAGACAGCCACCTTTCCCAGAACGCCTGAAGCCCAAAAGAGGCGCTTACGCGCCTCTCAGACTGCTGACAAAGAAGGAAAAAGCGTGGTTTTTCCTTCTTTGTGGTTATCAGCCGAAAATCAATAAATTGATTTTCCTTGTTATTTGCCTGGTGCAATTTGCAAGCTCAATGATTGCATGAGGTTTGTCATTAATCTCAGAGGCGCTACGCGCCTCTTCGCCACAACATGGAGTTTGTCATGACGAATCGTACGCAACGCCTGAAAACCAGCCTGTTCGCCCAGCCGCGCGAAATCTCCCTTGAACGCGCATTGCTTTATACCGCCAGCCATCGGCTGACGGAGGGCGAGCCGGTGATTATCCGCCGGGCGAAAGCCACGGCGTGGATCCTCGATAAGGTGGCCATTTCGATTCGTGATGATGAACTGATTGCCGGCAACCGCACCGTTAAACCACGTGCGGGAATTATATCGCCGGAGATGGATCCATACTGGCTGCTCAACGAACTCGACACCTTCCCGACCCGCCCGCAGGACCGCTTCGCGATAAGCGAAGAAGATAAACGAATTTACCGCGAAACGCTGTTCCCTTACTGGGAAAAGCGCTCAATGAAAGATTTCATCAATGGTCAAATGACCGAGGAAGTAAAGGCTGCTATCAGCACGCAGATTTTCAGCGTTAACCAGACGGATAAAGGCCAGGGCCATATTATTATCGACTATCCGCGGCTGCTGAATAATGGCCTTGACGCGCTGATCGCCGAGCTGAAATCACACTGCGCCCGGCAGCCTGATAACCACTTTTATCAGGCGGTCCTGATCTTGCTTGAAGCTTCGCAGCGTCATATTTTGCGCTACGCCGCGCTGGCGGAAGAGATGGCCGCGAACTGCGCGAATGCCCAGCGTCAGCGGGAGCTGGCAACCATCGCCGCGACCTCACGCCATAACGCGCAGCATCGGCCGCAGGATTTTGCCCAGGCCTGCCAGCTGTTCTGGTATATGAACATTATTTTGCAGTATGAATCCAACGCCAGCTCGATTTCGCTCGGACGCTTTGACCAGTACATGCTGCCTTTTTATCAGGCGTCGCTGACTCAGGGTCAGGATCCCGCGTATCTCAAGGAGCTGCTGGAGTCGCTATGGGTGAAGTGTAACGATATCGTTCTGCTGCGTTCGTCCAGCAGCGCGCGCTATTTCGCCGGTTTTCCCACCGGCTACACCGCCCTGCTTGGCGGACTGACGGAAACCGGGCGTAGCGCGGTAAACGTACTGTCCTTTCTTTCTCTCGATGCTTACCAGAATGTGCAGCTACCGCAGCCGAACCTGGGGGTGCGGGTCAATGAACTAATAGATCGCCCGTTCCTGCGCAAAACCGCTGAGACCATTCGCCTGGGCACCGGGATCCCGCAGATTTTCAACGATGAGGTGGTCGTCCCGGCCTTCCTCAACCGCGGCGTGTCGCTGGAAGATGCCCGCGATTACGCGGTGGTCGGCTGCGTGGAGCTCTCTATTCCGGGGCGTACCTACGGCCTGCACGATATCGCGATGTTTAATCTGCTGAAGGTGATGGAAATTGTGCTGCAGGAAAATGAACAGCAGCCCGATGTCAGCTGGGACGGCCTCATCAGCCAAATCCGCGACAAAATCCGCTATTACATCAAGCTGATGGTTGAAGGCAGCAACATTTGCGATATCGGCCATCGCGACTGGGCGCCGGTGCCCCTGCTGTCATCCTTTATCGAAGATTGCGTGCAGCACGGCAAAGATATCACCGCAGGCGGCGCGCGCTATAACTTCTCCGGCGTTCAGGGTATCGGAATCGCTAACCTGAGCGATTCGCTGCACGCGCTGAAGGGCATGGTCTTCGAGCAACAGCGCCTCAGTTTTGCCGAGCTGATGGCGGTGCTAAAAGCCAACTTCCGCACGCCGGAAGGAGAAAAAATCCGCGCCCGCTTGATCAACCGTTACGAGAAATACGGCAACGATATCGACGAAGTCGATAATATTAGCGCCGATCTGCTGCGTTTTTACTGTAAAGAGGTAGAACGGTATCTGAACCCGCGCGGCGGCCATTTTACCCCTGGCTCCTATACCGTCTCCGCGCATGTGCCGCTGGGCTCGGTCGTCGGCGCGACGCCGGACGGTCGACTGGCTGGCGAACAGCTGGCGGACGGCGGCCTGTCGCCAATGGTTGGACAGGATGCTCAGGGGCCGACGGCGGTGCTGAAATCGGTCAGCAAGCTGGATAACTATCTGCTGTCGAACGGTACGTTGCTGAACGTCAAATTCACCCCGGCAACGCTTGCCGGAGATGGCGGCCTGAACAAACTGGCAGACTTTTTACAGGCCTTCTGCAAGCTCAAGCTGCAGCACATCCAGTTTAACGTGGTCAACGCCGACACCCTGCGTGAAGCGCAGCAGCGGCCGCAGGACTTCGCAGGCCTGGTGGTGCGCGTCGCGGGCTACAGCGCCTTCTTTGTTGAGCTGTCGAAGGAGATACAGGATGACATTATCCGCCGCACCGCGCATCAGCTGTGAGGTCATCGAAACGCGCGCCGATACGGCGCGCATTTTTAACCTCCAACGCTACTCGCTTAATGACGGGCAAGGGATCCGCACGGTGGTGTTTTTCAAAGGCTGCCCCCACACCTGCCCGTGGTGCGCCAATCCTGAATCGATCTCGCCAAAGATCCAGACCGTGCGCCGGGAGAGTAAATGCCTGCGCTGCACGCGCTGCCTGCAGGACGTCGCCGAGTGTCCCTCCGGGGCATGGGAGCAGATTGGCCGGGATGTTACGCTCGATGCCCTGCTGCGCGAGGTGCTTAAGGACGAGGTCTTCTTCCGCGCCTCCGGCGGCGGCGTCACCCTGTCTGGGGGCGAAGTGCTGATGCAGGCCGTGTTTGCCGCCCGCTTCCTCCAGCACCTGCGCCACTGGGGGGTGCGCACCGCTATCGAGACCGCGGGCGACTGCGCCTTTACCCGTTTTCTCCCGGTGGCCGAAGCCTGTGACGAAATACTGTTTGATTTGAAAATCATGAATAGCGAGCAGGCCCATTCACTACTGCAGATGAATCAGCCGCGAGTGCTGGACAACTTCCGTCAGTTGGCCAGCCGCAAAATGAATCTTATCCCGCGCGTGCCGCTGATCCCTGGCTACACGATGAACACGGAGAATTTTAAGCAGATCTTAAAGTTCCTCGCGCCGTTCGGTCTGACGGAGATTCATCTGTTGCCGTTTCATCAATATGGCGAGGCGAAATACCGTCTGCTGGGTAAAACCTGGCCGCTGGCCAACGTCAACGCTCCCCGAGAGGCGGATATTCATCCTTATCAAGCGCTGGCTGAAGCAGCAGGATATCACGTCACTATCGGCGGTTAACGCCTGGAGGATGTTATGGACTTCAACATTGTCGCGGTGACCGCCTGCGTGAGCGGGGTTGCACATACCTATATGGCAGCCGAGCTACTGGAAAAAGTCGGTCATCATGAAAAATGGTCTCTGAAAGTGGAAACCCAGGGCGCGCTCGGCGTGGAAAACCGAATTAGCGAAGAGGATATTGCCCGCGCCACGGTGGTATTACTGGTAACCGATATCGAAATCGATGGCGCTCAGCGCTTTAACGGACTCCGTACCATTAAAACCAGTATCGCCACCTTCCTGTTGCAGCCACAGCAGATTGTCAAAGCCGTTAATAGCATTATGAAAAAGCCGGTCGTTTACCTGGAAGTTCCCTGACCGGCCACGGCGTTTATTGCACGTCGAGCAGCCACTTTTGCGCGGGTGTCAGGCGGCTCGCCGTTTCTGGCGTCAGCCAGCGCTGCTGGTCCTGCTGCGCGGTATCAGCACGATCAATATATAAGCCATGAAGCACGCGCCTTCTGCTGCCTTCACGATTGCGGGTGCCGCCGTGCCAGGCATGCGCGTTATAAATCATTACGCTGCCGGCCGGCGCGGCAAAAACAATTTCATCAGGATGCGTCTTTTCAGGATCCGCCAAAACCTCTTCCGGCAGCTCCGGGCGCAGATGGGTCGCGGGAATAATCCGCGGCGCGCCGTTGGCGGCGCTCAAATCATCAATAGCCCATATCGTATTGACCAGATGCACTTTCGGGAAGTCTACCCGTGGCTTTTTCCAGTCGGCGTGCAGCGGTTGATGACCACCGTTATACAGCGCCTCGCGGGCATTGAGGCTGGAAACTTTAAACGCGCCATTAAAAATATAACGACAGGCGGAAAGAATGAGCGGATGCGACCACACTTTCTCCCAGATAACGCCCTTGTTGATGAGGTTGGCAATACGCGTCGCCGTCGCCTCCTGATGGTGTTCCATCGCCAGATTCTCGCCTTCACGTTCCACTAGCGCGTCAATGCGCTCGCGCATTTCGCTCAGCCACTGAGGATCAACGACGTTGTGCACCACGGTATAGCCAAGCGTATCAAGTTCATGTTTCATTTGGTCGCTTAGCGTCCGGGTCGCGCCAAGCGCCTCCAGATGAATCATCGATTGTGAGTCCATATTGCCTTCCTTTTAACTTTTAGATAACACAATCAAACTCTACGATGCGGCCAACGACCAGGCAGGAAGGAAAAACTACGAAAAACTGGATATCCGTACGCCAGACACAAAAATGTGAGCCTTATCAATAATTGACGGAGGGTGAATTCGTCGAAAATATTCACCCATTTAATAATGCATCCGTAGCGCGCCGTAAGGCGGAACATCAGGATAAAAAAGATTATAATCAAAGAGATAATTTTAACTCGGGGTCGACAGGATGATTGATGATCTGGCGGGCATACTAAATCGTTTAGTTAATCAAAAAGATAGGCTGCAAGTCCGCTTTCCGGAGCCGGATATTCCCGTTCCGGCGCTGGCGCTGAAGGTGCCCTTCCCGCGCCTGGAGATTGTCCTTGAAGGCGAGCTTCATGAACAGGGGCTGCCGCTATCCGCGGCGGTCTTAGCCACATCCCAGGTACTCTACGTACAGGCGGGAAAGTGGACGCTACCCGAGTGGACCGGCCCGGCGGCCACGCTCAGCATTTTATTCGGCCGCCAAAAGCTCGGCTTTTGCCTCCAGCGCTGGGACGGTAAAACACTACATACTGAAAAGCAAAACGTCGCCAGGCTGGGCCCCCGCGTTGGCTCCTATCTGCTGCTGGCGTTGAATGAGGTCTGCCTGCAGCCTGACCCAATAACCGCCCGGCTGGTAGTTTCCGCGCTGTTAAGCCACTGCCTTGAACAACTAGTCGGGCTGGAAATGCGCGTTAGCCGCAGCCGCGATCTGTTTTTAGCCGTTCAGGATTATCTACAAGAAAATCTAAGCCAGCCGCTGACCCGAGAATCGGTGGCCAGACGCTTTCATATTACCCCGAACTATCTTTCGCATATATTTCAGAAGTCAGGCTCGGTGGGCTTTAATGAATATCTAACCGCCGTGCGGCTGGAAAAAGCCAAGCAACTATTACGCGGTTATGATTTAAAAGTAAAAGAAATTGCGCATAATTGCGGCTTTATCGATAGCAACTATTTTTGCCGGGTGTTTAAACGTAATACTGAACGTTCACCCTCGGAATATCGTCGGCACTGCCGTAGCGCGCAGCAACGATAATCATCCCAGGGGAAATAAGAATGGACTGACCTCGCGGAATTATTCCAACGACCTACCACTCCATGGCGACGAGATCAGTGGCGCGGATACTAAAGCGTTCGCTGGTAGTGTAATTAGCACAATGTGCTACATCAGCAGCTAATTAACGTATCTCCGCGCCAAATCAATTTTTATCCCGGCTGAACGTTCACCTTTTCACCGCTATGCGCAAAATATCCTCGCCTGGCCAATAACGTCCAGGCGAACCGCGGCGCCAGTTTGCCAGGCAGCCTGGCTGACGGTTTTCAGCACCAGCGGCATCGATTGCCCTGCCACCGTCACCGTCAGCGTCGAGATATGGCCGGCGAAATCGACATCTACGATGCGAAAGGCGCTCTCCTGCGGCGCGCACGGCGACACCCGCAGTTGCTCCGGGCGCAGCATCACGCGCCCGCGGCCGCTGGCGTGAGGATTGTCAGTCGGCAATTCGCCGATGGCGCAACGCGCGCGCCCCTCCATGAGTTCGGCGTCGAGCACCAGCGCATCGCCAAGAAACAGCGCGGTGGCCTCGTCAACCGGGCGCGAATAGACCTCGAACGGGGTTCCTACCTGAGCAAAACGTCCTTGCCGCATCACCGCGACCTGGCTTGCAAACGACAGCGCCTCCGTCTGATCGTGAGTGACCAGAATCGACGCTACGCCAGCCTCGGCCAGCAGGTCGGCGGTGGCTTTACGCGTTGCCGCCCGCAGCCCGGTATCCAGCGCCGAGAAAGGTTCATCCAGTAACATCAGCGATGGCCGCTGGGCCAACGCGCGCGCCAGCGCAACCCGCTGCTGCTGGCCGCCGGAAATTTCATGCGGCCAGTGGTTCGCTAATGTCGAATCTAACGCCACCATCTCCATCAGCGCAGCGACCCGACGGCGTTTCTCTTCGCGGTTACAATCCAGCCCCCAGGCAATATTGTCCGCGACGTTAAGATGGGGGAACAGCGCCCCTTCCTGCGGCACGAAACCGATCCCGCGCTGATGCGCCGGCACAAACACGCCTTCGGCAAACAGGGTGTTGCCCTGCAGAACGATTCGCCCGTTATCCGGGGTTTCAAAACCGGCAAGAATTCGCAGCAGCGTGGTTTTACCGGAACCCGACGGGCCGACAATGGCGGTACGGCTTCCCGGCGCCACGGTCAGATTAAGGTTATCAAGCACCAGCGCGTCGGCGAAGGATTTCGAGATAGAGGACAATTCCAGCATGTTACAACCCTGCAATTTTTTTCGACTGCACATAAAGAACCGCCGTCAGCGGCAGCGAAATCACGATCATCAGCATCGCATAGGGCGCCGCGGCGACGTAGTCGATCTCGCTGGTCAACGCCCAAAAACCGGTCGACAGCGTGCGGGTGCCTAACGGCGATAGCAGCAACGTCGCGGTGAGCTCGTTGCTCACGCCAAGAAACACCAACGCGGCGCCAGCGGCCGCTCCCGGCGCGGCCAACCGCATGGTAACGCTCCATAAGGCGCGAGCCGGGCTGCGGCCAAGGCTACGGGCGACGTTTTCCAGCTCAACCGGCGCCTGGGCGATACCGGCGCGCAGGTTAATCAGCGCTCGCGGCATAAACATCAGCAGGTAAGCGAGGAACAGCGTCACTTCGGTCTGATACACCGGACGGGCATAGTGGATGGCGACCGTCACCAGCGCCAGCGCGGTGACGATGCCCGGCAGTGAGCTGGTGATATAATTACAGCCTTCCATCACGCGGAACAGCCGGCGCGGATAACGCACGCCGAGCCAGGCGATAGGAATCGCGCAAGCGGTGGTCAGCAGCGCGCCGCCCGCTCCCAGTAGCAGGGTCTGGCGCAGCGAATGCCAAAGATCGGCATGCAGCCAGTTCTCCACACCGCCAAGCCATAGCCAGCGGCACAGCACCAGCAGCGGGACGCCCATCGCCAGCATCACCAGCGTCAACAGCAGCAGTTGCGCGCCCCATGCGGCCACGTTGCCCAGAGGACGACGCTTCTGTTCTCGCGCCGCGCCGGCGCCGATGCGCGCATAACGCGCTTTGCCGCGCGAGAGGCTCTCCAGTAGCAGGATAGCCAGGCAGCACAGCGCCAGTACCCCTGCCAACATATTCGCCGCCGGTCCGCTAAAGGTGGACTGGAACTGGTCATAAATGGCGGTGGTGAAGGTATCGAAGCGAATCATCACATACAGGCCATATTCCGCCAGCAGATGCAGCGCCACCAGCAGCGCGCCGCCGCAGATAGCCAACCGCAGTTGCGGCAGCACCACGCGGAAGAAAACCTTCCACGGCGGCGTGCCCAACGAGGCGGCAACATCTTCCAGAGTCGGGTCGAGACGACGAAGCACCGCCGCCACCGGCATGTAGATAAAGGGATAGTAGGCCAGCACCGAAAGGAACACCCCGGCGGACAGGCCGTGCAGCGAGGGAACCGCGCTAACCCAGGCATAGCTCTGGACAAATGCCGGGATAGCCAGCGGCGCGACCGCCAGCGCCGACCACAGCTGACGCCCGGCAAGCGCGGTGCGTTCAGTAAGCCAGGCCACCGCCACGCCAAGCGTGATGCAGATGGGCACCGCCAGCAGCGTCAGCCACAGCGTATTGCTGAGCAGTTCGGCCACCCGCGGGCGAAACACCAGGGCTTTAATAGTCGGCCAGCCGGTCTCAATCCCCACCGCGGCCACAAAACCTAAGGGCAGTAACGCCATTACAGAAAACAGTACAGCTAAGGCAACCATCGGAAATGCAGGACGCCTGCGCTCGGGCAGGCGTCCTGTTTTCTTTCCGAGTACCAGACTCAGGACAGACATAGATAAATCACTTCAGCATCAAATTACAGCAGGCCAGCCTGGGTCATCAGGTCGATCACTTTTTTGCTATTCAGCGTTGATGGCTCAACCTTCGGCGCGTCCAGCTCTTTCAGCGGCGTCAGTTTCGGGTTAGAGGCGGCATTCACGCCCACCGCATATTCGAAGGCATTATTGGTACGCAGCTCATCCTGACCCTGCTTGCCGGTAATCCATTTGATAAACGCCTGCGCCTGCTCTTTATGTTTGCTGGACGCCAGTACGCCGCCGCCGGAGATACTCACGAAAGCGCCCGGATCCTGGTTTTTAAAGTAATACAGCCTGGTGTTTTTGCTGTTCTCGCCGGTTTTCGCCTGGTCGACAAAGCGGTAATAGTGGTAGATCACCCCGCCGTCGATTTGTCCGGCGTTGACAGCTTTCATTACCGTGCTGTTGCCTTTGTAGGCCACGAAGTTCGTTTTCATCGCCTTCAGCCAGTCGAGCGTCGCTTTTTCGCCCTTCAACGCCAGCATGGCGCTAACGATGGCCTGGAAGTCTGCGCCCGATGGAGAGGCGGCCCAGCGCCCTTTCCACTCAGGTTTCGCCAGGTCCATCAGCGAATGCGGCAGCTGAGATTCGCTGATTTTCGCCGGGTTATAGACGAAAACGGTACTGCGGGCAGCAATGCCAATCCAGCGGCCGTGCTCAGGACGATACTGCGGCGCGACCTGATTCAGCGTCGCGGCATCCAGCGGCGCAAACAGTTTGGCGTTATCAACCAGCACCATTGAAGGCGAGTTTTCAGTCAGGAAGACATCCGCCGGCGAGGCTGACCCCTCCTGCACCAGTTGATTACCCAATTCGCTATCGTCGCCGTTGCGCAGCGTGACTTTAATACCGGTTTCTTTGGTAAAGCCGTCAACCCAGGATTTCACCAGGTTTTCATGCTGGGCGTTATACACCACAATGCCGTCGCCATTGTCAGCCGCCATAACCTGCGGAGCGGTAAACAGAGCCGAAGCAGCGAGCATCGCCGCGCAATATGCCGATAAGCGGAAATTCATAAGCTAATCCTTAGTATGGGTAGTCGAAAAGCCGTGGAGAAACCGGGTTGGCACGGATTAAATCACAGAGGAATGTGAATGATAATGAAAACAATTACCATCATTTTAAAAAAGTGAAAAACACCGCCAATTAGAATTTCCTGATGACAAAATGCTTATTTCGACGCGCGACTGAAACAAACATTAAGACAACATTAAGCCAGCAGCTTTAAATATTATCGCTGTTTAAAATCTTGATCGTCTTCACAGATTCTACCCACAACACGGCAACGGACAGCTGTTTGCCAGGTGAAACCATCACTCTTGCCAATAATTTTAAATGAGAATGATCTTGATAATCATTCTCAATATCACATATCATCCTGTTCCAGCAGCAAGATACGAAGAAAAGACGACTAAAAAGCCGAAAATGGATATTTTATGTTTAAGGAAACCCTTTTAAACACTCTGGTTATAGGCTGCGCGTTGCTCATCAGCGCCTGTCACAGCCCGGTTTATCCCCTCTCCCCTGCCGGGGAGCGCGCGCTGGTAGAGCAGGCGGATATTCGCGATACCGCCAGCGGACGCTCCCTGACGCCGCAACAATTGCTGAACCAACTCGCTCAGGCGCCGCTGGTTATTGTCGGCGAAGAACATACTAACACCCAGCATCACCAGATTGAGCGCTGGCTGCTGCAGAACCTTCACACCCTTCGCCCGCAGGGCAGCGTACTGATGGAGATGATTGACCTAAGCCAGCAGGAGGCGGTTAATCGGGTCAAGCAGGCCAGCCTCAGCGGAACGACCGTTTCCGCCACTCGCGCGGCGGAAACGCTGCGCTGGAATCCCGGCTGGCCGTGGGCGCTTTATCGCGATGTCGTGATGACCGCGCTGCAAGCGCCTTATCCACTGCTGGCAGCTAACCTCAGCCGCCAGCAGGTGAGCGATATTTATCAACATCCCACGTTTCCCCGCGGAGCACTTTCCAACAGCCCGCAGGTACATGAATCGCTATCGGCCATTATCTTTCTGATGCATAACGGGCAAATCGATGGCGAGCAGGTTACCTCTATGCTCGCTATCCAACAGCAGCGCGATCGCCTGATGGCGATGCAAATGAAAGCCGCGCCGCGCCCTGCGCTGTTAATTGCCGGCGGTTATCATGCGGCGAAAGATATTGGCGTACCGCTGCATCTGGCCGATCTCAAGGCGGAAAAACCGCTGGTGTTACTGCTGACCACCGACGGCGCCACGCCGACGGCGAAGCAGGCTGATTATGTCTGGTCGGTAGCGGCAGAAAAATGAATATCCCTCTCTCCACGCCATTGATAGCATCGCGTCCCCGCTGGTTGGCGGGGACAACGGCAAGCGTGCTTGGCCACCTGGCGCTGGCCGTGCCTTTTATCATTCACTTCGCCTCGCCGCCGGATGCCGCGCCCCCTGCCGCGGTGATGGTGGAGTACGCGCCGGAACTGGAAGTGTCATTTATTCATCCCGAGCTGCCGCCGGGCGTCACCCAGCAGCGCAAAGTCGAGGCGATGACCGAGCAGGAAACAGCCGCGGTGAAAGAGGCGCCGAAGCTACAAATTCACGACAATGCGCAAATAAAGCTGTCCGCCAGCAAACCCGAACCGCAGCGGAAAAAGAAAATCGAGGTTAAAAAACAGTCCCGCCGCCAGCAACAAGAGGAAAAGGGCAATTCAACCATCACCAGCTTCGCCGCGCCCCCGGCGCCGGCCGTCCTTACTCAGCGCACCACCGCGCCGCTCGATAGCGATGCCGCGCGCCTGAGCCACAACAAGATCAGTTGGGAATCGCTGGTGAAAGGCAAAATCAACAAAATGCGCCACTACCCGGAAGATGCGCGCCGCCGTAAACGTACCGGTACCGTCATTATTACCTTCAGCGTCAACGAACGCGGCGAGGTGTTGCAATCGCAGTTGGCGAACTCATCAGGGACCCATTCGCTGGATCGCGCCGCGCTGATGGCGCTGGAAAATGCGCGTCCGCTTCCGCCGCCGCCAAAAGAGCTGCTGCGTAACGGTATTAATAAGGTCACCCTGCCGGTGGAGTTCGGCTTATTAAAAATATAAACCCCAGGTTCCCTGTTATTTATTCAGGCAACCCGGACGTTATTTATAACGGTCACTGACCGCTAATAATTTTTTATTTTGGGCAATGTGTCATCGCACTTAGCAATAAGCGCGATGCACGCTGCTGCCCTTTTTGTGCGTTAACTATTTATTACCTCAGGATTGGATTATGGAAAAATCACAAATAATCACGGGGCTCGTCACCGGGCTACTTATCGTCAACGGCCAGGCTTTCGCCGCCGAAAGCGAAGGAGAATCGGTTTTCTCTCCTATCACCATTACCGATAACCCGCTGGCGGAAAATGCCGGCCAGGTCGGCTCCTCAGAGGAGAGCTATACCCGTCCCGGCGCCTACAGTTCGCGAACGCTCAATAAGAATCTGCAAAGCCTCGATGCCTCGCTGCGCAGCATGGCGGGCACCTATACGCAAATCGACCCGCTGCAGGGCACCATCAGCGTCAATATTCGCGGCATGAACGGGCTGGGCCGGGTAAACACCATGGTGGATGGCGTCACCCAGACCTTCTTCGGCATGGCGCCGGCTAACTATCACGGCGGGGCGAATACCGCCGCCGGGGTGCCGCTTGACCCCAACTTCCTGGCCGAAGTGGATATCACCCGCGGCAACAGCGCCGGTTCGCAAGGCGTCAACGCGCTGGCGGGCAGCGCCAACCTGCGCACGATCGGTATCGATGATGTGTTAAAACCGGGGCATCAGGTCGGCCTGCTGTCGCGTTTTTCCGTAGGCGATAACGGACTCGGCCGCACCGGTATGGTAACGGTAGCCGGCAAAACCGACGCCTTCGATAACGGCGGCGGCCTTGGCGCGCTACTCGGCATCAGCGGCACCCGCACCTATGCGACCTATAAAAACGGCGGCGGACGCAGCAGCGAAGAGTTTATCGGCGAAGATAATAAATATCTGCGCCAGGAGCCGCGCTCGCAGCTGTATAAAATCAATTTCAACGTCGATCAATTTAACCGCTTCGAGTTTTCCGGGCGTAATTACCGCAATAGCTTTACCCGTCGCGATATTAGCAGCGACGACTACTATCTGCGCTATAACTATGCGCCGCTCAATGAACTGGTCGAGTTCAATGTTTTAGCCAGCACCAGCCGCGGCAATCAGTCATATAAACCGGAGTCGCTGTATAACTTTAACGACTCCTCGACCACCAATAAGTCCAACGCGCTGGATATGAACAACACCAGCCGTTTTCGTATTACCGACGATCTGTATGCCGCTTTCCAGCTCGGCGGTAAATTAATGGATACCCGCTATTCCCGCCGCTTCGTGCAGGATAATGAGACCGACCATAACGCCTTTGCCCCGGCGGGCAAACAGAAGATCGCCTCGCTCTATAGCGGGCTGACATTAAACAAGGATATTTATCAGCTCGATCTTAATCTTAACTATACCCGTAGCCGGGTACAGGGCTATAAACCGGCCTGTGCAGATAACGAAAAATGCTTCCCGCAAGGGGCAACCCAACTCAACGTCAAAGATAACGGTTTTAATCCCTCGGCGACCTTCTCCGCGCAGGTGACGCCATGGCTGCAGCCGTTTGTCAGCTGGAGCCGTTCCTCGCGTGCGCCGAACGTTCAGGAAGTGTTCTTCGCCAATGAGGGCGGCGCATCGATGAACCCGTTTCTGAAGCCGGAAAAAGCCGAGACCTGGGAGGCCGGTTTTAACGTTATCAAACAAGGGTTATTGAGCGAGCAGGATAGCCTGCATCTGAAAGCTCTGACCTACCGCTCGCGGATTAAAGATTACATCACCAGCGAATCCTTCCTGCTGTGCAGTAACGGCGGGCTGTGTAAAGATGTCGCCAATGCTTCACCGGATTTCAACGCCAATATCTCGGTTAACGTCACCTCGCCGGTGACCACCGAGGGCTATGAGATTGAAGCCGGATACGACATCGGTTTTGCCTACGCCAATGTGTCATGGAGCAAGCAGCGTACCGATCAGCCCACCTCTATTGCCAGTACGGTCTATAGCTTCGCCTATAGCGACCTTAGCGATCTCCCCAGCAGCTACGCCACGGTGGATGTGGGCGGGCGCCTGTTCGATCGCAAACTCACCGTCGGCAGCCTGGTGAAATTCACCGGTAAATCAAAACGCCTGAGTACCGAAGGCATTAGCCTCGACACCAACACGGTGCCTAAAGAGAGCATGCCGAATATCCCGACCATTATCGACCTCTATAGCAGCTGGCAGATGACCGATAACGTACTGCTGCGCTTTAGCGTGCAGAACGTGACGAATCGTGACTACTCCGAAGCGCTAAACCGTATGAACCAGAGTCTCGATAACGCCAAAGAGGGCGCCTCTGTTAACACCACCGCCCGCGGCCGCACCTATATTTTCGGCGGCGAAATCCAGTTCTGATCCCTATTTATCAACAAGGATAACCATCATGACTAATCGCAACTTGATAAAACCGCTGGCTGCGCTGCTGCTCGCCGCCCTGCTCCCCCAGCCGGCTTTCGCCATCGATCCACCGCCGCGGGAGGCATCGCGCTTTGCGATGAAAACCAATTATCTGCAGGAAGCCAACGAAGGGGTTTATGAGCTGGCGTTCGATAATGGCGACAACCTGCTATTCGCCGCGGCGACCGACCGGGTTAACCGCGCGGCCAATAAAGGTTATCTCTACGCCTTTAATCCGGCCACCCTGCAGGTTATCCAGCGCTACGATATGCCCAGGCGTGCCTTCTCGCTGGCGATGAATCAGCCGGCGCGCGTGCTTTACGTCGGCCATACCCAGGCGGCTTCGCTGCGTATCAGCCAGTTCGACGCCGCCAGCGGTAAAATCACCCGTACCAGTCCGCGCCTGAGCTTCCCCACCGACGGCGCCGCCGATGCGCGCTTCGAACATCTGCGGCATATGGTATACAGCCGCGCCGCTAACCTGTTATTTGTCAGCTACAGCCATATGCTGAAAACCCAGGACGGGATGCGTCCGCTGCATAAATTGTTGATGCTCGACGGCACGACGTTGCAGCTGAAAGGGGAAGTCAAAGGCGCCTATCGCGGCACCGCCTACGGCCTGACGCTGGATGAAAAGACGCAGAAGATCTACGTTGGCGGCCGCGACTATATCAACGAGATCGATGCCAGAACCCAGCAGGTTGTCCGCACTATCCCGCTTAACGCGCCGCAGTTGGCCAGCGCGCAAAACCTGATCGTTGATTCCGACTCAGGGCGTATTTTCGTCGTCGCCTTCGATCACGACGATCGCAGCGGCCCGCACGACGGCCTGTATATTTTCGATCTGAAAGACGGCAAATCGCTGGGTTACGTGCGTACCGGCGTCGGCGCCAACGCGGTGCGTTTCAATCCGAAATATAACGAGCTGTACGTTAGTAATTTCACCAGCGGCACCATTAGCGTCGTGGACGGCAAAACCTGGCGCGTGACACATGAATTCCGCACCCCGGTTTATCCGAATCAAATGGTGTTGTCGCCGGACATGGATACCCTGTACGTCGGCATTAAAGAAGGGTTCAATCGCGAGTGGGATCCTGAGGTATTTGTCGAAGGGGCGAAGGAGCGCATTCTGCGCATTGATTTGCGTAAATCGTAATCCGCTAACCACCTGCCCGGCAGGTGGTTATTAGCCTTCGTTGGCCAGCTTCGCGCGCAGGCGCTTAATCGCCTGGCTGTGTAGCTGGCTGACGCGGGATTCTCCCACCTCCAGCACCGCGCCAATCTCTTTAAGGTTTAGCTCTTCCTGGTAGTAGAGGGTGAGGACCATTTTTTCGCGTTCCGGCAAGGCTTCAATCGCCTCGATGACCCGCTGGCGCAGGCTGCCTTCCAGCAGATGATGCAACGGATTGGCCTCTTCATGCCCTTCCAGTAGTCGTTCGGCATTCTCGCCCTGCTCTTCCCGCCATTCGTCATAGGAGAACAGCTGGCTGTTATTGGTATCCAGCAGGATTTGTCGGTACTCGGCAAGGGTGATACCCAACGTCTGCGCGAGTTCGCTTTCCGTGGCCGGGCGGCCCAGCTGCTGCTCCAGCTTCTGCATCGCCTGGGCGACTTCGCGGGCGTTACGCCGCACGCTGCGCGGCACCCAATCGCGGCTACGCAGTTCATCGAGCATTGCGCCGCGGATACGTTGCACCGCATAGGTGGTAAAGGCCGTTCCCTGTAGCGAGTCGTAACGCTCGATGGCGTTCAACAACCCGATTCCCCCGGCCTGCAGCAGATCGTCAAGCTCGACGCTCGCGGGCAGCCTGACCTGCAGGCGTAACGCCTCGTGCCGCACTAACGGAACGTAGCGCAGCCAGAGGGAATTTTTGTCCATCACGCCTTCGGCGGTATACAAATCGCTCACTATTTCTGAAACCTGCGGATAAGAGAGTCAGCGCTATTATGCGCAGGGGCAAAAATGCCAATCGCCGGAAAAACCGCATAAAAGCGTCTCTATTTACGACATGCTCCGCCGTTGCGCCGTTTTGCGCCGGGTGGCTATGGCATAAAGCAAAAACCCCGCCGAAGCGGGGTTGCGATGCGACAGTAATCAGGCGTGCGATTAACGCAGCAGAGACAGGACGTTCTGAGTCGACTGGTTAGCCTGCGCCAGCACGGAGGTACCCGCCTGCTGCAGGATGTTCGCGCGGCTCATGTTGGACACTTCGGTCGCGTAGTCAGCATCCTGAATACGGGACTGGGAAGCGGACAGGTTGTTAACGGTGCTGTTCAGGTTGTTGATAACAGAATCGAAACGGTTCTGTACCGCACCCAGGGAGGAGCGCAGTTGGTCAACCTGGGACAGCGCTTTGTCTAATGCTTCCAGCGGATCTTTAGTGGCCGGAGTTGAATTGAGTTCATTACCACGAACCACTTTACCATCTGCATCAAAAGTTGCGGCGTAGTAACGATCAGTTGCGCCACTAGTATCTTTAATCACATATTTAGGAGCACCTTTTTCTGTACCCGTATATGCGAAAGTATTGGCTAAATCTTTATCTGCATTATCGGTTGCCTTAACAGAAATCTTACCTTCGGTTACTGCTTTAGTCGCACCAGATGGTGTTGCCGATGTCGCTGCAAAAGTTGCTGTTCCATCTTTGTCAATACTATCTACTTTGTAATACTCTGTAGCGCCAGTACGAGCATAAATATCACCCTTATCATCTTTAACATAACCAGTAACGTCTTTAGAATTTGCTTTTTGCCCGGCAGCGATTGTTACTGTTTTATCCAGTTGAATGGAATCATTTGCAGCAACAGCAGTTTTACCGACATCACCTTTATTGACGCCGAATGCAACAGAGAAAGTATCTAAATTTAGAGTACTTTTATTGATATCTTTCAGGTCGATATCAATTGTTTCATTATCATTAGCACCGACCTGAATGGTCAGCTTCTGATTGCTACTCAGTACCTTCACACCGTTGAAATCGGTTTGCTGAGAAATTCGGTCAATTTCAGACAGACGCTGGGTGATTTCGTCCTGGATGGACTGCAGGTCGCTGGAAGAGTTAGAGCCGTTCTGCGCCTGTACGGTCAGACGACGGATGTTCTGCAGGTTATCGTTGACTTCGTTCAGCGCGCCTTCGGTGGTCTGCGCCAGGGAGATACCGTCGTTAGCGTTACGGGAAGCCTGAGTCAGGCCTTTGATGTTAGCGGTGAAACGGTTGGAGATCGCCTGACCCGCGGCATCGTCCTTGGCGCTGTTGATGCGCAGACCGGAAGACAGACGCTCAATCGCCGTGCCCAGGGAAGACTGGGATTTGTTCAGGTTGTTTTGCGCCATCAGCGACAGGCTGTTGGTATTAATTACTTGTGCCATTATATGCATTCCTTACGAGTCAGTTGCGTTCTGTGCAACGTGGTTAAAAGGTTCGGGCTTGCTTGCCCACGGCGTCAACCACCGTCCCTTCTGGTATCGACGTATCCTCTGCAACCTTTAGCCATTTTTTGAAAAATTTTTGCCCCTCCGCCAATGGCGAAAATAACGCGCTTTTTCCCTCTTCTATTACGCCATCGCCTTTTTCACTTTTTCGGTAAACTTTTTCTCCACTGGGCCGATAACGCAATAAGCGAATAACGTCATTAGTAAGGAGAAACACCAATGGCATCGATCAGTTCCTTAGGCATCGGCTCAGGACTCGACCTCAACGGTTTACTGGACAAACTCAGCAAGGCGGAACAACAGCGCCTGACGCCGTATACCACTCAGCAAACCAGCTATAACGCGCAGCTAACGGCTTACGGCACGTTAAAAAGCTCGCTGGAAAAATTCGATAACCTGAGCAAGGAGCTGGCTAAGCCGGAGTTTTTCAACAGCACCACCGCCACCAAGCACGACCAGTTCACCATCACCACCACCAATAAGGCGGTGCCGGGCAACTATAGCGTTGAAGTGCAGAAGCTGGCGCAGCCGCAAACCCTGACCACCCAGGCGACAATTACCGACCAACAAGAGAAACTAGGAACCGCCGGCAACAGCGACCGCTCCATTACGATCACCGCCGGCGACCCGCCAAAACAGACCACGATTCCGCTGAGCGACGACCAGACCTCGCTGCTGGAGATGCGCGATGCCATTAACGGCGCTAAAGCCGGCGTCACCGCCAGCATTATGCGCGTCGGCGACAATGACTATCAGCTGGCGCTGAGCTCCACCACCACCGGCGAGAAAAACACCGTGTCGGTGCAGGTGAATAACGACGATAAACTCGGCGCCATCCTCAACTATGACAGCAGCAGCAAAAGCGGCGCGATGAAGCAAACCGTCGCCGGGCAGGATGCGGAGATCGTCGTCAACGGCACCAAAATTAAGCGCAGCACCAACTCGATTGCCGATGCGCTGCAGGGCGTCACCATTGACCTGAAAACCACCACCAAAGCCGGCGAACCGCAAAACCTGGTGATCGGCATTGATAAGAGCGGCACCGCCGACAAAATCAAAGAGTGGGTCGATAACTACAATTCGCTGCTCGACACCTTCGGCTCGCTGACCAAATACACCCCGGTGAAAAGCGGTGAAGCGCAAAGCGCCAAGAACGGCGCGCTGCTGGGCGATAACACCCTGCGCGGCATTCAGTCCTCGATTAAAAGCGCGCTCAGCGCCGCTCAGGACAACCCGGAGCTGAAAGGCCTTGGTAACCTCGGGATCTCAACCAATCCCAAAACCGGCAAGCTTGAAGTCGACAGCACGAAACTCAATAAAGCGCTCGACGAGAAACCGGATCAGGTCGCCAACTTCTTCGCCGGCAACGGTAAAGACACCGGGATGGCCACCGAAATCCATAATGAAATCCAGAACTATATTAAAGCGGGCGGCATCATCGAGAACTCGACCAAAAGCATCAACACCAATCTCGATCGCCTGAATATCCAGATCGACACCGTTTCCGATAGCATCCAGAACACTATCGATCGCTATAAACAACAGTTTGTTCAGTTGGATACCATGATGTCCAAGCTGAGCAGCACGGGTAACTACTTACAACAGCAGTTCTCGTCCCAGTAACCCTTAATCAGGTAATGAAACAGCATGTATAACCGTAGCGGCACGCAAGCCTACGCACAGGTCAGTCTGGAAAGCAGCGCGATGAGCGCCAGTCCGCACCAGTTAATCGTAATGTTGTTCGACGGGGCGCTTAACGCCCTGCTTCGCGCACGCATCCTGATGAATCAGGGTGATATCGCCGGTAAAGGCCTGGCGCTGTCGAAGGCTATCAACATCATCGACAACGGGTTGAAAAGCGGCCTCGACCACCAGCAAGGTGGCAAAATCGCCGATAATCTGGCGGCGCTGTACGATTATATGAAGCGGCGCCTGATGCAGGCCAACCTGCATAATGACGAAGCGGCGATCGTCGAAGTGGTCAAGCTGCTGGAGAATATCGCCGATGCCTGGCGGCAAATTGGGCCAAACTATCAACCTGCTCAGGGTACATTGTGATGGAACGCCAACAGCAGCTTTTAGCCGCCTATCAGCAGATCCATACCCTGAGCAGTCAGATGATTGCCCTGGCGCGCGCCGGGCAATGGGAAGCGCTGGTGGAAATGCAGTTTGCCTACGTGACGGCGGTCGAGAAAACCGCCGAATTTACCGGCAAAGCGGGGCCATCGCTGGCTCTGCAAGAGATGCTCAACGCTAAGTTGAAGCAGATTATCGACAATGAGGGAGTACTGAAAGGGCTATTGCAACAGCGGATGGAACAATTAAAAACGCTGATCGATCAATCCACCCGCCAGAACGCGGTCAACAACGCTTACGGCCAGTTCGACGATCGCTCGCTCCTGCTTGGCGAACTGCAGTCCGATAATGTGGTCGCCATCAAGAGCAAAAGCGAAGAATTACAATAACAACAACAGCCTCACAGCCAGATATTCCGGCCAGGAAGCGCATGATGGGTCTCACCAGGGCAATGCAGAGTGTTGCCTGGTAAGCCATCGGCGGATTTTACAGGGCTAATAAGCAATAATATATAATCTATTATTTCATTTACGCTTCATACATTCATCAATTAAATATTCCAAACATCGCACCAGCTAAAATAAGCCACTCACGGGCTTAAGGAAATATGCCTGTAAAATATACTGTGTTATCTTGACCGGATTAATATGATATTACTCACGGGATAAAACATGGATGTATTCTTCGGGAAAACGCGTTTTTCCAATTATTTTATGGCCATGGCGCAAGCTGAAACTAACGGATTAATGAATACCGCGCTGGCGGTTTCTGCTTATCACCTTCATGATCCCCTAACCCGAGTCAGGTTTCAGGACAGCGTTAAAAGATTTGCCCTTTCACAGATTAACATTATCCGTCATAGCAGTGATGATAAGCAGTGCCAGCAGTGCATTCAGGCAATCAGGCAAGAGCGGGAAAATCTGCTTATTCAGGACAGAATGTTGCGAACCGGTGAAGCCATGCTCACTGCCTCCGCGCGGTTCTACCGGGAAAACGAAAAAGTCATCGGCTACATCATCGACGGAATCGGTGTTGTTCTTGGCGGTATGCAGGTTATCGGAGGTTTTGGAATAACGGCTAGCTCATTAATGACAGGAAACGTTATTGGCGTTATTGCTGGTGCAACATTGATGTTTCATGGCTTTGGCACAATGGCTGAAAAGTTAGATGGTGTTAATTTTGCAGAAAAATATTATGAAGATGCATCTCAATTTTTAGGGTTTAGTAGAGAGTTGGGAAAGCTTTCATATCAGGTAGTCGATCTTTCAACCTCTTTTTATGGCCTTGCCAAACTTACCTTAAAACCAGAAGCGTGGCGCTTGTTTTATTTCACTGGCCCAGATTTTTACCGAAAAGTAACAGCCATGAGTAAGCCAGCCATGGTGTTAAAAGGGATATCCTCAACGGTAAAAGGGATACAGATAGGTAACACGATGTATGAAGTTAAAGATAAATGACTATCTTATTTTTAGATACAATTTGTATGCTTTGAGCGCCATTGGAAACGGAGTTAGTTTGTAAACTACCGAGAAACCGAATAATAAAATGAAAAAATAGGCAAAATGATTAATTGACTCATAATTATAACACCAATGAATGAGCACTATAAAAACAATAAAAAAACCTAAGACTCCAGCCCAAAGTCTTTTGCGAAGTTCATCGATTAAATCAAAATAGCTTTTGTTTTGGCTTTCTTGCCGCGCCAGGATTTCACGCAGGCGCGCAATCTCTTTTTCGGTGAAGCCATGTTCACGAAGATCATCTTCTGTTAGCTGCTTTCCCACGCCCGGCTCCTCCATGCTGGTTATATATTTTTCCAATATTTCCGACTGAAGATACCCATTGTGTTGCTCAGCCAAATGCTCAGATGTAATGCCACTGCCGGGGTTACCACAGTCCGTGGAATATTGCCCCTGAAGTTGCCAGGGGTCAAGCGCGCGTTCATACCCTACAACGGTTTCACGCCCGAACCGCCAGAATGCTGTCAGTTTAAAGGAAAAACGTCACGCTAGCGCCCCGCCTTCATCCTCCCAACGGCAGACCATATGGTACAGCTCCCGCTCGTCGTATTCATCGTGGAATCTATTCACAACAACCTCCAGACGATTGTTAGACACGATCTAAGTTTAGTTGTTGGTAAGGAGGGGGTATATCAAGAAGAGTAAAAGCGGCGATTACTCGCTATCCTGTCGCCAGGTTTCATGAAACATCGCTATCGCAACAAAAGCTAAAACGACAAAAAATACAACGGTCTGAAGCCACAGCATAACGCCTCCGCGGAGCAAAATTTGCGCAGATTATTTGCCACCGGGCCGAGAAACGATAGTGAATTGCCATCCAAATTTAAATTTTCGCCTTACACTGCTAAAACAAAGATACCCTCTCTTCTGGCTGAAGAGCCGATATTTAATAATGGTGTAAGTTGTCCTTGTTAAGCCAACGCGAAGGCCACAATCGTCGCAATCGTTCCCCAAAAGACCAATAAACCGAGAAAAATCCCTATCCATACCTTACGCCGCAATTGATGGTCTACTTTTTCGGACATCTGCTATTCCAAATTAGAATTATTTTGGCAAGACCATACAGTTTGTAGTGGTAGTAGTCAGATCGTTTGTATCGATCGATGAGCCGCTATTGATCTGTATCCCCTATCAATTGTAGTGATATTTCAGTCTCATTCATTCACCGGTTGATGGATTAAAATCAATGCAGAGGCGAGCAATTTTTGTCGTTGTCGCCGTAAATAGACAAAACCGCCAGCGTTAAGCATAGCGGTTTGCAGGAAGAAGTAGCGTCGAGATTTTATGACTAAACCGGCATATTCATGATGTCCTGATAGGCCGCCACCAGCTTATTGCGCACCTGCACACCCATCTGCAATGAAACTGAAGATTTCTGTAAATCGACCATCACATCATTCAGGCTGATGCCCGGCACGCCCAGCTCGAAGTTCTGCGCCTGTTGACGCGCAGCCTGCTGGGTATCGCTGATTTTACCCAGCGCGGCGGTGAGTTCACTGGCAAAACTGACTCCCTGCAGTACGCTATTCTGCCCGTTATTTCCCGCCTGAATCGCCATCGCCTGCATCTGTTGCAGTACGCCTTCAATACCCTGAATCGCCATCTTTTCCTCAATACTATCGTGATCGCCAGGCGCTATTTCACCCTGTACTTCTCCAATGCTGCACACCCTAACACAGCGATTTTTACTTAAAGCGGTTAATTAGCTGCAAAAAACCCGGCTTATCGGGCAATCAGAATCATCTGATAAGACGAATAATGGCCTGCCCAGAAATGGGAGCGCCGCTATTGAGAAAAGATGTGTATCAGGGAGTCTGTTTTGTCACATAACGCTATCCATACCGTTCGTCAGCACGCCAGCGCGCGTCGCCGCCTGAACGCCAGCGAAGGATACCGCCAACCATGAGTGCCTCGTTATCCGCCGGCGAAAGCCGCGACAACGGCCTGCAGGCCATCTGGAGCCGTCTGCGCGCCAATCCAAAAATACCGCTGCTGGTCGCCGCCTCCGCCGCTATCGCCATTATCGTCGCGCTGCTGCTGTGGGCGAAAAGCCCGGATTATCGCGTGCTGTACAGCAATCTGAACGATCGCGACGGCGGCGCTATCGTCACCCAGCTGACGCAGATGAACATCCCCTACCGCTTCGCCGAAAACGGCGCGGCGCTGATGATCCCGGCGGAGAAAGTGCATGAAACCCGCCTGCGCCTGGCGCAGCAGGGGCTGCCGAAGGGCGGCGCCGTTGGCTTCGAACTGCTGGATCAGGAAAAATTCGGCATCAGCCAGTTCAGCGAACAGATTAACTATCAGCGCGCTCTCGAAGGCGAACTCTCACGCACTATCGAGTCGCTGGGGCCGGTGCAGAATGCGCGTGTGCACCTGGCGCTGCCGAAACCCTCGCTGTTCGTCCGCGAGCAAAAATCCCCTTCCGCCTCTGTCACCCTGACGCTGCAGCCGGGTCGTGCGCTGGATGATGGCCAAATCAACGCTATCGTCTATATGGTATCGAGTAGCGTCGCCGGCCTGCCGGCGGGCAACGTCACCGTGGTCGATCAGGCCGGACGCCTGCTGACGCAGTCCGACGGCACCGGACGCGACCTCAACGCCTCGCAGCTGAAATATGCCAACGAAGTGGAAAACGGCTATCAGCGACGCATTGAAACCATCCTGGCGCCGGTGGTCGGCAGCGCCAACGTTCGCGCTCAGGTGACCGCACAGATCGATTTCGCCTCTCGCGAGCAGACCGACGAACAGTATCAGCCGAACCAGCAGCCCGAGAAAGCGGCGATCCGTTCGCAGCAAACCAGCAGCAACGAGCAAATCGGCGGGCCGCAGGTGGGCGGCGTCCCTGGGGCGTTATCCAACCAGCCGAGCGCGCCGGCCACCGCGCCGATTGAAACCGCTAAACCGGCGGCCAATAACGCCAACAACGCGACCAACACCCGTAGCGCCGCGGCCAACAGCGGCCCGTTAAGCACCCGACGCGACGCCACCACCAACTACGAACTCGATCGCACGATCCGCCATACCCAACAAAAAGCCGGGACGGTGGAACGTCTGTCGGTCGCCGTGGTGGTGAACTATAGCCTCAACGCCGACGGCAAAGCGCAGCCGATGAGTAAGGAACAACTGGCGCAGATTGAAGCGCTGGTGCGCGAAGCGATGGGCTACTCAAGCACCCGCGGCGATAGCCTGCAGGTGGTCAATACGCCGTTTACCGACAATCAGATGACCGGCGGCGAGCTGCCATTCTGGCAGAGCCAGGCGTTTATCGATTTGCTGCTCGAGCTGGGACGTTACCTTCTGGTGCTGCTGGTCGGCTGGGTATTGTGGCGCAAGCTGATTAAGCCACAGCTGCAGCAGCGTCAGGCCGCACAGCAAGCTGCGGTCGCCGCCGCCAGCGCGCCGGTCGCTAAAGCAAACGACAGCCATAAACCAAGCAATGAGGAGCTGGCGCTGCGTCGTAAATCGCAGCAGCGCGTCAGCGCAGAAGTCCAGAGCCAACGCATCCGCGAACTGGCGGATAAAGATCCGCGGGTCGTCGCTCTGGTAATCCGCCAATGGATGAGTAACGAACTATGAGCCTGACCGGAACCGATAAAAGCGCCATTTTACTGATGACGCTGGGGGAAGACCGCGCGGCGGAGGTGCTCAAGCACCTCTCCTCCCGCGAAGTCCAGCTTTTGAGCGGCACCATGGCCGGCATGAGCCAGGTCTCGCATAAACAGCTCGGCGAGATCCTGTCTGAATTTGAAGACGATGCCGAACAGTTCGCCGCCCTGAGCGTCAACGCCAGCGACTACCTGCGATCGGTGCTGGTGAAAGCGCTGGGCGAAGAGCGCGCCGCCAGCCTGCTGGAGGATATCCTCGAATCCCGTGAAACCACCTCCGGGATGGAAACACTCAACTTTATGGAGCCGCAGAGCGCCGCCGATCTGATCCGCGATGAACACCCGCAGATCATCGCCACCATCCTGGTACACCTCAAGCGCGGCCAGGCGGCGGATATTCTGGCGCAGTTCGATGAGCGCCTGCGCAACGACGTGATGCTGCGTATCGCCACCTTCGGCGGCGTACAACCAGCGGCGCTGGCGGAGTTGACCGAAGTGCTCAACAACCTGCTCGACGGCCAGAACCTCAAGCGCAGCAAAATGGGCGGAGTGCGTACCGCCGCCGAGATTATCAACCTGATGAAAACCCAGCAGGAAGAAGCCGTTATCGACGCGATGCGCGAATACGATGGCGAGCTGGCGCAGAAGATCATCGACGAGATGTTCCTGTTCGAAAACCTGGTGGAGGTCGACGATCGCAGTATCCAGCGCCTGCTGCAGGACGTGGACAGCGAATCGCTGCTGATTGCCCTGAAGGGCGCCGAGCAGCCGCTGCGCGAGAAGTTCCTCAAAAACATGTCCCAGCGCGCGGCCGATATTCTGCGCGACGATCTCGCCAACCGCGGGCCGGTGCGCATGTCGCAGGTGGAAAACGAACAGAAAGCGATTCTGCTGGTGGTAAGACGGCTGGCGGAGAGCGGCGAAATGATCATTGGCGGCGGCGAGGACACCTATGTCTGATCGCATTAATTCCATGCCCTGGCAGCCCTGGTCGCTCAACGACCTTGGCGACGCGGCGCCAGCTTTCGAACCGCCGCTACCGACGTTGGATAACGAAGCCTTGCAGCCTGACGCTCAGGCGGAACTGCAGCAGCAGCTTGCCGCCCTGCGCCTACAGGCCGAGCAGCAAGGTCAGCAATCCGGCTATGCCGATGGCCAGCAAAAAGGCTATGAAGCCGGATTTCAGCAGGGGCTTGAGGAGGGGCGCCAGCAGGGGCTGCTGGAAGCACAGCAGCAGCAACAGCCGCTGACCGACCACTGGCAGCAGCTGGTGAGCGAGTTTCAGCACACCCTTGACGCGCTCGATTCGGTCATCGCCTCACGCCTGATGCAGCTGGCGCTGACCGCCGCGAAACAGGTGCTTGGCCAGCCTCCGGTCTGCGACGGCACCGCCCTGCTGACGCAAATTCAACAGTTGATCCAGCAAGAGCCTATGTTCAACGGCAAGCCGCAGCTGCGCGTACACCCGCAAGATTATGAGCGCGTTGAGCAGCAGTTAGGCACCACTCTCAGCCTGCACGGCTGGCGGCTGCTGGCGGACGGCGATCTACACCCCGGCGGCTGTAAGGTCAGCGCCGAAGAGGGCGATCTCGACGCCAGTCTCGCCACCCGCTGGCATGAATTGTGTCGCCTCGCTGCGCCGGGAGCGCTGTGATGACCGCCCGTCTCGGCCGCTGGCTGAATTCGCTTGAAGCGCTGGAACAGCGTATCGCCCGAACGCCGACCGTGCGACGCTACGGTCGGCTGACCCGCGCCACCGGCCTGGTGCTGGAAGCCACCGGCCTGCAGCTGCCGCTCGGCGCGACCTGCCTTATCGAACGCGACGGCGGCGACGGTGTGCAGGAAGTGGAGAGCGAAGTGGTCGGCTTTAACGATCAGCGGCTGTATCTGATGCCGCTGGAAGAGGTCGAAGGGATTGTGCCGGGAGCGCGGGTTTACGCCCGCAGTGCGGCGGACGGCCAGCACGCCGGTAAACAACTGCCATTGGGCCCGGCGCTGCTGGGACGCGTGCTCGACGGCGGCGCCAGGCCGCTTGACGGCCTGCCCGCGCCGGAAACCGGCTATCGCGCGCCGCTGATTACCGCGCCGTTTAACCCGCTGCAGCGTACCCCTATCGAGCAGGTGCTGGACGTCGGCGTGCGCACCATCAACGGCCTGCTGACCGTTGGACGCGGCCAACGTATGGGACTGTTCGCCGGCTCCGGCGTCGGTAAAAGCGTACTGCTGGGCATGATGGCCCGCTACACCCAGGCCGACGTTATCGTCGTCGGCCTGATCGGCGAACGCGGCCGGGAAGTCAAAGACTTTATCGAGAATATTCTTGGCGCCGAAGGCCGCGCGCGTTCGGTGGTGATCGCCGCCCCGGCAGATGTATCGCCGCTGCTGCGCATGCAGGGCGCCGCTTACGCCACCCGCATTGCCGAAGATTTTCGCGATCGCGGCCAGCACGTGCTGCTGATCATGGATTCGCTCACCCGTTATGCGATGGCGCAGCGCGAAATCGCGCTGGCGATCGGCGAACCGCCGGCTACCAAAGGCTATCCGCCCTCGGTATTCGCCAAACTGCCGGCGCTGGTTGAACGCGCGGGCAACGGTATCAGCGGCGGCGGTTCGATCACCGCCTTCTATACCGTACTCACCGAAGGGGACGATCAGCAGGATCCGATCGCCGATTCGGCACGCGCGATCCTCGATGGTCACGTGGTGCTGTCCCGACGTCTGGCGGAGGCCGGTCACTACCCGGCCATCGATATTGAAGCCTCGATCAGCCGCGCGATGACGTCGCTTATCGATGACGAACATTATCGCCGGGTACGCACCTTTAAACAGATGCTGGCCAGCTTCCAGCGCAACCGCGATTTGATAAGCGTCGGCGCCTATGCCGCCGGTAGCGACCCGCTGCTGGATAAAGCCATTACCCTGTATCCGCAAATGGAGACCTACCTGCAGCAGGGAATTTTCGAGCGCTGCGGTTATGACGAAGCCTGCCAGCAGCTACAGCAGTTGATTGTATAACGCCATCGGAGACGCCACGCGATGAAAGCACAGTCCCCTTTGATTACCCTGCGCAATCTGGCCCAGGAGGCCGTTGAACAGGCGGCGCAGCGCCTGGGTCAGGCGCGTCAGGCGCAACAGGCCGCCGAGCAACAGCTGACGATGCTGCTTAACTATCAGGACGAGTACCGGCAGAAGCTCAACAGCACCCTTTCCGGCGGCATGGAAAGCTCCCGCTGGCAGAACTACCAGCAGTTTATCGCCACCCTCGAACAGGCCATCGAACAACAGCGCCAGCAGCTGCTGCAGTGGGGGCAAAAGGTGGATCACGCCGTGAAGCAGTGGCAGGACCATCAGCAGCGGCTGAACGCCTACGATACCCTGCACACGCGCGCGCAAAACGCCGAGCTGCAGTTGGAAAACAAACGTAATCAAAAATTGATGGATGAGTTCGCGCAACGCAGTACACAAAGGAATACCGCTTCATGAATCTCAATGCTTTGCCCGCCCTTAGCCTGCACGGCGACGCTAGCGCCCTGCCGGATCTGGCGCTCGATGACGTTCAGCTGTCGTCGGCCTTCGCGCAACTGCTTGGCGCGCGCTTCACGCCCGCGCCAAGCGGCACGCTGCCGCCCGCTGCGCTGAGCGTCGACGATGAAAGCGCCCCGCCGCTAAGCCGTAACCAGCTTAACCAACTGCTGGCCGCGCTCGGCGAACGCGGCGCGCTGCTGGTCAATGCGCAACCGGCATCGGCGGAAAACGCCGTCGACGCGACAGTGAAAAAAGAGGATGCCGACCCGGATACGCCGCCGCTCAGCGAGGCGAAAACCGTAGATCCGGCGACGCTGCAGGCGCTGTACGCCATGCTGCCGGCGACAATCGTCGCTCAGCCGCCGCAGACCGCGCTACCGCAGGATCAACAACCTGCGCTTACCGGCGATAAAGCCGCGCTCCGTATCGGCAACGCGACTACTCAGGATATCGGGAATCTGCCGCCAGGCGAGCCGGCGGCGAAATTGCAGCCGGGCACGGATCCCCTTAGCGGACAAAATCTGCCTTCCCCTGTCGCGCAGGCCGCGACCACGCCGCAGCACGATATGGCCGAACGCCCGGCGGAGAATACTCCAGCGCAGCCAGCCGCCGTCGCTTTCGCCGCCGCCAGCCCCAGCCAAAGCGCCACGCCCGCCAATGCGCTGGTGACCGCGCCGCCGACACCGCAGCTTAATGCCCAGCTCGGCAGCCCGGAATGGCAGCAGGCGCTGAGCCAGCAGGTGCTGATGTTCCATCGCAACGGCCAGCAGAGCGCCGAACTGCGCCTGCATCCGCAGGAGCTGGGCGCGCTGCAGATCACCCTACAGCTCGACGATAAACAGGCGCAACTGCATATCGCTTCCGCACACGGTCAGGTACGCGCGGCGGTCGAGGCGGCGATGCCGCAGCTACGTCACGCGCTGGCGGAAAGCGGAATCAACCTCGGTCAGAGCAGCGTTGGCGGCGAGGCAACGCCGCAATGGCAGCAGCAAAACGGTAATGGTGAAGGCCGCGCCAGCTACGCTGAACGCCATGGCGGCGGCAGCGATGCCGCGCCGATTGAGCCAGTCAGCGCCCCGGCAGCCCTGCAGCGAATGGCCAACCAGCTCAACGGCGTCGATATTTTCGCCTGAGGACGCTAAACGGCCAATCTGGCCCCCATTTGCCCGTTTATTCCGGCTATTGCCTCGCGCATTAGCCGCGATAATACCTTTATATGTCATACGTGCGGCGCCGCCGCGCGTGATGCCCGTCAGCAACGCGGCGGGCGGAACAACAGGAATTTGATTTGGCTATGTCTCAAAACTCCCTTCCGGCAACCGCGCCCAAACGCCCCTTACTGATCATCCTGCTGACGATCGTCGCCGTGGCCGCCTGCGCAGCCGCAGGCTACAGCTGGTGGCTGCTGCAACAGCGCGACAGCGGCGCGCAAACCGCCATCGAAAAGGAAAAACCGCCCGCGCCGCCGGTATTTATGCCGCTCGATACCTTCACCGTCAATCTGGTGACCCCGGACAACGATCCGGACCGCGTACTGTATATCGGCCTGACGCTGCGCCTGCCGGATGAGGCAACCCGCCGTCAGCTTAATGATTTTCTGCCGGAGGTGCGCAGCCGCCTGCTGATGCTGCTCTCGCGTCAGGAGGCCGGTCATCTGGCCAATGAACAAGGCAAGCAGCAGCTGGTCGCGCAGATCAAAGAGACGCTGAGCGCGCCGCTGGTTAAGGGACAACCGAAGCAGGTGGTCAGCGATGTGCTGTTCACCGCCTTCATACTGCGGTAATCACCATGGGCGATAGCATTCTTTCACAGGCAGAGATCGACGCCTTGCTCAACGGCGACAACACGGGCGACGAGCCCGAGACGGTTGTCGGCGGTAAAGAGAGCGAGGTTAAGCCTTACGATCCGAATACCCAGCGCCGCGTGGTGCGTGAACGCCTGCAGGCGCTGGAAATTATCAACGAACGTTTTGCCCGGCAGTTCCGCATGGGATTGTTCAACCTGCTGCGCCGCAGTCCGGACATCACCGTCGGGCCGATTAAAATTCAGCCGTACCACGAGTTTGCCCGCAACCTGCCGGTGCCGACCAATCTTAATCTGGTACACCTGAACCCGCTGCGCGGCACGGCGCTGTTCGTCTTCGCGCCGAGCCTGGTATTTATCGCCGTCGATAACCTGTTCGGCGGCGACGGGCGTTTTCCGACCAAGGTCGAAGGCCGCGAATTCACGCCCACCGAACAGCGGGTCATCAAACGCATGCTGCGCCTGGCGCTGGACGCCTACGGCGACGCGTGGAGCGCAATCTATAAGATTGACGTCGAATACGTGCGTGCGGAAATGCAGGTCAAATTCACCAACATCACCACCTCGCCGAACGATATCGTGGTGACCACGCCGTTCCAGGTGGAGATTGGCGCGCTAAGCGGCGAATTCAATATCTGTATTCCTTTCGCCATGATTGAACCGCTGCGTGAACTGCTGACCAATCCGCCGCTGGAGAATTCCCGCCAGGAAGATAGCCAATGGCGCGAAACGTTGGTCAAGCAGGTGCAGCACTCTGAGCTGGAGCTGATTGCCAACTTCGTCGATATCCCGATGCGCTTATCGAAAATACTTAAGCTGCAGCCTGGCGACGTTTTACCGATAGATAAACCGGATCGCATTATCGCCCATGTCGACGGCGTGCCGGTGCTGACCAGCCAATATGGCACCTTAAACGGGCAGTACGCCCTTCGTGTTGAACACTTGATTAACCCTATTTTGAATGCTCTGAGTGAGGAACAGCCCAATGAGTGATCCTAAGCAACCGTCTGGCGCAGGAAAGGAATCCGTAGACGATCTGTGGGCTGATGCGCTTAATGAACAGCAGTCGTCTGAAAAATCCAGCGCCACCACCGATGGGGTGTTCAAATCGCTGGAGGCCCAGGATGCGCTCGGCAGCCTGCAGGATATCGATCTGATCCTCGATATTCCGGTGAAGCTGACCGTTGAACTGGGGCGCACCAAAATGACTATCAAAGAGCTGCTGCGCCTGTCGCAGGGATCGGTTGTCGCGCTGGATGGCCTGGCGGGCGAACCGCTGGATATCCTGATCAACGGCTATCTGATAGCCCAGGGCGAAGTGGTAGTGGTGGCCGATAAATTCGGCGTGCGTATTACCGATATCATTACCCCGTCCGAACGTATGCGTCGGTTGAGCCGCTAATGACCGCCCCCGTTACCGTGCAGGCCAGCCAACCGGTTACCGAACCGGCAATATCCGGCGGCTCGGCGCTCATGCAGGTGAGTAGCGCGCTCGGCGCGATTCTGCTCCTGATCCTGCTGGCCGGTTGGCTGTTCCGCCGCCTCGGCTTTGCGCCGCAGGCGCGCGACAGCCGGCTGCTTAACCTGCGCGCCAGCTGCCAGGTTGGCCAGCGCGAACGCGTGGTGGTAGTGGAAGTCGATAATACCCTGCTGGTGCTGGGCGTTACCGCCCAGCAGATCACCCCGCTTCATCAATTTCCGGCCCCGCCGCGCGATGAAGATACCGCAGGGGCAAGGCCTGCGAACGACTTCCGCCAGCTGATGCAAAACGTCCTCAACCGCCCGGAAAAATAGCCATGTTCCCTACTTTGTTCGCTTGCCTTCGCCGTCGGGCGCCGTGGCTCGCCGCCGCGTTACTGCTGCTGAGTCCTGCCGCCTTCGCACAGCTTCCGGGGCTTATCAGTCAGCCGCTGGCCAACGGCGGCCAGAGCTGGTCGCTGCCGGTGCAGACGCTGGTGCTGCTGACCTCGCTGACCTTCCTACCGGCGATGCTGCTGATGATGACCAGTTTTACCCGCATCATCATCGTACTGGGCCTGCTGCGCAATGCGCTGGGTACCCCCTCCGCGCCGCCGAACCAGGTAATGCTCGGGCTGGCGCTGTTCCTGACCTTCTTTATCATGTCGCCGGTGTTCGACAAGGTCTATGAGAACGCCTACCTGCCCTTTAGTCAGGATAAAATTGGTCTCGACGCAGCGCTGGATAAAGGCGCGCAGCCGCTACGCGAATTTATGCTGCGCCAGACCCGCGAAAGCGATCTGGCACTGTACGCTCGTCTGGCCAACCAGCCGCCGCTGGCCGGGCCGGAGGCGGTACCGATGCGTATTCTGCTGCCCGCCTACGTCACCAGCGAACTGCAAACCGCTTTCCAGATTGGTTTTACGGTGTTTATTCCGTTCCTGATTATCGATTTAGTGGTCGCCAGCGTGCTGATGGCGCTGGGGATGATGATGGTGCCGCCGGCGACGATCTCGCTGCCGTTTAAGCTAATGCTTTTTGTGCTGGTGGATGGCTGGCAGCTGCTGCTGGGCTCGCTGGCGCAGAGCTTCTATTCCTGAACCGCCGGAGAACAATCATGACGCCAGAATCCGTGATGGCCATTGGCACCGAAGCGATGAAGGTCGCCCTGGCGCTGGCCGCCCCGCTGCTGCTGGCGGCGCTAATCAGCGGGCTGGTGGTCAGCCTGCTGCAGGCCGCCACCCAGATTAACGAGATGACCCTGTCGTTCATCCCCAAAATTCTCGCGGTAGTGGCGACGATTATTATCGCCGGGCCGTGGATGCTGAACCTGCTGCTGGACTATATGCGCACGTTATTCAGCAACCTGCCTAATATTATTGGCTAGCCGTGATCCCCTTTGACAGCGCCCAGCTTAGCGAATGGCTCAGCCAGTATTTCTGGCCGCTGCTGCGTATTCTGGCCCTCATCAGCACCGCGCCGGTGCTGAGTGAAAAGCAGATAAGCAAAAAGGTGAAAATCGGCCTCGGCGGCCTGATTGCGATACTGATCGCCCCAACGCTGCCCGTCAACGCGATCCCCATTATCTCTGCTGCCGGTTTATGGCTGGCGATTCAGCAGATCCTGATCGGCGCGGCGCTGGGGTTGACGATGCAGCTGGCTTTCGCCGCGGTACGGCTCGCCGGCGAAGTCATCGGCATGCAGATGGGGCTATCGTTCGCCACCTTCTTCGACCCCAGCGGCGGCCCCAATATGCCGGTGCTAGCGCGGCTGCTGAACCTGCTGGCAATGCTGCTGTTTTTAAGCTTTGACGGCCACCTGTGGCTTATCTCGCTGCTGGCCGACAGCTTCCATACCCTGCCGATCCAGAGCCAGCCGCTAAACGGCAACGGTTTCCTGGCGCTCGCCCAACTGGGTTCGTTAATCTTTATCAACGGCATGATGCTGGCGTTACCGCTGATTTGTCTGTTGCTCACGCTCAATATCGCTTTGGGTCTGCTCAACCGCATGACGCCGCAGCTATCGGTATTCGTGATCGGTTTCCCGGTGACCATGACCTTTGGCATTATGACCCTCGGCATGATGATGCCGATGCTGGCCCCCTTCTGCGAACACCTGTTTGGCGAGATGTTCGATCGCCTGGCGGCCGTTATCGGCGGTATGACGTTTTAACCCTGCCGTTATTTCCCTCTTTTTCGCCGGACAAAATGGCAATAAAAAACGTTTACTGGGATAAAAGCCTGGAAAAACGTTTTTATTGCTACTAAGGTCCGAATGTTCATAGCGGCTTGAATTAAAAAATAGCCACCCTACAATAAAGCCTGAATTTAATTGTTAGTGAATTTTATTTTTTAGAAAATTAAAACCTTGGGAAACGCAGAATATTTTTATGCGTGGGTTTAGTGCATCTTTAATAAAATAAGGAGCGACATCATGATTAAGGCGAAAGGTAACCGTATAGCGCGGCGTGTATTAGGCCTGCCCCACTGGGAAAGTAACCGATTTAAAATCGTGCTGGCCGACACCGCCGCTGGCGGAAAATGGAAAGTGGTGAAGAAAAAGAAATAATCCTGACTGGCAATTGATCTTTGCGCAACATAATTCCAAATTGCACAGTGCCGTAGCCCCGGTAAGCGCTCGCGCCACCGGGGATTTTGAGGCCACCCACACCGGCAGTTTCAGCCAGCATGGTGAATAAATTAAAGGCAGTCCGCACTGTTATCAGTGTGCAACTTTTTTAATGGTTTTTCCCGGACGCGGCGCGTTGCGCCTTCTCCGGGCTACCAAATCGCAAAGCGCAGTAGCCCCGGTAAGCGGCAGCACCAGCGGGGGATTTTGAGATCACCAGCACCAGTAGTTCCGTAGGTCGGGTAAGGCGTTAGCCGCCACCCGACAAAAAAGTACCGCGGGTAGATGCTGTGAATATTTTCCGCCCTACGTAACTCAAACTTATTCAATGACGATTAATACGCTAAGCTTTTCATTACGGAAAGAATGCGCTCTTCTCCGCGAAGCCCTATTGCATTTATCAATGCTCTATCAATTTTATCGCTGACAAGAAAATAAAGCATTTCCATATTATTGTTGTAGAGTGCCAAATATAACTGAGGCGATATATCTCTGAGTTTTCTTGCAGAAATCGCTGCCGTCTGAACCTTTCCATAAAGAGATGCGGCTGTCACTACCACAAAACTGGATCGGTTAAGTTGCATCATGACATCATTTTTGAAATTAAATGAGTTAACAATGATGATAGATAAAGCATTTGCAATTGCGCCCCTTGTTAGCAATCCACTTCGATAACTTGATAGACCTTTTGCAAGACTGATATCAAGATATTTTATCTCACTCACTTTTAAATATTTAAGTTCTTCCTCAATATACATTCTCATCATATCTGCAATGATATTTTTTCTTTTATATATCTCGTAAATACATTTTATGAAACGGATATCCTCTTCTGATAATTCCGAGCATATGGACTTATACTCATCCAAAAGACATGTACTGTACCATGTAGCCCTCTCTAAACCAGATCGAACATCTTCCAGGACACTGATACTATTCTGTTGAACACCTCTTACAGCACGGTAGAGTGCTATAGCAGCATCCCTGTCGGTTTCCATTCTAAATTTGACCATCGAAGATATAGACATTGCCTGAATTCCCTTTTCATGATAAAAACACGAAATGTAATTAGCACCATATCATGAGGAATGAATTATGAAGAAATGGATTTTTATTATTTTTTCTTTCATCCTATCATTTATCATCTTGGTTACCCTGATGTTTGAATTAGCGTTTCGTCTATTAAAGGCTGATGAAGTTATCAACTTTATGGAAAAATCAGTTTTTATCAATTCATTTAATTCATGGTTTATCTTTTTGGTTATATTATCATTCATAGGTGCTATTATTATCAGCAGCGTGGTATCTTTAAAGGTTAAAAAGGTGATGTAATGTCCTGTTTATCTTCTTTTTTTAAAGAAATACTTAACGACCTTAAAGTTTATGTTATTATCATTTCTCTTTTTACATTTTATTATTTTGCAATTCCAGAATTTTGGTTTCTATGCAGTATATTTACAATAATCATTTATGGTGTTATTAAAATAGTTATAGCCTCAAGGAAAAGTAATAAAGGTGCTATTAAATGATGATCTTACTTTTGGTCGCATTCACTGGCAGCCTGCTCAGAATAATAACTTACCGCATCTTACCCTGACTTATAAATAAAATCACACAGCACGACGCAACGCCCGAATTCCTTTTCCAGTCTGACGTCGCAGCAGCGCAAGCAGCGTTGACACCTCCGAATAACCCACGTCAGCGGTAATCGACTCTATATCTTTCCCCTCGGCAAGCAGCTGCTTTATTCGTTCGACCCGCAATTGCTGAAAAAAAGCCAACGGTGATTTACCCAGCGCGGCTTCCATTCTGCGCTGTAAGGTGCGCGGATGCACGTTAAGCGCGCCGGCAGCCGCCTGCAGGGAAAATCCCTGCGCCAGATGCGCCCGCGACCAGTGCTCAAAGCGGTTTATCAGGGCATCGGCATGCTGAGGATAACCCGCCGGCGAGCGGGAAACCTGAGGATGGCGGCTATCCCCCGCCATCGCTGTTGTCAACAAATCCGCAAGCGGCGGGCTACTCTGGCGAATCAGCCACAGCGCCAGCTCCACATGACCCATCATAGCGCCGGGAAGGATTGGCGGCGCCGCATTGAGCCATGACGTTGTGGCGGCCTGTTCATTGAGCAAACGGCGATCAGCCAGGATGAAGGTATTTAAACAGGCCGCGGCAATTTTAACGCCGTTCTTCGCCATGTTTTGCAAAAACCGCTTAGCGTCAGCAATATCGTGCCAGCCATCCGGTGGCGATTGTCGTGCGTGAACGTTGAGCGCCGGTACCACAATCCAGTCAGGAGAATCCAAACCCGATGCCTGATGGGCAGGAATACTCAGTCCATGGGCTGATTTAACCTGCCCGGCCACGGCAATCATCTGTACCTCGAAGCGAGAAATATTCATGCTCTGGCGTCGCGCCATATCATTAGCCGCAGCGAACGTATCCAGCAACGTCGCTAAGCCGGTATCGAACACGCCATCCAGAGTCAGAATATTTATCTTCATGTCGTTAATGGTATTAAAATTGTCATTTTTGCATATGGTTCTATTTTAACCTTAGCCATAGACTTTCCTCTATCGTTATTAATCACCAGAGCCTATTGCCATGAAAAATAACCCCGAACTGATTATCCTTACGTTAATTTGCCTGCTAACGGTTATGATGTGGATCCCCTATATTATTGCCAGAGCCACGCGTGCTAACGCCGCGTCCGCAGCGGGGAGTGCTCATTCGCTATCAACCGGTCCAGCGCCCTGGGTGCAGCGTGCGCAAAAGGCGCATGCCAACGCGGTAGAAAACCTGGTTATTTTTGCCCCACTGGTGGTGGTCGCCGCGTTGCTTAACGTCAATAACGCCATAACGTTAATTGCGGCTTCAATATTTTTGCTCGCGCGCATCGTCCATTATATTGCGTATACCGCCGGGATCCCCGTTATCCGGACTCTCGCCTTTCAGAGCGGTTTTGTCGCGACGGTTACTATTGCGATAGTTATTTTAAGTTCGGTTTTTTGAGGTTAAAAACTCCCGGCATCCGCTGCCAATGCCAGGCTTTGTAGCGCCGTCTTCAGCCATTTGGTTGCTCCTCGCTGCCCGCCGCGTTTATGGGAATAGATCTTCACGGTGAACGGGCTTATGGTGAACGGCAAAGGAAAAATCGCGATCGGGGCGGCATGAAGGAACTTCTCTGCGGCATAACGAGGAATCGCCATTAACAGATCGCTTTGCGCCACAATAAACGGCGCGCTGAGCATTGAGGGAGTTTTGAGCGCTATTTGCCGCGTATAGCCTAATTCCTGCAAACGTAAATCCAACACCCCCTGCTTTTCGTTCCACGGCGTGACCACCAGATGCCGCGCGGCGAGATAATCCGCCAGCGTCAGCGCCGTGCGACGGGTATTGCTAATAACCACATACTCATCCTCAAACCAGTCAATTTCGTCCAGTTCATGATGCCGGATATCTTCAGCGGTGCTGAAGCCCAGCGCCAGATCCACCTCCCCCGCCAGCAGCTCCGTCAGTGCCGGGCTATGTGGCAAATAACGGAGCTCAAAACGCAGGCCCGGCGCTTCATGCTGCAGCTTTTGCATCAGCGCAGGGAAAATGCATAACGCGGTGAAATCGGTAATGGCTATCTGGATCCGCTCTGTGCTGTCGGCGGCACTAAATTCCGGCTGTCGCGTGAGTTCCTGATTAAGTAATTTCAATACTGAAGCGATGGAGGGCGCGAGCTGAGTGGCATAGACGCTCGGGCACATCCGATGCCCTTCGCGAAAAAACAACGGATCGTTCAGAGCCACGCGCAGCCGTGACAGCGCGTGACTCAACGCGGAGGTACTCATCGCCAGCTCATCGGCGGCGAGACGAACGGAACTGTGGCGATAGATGGCATCAAAAACGAGCAACAGATTGAGATCGAGGCGTCTGAGCGCCGGATGCATAATATTCATCATTGGGTGATTTCATTGCACTTAATTCTTCTGACAATACCCCCTATGCTTAGCGTCATCAATATCGTTAACGTGTGAAAACGACAGGAAAAATGATGAGTATTACGATTAGACAGGCCCGTGCGGATGACGCTTCTGCCATCTACAACATGATTTATGAGCTGGCGGTGTATGAAAAAGCTCCACAGGAAGTGGTTACCACCCCCGAAGAGATCCGCGAAACCCTGTTTGGCGACGACAGTAAGACCGAAGCGCTGATCTGCGAAATTGACGGTAAAACGGCGGGCTATGCCGTGTTCTTCACCAGCTATTCAACCTGGCTCGGACGCAACGGTATTTATATGGAAGATTTGTATATCTCACCGGATTATCGCGGCCAGGGCGCGGGTCGAGCGCTGCTAAAAACCATTGCCCGGTATGCGGTTGCGCGCCGCTGCGGACGCCTTGAGTGGAGCGTGCTGGACTGGAACCAGCCGGCCATTGATTTTTACCTCAGTATTGGCGCCGCGGCGCAAAGCGAATGGGTCCGCTATCGCCTCGATGGCGAAGCGCTGTTGAAATTTGCAGAGTAAAGCCGTATTTCCCCATCAGGGGCTTACGTTTGCAAGATGATGTGTCTGGAGTGCTCGAACCAGATGGCGGCATGGCTGAGCTACGTAGATCGCAGTGGGGACTTTACTCTGCCTGGAGATATCAAACCAAAGCCATGACGGTTAACTGCCGACATAATTAGTATCCCGGAAGAATTCTATCAGCGCATGGTTCGTTTTGCCGGGATACTTACAATACCATGTACAACAGGCGTTACCGTACCTTCGCATAGATCGCTTTTCTCCCCTCTCCTGCGGCTAAAAAGAACATTTCCTCCACGGGAAGTTAGTAACCCATTGTTACTATGCTGTTTTAGCCCTCTCGCCTCACAAAAACAGATCACACATTTGACGGATGGATACTACTGACGCATACACAAATACCTGTGCTATTCAGTGAGCGGGTTATTTTCCGCGTTCAGGGCAATAATAAAATAAGGAATCAATTAAGATGATGATATCCCGGAGATCGCTTATCGGCAGCGCCATTGCCAGCAGCGCGCTAATGGCCGTAGCGAGTGGACGTGCGTTTGCGCAAAATGCGCCAGCGCAGGCGGCCGACAATAAGCCGAAGCTGCCTGCGTCAGCGTCGCCGATTTTGCTAAAGAACATCGTTATTGGAACGGCAAGCGCGCCAACGGATGTCCTGATTGCCGAAGGCAAAATAGCCCGTACGGGCCACGCCTTATCCGCCGCGAATGCGCAATCGATAGATTGCACGGGTTGTCTGCTGTTACCCTCTTTCATTGATACCCACGTCCACCTCGACAAAACGCGCTTCGGCGCGCCGGAGCGTCTACACCATATCGCCACCGCCAGCGTAGCGGAACGAGCGGCCAACGAACGCAAACTGCGCGTAGAGCTTAAACATGACCCCTACCTTTATGGCTCCAACCTTGTACGGCAGATGGCGGCAATGGGAACGACGCATCTGCGTAGCCATATCGACATCGACCCGCTAACTAAGCTGTCCGATGTTGAAGCGCTGATGCGCATTCGTGAGGATTTTAAGGGCTACATGAGCATGGAGTTCGTCGCTTTTCCGCAATCCGGGATTATTAAATCGCCAGGCGTTGCGGATTACATGGCTCAGGCGCTGGATATGGGCGTGGAATACATCGGCGGCCTCGACCCGCAGGGTTTTGATAACAACCGCAAAGGCCACCTTGATGTCCTCTTTGCCCTGGCGGAAAAGACCGGTAAGCCGATCGATATTCATTTGCACGAGCCGGGTCAGATGGGGCTGGCTTCCATCAAAGAGATTATTGTTCGCGGCAAGGCGCTGGGGATGAAGGATAAAATCACTCTCTCGCACGCGTTTTCACTCGGACAAATATCCGAAAGCGAACTGAACGCCGTTCTGGCCGACATGGCTGACTTAGGCGTCCGCGTTATCGGCACGGCTCCGGGCAATGTCGCATTCCCGCCTATCGAACCACTATTAGATGCCGGAATTCTCTACGCTGCGGCGAACGACAATATTCAGGATATGTGGTCCCCCTGGGGAGATGGCGATCAGCTACAACGTGCGAAAACGTTCGCCTACAGCGCCAATTACCGTGCAGATGCGCCGCTGATGCGCCCCTTCGAGATGATAACGCGTATTCCGGCCCAGCATATTAATCTGCCGAACCACGGGCTGGAACATCTGAAGGAAGGTAACGCCGCCAACCTGGTGGTGCTGGAAGCCAGCGACGTGCCGGCAGCGGTGTTATACACGCCGCCGCGCAAGCTGGTATTGAAAGACGGAATTATTATTGGTCGTGACGGTAAGAGCGCGATACCGCAGAAAATCTGAGTTCAGGGGACAATCTGCTGCGGGCCGATCGCATTTTCTGGCGGCCCGCAGCGGATCACCCCGGCATGAGATTGAACGGTTAGCAATAATCGGGTAGCATCCGCTCTTTCGGATAAAGAAAATGTCTGTTACCGATTCACTTCTCGCTTTTTCCCTTGCTGCGCTTTTGCTTACCCTGACTCCCGGCCTGGACACGGCACTCATTTTGCGCACCGCCTGTGCTGAAGGTGGTAAAAAAGCATTTCAGGCGGCGCTGGGCATTGATACTGGTTGTTTCATCTGGGGAGCGATTGTTGCACTGGGCCTCGGCGCCCTGCTGGCGGTTTCAACGTTGGCTTACACACTTCTGAAAATCGGCGGAGCCGCCTATCTGAGCTGGCTTGGCATACAGCTTCTGATGCGGCCTCGTTCGTCTTTCAACCACGATAATGGCAGCGTAGCTTCACACAACAACTGGTTTATCAGAGGGATGCTTGGGAATGTGCTTAACCCCAAAATGGGCATATTCTATATCTCGTTTTTGCCTCAGTTTATTCCTGCCGGGCACTCCCCTTTACTATGGACATTTATCCTGGTCAGCATTCACGTCACGATTGGCACTCTCTGGTCAGTGACGCTTATCTTATCCACGCATTTTGCTTCAACCATCCTGAAAAAAAGCAGCGTTGTTAGCATCATGGACAGAGCAACCGGCGGTTTATTTTTATGTTTTGCGGTGAAACTGGCTATCAGTTCGAGATAATCCTGGCCGATAAATGATGCCCATCTCTGGCATCGCTCGGGAGAGATGCTTTACGCGAGAAACGGAAGCTGGAACTGCCGAAGCCATGCCTATTCACCCGTCCTCTTAGCGCAGACTCCTGCGCTTAACATCAGGCTGGAAAATTTCCCATGATATGAGCTTGATGGTTCAGGGTTTCTTTTATGTTATCGACTCTGACCTTCCTGATATCTGAACTGCGCGAAGATCCATAACGTAAAATCACCTGCTTTAAGTGACTGAATCACGCCAAATACCGATAAGGTCAAGAAGTGAGTAGCGCAGGGTCGTCCATTCACACTCTGAAACCATTTATGAACATCATATTGCAGAGGATTTAATGGTTGTACATGCATATTTAAGAGCAGGGGTAACAGCAAGGGACCACTTAACTCATACCAGATTTACCTAACAAAGGAGAGCAATTGAATCACATGCAGCACATTATCCTTATAAAAATAGACAAATAGTTTATTAGATCGAATATTAGATTATTCCGAGATTAACATCTTATTTGTGCAATATGAAATCCTGCAACCATCAGAGCCGACAAATGCACTCTGCATCAACTAGTTATGTATATACACCACACAATTCAATGCTTTTTAGCCCCCTTGAAATTCAACGGCTTAAATAAGCAATGCTTTCTAACTCTAAATACTAAACGAGTTGTATAAAAAAGTAATGAACCTAAACTTTTGCATTAGGCGATTCAATGGATAGATGATTACCAATCAAGGTAAAGACACTTGCTGTTAAATGCGAGTCATCTGCTGTATTAAAAAAACCGCTGTTGATATTAATCAATGGTGCAGGCATGCGTCTTAATAAATATGGTACATCTCTTAGATCAGCATTCCTATAACAGTCATAACGAGAGAGGTTTTTCATTTAAGTATTTTTAATCAAAAAAACATGTAACGTCTACCGTGGATGTTTCAACTCTGCTTTATGATAAAAACAACCACAACACATCTATAAACTAATAAATTTAAAATGAAGAGGTTTAAATGAGAATATCTAATATTCTGTATGTTATAGCTGGCATTATCTTCATTATGTCAACAACGACTTACGCAAGCGAAAAAGTACCGAAAGGTGCGTTAGTTGTTCGTTACGGCGCCGCAAATATGGATGAGAATTATGAAAATCAGGATGGATACCCTGATAATTTGCAAAATGTTTCGGCTCTTTGCTCCCGAAAAGACTCTGGCGCGAACCAGGGTTTAGTAAATGAGTTAATAGGCTCGGATAAGACCCGAAAGAGCATCTGGAAAAAAGCAGGAGCGACTAAAGCCTCAACTTTAATAAATAAAAATGCCAAAATTGAATCAGACCCGCTACCAAAGAATCCGAATCATTGTTTAATCAGTAACATTAGCTTAGCGAATATCAAAGGGACATGGGTTATTTATGTTAACCCCCCAGAGTTAAGTGTTCATGGACAATAACTCGCGGTCTTAAAAGAACTGCATTTGTTGGTATAGAACAAATGATGGGTAGATATATGCCACGGGTTATCATGATTGGACTCTAATGTGTATCTACTATCAATTCAAAAAAAAATACACTTCACTAATTACGGAGGGGATATGCATTACTGAAAGATGTAATATGCTTATAAACATATATAATTAATGTAATTATTTTTAATTCGAGTGTTTCATTTTCAGCATAAGCGAAGGCTCAAACTATATGGCTAGTAATTTAACAAATAACTTGCCATGTAAGGTTATATCATCATCTACATCTAACCTAAATCAAATGTTTTCATGTTGATTTCATTTGATGTTTAGGAAAAACAATATTATAGGAGTTTGCTATGTTCAATGAAAATGCAGTACAGTCGGCACATGAATATTTCAGAAAAATTTATGATTTAAAAGATGCTGAGCTTCTTTCAGAGGATCTTCCGCTTGTTCAAGGGCTTTCTAAGGAGGGCGCTGTTCAATATCAAACATATCAATTTAATGATGCTCCAGAAGCCTTGAAGGAACAGGTCAAAGTAGGCCGTTTATTAATGGAACGCTTCGTAGGTGTAGCCAGTGCAGCTGTTAATAAAAAGGCACCCAGCAGCACCGACAAGTATAATTTCGAGCAATGGCAAGAAGTCACTAAGCATCTTACTAATGCGTTTTTCACAGATCCTGTTTCAGGTGACAGAAGTTTAAATACGTCAGTACAAGGTATTGAGATTGCAAAAAGTGTAATTAACTTTGCATGTAACGTTATAGCAGGCGATGTTACAGCCTTCGCAAATTTCCTGAAGGGATTTGGTGACGGCCTCAGTGCACAAATGAGTAAAACGCAAGCTGCCTATAATTATTTATATGCATATTCTACTCATGATTTATTCAAAGATCAAAGCGGTAACGTATTTTACAAACCTAGCTTTCTTGTATATGGAACTTACTTTAGCCAGGAGCAAAAGAAAATATCTACATCCTGTGCTTCATATAATGAAGTCAACCTTAACTTTGGTGTAAACACAATCGGCGGGACATTTAAAATTGAAGAATACATGAGCAATGATAAGTTTAAGGCAGCAGTTGATGATTTTCTGGATAAATATGAAGGAAAATCAATTAAAGATACAGATTCATACTTTGACGGAATATTTAATAACTCATCCCCTTCTGCATCTTATCAATACAAAAAGTCAGAATAAGCCTATTTACCCAATCAAGGTAGATGATCGACTTATTTAAAAGACTATAAGAGAGTAGGCATTATTTGCCTACTCTTGTTTTTACAAAAAGCACATCTCCGGCGTGTAAAAAGAGTCTGCTGCGATACGCCTGCTATACCAGCATTCGCTGACGGTAAAACGTGTACCAGCGAATACCTATCAAAGTAATGGGCACCGTGAAAGTACGCTCGCCGTCAGACACAGCCCAATGCCATAGGCCAGGTGCGCGAGCAGGCTCAGCGAACGCGCCAGCCACGGTCGGGGAAGCCGTGACGCCGCGATGCCAAAACCAAATGCGGGCTGCAGGATCAAGAACGGCGCCAATAAGGTTACGACCCCTGACAGCAGCGCTGTCGCCAGAGTGGGGGCATAAAACCAATCGGCGCCGCTCAACACAAGCGGCACCGCCGCAAAAGCGATACCGATCATATAATGGCATAACCAGCCGATAAAACGCTCTCCGTGTAGCGGAGGGGTTGCGGTGATGGTGTTATGTCGCACTGTCCCCCGCGCAAGCCATAACGCCCAGCGACCGACCAGCGCATAGTTCAACGGCGCAATCTTGAGTATATGCTTCTGAAAGAGCGACCATAAATCCATGACTAACGTCGCGCCGATCCCCGTTACTAAAATTTGCACAACAACCATGATATTCAATTTCTTCTTCCTTTTTATGCGTCAATGCTACTCTGTCGAAGAGTGTGCAACTTAAAGCGAGGTTCAAGTCAATCATGAAAGAACTGGATATCAGCGAGGTCTCGGCGCTTTCCGGCATCACGCCTTCAGCGCTGCGGTTTTATGAAAAGAAAGGCTTAATCAAGCCGATCGGTCGCCATGGTCTGCGAAGGCAGTACCATGAAAATGTGTTGAGTAAGCTGGAACTGATCGTGCTGGGACAGGCCGCCGGTTTTTCGCTTGCGGAGATAGCCGAGATAGTTAACGCTGACGGCAAGATAGCGATTGATCACCAACGCCTTGAGCAGCGCGCGAAGGAGATTGATAACACCATTCGCCGATTACAGCTGTTAAGTCAGGGGCTAAAACACGCTGCCCGCTGTACTGCGCCGGAACATATGCAATGCCCTGAATTTAAAAAAATTGTGGCAAAGGGCATTAGATTGTTTAAATAAACACTCCAGCACTATGGCTTGATGGATGAGAATTAGCGCATTGAGGCGCAAACCATTATCGCCACGCCTTGTTCTGGAGTACCACCCTGTAGCCATCTGGATCAACGAACGTTTGGCCATTGATATCCCAATAAGGGTTAAAAGAATTCGTCAAATTAAAGCCTGCTTCGCGCATTCTGGCGCAAGCATCTAACCACCCTTTCTTATCCGGGTAATACAGCACGAGTAGATCCTCCTCCGTCTGCAAGGGTTGTACTGGATGATATTGGCACCAGGTGAATTCTATATGCCAGCCCAATCCCTCTCGCCCTAACATTATTCCATTAAAACCATCGTGATCGTTAAATTCAGCAATTTTGTGTAAGCCCAATCCTTGACAGTACATCAAACAGGACCTTGCAAGATCGGTGACGGGTTTGGCGATACGCATATGAGTAAACATCCGGAATTCTCCTTGAGAGGATATGGTGTGAAGGTTGGGATCCGGTTTGAGTTTACACGCTATGAGGTGGTGAATTTGTCGCTGAGAGCCCCCCACTTCCGCCTGATAAAAAAAGGGCACCTCACCCCGCGTACACAGAGAGAACGGGATGACGTGCCAAGGTGCTAAATGAAAAAGTGGTTATTCGTGATTAGCGATTCATCTGAAACAGCGACATGCCCTGCATATCGCTGAAAGTTTTATAAGATGCCTGCAGCGCCGCCTGCTGCATAAAATAAGAAGAGATAGATTCCGCAAGGTCAGCATCGGTCAGGGCGCTCATCTGCAGCTGGTTGGTCATATCACGCTCTTTACCGATGCTATCGAGCTGATCCATTTCCTGCAGCTGGTTGCCCAGCTCGGCGCGCACGCTCAATACCTTGTTGTAGGAGTTATCGAGGCCGCGATTAGCCTTCGCCAGCGCATCGTTCACCTGCTGTTTGGTGGCGTCATCGGCCCCCTGCAGCGGCGTTTTCAACGCTTCCAGCGCAATATCGATACTGGCGAACACATCGGCGACCGGCGCGCTGCCGTCCGGCTCCGGCTTCGGATTGCTGGTCAGCGCCATAAATACCGAATTACCGGTATGGCCGATGGTCATCGTACGGTTGGCGTCAACCTTCTGTTCCACGGTTTTATTGCCGCCCTGATAGCTAATCTTGCCGTTAGTATCGACAAACGGCGGCTTGTCATTCTCATAGCCGCCAAACAGGTAGCGTCCGTTGCCGTCGGTACTGTTGGCCTGGTTCAGCAGTTGATCCTTCAGCCCCTGTAGCTGGGTCGCCAGCGAATCGCGGTCGTTATCGCTCTCGGTGCCGCCGGCATTAACGATCAGCGCCTTGATATCAGAAATCGTCGAGGTGGCTCCGGAAAGCACGGTCTCTTCCATCGATACGCTCTGGCGGGCGAAAGTGCGCGCCAGGGTGTACTGATTGTTCTCGGCCTGCGATTGCGACAGCATCACCGCGCGCGATGCCGCCAGCGGATCGTCGGAGGGATTAATCACCTTCTTGCCGGTTGAAAGCTGCTCGGCGGCCTTCATAAACAGCGACTGATTGCCGGTGATGCCGGTCATGTTCTGTTGGTACATCATGCTGGTGCTCATGCGCATGCTGTCAGTTCCTCAATACAATCAACGAATATTCAGCAGCGCGTCGAACAGCGAGCTGGCGGTCTGGATCACCTGGGCGTTCGCCATGTAGTACTGCTGGAAACGCAGAAGCTCGCCATACTCTTCGTCGAGGTTTACCCCGGAGAGCGACTGCTGTTGACGGGCCAGTTGGGTGACGATACTGGACTGCGATTCGCTGCTCACCTTCGCAGCGGCGGTCTGGTTGCCCACGCCGCTGACGATCCCGGCGTAGGCGCCGCTGAGCGTTGCTTTGCCATCCACCAGGTTTTTGGTCTGCAGGTCGAGCAGTTTTTTAGCGTTATCGTTATCGCCGCGGCCGCTGTCATCTTTACCGGCGGCGGCGATTTTCGCTGAATCGGTAATCGCCACTTTCAGGTTGCCCGCCACGTCGCTGACCGGCTTCACCGTAAAGCTATCTTTCTGCTGCGGGTTGCCATCAATGCTGACTTCGAGACCATCAAAGCTCAGCGTCGGGTTACCGTCTGCATCTTTACCGGCGGTGGCGTTGACTTTGACGTTGTCCGGCAGACGGCTGACCTGCCAGTTGGCGCCGTCATACTCCACGCGGTAGTCGTTGGCTTTTACCTTGCTGGTATCGGTATACGAGACCGACAGCGAGGCATCGCCGGTATTGCGCGTGTTATCAACCACCCGCGCGCCGCTGAAGCTGAAGAAATCGCCCCCCTGCTCACCGTTGAGATCGAAGCCCTCGCGGTGCTGCTGGTTAAAGCTATCGGCCATCGCCAGAGCCAGTTGGCCGAGCTGATTGCGCACGCCGTCCAGCGTCTCGCTGCGAAAACGCAGCACGCCGCTCAGGCTGCCGCTGGTGATCTGTCCTTCCGGCACTTCGCTGGCGCCGCTGCCGCGGTTATAGCCGAGAGTCAGGCGCGAAGGATCGCTGCTGGAAGGGATCGCTTCCACCTGATAGCTGTTGTTGCCCTGCACCAGGGTCAGGCCGTTGGCGAAGGAGACGGTATAGGCGTCGCCGTCCTGCTGGGTTACCTGAACGCCCACCAGTTGGTTGAGTTCGCTGACCAGCTGATCGCGCTGATCGAGCAGCGCGTTCGGTTCGCCGCTGGCGCTGCCGCGCAGGCGGGTAATCTCATCGTTAAGACGGGCAATCTGCTGGCTATAGCTGTTAATCTGCTGGGCGGTGTCGTTAATCTGCTGATTAACGCCGCTGTCCATGTCGCGCAGATATTTATCGGTATTATTAAACTGGTTGACCAGGCCGTTAGCCTTACCCAGTACCGTCTGTCGCGCCGCGTCGTCACCGGCGTTGCTCACCAGGTTCTGCAAATTGGTGAAAAAATCCTGCAGGCTCCCCGAGAGGGTATTAGTTTTGCTGGCCAGCAGGTTATCGATCTGCGAAATCTTTTCGTAGTAGGCGTTCTGCGAACCGGCCGCGCTCTGCGCGCCGCGCAACTGGTTAGTGATGAACTGGTTATATTCGCGGTTCACGCTGGTCACGGTCACGCCGTTACCGATAAAACCGTTCATAGTGGCCAGGCCGCCGTTTTGGGCCAGAATCGCCGTCTGCCGGTTATAACCCGCTACGTTGTAGTTAGAGATATTGTTGCTGACGGTACTGAGCGCCACCTGCGCCGCATTCAGTCCGCTCATCGCCGTATTGATTAAGCTATTGGACATCAGGGTTCCTTATGCTGCCAAGTCAATTCGCTCAGCTTGCCCTTGTTATCGGTCAGAGAAGTAAAAACTTGAGTAAATCTGCCTGCAAAATTCCGCAGCCGCTTTTATGCCGGATGGCGCTACGCTTATCCGGCCTACGCGCTGTGCGATTTGGTAGCCCGGAGAAGGCGCGACCTTCGAACCTAGAACAGATCGTTAATATCCGCGGCATAGGCTTTCACCGCCTGCGCCCCGGCGTGCTTCATCTGCTGAATCACGCTGACCAGCTTGCTGGCGTATTGCGGGTCGGTGGCGTAGCCTGCGCGCTGCAGCTCGTGCGCCGCCTGCTCCGGAGTCGATGCTTCAGCAACCGAGGCATAACGCGGGTTGTTGGTCAGCAGCTTGACGTAGTCAGCAATCGCCGAGAAATACGAATCGTAAACGCGGAATTTGGCCTTCACCTTCTTCGCCACCCCCTGTTCAAACTCAGTGGTGGTGATCTCGGTAACCGGCCCCTTCCAGTTGCCCCCGGCTTTAATACCAAACAGGTTGTAGCTCGGCGAGCCGTCGGCGGTCGGGATTTCGCGCTGCCCCCAGCCGGATTCCAGCGCCGCCTGGGCGACAATCAGCTGATGCGGGATCCCGCTGCGCTCACTGGCGGCGCGCGCCGGCATTGACAGACGGGCAACGAAATTGCCGTTGTTGAGCGATAGCGGCGCGGCGACCGGCGGCGCTTTCGGCACCGCCCGGCGGATCATCTGCTCCAGCGCCTGATTCGGCAGCGTCTGCAGCACCTCATTATCCAGCGCCATCGGCGCGGTGCCCGCCGTTTCGCTGGGGGCCGCGTTGGCGTTGCTCATCTGCTTGACCATCATGTCGGCCAGCCCTAATCCCTTTTGCGACATCTGCTGAGCAATCTGCTGATCGTACATCGAGGTGTAGAGCCGGGTCTGGTCGCTGCTGAGTACGCCATCCTGTGGTAGCGCGGCGCGCATGCTCTTTAGCATCATCTGTACAAACATGCCTTCGACCTGCTGCGCCACCTGCTTGAGGTTGCCCTGCGGATCGGCGGCGGCATCGCGCTTCAGGCCGTTCAGCGCCTGGGCGTCATAGGCGGCGCCCGACATCGCCATAACATCGCTGGCCATTAGATAATTTCCAGTTTGGCGCGCAGGCAGCCGGCGCTTTGCATGGCTTGCAGAATCGACATCAGGTCGATTGGCGTCGCTCCCAGCGCGTTCAGCGCGCGCACCACGTTGTTGAGGTTGGCGCTGGCGTTGATTTTCTGCAGTGAACCGCCCTGCTGCTGCATTGAAATCTGGGTATTCGGCGTGACCACCGTCTGGCCGCCGCCAAACGGCGTCGTCGGCTGGCTGACGCTGGTTTGTCTATCGACCACCACCGACAGGTTGCCCTGAGCCACCGCGCAGGAATCAAGGATCACCTCGCGATTCATCACCACCGAACCGGTACGCGAGTTGATGATCACTTTGGCGTCCATGGCGCCAACGTTAACGTTGATATTCTGGATCTCGGCGAGGAAACGCACCTGCGAGCTATTGCCCTGCGGCACCAGTACCTGAATAGTACGCGCATCGAGCGGCGATGCGGTGCCGCCGCCGCGCTGGCGATTAATCGCATCGCTAATCTGCTGCGCGAGGGTGAAATCTTCATCATTGAGCTGCAGGTTGAGCACCCCACCGCTGCCGAACGTGGTCGGCAGTTCGCGCTCGATGGTGGCGCCGTTGCTGATGCGTCCGCCGGCCAACTGATTGACCTGTACGCTGCTGCCGCCCGCCGCCGCGCCGGCGCCGCCCACCAGCACGTTGCCCTGCGCCAGCGCATAAACCTGGTTATCCACCCCTTTGAGCGGCGTCATCAGCAAGGTCCCGCCGCGCAGGCTTTTGGCGTTGCCCATTGATGAGACCACCACATCGATATTCTGCCCCGCGCGCGCGAAAGGCGGCAGCTTCGCCGTGACCATCACCGCGGCGACGTTCTTAAGCTGCATGTTGGTGCCCGGCGGCACGGTAATACCGAGCTGCGATAGCATGTTGCTCAGGCTTTGGGTGGTAAACGGCGTTTGCATGGTCTGGTCGCCGGAGCCGTCGAGCCCCACCACCAGGCCGTAGCCGATTAAGGCGTTATCTCGCACGCCCTGTACCGTCACCAGATCGCGAATACGCTCCGCCGTCGCCGGTAAGCTGGCCGCGCCGATTAATAGCGCAATGATGAGTTTTTTAACCATGTGAATCTCTTTTCAGTAACAGCGCCAATGGCCCGCTCATTAGTACGGGGAGACGTTGAGGAAGAACCGCTGCAGCCAGCCCATCGTCTGCGCTTCATTGATGTAGCCGTTGCCGACATACTCGATGCGCGCGTCCGCCACCTGCGTTGAGGTAACCGAGTTGCTACCGCTGATGGTGCGCGGGTTAACCACCCCGGAGAAGCGGATGAACTCGGTGCCCTGGTTAATGGCGATCTGTTTTTCCCCCACCACGTGCAGGTTGCCGTTGCTCAACACCTGATTAACGGTGACGGTAATGGTGCCGTTGAAGGTGTTATTGGCATTCGCCCCGCCTTTACCGCCGAAACTGTTATCGCCGGAAATATCCATATCGGCGCGGGCGTTGCCCAGCAGGCCGTCTAAGTAGCGCGGCGCGGTGGCGACGCCAAACTTGCTGGAACCGTTACGGCTGGCATTGGCGGAAGAACTCTTGCTGGCGCTGACGTTTTCCTGCAGCACGATGGTCAGCGTGTCGCCAACGTTGCGCGGGCGGCGGTCCTCAAACAGCGGCTGATAGCCGTAGTTCATCGGCTGCGCGGCCTGAAAAATTGAGCCGTTCGGTACCGGCGCGGTCGGCGGCGCGGGCTGCGCCGAGGTCGAACCATCGACCAACGGTTTATGCGGAATGTACGCGCAGCCGCTCAGCGTCAGCATCACCATGCCCGCCAGCAAGCGTTGTCCCTGGCGCGGCAGGGTGGCCATCGAATGTGTGGTTACCACGGGGTATCGCCTTTGTTACACCAAAAAAGCGACGGGCGCGGCAGGCGACGCCCGTCATCAAACATTACAGTTGGGTCAGCTTCTGCAGCATCTGATCCGACGTCGAAACCGCTTTGCTGTTGATCTCATAGGCGCGCTGGGTCTGGATCATATTGACGAGCTCTTCCGCCACGTTGACGTTAGAGGTCTCGACATAACCCTGGTAGAGCATACCGGCGCCGTTCAGGCCCGGCGTGCTCTCATTCGGCGCGCCGGAGCTTTCAGTTTCCTGGTAGAGGTTCTCGCCCACGCTTTCAAGGCCGCTGTCGTTAATAAAGGTGGTTAACGTCAATTGCCCGACCTGCTGGGCGGCAGTTTGACCCTGCTGGGTGACGCTCACGATGCCATCGCGGGCGATGGTAATGGTCAACGCGTTGGCCGGTATGGTGATCGCCGGCTGCACCTGGAAGCCGCTGGCGGTCACCAGTTGGCCGTTCTGATCGATCTGGAACGAGCCGTCGCGGGTGTAAGCCTGGCTGCCGTCCGGCAGCAGCACCTGGAAGAAGCCCTGGCCTTTAATCGCCACGTCTTTGCTGTTGTTGGTCTGCGACAGGTTGCCCTGGCTATGCAGACGCTCGGTGGCGACCGGGCGCACGCCGGTACCGATCTGCAGGCCGGAAGGCAGCGTGGTCTGTTCGGAGGACTGCGCCCCCGGCTGGCGCATGGTCTGATACAGCAGGTCTTCAAATACCGCGCGCTGGCGTTTAAAACCGTTGGTGCTGACGTTCGCCAGGTTGTTGGCGATCACGTCCATATTGGTCTGCTGCGCATCAAGACCGGTTTTCGCAATCCATAAAGAGGGAATCATTGGTTATTTCCTTTGGCCGCGGGCCGACTGGCTATCAGCTTACTGACAGCAGAGAGTTCGCCCGCTGTTCGTTCTCATCCACGCTGTGGATGACCTTCATTTGCATTTCAAAGCGACGGGCGTTGGCGATCATATCGACCATGGTCTCCATCGGCTTGACGTTACTGCCCTCCAGCACGCCCGGCATGACCCGCACCTGCGGGTCGTTGGCCAACAGATTGCCGCGGCGCTGCTGGGTTTCCGGGGTCAGGCGGAACAGGCCGTCATCGCCGCGCATCACTTCGCGCGCATCGGCTTTCACCAGCTTCAGGCGGCCAATCTGCGCGATGGTGTTCGGTGGGTCACCGGGGTTCAGCGCCGAAATGGTGCCGTCGGCCGCGATAGTGATTTCCGCCGATGGCGGTACCTCAATCGGCCCGCCGTCGCCCTGCAGCGGCATTCCCTGCACCGTCAACTGACCGTTAGCTGAAACCTGAATGCTGCCGTTGCGGGTATAGGCTTCGCCGCCGCCCGGCAGGCTGAGCGCCAGAAAACCGTCCTGCTGCAGCGCCACGTCCAGCGGGCGCCCGGTGTAGTTCAGCGCCCCCTGGCTCATATCGGCGCCCGGCGTCGAGGCCGCCACCAGCGTGCGGGTGGCGAGGCTCGGCCCGTCAACCGGCACCGCGCGTAGCGCGGCGAGCTGGGCGCGAAAGCCCGGCGTCGAGGCGTTGGCGAGATTGTTGGCGGTAATCGACTGTTGCTCCAGCGTCTGGCGCGCGGCGCCCATCGCGGTATAAATCGCGTGATCCATAACTCAGTTCCGTTAGCGCAGGCTGACCAGCGTCTGCAGGATCGAATCCTGCGTCTTGATGGTCTGGGCGTTGGACTGATAGTTACGCTGGGCGACAATCATGTTCACCAGCTCCTGGCTCAGGTCGACGTTGGACGATTCCAGCGCGCCGCTGGTCAGTTTGCCAAAACCGCCGCCGCCGGAGAGTCCCACGCGTGGCTGGCCGGACGCGCCGGTCTCCTGCCAGACGTTATCGCCCTGCGACGCCAGACCTTCCGGGTTGGAGAAGTTGGCCATCACAATCTGCCCCAGGACCTGGGTCTGCTGGTTGGAGTAGATACCGACGACGGTACCGTCATCATTAATCTGGAAGTTGGTGTATTCGCCGGCGGCATAACCATCCTGCGCCACTTTACTCACCGAATCGCTACCGACGTTCTGCTGCATACTCCCGGCGAAGCTAAGCGTGAAGTTCTGCGCCGGTGCGCCGTCTTTCGCGCTCATCGGAATGGTCATGCTAAACTCGCCCGCCTGGCCGTTAACGCTCACCAGGTTGCCGCTGGTATTGAACTCCATGGTGCCCGCGCTGACCGCAGCCGCGCTGCCGTCCTGGGTATAGACCTGCCATTTGTTATCGTCGGTTTTCACGAAATAGGCGTTGATGTTGTGGGCGTTACCCAGCGAATCGTAGGCGGTGATGGTGTTGACGTAGTTGTAGCTATCCTGCTTCGCCGGGTCGAAGGTCTTGTTCTCCGGCACTTTATGCGTGGACTTCAGGTTGGCGACCATTTCACCGGAAGTCGACGCTTTGGCGTTCATCATCCCTTCCGGTATGCTCAGCGGTACCGGGTTGGCGCCCTGCTGAATGGTCGGCGGCGTGCCGGCGGCCGGATAGCCGGTAAGCTGCAGCCCCTGCATATTGGTCAGATTGCGGTTTTCGTCCAGCTTAAACTGACCGTTGCGGGTATAGAAAATACCGCCGTCTTTATCCTGCATGCGGAAGAAGCCGTTGCCGTTGATCGCCACATCCAGCGCGCGGCTGGTGCCGGTGGTGGTGCCGCCTTTAAAGTTCTGGGTGATCCCGGAAACTTTAACCCCCAGCCCGACCTGCGAACCGGCAAACATATCGGCGAACGACACGCTGCCGGATTTGAAACCCGCGGTCGCGGAGTTAGCGATGTTGTTGCCAATCACGTCGAGATTGGTGGCCGCCGCGTTTAAGCCGCTGACTGCCTGAGAAAAGGCCATGTTACTCTCCAAATATTGAGGATATCGATAAAATCAGGTGCGAATTACAGGATCTGCCGCACTTCTTCGAGACTGGCGTTACCGGCAAGGCCGAGATCCAGCTTCGCGCCGTTGCTGTCGTTAATCACGCCGTTAACCATGCCGAAATGCAGGCTGCGCGCCACCAGTTGCTCGCCGTTGCCCTTGGCGTTAATCGCCACTTTATAGGCGCCGTCCGGCGCGGCGGTACCATCATCCAGCGAGCCGTCCCAGGTAAAGGCGTGCACCCCGGCGGTGAGGCCGCCAATCTCAATGGTCCGCACCACCTGGCCGTTGGCGTTGGTAATGGTTGCCGTGACCTGATCGGCGGCGCGCTCCAGTTCGACGCCAAACGGCGTGGTGCTGACCTGGCCTTCTTTGCTGCCGACCAGAATGTTATTACCCGGTACCATCACGCCGTGGCCGATCAGCGCGCTGGCCTGCAGCGACTGGTTGCTGTTGATCTGCCCGGAGATCGCGCCAAGGGTGGTGTTGAGTTTTTCGATGCCCTGTACGGTATTAATCTGCGCCAGCTGCGAGGTCAGCTCGTTGTTCTGCATCGGGTTGGTCGGGTCCTGATTTTTCAACTGCGCCACCAGCAACGTCAGGAAGCTGTTATGCAGATCCTGACTGGTGCTGCTTTTGCTGGCGGAATCAAGAACCGCGTTATTGGTCGATTCATTGGTGGTTGCGGCGATAGCCATCGGGATCTCCGGTTACTGACCCAATGTCAGGGTTTTCATCATCATCGACTTAGTGGTGTTGAGCACTTCGACGTTGGCCTGATAGCTGCGGGAGGCGGAGATGGTGTTAACCATTTCACTCACCACATCGACGTTCGGCATCCGCACATAACCCTTAGCATCAGCCAACGGGTTGCCCGGTTGATAAACCATCCGCGCGGGCGCCGGGTCATCGACCACCTGCGAGACGCGCACGCCGCCGGTCTGCTGCCCTGGCGCCGCGGCCACTTCGAACACCACCTGCTTCGCGCGATAGGGTTCGCCATCCGGGCCGGTGACGCTATCGGCGTTGGCCATATTGCTGGCGCTGACGTTCATCCGCTGCGACTGGGCCGAGAGCGCCGAGCCGGAGATATCAAAAATATTGAGTAAAGACATTCGCCTTATCCTTGTTGCAGCACCGACATCATCCCTTTGATCTGACCGTTGAGCAGCGTCAGGTCGGTCTGATATTTCAGGCTGTTGTCAGCGAAGTTGGTGCGTTCGCGATCCATGTCCACCGTGTTGCCGTCCATCGACGGCTGGTCCGGCACCCGGAACAGCAGATCCAGCTCCGGCGGCTGCATGGTTTGCGCCGGAATATGGCGCGCCGCCGTCAGGTTAAGCGCCATGCCGTTGCCGTTTACCCGCCCCTGTTGCAGGACTTTATTCAGTTGGCTGGCGAAATCGATATCCCGCGCCTGATAGCCCGGCGTGTCTGCGTTGGCGATATTGGCGGCCAGTATTTCCTGGCGCTGGGCGCGCAGGTTCAGCGCCTCCTGGCCAAAACGCAGAGCAGCGTCCAGTTTGTCGAGCATGCTCCCTCCGCAAGGTTAGAATTTGGAGCCGACAGCATAAACGCCCCCTGCGCCAACCTATCGCGGGAATAGGGGCTAAATGGAGCGCTATTTATCTGTTTAGTCCCTCAGGGCAGCCGTTACACTTAACCCCTTTCCGGGTGGCGTGAGGGGAACGCGATGAAAAGTAAAATCCTGCTGGTCGGCCTGCTGTGCAGCCTGAGCGCCCGCGCCGACACGCTGGCGACGCAAATCGAAAGCTTCATTAAAAGCAAATTCAACGCTAATGCCGTGGAGGTGAAAGTGCTGGTACGAACGCCGCCCGCCCAGTGGCCGCCGTGTGAATTACCGCAGCTGTCGCTGGCGCCCAATGCGCGAATCGGCGGCAATATCAGCGTCTCCGCCCGCTGCGGACAGGAGCGGCGGTTTATTCAGACCCAGGTGCAGGTATTTGGCCGTTATCTGACGGCGGCGCGCGGTATTAGCGGCGGAACGCCGCTGACCCCGGCGGATGTGGTGCTAAAATCAGGCAGGCTCGATACCTTGCCGCCGCGTACGCTGACCGACAGTAAGAAAGCGCTGGGCGCCGTGACGCTGCGAAATATCAGCCCAGGGCAACCGCTGACGCTGTCGATGCTGCGTCGCGCGTGGGTGATTAAAGCCGGTCAGCCGGTGCAGGTCATGGCCGAGGGCGACGGCTTTAGCATCAGCGGTGCCGGTAAGGCGATGAATAACGCGGCGGCCGAAGATAGCGTGCGCGTACGCATGGTTTCCGGCAAAATCGTCAGCGGTATCGCCGGGGAGGATGGATCCATCCGTATTACGTTATAAAAAAGTAAAGGTTTGCCAGCCCCTGCCGATAACCCCATTAGAAACCCATTTTGGAGATGGACCATGAGTATCGATCGCACCCAACGGTTACAGCCGGTTTCCACGGTGCAGCCGCGTGAAACCCCGGCCGACAACCCGCTTCAGCCGCGTAAGGCCGCCGTGGCGGAAACCGCCGTTAGCGCCACCAAAGTGAAACTGAGCGATGCGCAGGCGCGGCTGATGCAGCCAGGCACCCAGGATATTGATATGAACCGGGTTGAGGCCATCAAACAGGCGATTCGCAGCGGCGAACTGAAAATGGACGCGGGCAAAATCGCCGACGCCCTGCTGCAGGATGCGCACAACGATATCCAGCGCCTTGCCGGTAGCAAAACAGATAAGGCCTGATGATGGACAGATTACGCACTCTGCTGGATAAACTGGCGGAAACCCTGCGGACGCTGGATGACGTGCTGGCGCAAGAGCAACAGTTGCTGTGTGCGGATGAACTGCCCGGCGTAGCACTGCAGCGCATCACCGATAGCAAGAGCCAGCTGCTGGCGACGGTGGCCTGGCTTGAGCAACAGCGGCCGGCGCTGGAAGCTAACCTTGCGCTACGCGCGCCTTACCCCGGCAATGAAAGCTTCGGCGAACGCTGGCGGCAGATCCAACAGTTAAGCCAGAGCCTGCGTGAAAAGAATCAGCATAACGGCCTGTTGCTCAATCAACAGATCGCCCATAACCAGCAGGCGCTGGCAATTCTTAGCAAGAATAATAAATCGCTGTACGGGCCGGATGGCCAGTCGCGCGCCGCGAGTCTGCTGGGCCGTAAAATCGGCGTCTGAACGCCTTTCTCTGTATTTTCCCCGCTGGTGACGATTACCCGTAGCGCCGTTTTTTGTCAGGTGGCGCTACGCTTACCTGACCTACGCCGGCATGTGATCTGTAGGCCCGCGCAAGCGTAGCGCCGCCGGGCAATAACCGCGGATAACGAGCCATTTTCGTGCCGGATGGCGGCTGCGCCTTATCCGGCCTACGGTCTGTATTAATACAAAACTTTCCCCCGCGACTACTGATAATTAACGATAACCTGATTGGCAATCGCCCGCAGCGGCGGGTTTAACGGCCCGCGGGTCTGTACGGAATAGACAAACCGCAGCGGCCCTTCTGCCGCCTCGCCTGCCAACGCGTGGCTGGTACCGCTGGCGCTGGTCAGCGGAATACAGCGATTCAGGCTACATAAATGCACCTGCAGCCCCGCCGGCTCCGCTGACAGCAGGCGATAGCGCCAGCTAACGGTCTCGATGCGCGCATTGCCGCCGGGTAGCGTATTGGGCGGCAGCAGCGCGGCGGAAGAATCACTCATCCCGCCCTGTTCAAGAGTGACGCCGGGCCCTTCGGCAATCCATGAGCCCGACGCCGCGCCGGCGGCAACCGGCAATAAAAGGCACAATAAAGGAAGAAAGCGCGTCATCAGGCCGCTCCAATGGTTGAGGTCATGCGAATCTGGCGATCGTCGTTGATCTCCAGGTTGGAAAGTACCGCCATCTGCGGCAGGCTACGACGCAGGAAGCGCGCCAGTAGCGGGCGCAGCGCGTGGTTAACCAGCAGCACCGGCGGCGCGCTGAGCATCTCCTGGCGCTGCAGTGCCTGCCGCGCCTGCTCAAGCAGGCGGTCGGCAAGCCCCGGTTCGAGACCGCCGCCTCCCTGCAGCGCCTGTAGCAGCAGTCGTTCCAGTTGGGTATCCAGGCCGATAACCTGAATTTCGCCGTTGCCGGGGAACCACTGCTGGGCAATGGCCCGCCCCAGCGCCACGCGCACGACGGTGGTCAGCTCGTAAGGATCGCTTTGCGTCGGCGCATGCTCCGCCAGCGTCTCGATAATGGTACGCATATCGCGGATCGATACCCGCTCGGCCAGCAGGTTCTGCAACACCTTATGCAGCGTGGTCAGCGACACCACGCCCGGTACGAAATCTTCGGTCAGCTTCGGCATCTCCTGCGACACGCGGTCGAGCAGTTGCTGCGTCTCCTGGCGGCCAAACAGTTCGCTGGCGAACTGGCCGATGAGGTGGTTGAGATGGGTTGCCACCACCGTACTGGCCTCCACCACCGTATAGCCCTGGATTTGCGCCTGCTCGCGCAACGCGCTATCGATCCATACCGCCTCCAGACCGAAGGCCGGATCGATGGTTTTATCCCCCGCCAGCTCGCCGATGGCATTGCCGGGGTTAATCGCCAGCCAACGCCCAGGCTGCGCTTCGCCGCTGCCAATTTCCACGCCTTTCATCAGAATGCGGTAGCGGGCGGGCGCCAGTTCGAGGTTATCGCGAATATGCACCACCGGCGGCAGATATCCCATCTCCTGGGCGAATTTCTTGCGGATCCCGCGGATTCGCCCCAGCAGCTCGCCATTTTGCTGAAAATCGACCATCGGGATTAGCCGGTAGCCCACTTCCATACCCAGCGGATCTTCCAACTGGACATCGGCCCAGCTGGCTTCCGCTGCCTGGGTATTCTCCTGCACGATGGGTTCGTCGGCGGCTTTCGGCGCCTGTTTTTCACGGCCGCGCAGCCACCAGGCCAGCCCGAGCAGCGCGGCGGTAAACAGCAGGAAAACCAGGTTCGGCATCCCCGGCACCAGCCCCAGCAGCCCAAGTACCGCGGCACACAGCAGCATGACCTTTGGGTTATTGAATAGCTGGCCGACCATCTGTTCGCCGACATCCTGATCGGTCGCCACCCGGGTAACGATGACCCCGGCGGCGGTAGAGATCACCAGCGCCGGGATTTGCGCCACCAGCCCGTCGCCGATGGTCAGCAAGGTGTAGCTTTCCGCCGCCGCGCCCAGCTCCATACCGTGCTGCACCACGCCGACCAGCAGTCCGCCGACCACGTTAATCACCATAATCATTAGCCCGGCGATGGCATCGCCGCGAACAAACTTGCTGGCGCCGTCCATCGAACCGTAGAAGTCGGCTTCCTGCGTGACTTCGGCGCGGCGTTTTTTCGCCTCTTCTTCGCCGATAAGCCCGGCGTTCATGTCGGCATCGATCGCCATCTGCTTACCCGGCATGCCGTCGAGCACGAAACGCGCCCCCACTTCGGCGATACGCCCGGCGCCTTTGGTGATAACCATGAAGTTGATCAGTACGAGAATGATAAACACCACGATACCGATGGCGAAATTACCGCCGACCAGGAAGTGACCGAAGGCCTCCACGACCCGCCCCGCGGCGGCGGCCCCGGTGTGCCCTTCCATCAAAATGATGCGCGTCGAGGCGACGTTGAGCGACAGGCGCAGTAGCGTCGAGAACAGCAGAATGGTCGGAAACGCGGCGAAGTCCAGCGTGCGCTGGGTAAACATCGCCACCAGCAGCACCATAATCGACAACGCGATATTGAAGGTGAAAAGCAGGTCGAGAATAAACGCCGGCAGCGGCAGCACCATCATCGACAAAATCAGCAGGATCAAGATTGGGCCTGCCAGAACCTGCCATTGTGTATCTTTAACATTCCCCGGCAAACGCAGCAGGGAGGCCAAATTAGCCATCAGAGTCACTCTCTTTTGCAAAATCCAGTGCTTCCGGCACCGGTAAACGTTGAGGTTTTTTCGGGATCAGACCGCCCTCGCGCCGCCAGCGGCGCAGCTGATAAACCCAGGCCAGCACTTCGGCGACCGCGGCATAGAGGGTGGCGGGAATATGCTGGCCAATCTCGCTATGGCGATAGAGCGCGCGGGCCAGCGGCGGCGCTTCCAGCATCGGAATGCGGTGTTGCGCCCCCAGCTCGCGAATGCGCAGCGCAATCTCCCCCGCCCCTTTAGCCAGCACCTTCGGCGCGCTCATTTTTTTATCGTTGTACTGTAGGGCGACGGCATAGTGGGTCGGGTTAGTGACTATCACGTCCGCTTTCGGCACATCGGCCATCATCCGCCGCTGGGCAATCGCCCGCTGCTGTTGGCGGATCCGCCCTTTAACATGCGGGTCGCCTTCCTGATCTTTGAATTCGTCGCGAATATCCTGTTTGGTCATCTTCAGCTTTTTGAAGTGGCTCCACAGCTGATAAAAAACGTCAAATGCCACCATCGGCGTCAATCCGAGCACCACCAGAAATCCGCAATAGAGGATCATCTGCAGCGCATTGGCCAACGCGTCGAGCGGCTGTTGGGTCATCAGATGCAGCATCGCCGCCCAGTTGTGCCACAGGTACAGCCCGGTTACCCAGCCGACCAGCGTGGCTTTGAGGATCCCTTTTAACAGCTCCGCCAGCACCTGAGTGGAGAACATGCGTTTCAGACCAGAAAGCGGATTCAGCCGTTTAAGATCGAATTTGAGCGACTTGGCGCTGAATAAAATGCCGCCAAGCAGCATTGGCGCGGCCAGCGCCACCAGCACCAGCCCGGCCATTACCGGCAGCAATGCCAGCACCGCCTGACGCAGCAGCATTCCCAGTTGGCGCAGCATTTGTTTGTCATTGCTGACCATTCCGTGGTCGAAATGCAGACCCTGCGTCAGCATCTCCGCCAGTTGGCGAGTGATATTGCTGCCGGACATCAGGATAATGGCGAGCCCGGCCACCAGCATCAGCACCGAGGTCAGCTCGCGCGAGCGCGGGATCTGGCCCTCTTCACGCGCCTTCTCCAACCGGTGGGCGGTGGGGGCCTCGCTTTTTTCCAGATCGCTGTCTTCCGCCAAGCCTGCAGTTCCTGTGTCGGGAGGGTAAAGAATGGCGGTCAGCATGCCAAAAAAATGGCGAAGTCATTGGCGGAACAACGGCGAAAAAGAGGGGTTATTTCACGGATGAGGGAAAGGCGGCTGGGGCGCAGCATCCTGCGCCCCGCCTGGTCAGAAACCGAGACTATCGAGCAGATCGTCAACCTGCGCCTGGTTGGCGATGACACCGACGCCGTTCTGGTCAAGCTGCGGGCCGTTGAGCAGGCTATCGTTGGCCCGTTTCTCTTTCACCGGCGGTTCCGGCATGTTTTCCATCAGCACCATCAGCAGCTGCTTTTCAATTTCCTGCACCACGTCCATCATGCGCTTGATAACCTGACCGGTCAGGTCCTGGAAATCCTGCGCCATCATGATTTCCATCAGTTGGGCGTTGGTAAAGGAAGTATGGCCCGGCACCCGATCCAGATACTCACGGGTGTCAGTCACCAGCGCGCGCGCGTCGTCCAGTTCGATCGGATTAGCGAACCACTCATCCCAGCGCGATTTTAGCGCGCTGGCGCCGGACTCCAGTTCGGCCTGGCGCGGCTGTGCCGCCTCCACGCAGCTCAACGCCCGTTCCGCCGCCTGCGCCGTCATGGTGACAACGTAATCAAGACGGTCGCGGGCATCCGGGATCGCCTCGGCCGCCTGGGCAATCGCCTGATCGAGCCCCAGCTCGCGCATGCTGTCGCGCAGCATGCGGGTGAGTTGGCCGATACGGGAGATTATCTCTCCCGCGGTCGCTGCATCACTGGCAGGCATTGGAATCTCTCTCATCGCCCTCTCCTTACATGCCCAATTTTTCGAAAATCTTGTTGAGCTTTTCTTCCAGCGTCGCCGCCGTAAAAGGTTTCACCACATAACCGCTGGCGCCTGCCTGCGCGGCGGCAATAATATTTTCTTTTTTCGCTTCCGCCGTCACCATCAGTACCGGCATCGCCGCCAGCGCGCTATCTGCACGAATGGTTTGCAACAGTTCCAGACCGTCGACGTTGGGCATATTCCAGTCGGAGACCACGAAATCAAAGCTGCTGGCCCGCAGCTTATTTAGCGCGTCTGCGCCATCTTCCGCCTCTTCGACGTTGTTGAAACCGAGCTCTTTAAGCAAATTTCTGATGATACGACGCATGGTGGAAAAGTCGTCGACGACCAGAAAACGGAGATTCTTATCTGCCATTACTACCCCTGAACAGTGTCATTTTTAACTCACGTCACACCACGCCGCCGGGACATCCCGGCGGCGTGAAATTAAATTCGCAGCGCCTGGCCGCCGGCTATCTGCGCCAGCATGCGTTGGCTCATGCGCTCCAGCTCAACCACTTCGCTGACCCCGCCGCTGGCGATGGCCTCGCGCGGCATGCCGAACACCACGCAGCTCGCTTCGCTCTGCGCCAGGGTATAGGCCCCGGCGCGATGCATCTCCAGCATTCCCTGCGCGCCGTCGTTGCCCATGCCGGTGAGGATCACCCCCACCGCATTGCGCCCGGCGTGGCGGGCCACCGAGCGAAACAGCACATCCACCGATGGGCGATGGCGATTCACCGCCGGGCCGTCGTGCAGCTTGACCTGATAGTTAGCGCCGCTACGCGCCAGCTCCAGATGGCGATCCCCAGGTGCGATATAGGCGTGTCCCGGCAGCACGCGTTCGCCCTCTTCCGCCTCTTTCACCGTGATCTGGCACAGCTTGTTCAGCCGTTCGGCGAACGAGCGGGTAAATCCCGGCGGCATATGCTGGGTGATCAGCAGCGCCGGGCTGGTGGCCGGCAACGGTTGTAGCACTTGACGAATGGCTTCGGTGCCGCCGGTGGAAGCGCCAATGGCGATCAGCTTCTCGCTGCTCAGCAGCGGTCCGTGGCTTAAAATAGCCGGCGGCTGGCCATTGGCGCGCTGCGGCAGCCGCGCCCGCGCGGCGGTGCGGATCTTTTCACCGATCAGTTCACTGTAGGCCAGCATGCCTTCGCGGATCCCGAGCTGCGGTTTGGTGACGAAATCCACCGCCCCCAGCTCCAGCGCGCGCAGGGTAATTTCCGAACCTTTACCGGTCAGCGACGAAACCATCACCACCGGCATCGGCCGCAGGCGCATCAGTTTTTCGAGGAAATCGAGGCCGTCCATGCGCGGCATTTCGACGTCCAGCGTCAGCACCTGCGGGTTAAATTTTTTGATCAGATCCCGTGCGACCAGCGGGTCCGGGGCCACCGCCACCATCTCCATATCGGCGTGGCCATTGACGATCTCGGTCATCAGCTGGCGCATCAGGGCCGAATCATCAACACATAACACTCTGATTTTACTCATTACTTCTCCTTGGTCAGCCCATACACGGTCTGTCCACGCAGGTAGAAATCCCGGCTGATCTGGCTGAAATTCTCGGAGTGACCGGCAAACAACAGTCCCCCCGGTTTAAGCAAGGGGACAAAGCGGCGCAGGATGCGTTCCTGCGTCGGTTTATCGAAATAGATCATCACGTTGCGGCAAAAAATCGCGTCGAACGGCCCCGGCAGCGCCCACTCCGGCGCCAGCAGATTCAGCGGCTGGAAGTTGACCCGCGCCGCCAGCTCCTGACGCACGCGCACCAGCCCCTGATGCGGCCCGGTGCCGCGCAGAAAATAGCGCTGCATCTGGATTGGCGTCAGAGTGCGCAGATCGTCATGGCGATAAATCCCCGCTTCGGCTTTTTCCAGTACCTGGGTGTCAATATCGCTGGCCCAGACCTGGCAACTGCCCGCACGTTCCCCGAGCGCATCGCCGAGCGTAATGGCGATGGAATAAGGTTCTTCGCCGGTCGAGGCGGCGGTGCTCCACACGCTATAGTTCCCGGGACGCGAGCGCGCATGCTCCGCCAGAATCGGAAAGTGGTGCGCCTCGCGAAAAAAGGCCGTCAGGTTGGTGGTCAGCGCATTGATAAACGCCTGCCACTCGGCGCTGTGCGGGTCGCTTTCCAGCAGCGCCAGGTAGTCGCCGAAATCATGAATGCCCAGCAGACGCAAACGGCGCACCAGCCGGTTGTACACCATCTCGCGCTTATGCGCCGCCAGCACGATCCCGGCGCGCTGATAGATAAGCTGGCTGATGCGGCGAAAATGCGCGTCGGAGAGCGGCAGACGCTGGGCCATCTGCGCCAGCGCCGAGCCGCTTTCGCGCGGCGCGGTTGATGTTGTCTGCTTCATGCCGACGCACCGGCAAAATACGAGCGGTTTATGCGGTTTGACAATCCAGGGTCTCCTTTACCGTGGATGAGGTTTCCGGCGCGACGAAGTTGTCGTCCGCCAGACGGAATACCGCCACTGCATCGGCGAGGGTAATCGCCTGCTCTTCCAGCGCAGCGGCGGCGGAAGCCGATTCCACCACCAGGGCGGCGTTCTGTTGCGTGACCTGATCCATCTGGGTAACCGCCTGCGTCACCTGCTCAATGCCGCGGCTCTGCTCGTCAGAGGCGGAGGCGATTTCACCCATGATGTCGGTGACCCGGGTTACCGAGCGCACGATGTCCTGCATGGTGGCGCCGGAATTTTCCACCAGCACCGAGCCATGTTTGACGCGGCTGACGGATTCGTCGATCAGCAGCTTAATTTCTTTTGCCGCCTGGGCGCTGCGGCTGGCCAGGTTACGCACTTCACCAGCCACCACCGCAAAGCCGCGCCCCTGTTCACCGGCGCGCGCCGCTTCTACCGCCGCGTTAAGCGCCAGAATATTGGTCTGGAAGGCGATGCCGTCGATGACGCTGGTAATGGCGCCGATTTTTTGCGAACTGTTGGCGATGTCGTGCATCGTGGTGACCACATCATCCGCCAGCTCGCCGCCTTTGGCGGCGGTTGAAGAAGCATCACGCGCCAGCTGCGATGCCTGGCGGGCATTATCGGCATTCTGTTTTACCGTCGCGGTTAGCTGCTCCATACTGGCGGCGGTTTCTTCCAGCGAAGCCGCCTGTTGTTCGGTACGCGAGGAGAGATCGTTGTTGCCTTCTGAAATCTCCTGCAGGCCGATAAGAATTGACTCCGCACCGTCGCGCACCGCGCCGACGGTACCAATCAGCGAGTGTTGCATGCGCTGCAGGCTGGCAAATAGCTGGCTGATTTCGTTGCGGCCATAGACCTCAATCGGCGCGGAAAGATCGCCGCTGGCGATACGTTCAAAGTGGCCACGAATAATATTCAGCGGCTGCACCAGCATGGTTCGCAGCCACCACATCGCGCTGAGGGTGACCACCAAGAGCATCAGCACCGCCCCGGCAACCAACCAGATTGACCAGCCGTAGGCCCGCTGGCTGGAGGCGCTGGCTTCATCGGTCGTCGCCTTCGCCAGCTGCAGATATTGCACAAAGTCGGCCTCGAAGCGGTCCTGTATTTTCTGCGTCGGCTGGTCCATAAAGGCCTGCAGGTTGCGATTTTCGAGGAACACGATCAGTTCGCGCAGCGCGCCGCGTAGCTTTTCGTAGCTTTCACGCGTGGCATCGGCCAACTGCTGCTCCTGCTCATCCACGCGAGGCGTGTCGAGGAACTGGTTAAAGTAGAGATCGGCTTTTTGCAGCGAGCTGCGGGCGCCGCCCATCAGCGCATCCACCTGCTCCTGCGGCACCTTCAGCGCCGCGCGGGTACCGGCACGGTTAAGGGTATTTCGCGCCTGTAGCAGCGATACCCAGCTGAGGCTAAGCGCATCGCGCTGCTGGCTACTGACGGTAATACGTTCAAGATTGTGGTTGTCGGCGCGCAGCGCGACGTAAGAGAGCCCGGTGCTGATCAGTTGCATGATGCAAAAGGAGATCAGCAGCAGGAAAAGACTGGTAGAGATACGGATTCGGTTAAACATAGCAATCTCCTTGGTAGCCGGTCTTGGCCGGCTTACAACGCAAGAGAGGCCGCCGCGTGTAGGGATGCGGCGGCCGGTACCCGTTAGAACGTCTCCCAGTTATCCTGGTAGTCGCTGGCGCTGGTTTTTTTATGCGTAGCGATGGCGGCAGGCGCGGTTTTATTGCTGACCGGCGCTTTATACTCTTCCTGCCCTTCCGACTTCAGACGGAAGACGGCAACCGACTGCGTCAGCAAGCTGGCTTGCTCTTCCAGCGCGGCGGCGGCGGAGGCCGACTCTTCCACCAGCGAGGCGTTCTGCTGGGTGACGCGATCCATTTCCGCTACCGCCTGGCCGACCTGGTCGATACCGCGGCTCTGCTCATCGGAAGCAGAGGCGATTTCGCCCATGATGTCGGTCACGCGGGTGACCGCATTGACGATGTCGCCCATGGTGTCGCCGGCGCTTTCCACCAGCACCGAGCCCATATCCACACGGTTGACCGAGTCCTCGATCAGCGCTTTGATCTCTTTGGCCGCTTGGGCGCTGCGCTGCGCCAGGTTGCGGACTTCACCCGCCACGACCGCGAAACCGCGGCCCTGTTCACCAGCGCGCGCCGCTTCTACCGCGGCGTTAAGCGCCAGGATGTTGGTCTGGAAGGCGATACCGTCGATAACGCCGGTGATATCGGCAATTTTCTGCGAGCTGCTGGCGATGTCGTGCATGGTTTCCACCACGTTGGCCACCACTTTGCCGCCCTTCTGCGCAGTTTCGGAGGCGCTCAGCGCCAGCTGGCTAGCCTGACGCGCGTTTTCGGCGTTCTGTTTCACCGTCGCCGTCAGCTGTTCCATACTAGCGGCAGTCTCTTCCAGCGATGCCGCCTGCTGTTCGGTGCGCGAAGAGAGATCGTTATTCCCGGCGGCGATTTCCGATGCGCCGCTATAGATGGCATCCGCCCCCTGACGCACGCCGCTTACCGTTTCGATAAGCTCGTTCTGCATGTGCTTGAGGCTGGCGGCCAGCACGCCGATTTCATTACGGCTGGTCACCGGGATAGGCTGGGTCAGGTCGCCGGAGGCAATACGTTTGATGTGTTCAATCATGCGGTTCAGCGGGCGCACCAGGATATGGTGGATGCCCATCCATACGCCGACGATCGCCGCCAGCACCACGATGATGACCACAATTAAGGTCCAGATCGCCGAGCTATAAGAGCTGTTGCTACCGTCAACGGCGATTTGGTACAGCTTGCCGTTTTGCTGCAGATAGGCGTTATAAGTCTGCTCGAAATCGTCCTGGTATTTTTGCGTCGGCTGGTCGAAGAAGGCGTTGATTTTACCCTCGCCCAGCAGCTGGATCAGCTCCGACAGCGCGCCGTACAGGATGCCATACTGCTGCTTAAGCTTTTCCGTCGCCTGCGGATCCTGACGCGGGTCCTGCGGGATTTTTTCATAGGCGGCGTAGTTACGTTCGGCGCGCGCCAGCTCTTCTTTCGCTTTCGCCAGCAGCTCGTCGATAGTCGCGCCGCTGCCGATTTTGTTGGTATCCATCATGTAGCGGATCCCTGCGCGGTTCAGGGAGTTACGCGCCTGCAGCAGATCGACCCGGCTTTCACTTAGCAGCAACTGCTGCTGACGGATGGTTTGCAGAACGGTGAAGTTCTCTTTATCGCTTTTCAGCGACGAAAAAAACAGACCGCCCGAAATCAGCTGCAATGCGCCAAATAGCACCAGCACTAATAAGAGACTGGTGACGACCTTAATACGATTAAACATGTTTCCCCTTCCTGGAAGCCTGAACGGCCAGGCTTTACGTATGTGACTGAAAGGGTTATCGGCGCGCGGGAGGGGAACTTTATGCCAGGCGGGGACTATTTTTACCGGGCGCGGCAGAGCGCGCCCGGTAGATTAGTGGCTTTTGGCGACGTTATCGACCAGCGCCATCTCTTCGCTGCTGAGCAGCTTTTCGATATCCACAAGGATCAGCATGCGCTCGCCGAGCGCGCCAAGACCGGTGAGATACTCGGTCGCCAGCGTCACCGCGAATTCCGGCGCCGGGCGGATCTGTTCAGCGGTGAGAGACAGCACGTCGGAGACGCCGTCGACCACAATCCCCACCACCCGCAGGCCGAAGTTAAGCACGATAACCACCGTGTTTTCATCATAAGAGACGCCCTGCTGGGCGAATTTTACCCGCAGGTCGATAATCGGCACGATCACCCCGCGCAGATTGGTGACACCTTTGATGAAATTCGGGGTGTTGGCGATACGCGTCACCTGGTCATAGCCGCGGATCTCCTGCACCTTGAGAATATCGATGCCGTATTCTTCATTACCGAGGGTAAAAATTAAAAACTCCTGACCTACCGTTTCGCCAGCCAATTTGCTGACGGTTGCTAATCCTGCCATGGTCTGCACCTGTTAATTTTATGAGATGAGTCGTTATGCGGCCGCTGCGCTCAGCAGCTTTTCCCGGTTGAGCATTTGCAGCGCCGACACATCGACAATCAGCGCCACGCTGCCGTCGCCGAGGATCGTCGCCGCGGAAATTCCCGGCACTTTGCGATAATTGCTTTCCAGGTTTTTCACCACTACCTGATGCTGGCCAATCAGTTGATCCACCAGCAGCGCGTAGCGGCGGCCGGCGCTTTGCAGAATCACCACGATGCCCTGAGTAGCCTCGGTTTTCGCCCCGGCGACGTCAAACACCCGGTAGAGCTCCACCAGCGGTAGATACTCGCCGCGAACCTGCAGCATCCGCTCGCCGCCGGCCATCGGATGCAGGTCTTCGGCCTGCGGCTGCAGCGATTCCATCACCGCGTTGAGCGGCAGAATAAAGACCTCTTCATTGACCTTGACCGACATGCCGTCGAGGATGGCGAGCGTTAGCGGCAGCAAAATACGAATCGAGGTTCCTTTGCCCGCGCGGGAATGGATTTCAACGTGACCGCCCATCTCCTGGATGTTCCGTTTCACGACGTCCATGCCGACGCCGCGGCCAGAGACGTCGGTCACCTGTTCCGCGGTCGAAAAGCCCGGCGCGAAAATGAGCATTCCGACCTCTTCATCACTCATGCTGTCGCTGACCGCCAGCCCCTGCGCCGCCGCTTTGGCGAGAATTTTTTCGCGATTGAGTCCGGCGCCGTCATCGATCACTTCGATGCAGATATTGCCGCCCTGATGTTCAGCGGAAAGAATCAGATTGCCCACCTCAGACTTACCTGACGCCAGACGGGTTTGCGGATCCTCAATACCGTGGTCGAGGCTATTACGCACCAGGTGGGTTAACGGGTCGATAATGCGCTCGATCAGGCTCTTATCAAGTTCGGTAGAGCTGCCCTGTAGCGTCAGTTCCACCTGCTTATTGAGCTTGCCGGCCAGGTCGCGCACCAGCCGCGGGTAGCGGCTGAATACATATTCCATCGGCATCATGCGAATCGACATCACCGATTCCTGCAGGTCGCGAGCGTTACGTTCCAGCTGGCTCATGCTATTGAGCAGATCGCCATGGGTTACCGGATCCAGGTTACCTGAGCGCTGCGCCAGCATGGACTGGGTGATCACCAGTTCGCCGACGAGGTTAATCAACTGGTCAACTTTCTCCACCGCCACGCGAATGCTGGTCGACTCGCTGGCCTTCGCTCTCGGCGCTTTAGGCGGCTCGACGGCAGCAGGCTGCGGTTGGACGACCGGCGACGGCACAGCTTCGGCCAACGGCGATGGTTTAGCGGCAGTGGGTGGCGGCGTGGTAAAGCTGATCTGTTCCGGCTCAAGAACGAAACAGAGCACCGCGCAGATATCCTCTTCGCTGGCGGTGGTCAGCAGGGTCACCTCAAGGCTATTGTCAGTTTGCAGGGGATCCTGAACCTCGCCGAGGTTGCCAAGCTCTTCCAGCATCAGCGGAATTTCATTGGCTTTAAGCCCGGTTAAGCTCACGCGCATACCGCCGGCGATGGCCGTCGGCGCAGGCTGGGCCACGACGGGCGGCGCGGCAGGCGCGTCCTGCTGCTGCGCTTCCAGCGCCAGCTGCCGCAGCGCCTGGCAGATATAGTCAAAGCTCTCAGCGTCAGGCTGCTGCGAGGTTTTATAGGCGTCCAGTTGCTCCTGCATAATATCTTTGGTTTCCAGAAACAGATTGATAATTTCGGTGCTCAAGCGCATCTCCTCGCGCCGGGCGCCGTCGAGCAGGTTCTCCAGCAGATGGGTGGTTTCCTGCAATACGGAAAAGCCAAACGTCGCCGCGCCGCCTTTGATCGAGTGCGCCGCGCGAAAAATAGCGTTTAGCGGTTCGATATCGGGGGCCTGCGGATCCAGCTCCAGCAGGTGTTGCTCCATGTCTGCCAGCAGCTCATCTGCTTCATCAAAAAAAGTCTGATAAAAAGCGCTAATATCCATGCTCATGGGGTCACCTCAGGGTGTGAATCGCGGTTAACCGGCGCGGGCGCGACCAGCTTTGGCAGCGCATCCGGCTGACTAATCTCCAGCGCATTGCTTTCGCCATTTTCATGTTCGATGCTCTGCTGGGTCTCTTTGTTAAGCACCAGTACGGTAATGCGGCGGTTGATGGCATCATCAGCGCCGTGCTGCTTCAGGCTCATGGTCGCCGCCATACCGACCACCCGAAGCACCTTCCCTTCCGCCAGGCCGCCGGCAATCAGCTCGCGGCGCGAGGCGTTGGCGCGATCCGCCGACAGCTCCCAGTTGCTGTAACCGCGTTCGCCGCTGGCGTAGGGGATGTCATCGGTATGCCCGGAGAGGCTTATCTTGTTCGGCAAATCATTGAGGATTGGCGCAATCGCTCGCAGGATATCGCGCATATAGCTTTCAACCTGAGCGCTACCGGTTTTAAACATCGGGCGATTCTGGCTATCGATAATCTGAATGCGCAGGCCTTCGTCCATCATGTTGATCAGCAGATGCGGACGAAGCGCCTTCAGGCGCGGGTCTGACTCAATCAACTGATCGAGCTTGTCACGCAGTTTGTTAAGTCGTAGCTCTTCGGCGCGTTTATCCGCGGTATTGATCTGCTTGCTGACCAACCCGACTTCACGGGTCGGGTCTTCGCCGCCGCCGGGGATCGGGCTGCTTTCCGAGCTGCTTTTATCGCCGCTGGTCAGCGCCACTTTCAGCGGCGTACGGAAATATTCGGCTATTTGCGTCAGTTCCTGCGGGCTGGCGATCGCCAGCAGCCACATCACCAGAAAGAAGGCCATCATCGCCGTCATAAAATCGGCATAGGCAATCTTCCACGAGCCGCCGTGATGCGCAGGCTGGTGCGATTTTCGTTTTCTGACCAGTACCACCGGGTGATTATGTTTCATGCTTCTTCGCTTTCCGTCGCCTGCGCGGCGGGCGCTTTGACCTGGCGCACGTGCTCTTCGAGCTCAACAAACGACGGGCGCTCGGTGGTGTATAACGTTTTACGGCCAAATTCGACGGCGATTTGCGGCGCGTAGCCGTTGAGGCTGGAGAGCAGCGTGACCTTGATGCACTGCATCATCTTGACGGTCTCGGCGCTTTTTTGCCGCAGCAGCGTCGACAGCGGCGAGATAAATCCATAGGCCAGCAGAATGCCGAGGAAAGTCCCCACCATCGCGTTGGCGATAAGCGCCCCGAGCTCCGCCGCCGGGCGGTCCGCCGAGGCCAGCGCATGCACCACCCCCATTACCGCCGCGACAATACCAAATGCCGGCAGAGAGTCGCCGACCATCGCCAGGCTGCCGGCAGGCACTTCGCTCTCCTGTTCGAAGGTTTCGATCTCTTCGTCCATCAGCGCTTCAATTTCAAAAGCATTCATGTTGCCGCTCACCATCAGGCGTAAATAATCGGTTATGAACTCCACCAGATGGTTATCGGCAAGGATGCGCGGATAATTAGCGAAAATTTCACTTTCCTGAGGATTGTCGATATCGAACTCAAGCGACAACATCCCCTGTTGACGGGATTTAGCGAGCAGCAGGAACAGCAGCGCCATGAGATCCATATACAGCGCCTTGCTGTATTTGGAGCGACGTACCATTTTGGGCAACGCCCGCAGCGTGGATTTGATGGCTTTGCCGTTGTTGCCGACGATAAACGCGCCGATGCCGGCGCCGCCGATAATCAGGAATTCCGCCGGCTGGTACAGCGCGCCAAGGTGGCCGCCCACCAGCAAATAACCGCCAAATACCGCTCCCAGGACCACGAGATAACCCAATATCACTAGCACACGCATACCTCAAATTAACAATGTGGATGGCGGGCGAGGCAAACGCGCCCTGGCGTAAACCAGGCGGGGAATGGGGGGCGGCATGCCGCCCCTGCGTATTACACGTCGAAATGGATTGCCGTAAGTCGTCGGAACGGCGACTTACATGACGCGTTTAGCCTGCTCGTCCAGCAGTTGAGAGGTTATATCGGCCAGTTGCGGAGAAAGTTTACGTCTTTTTACGGCGCGTGAAGGCGGTTGGCATAATGTGCAGACGAAATCGTGCTGCGGATGATGCGCGTGGGTGATAAATGAGCCGCCGCAGCTATTGCAGGCGGAGAGCTGTAGCATACCGCTATCAACAAAGCGCACCAGCGTCCAGGCGCGGGTCAACGCCAGTAGCGGCGCTTCGCCCGCTTCTTGCGGACACTGTTCGAGATACAGGCGATAGGCTTTTATCACCGCTTCCACTCCGCTGCATTTGCCGCTCTTCAGCAGGAACAAATAGGCGTTGTAGAACATCGACGAATGAATATTCTGCTCCCAGGTCATAAACCAATCGGTCGAGAACGGCAGCATCCCTTTCGGCGGCGGGCTTCCGCGCAGCTCCTTGTAAAGTTTGATTAAGCGCCCACGGCTGAGCTGAGTTTCACTCTCCAGCATCTGCAGACGCGCGCCGAGAGATATCAGCTCCATGGCGAGCTGAATATCCTTCGCTTCCTGAACAATACTTTTCTCAGCCATTATCAAACACTTTTCTTCGCTGCAGCGCCTTCTTTGGCGCGGAGCTCTTGCAGCAGGTGACTGGAAAGCAGGATACCGGTATGGATCTGCTGGAGGTCATCAACGCGCGACTCTTTGGTCAATTGCTCGATAGTCTGATGGTCGCTGAAGCGCAGATTGCACACCAGCTGATTAGTTTCAGCCAGTTTCACCATCTGCGGTAACGTCAGTTGCGCCAGGGTATCAACCATGGTTTCGTCAATTCCCAAACGAAACATCGCGGACACTTTCTCATCGTTGATCAGCCGCTGTGCTAAAAATAAATACGACAGGTTGAAGTCATAAATATGCTTAAGTAATTCGGAGGTACCCATAATCCCTATCCCGATAAGCCATGTTAGAAAACATACACGTGGCGTGTTACTTAATCGCCCGTGACCTCAGTTATTTCCCCAAGAGGCAATTAAAACACTCACTCGCGATAGCTAAAAATTCAGCTAATCGTCAAATTCGCCCCACTGTTAATAGTTTGTTACAGGTGCAAACCGGAGTGGAGGATGTAAAGAATTTGCTTCGAGAGAGTTGAATTGCCATGAAACTATTTTTAGAAATTCTATAAGAATATTCTTAAGGCGGCGCAACTCTACTCCCGAATCATTAGCACACACAATTAAGTATGGGGAAATTTTGAATGTAATGAGATATAGATCACAAAAACAAAAAATAATACCGGTAACAACACCTCATTTCGATCACTTTATAACCAACATTCGATCATTTAACGATCACAAGTAAATGAATTACCTTAAAAAAAGTGTTATCAACCATTGCTATTAGTTTTTTTTGGTACATTTAGAACAAAAAAATAACATTATAAAAATTGAAGAATAAAAATCTGAACAAGCGGTAAATTCAACGCAAATCATTAGTTTTCACCGTAAAAAATAACCATGGTGTAATACAGGGATATTAGATCTAATACTCGAATAGCACCTATGGAAAAAGTATAAAAAACGTACAATAAAGCGATGGTATCGGCTAGTCTTTCAGCGCGGATGATTGTACAAAATACAATCTAACAACCTCATATCGCGGCGCCTGACGCTATTTTCCCGCATCTTCTCGTGGCTGAACTCCTGCAGATATGGATAAAATTTCGATAACAATTACGGCCCGGCGCATTACCCAAAATGGGTATTTCCGCCGGGTTATTTTTCTAACATTCCTTTAACGAAACGAGCTTATTAACATGTTGTAATAATAAAAATCGAGAATCAATTAACGACGTTGAGCCCAAGTTTAAAGCCATCAAGAATATATTTTTAAACCGTATAAATACGGCGAAGTAATAATAATAAATAGATATATGAGGATTTTTCCTTCGGCAATAAGCGACCTATCGCTCTGCCCCCTCCCCCTTATTATTGGTAGGTGAAAATGACAAAGACATTTGCAGCGCTGTAGTAAAGCGCTAAGCGCGCAATATCGCGGCTGGATCACATTTTATCGTTGCCGATCGCATTTTCATCACTTCCGCGTTCCGTTGGATTTTCGGTTATGTTTAAATTAGCTAAACCGGTTTAACAAAGTTTAGCTACAAGGATTATAAGTATGATCAGTAAAGTATGGGTACTCGGCGATGCGGTCGTCGATCTGCTGCCTGAGGGCGATGGCCGCTTATTACAGTGTCCGGGCGGCGCACCGGCTAACGTTGCGGTCGGCGTCGCGCGTCTTGGCGGCAATAGCGGGTTCATCGGCCGGGTCGGCGATGACCCTTTTGGCCATTTTATGCGCCAGACGCTACGACAAGAGAACGTGGATATCAGCCACCTTTCTTTAGACCCCGCACAGCGCACCTCAACCGTCGTGGTGGCGCTGGATGAACACGGCGAACGAACCTTTACCTTTATGGTTCGTCCGAGCGCCGATCTTTTTTTACAACCAGGCGATCTCCCTCAATTCGCGGCCGGGCAGTGGCTGCACGTCTGCTCTATCGCCCTCAGCGCCGAACCCAGCCGTAGCAGCGCCTTTACGGCGATGGAACAGATTAAACGCGCCGGCGGCAGCGTCAGCTTCGACCCTAATATCCGCAGCGATCTGTGGCAGGATCCCCAGCTGTTACGCCGTTGTCTCGAACGGGCGCTGGCATTGGCTGACGTGGTGAAACTGTCGGAAGAGGAACTGGCCTTTATCAGCGGTAGCGATGATATTGCCAGCGGTATTGCGCGAGTCCGCGAGCACTTTCAGCCAAAACTGCTGCTGGTCACGCAAGGAAAAGCCGGAGTACAAGCAGTGTTCCATCAGCAGCATATTCACTTCCCGGCCCGTCCGGTGGTCAGCGTTGATACCACTGGAGCCGGCGATGCCTTTGTTGCCGGGCTACTCGCCAGCCTCTGCGCACACGGCTTTCCTGACAATGTCACCGCGCTGGAGCCGATCGTCGCGCTGGCGCAAACTTGTGGCGCGTTGGCGACTACCGCCAAAGGCGCGATGACCGCCTTACCGTATCAGAGCGATGTGAACCGCCAGTTTTAACGATGTAAGCAGGCAAAATAATTAAAACGTTTTAGCAAAATTAGCAAAGCGGCGATTCGGGGCATTCCAGGCCCCCAATAGCCCATGATGATGACAGACTTTGTAGAGGGTACTATGGATTTTCAACAGATTTCTCGCGCGCTGCTGCCGCTGCTCGGCGGCAAAGAAAATATCGCCAGCGCCGCGCACTGCGCCACCCGCTTGCGTCTGGTACTGGTCGATGACGCGCTCGCCGACCAGCAGGCCATCGGAAAAATTGAGGGGGTAAAAGGTTGCTTTCGCAACGCCGGGCAGATGCAAATCATCTTCGGTACCGGCGTGGTTAATAAAGTGTATGCCGCCTTTATTCAGGCGGCCGGTATCAGCGAGTCGAGCAAATCCGAGGCCGCAGACCTGGCGGCGAAAAAACTGAATCCGTTCCAGCGGATCGCTCGCCTGCTGTCGAACATCTTTGTGCCCATTATCCCGGCTATCGTCGCCTCCGGCCTGCTAATGGGACTGCTGGGAATGGTGAAAACCTACGGCTGGGTCGATCCGGGCAACGCCATCTACCTGATCCTCGATATGTGTAGTTCGGCCGCTTTTATTATTCTGCCAATCCTGATCGGGTTTACCGCCGCGCGTGAATTCGGCGGCAACCCTTATCTTGGCGCAACCCTCGGCGGTATTCTTACCCACCCGGCGCTGACCAACGCCTGGGGAGTGGCTTCGGGCTTCCACACCATGAATTTCTTCGGCCTCGAGGTGGCGATGATCGGTTATCAGGGGACGGTATTCCCGGTGCTGTTGGCGGTATGGTTTATGAGCCTGCTTGAGAAGCAATTGCGACGCCTGATTCCCGACGCGCTGGATCTGATCCTCACGCCGTTCCTGACGGTTATTATCTCCGGTTTTATCGCCCTGTTGATTATCGGCCCGGCCGGTCGCGCGCTCGGCGACGGTATCTCCTTTATTCTCAGCACGCTCATTGCCCACGCCGGTTGGCTGGCGGGGCTGCTGTTCGGTGGGCTGTATTCGGTGATTGTTATTACCGGTATTCACCACAGCTTCCATGCCATCGAAGCCGGGCTGCTCGGCAACCCGTCGATCGGCGTCAATTTCCTGCTGCCTATCTGGGCGATGGCTAATATTGCCCAGGGCGGCGCCTGTCTGGCGGTGTGGTTTAAAACCAAAGATGTAAAAGTGAAAGCCATTGCCCTCCCCTCCGCCTTTTCGGCAATGCTGGGCATCACCGAAGCGGCGATATTCGGCATCAACCTGCGCTTCGTTAAGCCATTTATCGCCGCATTGATTGGCGGCGCGGCGGGTGGCGCCTGGGTGGTCTCCATGCACGTCTATATGACCGCCGTCGGCCTGACCGCCATCCCCGGAATGGCTATCGTACAGGCCAGTTCCCTGCTTAACTACATCATCGGACTGGCTATCGCGTTTGTGGTCGCCTTTATCGTTTCGCTGACGCTCAAATACAAAACGGATGCTGAATAATGCCGCAGCCTTCTTTGTTACCGATGGTCCTGCAGGCCGTCATGAACCACCAGCCGCGCGCGCTGCGGGATAACCACTATCCGCAGTGGCATCTGGCGCCGGTATGCGGGCTACTGAACGATCCAAACGGTTTTATCCACTTCGACGGTCGCTATCATCTTTTTTATCAGTGGAATCCTCTTGCCTGCGATCACAGCTATAAAGGCTGGGGGCACTGGAGTTCGCCGGTTCTGCTGCACTGGCGGCATGAACCGATTGCCCTGCTGCCAGACGAAGAATACGACCGCAACGGCTGCTACTCCGGCAGCGCGGTAGATAACAACGGCGTCCTGACGCTCTGCTACACCGGTAATGTGAAATTTAGCGATGGTAGCCGTACCGCCTGGCAGTGTCTGGCGACGCAAAATCCCGACGGTACTTTTCGTAAACAAGGCCCGGTGCTGGCGCTGCCAGCAGGTTATAGCGGCCACGTGCGAGATCCCAAAGTCTGGCGCGATGGCGAACGCTGGATGATGGTGCTGGGCGCGCGCGATCTGGCCGACCGCGGCAAGGTTCTGCTATTCAGCTCCGCTGATTTGATGCAGTGGAATAGCCATGGCGAAATAGCCGGTAGCGGACTTAACGGCCTGAAAGACGCCGGCTATATGTGGGAATGCCCGGATCTGTTCCCCCTCGGCGATCGATATATTTTACTGAGCTGCCCGCAGGGATTGCCGCGCGAGGCACAGCGCTTCCTGAACACCTATCCGGCAGTCTGGATGCAGGGCCATTTCGACCAAACCGCCGCCACCTGGCGCCATGGCGCGATCGAAGAGCTGGATAGCGGCTTCGAATTCTATGCGCCGCAAACCACCCTGGCGGAGGATGGCCGCCGTCTGCTGGTTGGCTGGATGGGAGTTCCCGACGGAGAAGAGATGCAGCAACCTACGCGGGCCCACGGCTGGATCCATCAGATGACCTGCCTGCGGGAACTCAGCTGGCGCCACGGCACGCTGTATCAAAATCCCGTGCGCGAACTGGCGGCGCTTCGCGGCGAGGCGCAGGACTGGCAGCCCGAACCGCTGGCGCTGCAGCCGATGGAACTCGCCTTCGAGGTTGCGCCAGGCGATGCGCTGACGCTGGATTTCGCGGGTGCGCTGCAGCTTTCGCTGGACAGCCGCGGCGTACGCCTGGCCCGTCGAAGCCTGATAGCTGATACTGTCGATTACCGTTACTGGCGCGGCGCGGCGCATAAACTGCAAATCCTCATCGATCGATCCAGCGTCGAGATCTTTATTAATGATGGTGCGGGGGCGATGAGCAGCCGCTTCTTTGCCGATTATCCAGGTAAACTGGTATTCGGCGGCGCGACGCCGGTGGCATTCTGCTGCTGGCCGCTGCGGCCATGCATGGTAGAATAAGCGTTTTGCTTTCAGGCGCCTGGCTCGTGATGAAACCCAAACGCATTACCATAAAAGATATCGCCGAACTGGCTGGCGTCTCTAAAGCCACCGCCAGCCTGGTCTTGAACGGCCGCGGCAAAGAGCTGCGCGTGGCGCAAGAGACGCGCGAACGGGTGCTGGCTATCGCCCGCGAGCAGCACTACCAGCCGAGTATTCACGCCCGTTCACTGCGCGATAGCCGCAGCCATACCATTGGTCTGGTGGTACCCGAGATCACCAACTATGGTTTTGCCGTTTTTTCTCACGAGCTGGAAACCCTGTGCCGCGAAGCAGGCGTACAGCTGCTTATCTCTTGCACCGATGAGAATCCCGGTCAGGAGAGCATGGTGGTCAATAATATGATTGCCCGTCAGGTCGATGGCCTGATTGTCGCCTCTTGTATGCACAGCGACGCCGACTATCTGAAGCTCAGCGAACAGCTGCCGGTGGTGCTGTTCGATCGCAATCCAAACGATAGCGCCCTGCCGTTGGTGATGACCGACTCACTGGCGCCGACGGCGGAACTTATCGCCCGTATCGCCGGCCAACACCCGGATGAGTTCTGGTTTCTCGGCGGTCAGCCGCGGCTCTCGCCTTCGCGCGATCGGCTGGCCGGATTTAGTCAGGGATTAGCCCAGGCAGGCGTTGAGTTGCGCCCGGAGTGGATTATTAACGGCAACTATCACCCAAGCTCAGGCTATGAGATGTTTGCCGCGCTGTGCGCCCGCCTCGGGCGGCCGCCTAGGGCGCTGTTTACCGCCGCCTGCGGCTTGCTGGAAGGGGTACTACGCTATATGAGCCAGCATAACCTGCTGGATTCCGGGATCCATTTAGCCAGCTTCGATGACCACTATCTGTATGATTCGCTGTCGCTACGCATCGACACCATCCAGCAGGACAACCGCCAGTTGGCCTGGCACTGCTACGATCTCATCAGTCAGCTGATCGATGGTAAAACGCCACAGCCGCTGCAGCGTTATCTGCCCGCCACATTGCAAATGCGTTATCAACCCGCCAGATAACAACGGGCCTGGATCGTGGTTCAGGCCCGTGCTGTTAACGATTAATTGTCATCAGAAAGGTTTCGTTGGCAGATACTTTCCATCGAAAGTAATCACCGCACGATGTCCGCCTTCCGGATCGCTGACTTTTTTCACATCCAGCTTAAAATTAATTGCGCTGATAATCCCGTCGCCGAATTTTTCATGAATCAACGCTTTCAGGGTGGTGTCGTAGACCTGCAGCATTTCATAGAAGCGATACATGGTCGGATCCGTCGGCACGCGGTCCTCAATAGAGCCTCTGACCGGAATCGTTTGCAGCAGCAAAATATCATCATCGTTGAGTTCCAGTTTTGCCCCAACCATTTTCGCCACTTCAGCAGGCAGCGGGTGCTGCCCCAACAGCGCGGCCGTGACAAAGGCTTCTGATAAACCAGTGCCTTCAACAAGCTGTGCAAAGGAGAGATCCTTTTTGGCTTTAATCAGCAAAATTTTATTCGCTAACTCCAGACGAACTTCGCGGCTGACTTGTGACTGAATCATGGTGTTACCTCGTTATATCGTAGTGAAATGAAATTACTGACCGTAAACCGGCACCGCTCGGGTATCCGGATGACCGGCCAGCGAAATAAAAGCTCTGGTATTGCCGTCATAAGCGGCAATCTCCCCCGTTTCAATGTCATACACCCAGCCATGTAATGTCAGACGTCCTTCATCAAGCGCCAGGCGTACCGCAGGGTGAGTTTGAATATTCGCCAACTGGGCAATCACGTTTTCATGCACCATCGCCGCGGTTTTGGCCTGCGGGTCGCGATGCTCGCGAGCATCGTTGACCACTTTTGCCGAATCCGCATATTGCAGCCAGTGCTTAACGGCGGGCACATGATCCAGACAGCTACACTGCGCAATTGCCGTCATCGCCCCGCAATCGGAGTGGCCGCAAATCACAATATCCGCGACCTTCAGGACAGCTACGGCATACTCCACCGATGCCGACACGCCGCCGGGCTCAGGACCGTAAGAAGGGACAATATTGCCGGCATTACGGATGACAAACAGATCGCCGGGTTCACGCTGGGTGACCAATTCAGGAACCATCCGGCTATCGGAACAGGAAATAAACAGCGTACTGGGGCTCTGCCGGGAGGCTAAACTTTTAAACAGTTCAGCGCGTTCAGGAAATGCATCACGTTGAAATTTAAGAAAACCATCAATGATTTCTTTCATGATAATGTCTACCTCGCTGTGGAATGACAGGGAGGTTACGCGGCGCATGGCATAAAATAAAAGTCTTGTTTATAATCAAATTCATCCAAAAAACTTATGGATTGAAAGCGTGAATATTCGCTATGTTAGATACTTCCTGGCCGTCGCCGAACATCAGGGTTTTACCCGCGCGGCGGAAGCCCTGCATATTTCACAACCGGCGCTCTCACAACAAATCAGGATGCTAGAAGAGAGCCTGGATGCGCAGCTTTTTGATCGTAGCGGCCGGTATATTCACCTGACGGATGCGGGCGAGGTGTTTTTGCAGTATGCCCGTCAGGCATTTCAGCTGCTGGATGAGGGCCAACGCGCCATTCATGATGTCGAAGACCTCAGTCGCGGTTCTCTGCGCATTGCCGTGACGCCCACCTTTACTTCTTATTTCGTCGTGCCGTTAGTGGCTGAATTTCATGCGCGTTATCCGCATATCACGCTGGATATACAGGAGATGTCGCAGGAGAAAATGGAGGGCATGCTGCTGGAAAATGAGCTGGATATTGGCATTGCCTTTGCCGAGGGAGTGACGCCAGACATTGTTTCCACCCCGCTGCTACAGGAAGTGCTGGCGCTGGTTGTGGCGAACCATCACCCGCTGGCCCGCGAAGAATCCCTTTCGTTGCGCCAGCTGGCCGCGGAGGAATTTATTCTGCTCAACCATCATTTCGCCACCCGGTTGCAAATTGACCACTGCTTACAGCAAGCCGGTTTCCACCCGCGGGTGACCATTGAAATGCATTCGATCAATGCCATCCTCGATATCATCCAGCGAACCCAATTAGTGACCATTCTGCCGCTGAATGTCGCCGCCCAGCGCACTGGCCTGGTGACCAGGTTGTTGGAGGAAGCAACGCTTGAGAGAACCGCGGTGTTAATGCAGCGCAAAGGCGCCCGACCAAAAGCCGCGGCGAGGATTTTCGCCGACATGGCCCAGCAGCTGGCTGCCCGAATAGAAAGTTAAGCGTACCATTGCGCGGTCAGCATCTGGCCCGCCTCCTCCCTACTGCAACAATCTTACCGTAGCCAGTATGACCATTTGCGCAAAACAGATTTCCCGCGATTGGCATACTGAAATTGTTAACGATATGTATAATTTTATCTGCTAAGCGGTATTCAATATTCCGGCTTGAACGTCAGCATTATTTTCACCCTACCTTATTCCCCCTGACAAGGAATTGACAATGAGTGAACGCTCTCATGACCGAGGTAATAGCCTTGCGATGGTCATATATAATCTACTCAATCCGGTGCCTTACGGCTTTTTTATCGCCGGTCTTATCTTCGATATTATTTACCTCTACAGTACTAACGTGATGTGGGGAAAAAGCGCCAGCTGGCTTATTGCCCTTGGCCTTATTTTTGCCATCATTCCGCGGTTGATTAATCTGGTGCAGGTCTGGTTTTTTACTCCTCGACGCCCGGCAGCAAAAATTGATTTCTGGCTAAATCTCATCGCTATTATTGCCGCGTTGGTAAACTGTTTTGTTCATAGCCGCGACGCATGGGCAATTGCGCCGCAGAACGTTATCTATTCATCGATTACCGTTATCTGTCTGCTTGTCGCCAATATTATCAGCTCCACTTGCCTGGCTAATAATAAGGGGATTCGCCATGAATAAATTACTACTGCCCCTGCCCGTTATGCTCGCCACCGCGCTTGCCCTGTCCGGATGCGATGAGAAAGCGAAACTTAGCCCGGATCAGCAGGTAGGGCCCGATCCCGTAATGCCGAAGGCCCAGGATTTCCTGATGCCGCCGATGCAGGTTCCCCGCGGCGTAGGCTGGAAGACAGATGGACAACCGACGGTTGCCCAGGGGCTGAAAATAGAAAAAATAGCCGACGGATTCCTGCATCCCAGAATGGTCTATGTCCTGCCAAATAACGATGTGCTGGTCGTTGAAAGCAACGGCCCTGGCGAGGAGCCGCTGACTACGCCGAAGCAGCTGATTGCCGGGATAGTGAAAAATCAGTCAGGTAAAGGCGGGAAAGGCGGGAATCGCATTACGCTATTGCGTAAAAACGCCAACGGCTGGGAAAAACATATTTTCCTTGAACATCTGCACTCGCCTTTCGGTGTCCAACTAATCGGCAATAATCTTTACGTCGCCAATACCGGCAACATCATGCGTTATCACTACCAGCCGGGGGCGACACGTATCAGCGATGCGGGGAGCGAGCTGGCGGACCTGCCCAGCACCGTCAATCACCACTGGACCAAAGCATTACTGGCAAGCCCGGATGGTAAGAAGCTGTATGTAGGCGTCGGCTCGAACAGTAATATCACCGAAAATGGCCTGGATATTGAATATCGTCGCGCCACCATTCTGGAGGTTGATACGGCCACCGGCGCAAGCCGTATCTTCGCCAGCGGGATCAGGAATCCTACCGGACTCGGCTGGGAACCGCAGACGGGCAAGCTTTGGGCTATTGCCAACGAGCGCGATGAAATCGGCGCCGACCTGGTACCTGATTATTTGACTTCGGTGCAGGATGGCGGGTTTTATGGCTGGCCGTGGAGCTATTTCGGACAGCACGTTGACCGCCGCGTACAGCCGCCGCGCCCGGACATGGTCGCCAAAGCGATCAAGCCGGATTATGCCCTGAGTTCCCACGTTGCGCCGCTGGGAATGCTGTTTTATACCGGAAACATGTTGCCACAAACCTATCAGGGCGGCGTGTTTATCAGCGAACATGGCAGCTGGGACCGTTCGCCGCTGAATGGCTATAAAGTCAGCTTCGTCGCCTTTAAAGACGGCAAACCCGTCGGTAAACCAGAGAGTGTAGTCACCGGCTTTGTCTCGCGCGATGAGAAAGAACTGTACGGTGCGCCGGTCGGACTCGCGCAGGATAATGAAGGGGCGTTAATCATTGCCGACGATGTCGGTAATACCGTCTGGCGCGTCAGCGCAAAATAAAATATCACTATCAATTATCCGGCTTCCCGCAGTCAGGGAAGCCTTTTTTATACCCTCATAATAATTATCCTTAGATATTGCCGGGAATAATTAGAGAAACAAAGTGATAAGCTGTGCCATCAGGACCGCTATTGTAGTTGGCTACACCAGAATAGGTTGCTGAGAAACATTCATCATCAATGAGACGTAGACCAGATGAACCATTTATCCGCAATCAGAACTTTCGTTAGCGCCGCTGACTATAAAAGTTTCAGCGCTGCCGCCAAAGCCTTAAATATCGAAGTATCCACCGTCTCTCGCCATATTTCCGAGCTGGAAGCGTATTTACAGGTGACGTTGTTTAACCGCTCTACCCGTGGATTAGCATTAACCGAAACCGGGGCATTTTTTTACTCGCACGCCCAACAACTGTTATTACAATGGGAGGAAGCCCGCCAGTTAACTTCCGCACTGGATAAACAGCCTTCCGGCCTGCTGCGGTTAAGCGTCCCCAGTACCTTTGGCCGTCTGCACGTGATGCCTTTCGTGGATGAATTTCTTCGTCTGCACCCTAACATTTCGCTGGATATCAGTTTTAACGATGAAGTGCAGGACCTGATTGAAACGCGCATCGACCTGAGTATTCGCATCGGTGTTTTGCCTGACTCATCGATTCATGCCCGTAAACTGGCTTCGCAAACGCGCTCAGCCTGGGCCAGCCCAAGGTGGATTGCGGAAAACCGCCCTACAGCAACACCAGGCGCCGATCAACAGCAGATCGATATCGTGATGTTTTCTCGTCTGCATGGCGCCGGTTGGTATACGCGTAAGATGGGTTCAGAAGATGAATGGCAGCGCATCCCGATTCACTACCGACTGAGCGTTAGCGATAGCGCCGCCATGCTTTATGCCTGCGTCAATCATACCGGGATTGCGATTTTACCGAACTGGCTATCGCGTCAGGCCGAAGAACAAGGGCTCATTCAACGGGTATTCGCGGAGTGGGAATTTAGTATGTTCCCCAGCGAAACCGCCATCTGGATGCTCTACCCGCAAAACAGGAGAGTGCCGCATAAAGTCCGGGCATTTATCGACTTTATGGTTGAAAAGATTGGGATGCCGCCCTACTGGGAGGAGGAGACTCATTAATGACGAGAATAGGTGAAGCAGGGATGTGCCGGAGGCGCCCAAAGCAAAAAGGGGTTACCTTTCGGGTCGCCGGTTTTCAAGCTTGTGGAAAAGTTATTTAAAATCAACATGTTATTATAAGCCACTGGTATATTTAGACATTTTCACGCCCATATTTTTCAGTTAGTTATCCACTTCTCTGAAGATAGTATACCTCTGTCATTTTCGAGGCTGAATACGGCGCGTTTTGCCCCAAAATCTGCCCCCAAATACCCCGGTATCGAAGACTATCCCCACCCGGTAACCCCTGCAGACGGTTACTGGGTGATAGCATGTCATTTAATGACATTATTTGTTGTATCTTAGATCTGATCTGACACTCTTAAGTCACAGAGCCAAACATAATCTGAAAGTCCGCTCCGTGCCAGGAGCAGAAGTGGCTAACAGCTCTTAGTGTTGATTAATGAGGGGCAGGTCACTATCGCAAAATCCGCTTGCTGATGTATGGAAAGTACTGATAACCTTAATTTATGGTACTCAGTTTATACATCATATTATGGATGATCATTATGTCGCGTAGCTTATACCCAACCACCTTATTTCATTTTACTGAAAAGTTAGATACCTTATTTGAGATACTTGACTCAAGTGATTTTCGGATTTCTTTCGCTAGAGAATTTATACAAGGCCAGAGCACGAATAGGAATTTCGGTATACCGATGGTTTCATTTTGTGATATCAGGCTAACACAGCTTACCCAGCATACTGAAAGTTATGGCCATTATGGCATCGGATTATCAAAAGATTGGGCAAACGAAAATGGACTTAATCCAGTAATTTACATGTCCAAGCACTCTTCTGTTTTTGATAATTATAATCTAGAGATTAGGCGTTTAAAAGCAGAAGTTAATAAGTTATTAAAGCATTTGGACGAAATAAAATCTTCAGGAACAAAATCTCAATTAACTAATGCAAAGCGGAAATATGAGTCGGCGATTCTTAGTTACAAGAAAATTGTAGATCCTTTGCGATATATGAAAAATTACCAGGCAACTTTGAAACGACGCAATGGTCAGGAGAAACCTAACTATATTTTTGCAGATGAGAGGGAGTGGCGATTTGTTCCAGATATAGAAAAATCAATTGGAAAACCAGTGATCGCCGCTTCGAAAAACATATCAACTCAAGATGGCAAGAGAAAATATAACGAATATTATGATGATGACAGGTTGCCCTTTTCACATAAGGATATTAAATATGTCATTGTAGAGCATGAAAGTGATGTTGAAAAGATGATGGACTTTCTGCATATAAAGTATGGTTCAAAAAGTAGCTTGATTCCAAGGGTTCTCTCAACCGAATTGATAGCGAATGATATGTAATTTAAGCTCGGTTTTTGCCTAAATTATCTATGCAATGCTTCCTTTTTGATACTTCATCGTGCTCTTATTGTGTTTAACGCTAAAACTAACCTACTCCCCGTGTTTCACATAGACCGCTATTAGCAATGTCCGCTGCCTGCGAAGAGCGGACATTACTAACATAGTGCCCAGAAGCTTTAAGGGAAGTAAGTCAAGTCCAAAAGTGTGGTTAAAGTAATGCTATTCTTTCCATTGAATGAGTGGATTGGGTATTAGAATTACATCCCCATAGCTGCTTAAGCGGATTATTTAAAATTTTAATTAAGAGGTTCTAATTATGGATAGATTTGAAATAAAACTTAATGAAATCAATGAAATTCTTTCAAAGAATCAATTGGGGCTTATCTATGATTTTATAAATGATAGAGATAATGGTCTCGTACTGCCGTTTTTTAGTAAATACATGGACTCTGTTCAAAAATTAGATCTGGATTTTTGCATTACAACCAACTCACATTTTCAATGCGGCATTATTTATGATGAAAAATTGATATTTATGTCTTATGGCACATTTGATAGACTATGTAAGTTATCTGACTTAATTTTTCGGTCAGGGATGATAACCGGGAAAAGTACTAATTTAAACTTTTATGACTTGCATCTCGTTACTAATCCATTTGTTGGGTTTAACAATGAGATAAGAGAGGAAAGTGAGTCCGAATCACACTTATTTATGTTTATTCTTGATTGTCTAATGCTGTTTATAGTTAGTCACGAAGTAGGCCATTTCATTAATAAACATGGCGACCGAGCAAAAAAGCAATCTATTGACACTATCTTTGATGATGTTTTAGGACATAAAAAAATCAATAGCGCAGAGCTAATATCAAGCCACGCAAGAGAATTAGTTGCAGATGGTTTTGCTCTTAATATTGTTAAAAAACATGTACAGTCTGCATTTGATCAGAAGGTATCTTATCTTGATAACTTGCTTGATTTTTATAGCAGCAATGAAGGCGGAATTGCATTTTCATTGCTATTAATACTGTGCTACTTCAAACTTTCTGATGGCTTATCACCTCATGAACATTTTCAATCGACACATCCCTCAACGGCGGCACGAGTTCGATTCATTCTCAGTTGTCATATTGAATCATTAGTCAATGAGGATGAAGAAAAAACTTTTGGATTTTACTATGGTTTAATCATAACTCAATTGAAATCAATATTTGCATCTATGGGAGATGACTTTGAGTTAACTTGGATAAAGGATACGAACTCACCTGAAATGACCGAGTGGTTTAATGATGTTTATAAAGAGCATCCAAAATGGTTAGCATAATACCTCTTATATAATGCTGATGGTATATTAATATTGAATTGATAAGCCTGAATGTCGCTGACTTTGATAAAGCATTGAAATTAGAAAAAGTGAAGTTTTATAATGCTCTTTGATAATTCATGTCACTCAACAGCGAAAAGCGTGAAGGTCTGCTCCTCGCTCACAGCGGACCTCCAGCCCAGTTATCTGGTCCGCTTCGTGCCAAAAGCGGTCCTTCAGGTATCAAGTTGTGTTGCTAGGATTAACGACAAAAAATGATGCAAATTAGTTCAATGATGGTAAGTTAAAACATGCTTAAATATTCTTATTTTAATATAAAAGTTAAATAAACATGAAAACAAACCCAGAGAAGTGTATTTTTTGTGATATTCCCTTTGATAAAGGGAGCCTAGAGCATGTATTCCCTAGTGCGTTAGGCGGACGAATTACCACAACACATGCGACATGCAAAAGTTGCAACAATTTATTTTCAGAAGTGAGTTCAGATGCGGTTGAGATCGCTCTGGCTGATAACTTTATTTATATCAGGAATGCTTTGAATGTTTGGTCTGGAAGAGGAAAGCCACCACCAACAATAAAGGAAGCAGGTCAGTTTGATGATAACATCAAGTATGATCTCGCACCAAACTTGACACCTATTGTGTCTAAGTCAAGAATACCTTCAAAAGATGAAACTGATAGCAATACAGTCTTTGATTTCGTTGCTCAAGATGAAGCTGATGCTAATAGGATTGTAGGAATTCTTAAGAAGCGCGGACTTAATATAGGAGATATTAATGCAAAATATGTTACAACTAAGGCTCCTGTTATAAGAGCTAGCATTAATTTTGAAGGAAATAAAATTTTTCGTGCTATAGCGAAAATAGCTATAGTTTCCTATGTTGTTTTGTATGGCAATTCGCGAGCAAGAACCGATATCTATCAGGGCCTTAGGGTATCAACACGAAGTGGAGAACCTGACATTACAAATTATTGCGGATGGGACTATACAAATGATTTTCCTGTCATTACAAATTTACACCCACACGAAAAAACCCCAAACGCCATTCAATGTGGTTTTGAACATACTGTATTTATAACTAATGTAAATCACCAATTGGTTGCTTATATAAAGCTTTTTGGTGCATTTAATTTCTCTATTATTTTAGGTAATCATTCGAGTATATCATCTAAATGTTTGTGTTTAAATCCTACAGCAGGAAAGTCTTCAAGGTTTAACGTTGCATTTAACCCGCCATTAAGTTATATACCTAAAAATATTGACTCATTCAAAATTGAACATGAATCTGTTAGGAAAAACGTTCAGTTAGCGATGAATTCTATAATAGAGCACTGTCAAAATTTATCGACCGAAGAATATATTAGAAGCCTCAGCCAAGAGTTAATGATTTCTGTTCAAACTGCATCCACTGACTCTGACATATCTGAAATAATCAGTTCTTTTTCAGAGAAGCTTGCTCATATAGAAAATGGATTGGCTTGGGAAGAAGAAATTAATATTGAATAACATGACTCCTTGGAAGGAAAATTTATTCAGTAATTGTTGCTGAGAAAGAATGCTTGATATATTCTTTCTCAGCGTTTTTTGTAAAGCAGCTTTCTCCTTCATAACATGCTACGTCCCTATCGAAGCTCTTAGTTTCCGCTCCTCGCTCAAAGCAGACTGTCAGATTTAATTGCATTCTGCATGCACAAATTGTCAGTTGGGGTCTGGACAAATAAACACGATTACTGGATTTCTAATGCAGATAATTTCTCCTCCAGTTTGTCTACTCGCTTAATCAACACCTTTACCGCTGCCAGCGAGTCCATCATGATTACGTTGTTATCCAGCTGCAGGCGATCGTCGTTTACCCTCTCACCGTTGCGCATGTATGGGCGGATGAATAAAAAAACATTCAATACATGGTGGAATAATGTGAAAAAGCAAGCCGCGGTGAAACTGGGTCGCCCTGTTCCGGGTACGTTCCACGATATTAAAGCCAAAGCAATTTCAGACTATGAAGGTAGTAGCAAAGAGAAGCAGATGTTTAGTGGACACAAAACAGAAAGCCAAGTTGTGACGTATGATTGTAAGGTCAAAATATCGCCGACGCTGGACGTTCCGATGATGAGCAAGGAGAAGTGAAAGCGGCAGTTGGGCAGCAAAATATACCAAGTGAATATACCAACACTATACCAACAGCCCAAAGCAACAAGGGGCTACCTTTCGGTAACCCCTTGTTTAATTTGGCGGAAGCGTAGAGATTCGAACTCTAGAACCCTTTCGGGTCGCCGGTTTTCAAGACCGGTGCCTTCAACCGCTCGGCCACGCTTCCGGTATGGGGCGCACTATAAACACCTCTGCCGATGCTGTAAAGCATCATTTTGTTCAACTGCCTTAAAAACAAACAAATCTGTGTTATTCGTCTGAATTTCAGGCAGTTCGCGCAGAAATTCGGCGTTAAGAACGCCCTTTGACTCAGTGTTTTATGATGTACATATCTTTGGTGTAGTAATAGCCCAGCTTATCCGGCTCGAACCCACCGACCCACGGCTTCACTAGATGGGTACGCACGTAGTGATAAACCGGAATCGCGGGCACATCCTCAGCCAACAGATCCTCCGCTTGCTGATAGAATTTGCCTCGCGCGGCGGTATCCGCCGCCTTCGCCGCATCATGCAGCGCTTTATCATAGGCCGGGTTACTGTACTGACTGGTGTTTTCGCTGTCGCCGGTGCGGAAGTTATTGAGGAATGACGCCGCATCGTCATAATCCGCGATCCAGGCATAACGCACAGCATCAAAATTATGCGTATGCATGGTATCCAGCATGGTCTTCCACTCCTGATTCTGCAGCTTCGCCTCTACGCCAAGATTTTTCTTCCACATCGAACTGGCGGCGATGGCAATGCGCTGGTGCGTCTCCGAGGTGTTATAAAGCAGGTTAAAGACCAGCGGATGACTTTCGTTAAAGCCCGCCTCGTTAAGCAGTTTTTTTGCCTCGGCAATGCGTTTGTCGCGCGGCCAGCTGGCGTAATCCGGTTGTTTAAGCGTAACGCCGCCGATATCGGGCTGGCTAATCAGCCATGCCGGACGCTGCCCCTGCCCCATCACCTTCTCGGCGATGATATCTTTATCTAGCCCCATGTTGAGCGCCCGTCGCACTCTGGGGTCATTAAAGGGCGGTTTAGTGGTATTGAGTTCGTAATAGTAGGTCGCCAGCTGTGGAGAAACATTCAGCTGCGAGCCCATCGTTTTCTTGAGTAACGCAAACTGGTTCACCGGCAGCGTATAAACAATATCTATCTCACCGGCTTTATAACGATTCACATCCGCCGCTTCGGAGGTAATCGGCAGATAGGTCACTTTATTGATTACCGTATGTTCATTATCCCAGTACTTAGGATTGCGTTGCGCCACGATGCGCTCGTTGACGACCCACTTCGAAAGCGTATAAGGGCCGCTGGTGACAATATGTTCCGGTTTAGTCCATTTATCCCCAAAGCGCTCCACCAGCACCTTATCAATAGGCACCAGCGACGGGTGAGCAAGCATTGCGAGGAAGGCGGCGTTAGGCTGATCCAACGTGACCTGCAGCGTGGTATCGTCCAGCGCTTTTACGCCGAGAGTTTCCGGCGACTGTTTTCCCTCCGAAATATCGCGGGCGTTAACGATATGCATATTACCCGGATAGCTGGCGTACGGCGAAGCGGTGGTCGGCGTGACCAGCCGCTGCCAGCTCCAGACGATATCCTGCGCGGTAATTGCTGTCCCATCGGACCAGGTGATGCCAGGGCGCAGATGGAAAGTCCAGACGAGGTTATCTTTATTCTCCCACTTCAGCGCCAGCCGCGGCTGAATCTCGCCCTGCGGCGAAACGCTCACCAACCCTTCGAACAGATCGCTGATGATATTATACTCAACGTCGCTTTCGACCTTATGCGGATCGAGCGAGGCGGGTTCATTACCGTTGTTCCTGACGAGCTCCTGTTTTGCTGCAAGTTCGGTACCCTGCGGGACCTGGGCGGCCATTGCCGCGGCCGCGCTGCCGAGTAACCCCAAAACCAGTAATGCGTGCGTGATGTGGTTATATTGTTGTAGTTTCATTTCCCTTGCCTTTATGCTTCGTTGATACCCCTTCCACACTTAGTCGCTGACTGACATTAAGGCAATATTTTTCAGTGACCTATAAGATTCAGATCTGCTTTCCACCGCTGAACGCATAAACATACTGTCGTAATCCATTTTTCCAGAATAAAAAGCTACCCCACCGGCGCCGGGATCTGAGTAAAGATGGGTAAAAGCATTATGGCTTTCGGCTCGCTTTTCTTATGCTTCATAACTAATTACATCTGTCATAAGAGAGTGACTCATGGATCGTATAATTACTTCATCGCGTGACCGTTCATCGCTGCTCAGCACGCACAAAGTTCTGCGTAACACCTATTTTCTGCTCAGCCTGACGCTGGCGTTTTCGGCTATCACCGCCACCGCCAGCACCGTGCTGATGCTGCCGTCTCCGGGGCTTATCCTCACCCTGGTGGGCATGTATGGTCTGATGTTCCTGACCTACAAACTGGCTAATAAACCAAGCGGTATTCTGGCGGCCTTCGCCTTTACCGGCTTCCTCGGCTACATTCTGGGGCCAATGCTGAACGCTTACCTCTCCGCAGGCATGGGCGATTTGATCGGCCTGGCGCTGGGCGGCACCGCACTGGTCTTCTTCTGCTGCTCGGCTTACGTATTGACGACGCGCAAAGACATGTCCTTCCTCGGCGGCATGCTGATGGCGGGCGTGGTGGTCGTTCTGATTGGTATGGTGGCGAACATCTTCCTGCAGCTGCCGGCTCTACATCTGGCCATCAGCGCGGTGTTCATCCTTATCTCTTCCGGCGCGATTTTGTTTGAAACCAGCAACATCATCCGCGGCGGCGAGACCAACTACATTCGCGCCACCGTTAGCCTGTATGTTTCGCTGTACAACATTTTCGTCAGCCTGCTGAGCATCCTCGGCTTCGCCAGCAGAGACTAACCTTCTCTCCTGCAACACCAGGCCTCGCTTATGCGGGGCCTTATTTTTTGCTACACTGCGCGCAGTTTCCGCATTATGTGAAAAATCATGTTTATCTTTGAAGGCAGTGAAATAGAGACCGATAGCGAAGGCTATCTGAAAGAGACGACTCAGTGGAGTGAAGCGATGGCGGAAGTTATCGCCGCTCAGGAAGGGATCACCCTGTCCGTCGAACACTGGGAAGTAGTGCGCTTCGTGCGCGATTTTTATCTGGAATTCAACACTTCGCCAGCCATCCGTATGCTGGTCAAAGCAATGGCGAATAAATTCGGTGAAGAGAAAGGCAACAGCCGCTATCTGTACCGGTTATTCCCCAAAGGGCCGGCCAAGCAGGCGACGAAAATCGCCGGCCTGCCTAAACCGGTGAAGTGCATTTAATAGAGAATAGCGAATTTTTGCCACTCTCTGGTGGGTTGATGGGGCTCGGTTAACACCCTGTCGACCCTTGCGCTACGCGGACCGCCGGCCTTAAGCCAGGCAATCAGTTTTTCCACCTGTTCCGCTTGTCCGCAGGCCAGCACTTCCACGCTGCCATCATCCAGATTTCGCGCATAACCGGTCAGTCCCAGCTGCAGCGCTTCACGCTGCGTTGAATAGCGGAATCCCACGCCCTGAACGACTCCGTGAACCCACGCCATCGTGCATACCTTCGCCATTATTACCTCCTCAACTGCGCTATCCTGATGCAGAGCATAGCAAATTATCGCCAGCATACTCGCTTTTGCCTGACGCTAAAACATCCGCCCGACGGCGGCAGGAATGGTGCTTGCCCCAGCCAGTTATGCTAATCTACGCGCCATTATTTCGGTGCCGACGCTCCGTCGCTTAAAGGTAGCCCCATGACAGATTCCATTATCCCACGCTTAGTATTAGCCAAAGGACGCGAGAAATCCCTGCTGCGTCGCCATCCATGGATTTTCTCCGGCGCCGTCGCCCGGATGGAAGGTAAAGCTCGTTCCGGCGAGACGATCGATATCGTTGATTCGCAGGGGAAATGGCTCGCTCGCGGCGCCTATTCGCCCTCCTCGCAGATCCGCGCCCGCGTCTGGAGTTTCGATCGTCATGAAGCTATCGATAATGCTTTTTTTGAGCGTCGCCTGCAGCAGGCGCAAACCTGGCGTCAATGGCTGGCCGAACGCGATGGTCTTGACAGCTATCGTTTAATCGCCGGGGAATCCGACGGCCTGCCAGGCGTGACAATCGATCGCTTTGGCGATTTCTTCGTCCTGCAGCTGTTGAGCGCCGGCGCGGAGTATCAGCGTGCGGCTATCGTTAGCGCCCTGCAAACCCTGTTCCCGCAATGCTCGATTTACGATCGCAGCGATGTGGCGGTACGTAAAAAAGAAGGGTTGGATCTGGCGCAGGGCCCGGTAGTAGGCGAACTGCCGCCGGCGCTGCTGCCTATTACCGAACACGGTATGCAGCTGCTGGTGGATATCCAGGGCGGCCATAAAACCGGTTACTATCTCGATCAGCGCGATAGCCGTCTGGCGACCCGCCGCTACGTCGCCGATAAGCGCGTCCTCAACTGCTTCTCTTATACCGGCGGATTCGCGGTTTCTGCGCTGATGGGCGGCTGCCGTCAGGTCACCAGCGTTGATACCTCACAGGAGGCGCTGGATGTCGCCAGACAGAACGTTGAGCTGAATAAGCTGGATCTGTCGAAAGCCGAATTCGTACGCGACGACGTGTTCAAACTGCTGCGTAAATATCGCGATCAGGGGGAAAAATTCGATGTCATCGTCATGGATCCGCCGAAATTCGTCGAAAACAAAAGCCAACTGATGGGCGCCTGCCGCGGCTATAAAGACATTAATATGCTGGCGATCCAGCTATTGAACCCAGGTGGCGTACTGCTGACTTTCTCCTGTTCCGGCCTGATGACCACCGATTTATTTCAGAAAATCATCGCTGACGCCGCAATAGATGCCGGGCGTGATGTACAATTTATAGAGCAGTTCCGTCAGGCTGCCGATCACCCAGTGATCGCAACCTACCCGGAAGGTCTGTATCTGAAAGGGTTTGCCTGTCGCGTCATGTAACTTGAAAAGCGGAACATCGCCCACACGTTATTCTCATGACTCAAGAACATTTGAAGATGATGGATACAGTGGGCGCCAGCGTTTCCCGGGAGGTGACTATGATTGCCAGCAAATTCGGTATCGGCCAACAGGTTCGCCATACGCTACTCGGCTACCTTGGCGTAATCGTTGATATCGATCCAGAGTATTCGCTTGACGAGCCCGCCGCGGATGAAATCGGCGCCAACGATGAACTGCGCGCGGCCCCCTGGTATCATGTTGTGATGGAAGATGAGGACGGCCAGCCTGTTCACACCTACCTCGCGGAAGCGCAGCTCAGTAGTGAAGCCAGCGATGAACATCCCGAACAGCCGTCGATGGACGAACTGGCGCAGACTATCCGTAAGCAGTTGCAGGCGCCGCGGCTGCGTAACTGACTGGCCTATGTTCCCGATGCTTCGTTAAAAACCCCGTTAACACGGGGTTTTTTATTTTACTTCGCCAGCCCAAGCCGCGGAATTTCAATCGCAGGACAGCGGTCCATCACCACATTTAATCCCGCTTCACGCGCCATTACCGCCGCCTGTTCATTAATAACGCCAAGCTGCATCCATAGCGTTTTCGCCCCGATGGCGACAGCCTCTTGCGCCACGCCCCACGCCGCTTCGGAATTGCGGAACACATCGACCATATCGACCTTTTCAGGTACCTCCGCCAGGGTGGCATAGCCTTGTTGACCGAGCAGCGTTTTGCCCGCCACCTTGGGCGAAACCGGGATGACGTGATATCCCTGTTCCAGCAGATATCGCATGACCCGATAGCTCGGGCGGTCTGGCTTGTCGCTGGCGCCTACCAGCGCAATTGTCCGGGTGGTAGTCAGAATGCCGGCAATATCGTTCTCTTTCATCATAATCCTCCTGCGCTTTAGCCCTAGTGTAAGCTAATCCGGGTAAACCAGCCATCCAGCCTAACTCACAGATACGGCAAAATTTTTCTCCCCGACGCTTGCAGCATCAGTCACTTCCAGTAATCTGTCTGCAAGTTAATATAAGTGGAACCCCATTATGGAACTGACAACACGTACCTTACCCGCACGCAAACATATCGCGCTGGTAGCACACGATCACTGCAAAGATCTGCTGATGAAATGGGTCGAACGTCACCAGGCGCTACTGGCACAGCACCAGCTTTATGCTACCGGGACCACCGGCAATCTGGTTTCACGCGCCACCGGGCTGGAAGTAAAAGCAATGTTGAGCGGCCCGATGGGCGGCGACCAGCAGGTGGGCGCGCTGATTTCGGAAGGGAAAATTGATGTACTGATCTTCTTCTGGGATCCGCTGAATGCAGTGCCGCACGATCCTGACGTCAAAGCGCTCCTGCGTCTGGCGACGGTTTGGAATATTCCGGTAGCCACGAATGCCGCCACCGCTGACTTTATCATCCAGTCGCCGGACTTTAATCAACCGATTGAAATTCTCATCCCTGATTACCAGCGCTACCTTGCCGAGCGCCTGAAGTAATACCCGCGGCGGCCTCAAGGCCGCCGATGCTCAGGGCTTTCGCGCCACCGGCGCGCCCAACTCCTGCAGCATCTCAACAAACGGCGATGGTCGTTCTTTATTGAACAGCAGCCAGACCCGCAGGCGGGCGCGGGTTATCGCCACATACAGTAGCCGACGCTCTTCAGCATCGGGGAAATCTTCCGGCTGTGGCAGCAACGCTTGCTCCATTACCGACTCTCTGGCCGGCGCCGGGAAGGCGTCATCACCCTCCTGCAAGCCCAACACAATAACAAAATCGGCCTGCTGGCCTTTGCTGGCATGAATTGTCATAAAATCTAGCTGCAGATGCGGCCAACGCGTTGCGGCCTTTTCCAGCGCGGCGGGTTTCAGATGGTGATAGCGCGCCAGCAACAAAATCCGCTGTTCGGGTTTAACGTAGCCGCTTAGCTTGTCGAGCAGATCGTCAAGTTTATCATCGGGCAGCAGGGTCACCGCTTTCTTATCGCCAGCGGTCAGGCTATTCAGCGGCTTAGCCAACTGATGCGGGTTTTGCTGAATAAAACCGTTGGCGATCTCGCCGATACGACCGTTAAATCGATAGGTGGTATCCAGCGCGCAACAGTCCCCTTCGCCAAAGTAGTGGTTAAATGCCGTCGTTAAAGAAAGCTGCGCGCCGCTAAAGCGATAAATCGCCTGCCAGTCGTCACCGACGGCAAATAACGTCGTCTGCTTATTTTGCCGGCGCAGCGCCGCCAGCAGCTCAGCGCGCTGTGGAGAGATATCCTGAAATTCATCCACCAGAATATGTTTCCAGGGGCTCACAAAACGGCCTTTATCCAGTATGTTAACGGCCTGGTGAATAAGCCCGGAGAAATCAACGGCATTCTCCTCTTTCAACGCCGTTTTCCAGGCTTTCAGCAGCGGGGCCATCAGTTTCACACGCTTATTAAAGAGGTCGCGTACCTCTTCAGGCGCGCTGGCGATCATCTCCGCCTGCGAGCCGCCATGCATACGCATCAAACTAACCCAGCGGTCAAGACGACCGGCCAGACGACGCAGCAGCGCGCGATCCTGCCAGAAATCGCCTTCGTCAATCTGCCACTCCATCTCATCCATCAACCACTGACGCCAGCCTTTGGCCTGCGCTTTTTTCTCCTGACACTGCTGCTGCCAGGCCTTCAACAAAAGCTTTTGCCGGGCGGCGGTATCGTTTTCCAGCTTACTGATCGCCGGCACCTTCTTGCTGCCCTGCTGAATAATATGTAACGCCAGTGAATGAAAGGTCCGCGCAGCAATCTCGTCGGTTCCCAATCGCTCCTGAATACGTTCATCCATTTCCTGAGCCGCCTGACGGCCAAACGCCAGGAGCAGGATCTGATCGGCTGCCGCCTCGCCGCGATTTAACAGCCACCCTGCACGAGCAACCAGTACCGAGGTTTTGCCGCTACCGGCGCCGGCAAGTACCAGCAACGAACGCTCGCCGTTAACCACCGCCCGCGCCTGCGCCGGGTTAAGTGGCGAAGACTCAATCTTATCGAAGAAACCGCGATACTGTTCCAGCATGGCTTCGGTATAGGCTTGATTATGCGCCAGGCGAGCCTCGTCGATATCGCTAAGCCAGCACTGACACTGGCGCCACAGTTCGCGGCAGTTATCGAATTCATCCAGACGGCACTCAGGAAAAGGCAGTCCGGTTAAGGCCTGGCGTATCTTCGCCTGAACATCGGCGACCTGCTGGCGGGTCAGCCACTTACCTTCGGCGCTGGCGCGTTCAATTTCACTTAACTGTTGGCGCAGTAATTGCGCGGCAATTTCGCTCATCTCCGCGCTCCACTGCTGCCAGAGATTATTGAGATGATGATAGAAATGCTGCGTCTCAGCCCATTCGGTACCATGCAAACGCACAACTTTGCTTTCAGGCAGCGCGAACTCCAGCTCGCCCCACACCAGACCGCGCTTACATTGAACTGACAATAACTGATTGAAAGGTATAAGATACTCATGACGATCGCCGGAGACTTTAACCCCGGCATTCAGCAACTGCACCCTATCATAAGGATGCTGCGCCATGCGTTTGCCCAATGTTGTCGCTTTAAGTTCCATATATCGCCAAATTTCAATCAGTTTGAATGTTTTTAAGTTTAACCGCCCGCGAGCAGGTGCTCCAGCGCAAAAAAACGTTACAATTATCGGGTCTTATTATCCATAGGGTTAAACAGAGGGTTTATGCGTACCATTCTGAATATTTTGAACTTTGTTCTTGGCGGTTTCGCCACCACGCTCGGTTGGCTACTGGCGACGCTGGTCAGTATTATTTTGATCTTCACGTTACCGCTGACGCGTTCATGTTGGGAAATCACCAGGCTATCGCTGTTCCCCTACGGTAATGAAGCCATTCATGTTGATGAACTGGAACCTGAAGCAAAAAACAGCTTACTGAACGCGGGCGGCACTATTTTGAACATTTTGTGGTTCATGTTCTTTGGCTGGTGGCTATGCCTGATGCATATCTTCAGCGGTATCGCCCAGTGCCTGACCATCATTGGTATCCCTGTCGGGATCGCCAACTTTAAAATTGCCGCCATTGCGCTTTGGCCAGTAGGACGCCGCGTGGTCTCCGTTGAAACGGCGCGCGCCGCGCGCGAAGCCAACGCCCGCCGTCGCTTTCAGTAATTGTACGGAACACTGTTATGTTAAGCCCCCTGCTCCGCCGTTATACATGGAATAGCGCCTGGTTATATAACGCCAGGATATTTATTGCGCTTTGTGGCACCACGGTTGCGCCGTGGTGGATTGGCGAAGTCAAACTCACCATCCCGTTAACGCTTGGCGTGGTTGCCGCGGCGTTGACCGACCTTGACGATCGCCTTACCGGGCGGCTACGTAATCTCGCTATTACGCTGGTCTGTTTCTTTATTGCTTCAGCGTCGGTGGAATTATTGTTTCCATGGCCGTGGCTGTTTGCAATTGGCTTAACTCTGTCTACAACTGGGTTCATCCTGCTCGGTGGGCTGGGTCAACGCTATGCCACCATTGCTTTCGGCGCCTTACTGATCGCTATCTACACCATGTTAGGGGTCACTCTGTATAATAGCTGGTACCTGCAGCCGCTCTTTTTGCTGGCTGGGGCCATCTGGTACAACGTATTAACGCTCGCCGGGCATCTTATTTTTCCCATCCGCCCGCTGCAGGATAACCTTGCGCGCAGCTATGAACAGCTGGCGCAGTATCTCGAACTTAAATCCCGACTGTTCGATCCGGATATCGAAGATGAAAGTCAGGCGCCGTTGTACGATCTGGCGCTTGCTAACGGCAAGCTGGTCGCGATGCTTAACCAGACGAAAGCGTCTTTACTGACGCGCCTGCGCGGTGACCGCGGGCAACGCGGTACTCGTCGCACCCTGCAGTACTATTTCGTCGCCCAGGACATTCATGAACGTGCCAGCTCATCGCATATTCAGTATCAGACGCTTCGCGACCATTTCCGCTACAGCGATGTGATGTTCCGCTTCCAGCGGATGCTGTCGATGCAGGCGCAGGCGTGTCAGAAACTCTCCCGCGCCATCCTCTTACGCATTCCGTATCAGCACGATGCGCACTTCGAACGCGCCTTTATGCATCTCGACGCGGCGCTGGATCGCGTCCGCGCCAGCGGCGCGCCGCAAGATCAGGTCAAAGCGCTGGGTTTTCTGCTCAATAACCTGCGCGCCATTGATGCGCAATTGGCAACCATCGAATCGGTGCAAACCAGCGTGCTGGCCAGCAACCACCCCGAAAACCTGCTTGCAGACGATCGCCCCAGCGGGTTTAGCGACATTTGGTTACGGCTGCGCAGTAATATGACCCCGGAATCGGCACTTTTCCGCCACGCGGTGCGGATGTCGCTGGTGCTGTGCGCGGGCTATGCCTTTATTCAGTTTACCGGCCTCAACCACGGTTACTGGATTTTGCTCACCAGCCTGTTTGTTTGCCAGCCTAACTATAACGCTACCCGGCATCGCCTGGCGTTAAGGATCATCGGTACATTGATTGGCGTCGCAATCGGCCTACCGGTGCTGCTGCTAGTTCCTTCGGTCGAAGGCCAACTGCTGCTCATAGTACTAACCGGTGTGCTATTTTTCGCTTTTCGCAACGTCCAGTATGCGCATGCCACTATGTTTATCACGCTGCTGGTACTGCTGTGCTTTAACCTGTTGGGCGAGGGATTCGAAGTCGCTTTACCGCGTATCCTCGATACATTAATCGGCTGCGCTATCGCCTGGGCGGCAGTGACCTTTATCTGGCCAGACTGGAACTTCCGTAATTTACCTCGCGTACTGGATCAGGCTATCAACGCTAACTGCCGTTATCTGGACGCTATTCTTGAGCAGTATCATCAGGGGCGCGACAACCGTCTTGAGTATCGCGTCGCCAGGCGTAATGCACATAACCGGGATAGCGAGCTGGCATCAGTGGTATCCAATTTATCCACAGAGCCCAAAGCCGATAACACAATGCGTGAAACGGCATTCCGCCTGCTGTGCCTGAACCATACTTTTACCAGCTATATTTCCGCATTGGGGGCGCACAGGGAAAAGCTGACGACTCCGGAAATACTGGCGTTACTCGATGATGCCGTCTGCTACGTTGATGATGCGCTGCATCATTCTCCCGCGGACGAACAGCGCGTTCAGCTGGCGCTCAGCAATCTGCAATCGCGAATTCAGCATCTGGAACCGCGAGCCGACAGTAAGGAACCATTGGTCCTGCAGCAGATTGGGCTACTGCTCGCACTGCTGCCCGAAATATGTCGCCTGCAGCGCCGGATTGCCGGTCAACCGGAGTAATCCTCCACGCCGTATCCTTGCGTATTAGCCCACTCCCGTAGCTCCTGGCGCCGCTGCGCCGGGAGCGCGGCGGAATGGGTGCCGGCAATCGCGCCCGCCAGGGACTCGAGGACATTGATTGATATTCCTTTATTATGCTCCCTCAATTTTAACCAGCTTTTTTCCGCACCGATTGTACGCAACATTTTCACATCGGTTATTCCAGCATGAATCAACATCAATTCCATGTGGAAGCTGATATTAGGCAAATCCTTTAGCCTGCCGGAATCACGCTGATGCTGCTTTTCGCTACGCGCCGTATGCAATGACAGTTTCGAGAGATGAAACAGCATTTTACTGTCCTGCCATAATGCTTCATCTATACGGTAATATTTTAGCGCCACCGGCCGACCATTTTTGCGCATGATTAGCATTGGGCTATGATGCTCGACCCGATATTCTGCGCTTTGCTCACACACTCTAAGATAGATTTCGCCCTCGGCCACCATGGCAAACACGGTATTCTCTATCGCCAGGCTGTATCCGCCAAATAAAGGCCGGCTACTGATTTTGCCTAAGGGGGAAAGGCACTCCTGAAACTGGAGGAACCGTAATTTTGAAATTTTCTTCATGATCATTCCTTTGGTAATCATGGACATAAAAGTAATTTTATTAACGGATCCGTTATTGAAGAAAATAAGTGAGTTCGTTTTGTGCAGCAAGATGAATTTTGGCTTCATTTCAACCAGCTCGCCGTTTTGCGAGGCGCTTTCAGGAAAAAGTTATTCTGCAAATCCTGTTGCAGAGACTCGCTGAATACTTAAGCAATGTTAATTGATGAACAGCATATCGGCCCCATTGACGACATGGTCGGCAGCCATGAAGTAGAGATTAATGGAGGAGAATGTCTCCAGCGGGTTCAGCACAGAGACCGTGAATTCATATAAATAAGTCGCTGCGGCTCTGATTCATAGGCGAGGAGAGTGAATAAAATATATGCGAAAATGGGAAAATGAGGTTGACGTTAACCCCTGGCAGATATACTGTATATGCATACAGTAACTCACAGGCGGGATAGACTATGTTTACTTCAGCTCACGCAAATCGTTCACCACTGACTTCGGCTTCAGTACGTCGCCCTTCGCACAGCGTCGTCGAACATTCAGCCACTGGGCTGATTAGTGAAATCGTCTATCGCGAAGATCAACCCATGATGACGCAGCTTTTGTTGCTACCTTTATTACAACAGTTGGGCCAGCAGTCGCGCTGGCAGCTGTGGCTCACGCCGCAGCAGAAGCTGAGTAAAGAATGGGTACAGTCGTCCGGTCTGCCGCTATCAAAAGTGATGCAAATTAACCAGATGTCGCCCTGCAACACTCTGGAATCGATGATTCGCGCTTTACGTACCGGGAATTATAGCGTGGTTATCGGCTGGCTGGCGGATGAACTCACTGAACAAGAGCATGAACGTCTGGCGCAGGCTGCAGAAGAAGGTCATGCGATGGGCTTTATCATGCGCCCGGTGAGAAATACAAGCCAGCCTGGGAGACAATTAAGTGGGCTAAAAATTCACTCAAATTTATATCATTGAGTGAAATTAGGATTAATCCTGGAATTTTTTTTGCCTCATCAAAAACCATTCTCACAAAGTGGTTAATTTCACTGAGATCCCGGTGTGGTGCGGTTTTGCGACTTTTTACCGTGTTCACAAATTAACCATATTTGTTAAATATTGTGTATACAACCCTTTTTTTTCATATGCCTGACCGAGTTCACACTTGTAAGTTTCTAACTAAGTTGTAGACTTTACATCGCCAGGGGTGATCGGCTTACGCTGCATGTATCAGCATAGTTAACAACGAGTCACGCCCCCGGTGAAGGATTTAACCGTGAGGTCTTATGTACCTTCATGGCGAATTTTGGATGATAATGAGGCGCAAAAAATGAAAAAGACAGCTATCGCGATTGCAGTGGCACTGGCTGGCTTCGCTACCGTAGCGCAGGCCGCTCCGAAAGATAACACCTGGTATGCAGGTGGTAAACTGGGTTGGTCCCAGTTCCATGACACCGGCTGGTACAACAGCAACCTGAACAACAATGGCCCGACCCACGAAAGCCAGCTGGGCGCTGGTGCGTTCGGTGGTTATCAGGTTAACCCGTACCTCGGTTTCGAAATGGGTTACGACTGGCTGGGCCGTATGCCTTACAAAGGCGACAAAGTTAACGGCGCATTCAAAGCTCAGGGCGTTCAGCTGACCGCTAAACTGGGTTACCCGATCACTGACGATCTGGACATCTACACCCGTCTGGGCGGCATGGTATGGCGCGCTGACTCCAGCAACAGCATCGCTGGCGACAACCACGACACCGGCGTTTCCCCAGTATTCGCTGGCGGCGTTGAGTGGGCTATGACCCGTGACATCGCTACCCGTCTGGAATACCAGTGGGTTAACAACATCGGCGACGCAGGCACTGTAGGCGTTCGTCCGGACAACGGCATGCTGAGCGTTGGTGTTTCCTACCGTTTCGGTCAGGAAGACAATGCACCGGTTGTAGCTCCGGCTCCAGCTCCGGCTCCGGAAGTCACCACCAAGACCTTCACCCTGAAGTCTGACGTACTGTTCAACTTCAACAAAGCAACTCTGAAACCAGAAGGTCAGCAGGCTCTGGATCAGCTGTACACCCAGCTGAGCAACATGGATCCGAAAGACGGTTCTGCAGTTGTTCTGGGTTACACCGACCGCATCGGTTCCGAGCAGTACAACCAGAAACTGTCTGAGAAACGTGCTCAGTCCGTTGTTGACTACCTCGTAGCTAAAGGTATCCCTTCTAACAAGATCTCTGCTCGCGGTATGGGCAAATCTGATCCGGTTACCGGCAACACCTGTGACAACGTGAAAGCTCGCGCTGCACTGATCGACTGCCTGGCTCCGGATCGTCGCGTAGCGATCGAAGTTAAAGGTTACAAAGACGTAGTAACTCAGCCGCAGGCTTAAGTTTTCTACGATAAAAAACCCCGCTTATGCGGGGTTTTTTTTGGCCTGATTTTGAGTTCAAAGGAAAAATAAAGAGCGACATCGTAGCGGGACTTACTCTTTTCCTAAGAGCACCTGCAGATCGTGCTTCAGGCTCGACATCTTGCTGGCATATTTTTCTTTATGCTCGGCGTCTTCAATCAGCTGTACGATGGTTTCTGATAATGTCTTTCCTCGCCGTTGGGCAAGCCCGGCCAGGCGTTGCCACACAACGAACTCCAGATCGATGGACTTTTTCCGCGTATGCTGATGCTCGGCGTTGAAATGACGCTTGCGTCGTGCGCGAATAGTCTGCTTCATCCGGTTAACCAGCTCCGGATTCATATGCTGATCGATCCAGGTATTCACCAGAACAGGTTCATTTTCGAGCGTCAGCAAGACATCGACCGCGGCTTGCGCAGCGCTGGCTTCAATGTAGCGGGTAATCAGCTCACCTTCCCGGTGCTTCTTTACCAGATATTTCCATTTCCAGCCGCTTTCAAGGTTTTCCAGTTGTTGATATTTCATTGCGATCTCAATGTGACCGTGTAACTCATTTCAGGATATCAGTTTTTTCTGGATGTGCTGAGAATAAATCATCTTTCGTGATGTGGACGATTCCATTATCAGCGTGATAAACGCAATCCTCCGTGTGCTCAGACGCGGCTTCGGGTATAATCGCTCGTTTTACATCTGACTAAAAAACAGCGACTTTGACCATTACGAAACTTACCCGAAACGACCTCGCTCCTGATACGGAAAGTTATCAGGCGCTGTTTACCCAGGTCAATCTCGCCGAGACAGAGGCATCCCTCGCCGGCGATCTACAGCCCCGTTTATTTTATGCGCTGGAACAGCTTCTGATCACGCCAGCCATTTCATCTTTTATGCTGGTAAAGGCGCCGGAAGAACCGGAATATCTACATTGGGTAGCCGAAGCCGCCCGCAGCCTGCAGCAATCCACAACAGAGTTCTTCGGTGTACGCTATCAGGTCAACGGCGGCAACGTAACCATGTCGCCGGCACAAAGCGCGGAAGACAATTTTGCCAGCAGCGGTCCGGTTGAATCCGCCGACTGGATTGAAGCGGAGCAGCTCTTTGGTTGCGTACGCCAGTTTAACGGCGAAATTTCGCTGCAGCCGGGTCTGGTCCACCGCGCGAACGGTGGCGTCCTGTTGCTCTCCCTGCGTGCGCTACTGGCCCAGCCGCTGCTATGGATGCGCCTGAAGAACATGGTGACCCGCCAGCGCTTTGATTGGCTGTCTATTGACGAATCCCGCCCTCTTCCCGTTAGCATTCCTTCCATGCCGCTGAACCTGAGGATCATTCTGATCGGCGAGCGCGATGCGCTGGCTGACTTTCAGGAGATGGAACCGGAACTCGCGTCGCAGGCCATTTACAGCGAGTATGAAGACAACCTGCAGATAGCCGATGCCGACACCCTGAAACTCTGGTGCCAGTGGGTCTGGCAGAATGCTCGTCAGCTTTCGCTGCCGGGGCCGGCGACTGACGTATGGCCGCTGCTGATTGCAGAAGGCGCGCGAGATACCGGCGATCAGGAGACGCTTCCGCTTTCCCCTCTCTGGATTAGTCGCCAGCTGCGTGAAGCGGCAGCCTTCTGCGAAGGCGAATTGATTAGCGGCACGGAGATGCAAACCATGCTTGAGCGCCGTGAATGGCGTGAAGGCTATCTTGCCGAGCGGATGCGCGATGAAATTCTTCTAGATCAGATAATGATTGATACCGAAGGCGAATGCATCGGTCAGATCAACGCCCTGTCGGTAATCGAGTTTCCAGGCCATCCGCGCGCCTTTGGCGAACCTTCGCGCATCAGCTGCGTAGTGCATATCGGCGATGGCGAATTTATTGATGTTGAACGCAAAGCTGAACTGGGCGGCAATATTCACGCCAAAGGCATGATGATCATGCAGGCCTTTATCATGTCCGAACTTGAACTTGAACAGCAGCTGCCGTTTAGCGCATCACTGACCTTCGAGCAGTCCTACAGTGAAGTGGATGGCGATAGCGCCTCAATGGCTGAACTGTGCGCTCTCATCAGCGCGCTGGCCAATGTGCCAATCAACCAGAGTATTGCAATTACCGGTTCGGTCGATCAGTTCGGTCGCGTCCAGCCGGTCGGCGGACTAAACGAAAAGATTGAAGGTTTCTTCACCATCTGTCAGCAGCGCGGATTAACAGGCAAGCAAGGCGTCATTATCCCATCTGCCAACGTCCGCCATCTGAGCCTCGCCCAGGAACTTCGCCAGGCCGTGGCTGATGAGCAGTTCTTTATCTGGGCCATTGATGATGTTACCGAAGCCCTGCCGCTTCTCACCCAGCTGCAATGGGATGGTGAAGGACAAACGCTACGACAAACTATTCAGGAACGGATTGTGCAGGCGATGCAACAAGAGACTCGCCATCGTTTTCCATGGCCGCTACGCTGGTTAGGCGGATCAAATTCGAACTGATCGGACTTGTTCAGCTTACACGTGTTAGCTATCCTGCGTCCCGAACTCAAAATAAGGCTTACTGAAAACATGGTAGATAAACGCGAATCCTATACAAAAGAAGATCTTCTTGCCTCTGGTCGTGGTGAACTGTTTGGCGCGAAAGGCCCGCAACTGCCGGCGCCGAGCATGCTGATGATGGACCGCGTCGTCAAGATGACCGAAACCGGCGGCAACTACGACAAGGGTTACGTTGAAGCTGAGCTCGACATCAACCCGGACCTGTGGTTCTTCGGTTGTCACTTCATCGGCGACCCGGTAATGCCTGGCTGTCTGGGTCTGGACGCAATGTGGCAACTGGTTGGCTTCTATCTGGGCTGGCTGGGCGGTGAAGGGAAAGGCCGTGCGCTGGGCGTAGGCGAAGTGAAATTTACCGGTCAGATTCTGCCGACGGCGAAAAAAGTCACCTATCGTATCCACTTCAAACGCATTGTAAACCGTCGCCTGATCATGGGCCTGGCGGATGGCGAAGTGCTGGTTGATGGTCGTCTGATCTACTCTGCAACTGACCTGAAAGTAGGTCTGTTCCAGGATACTTCCGCGTTCTGATTTACCTTCCGTACTTATTCTGAAGTACAAAAGGTCCTGAAGCACAAAAGGCGAAGCCTTCGCAGAGCGAAGGCTTCTTTTTTAAAGAGACAGTCAGGCAGTTTGCACCCTGTCCTCCATGGCTTCTCGCCAACCTCCTAGCCAATGGGACCTCTGATTAAGGGTCTGGTAGGGACACATTTCTTTCGATCTGCCGGTAATGCCGGCCTGATATCCACGCTGATGTGCCCGTTCCAGGCGATCTCGTTTTTGTCTCTTCATGCCTCGTTTCCCTCATTATTTGATCTGGTGGAAAAGAAAACAGTGGTCACTAAATATGCAACCACGTATAACCTTTACCGCGAAACGCAGGCAGCGTCAATGCGCAAAATTCACGCCAGTGTCATATTTGTGAGCTATATGAAAGTTCATTTGTACAAAAATCGTGAGCCAGCACAACTATCAATCTGAAGCGACAAATAAAAAAAGCCGCGGCGATTTTTCAGGTCGCGGCGGCTTTAATTTTATTAATTTTACTTATGGCAGGCGGTTCAGCTCGCTCGCAATCGCGGTGGCTTCCTGGCTCCAGGCCTGCGCCAGGGTCTTAACCATCGCGTCGTAGCCATCCTGCTGTTGCTTAAGTTCAATATTGAACGGACGCTTAATCAGCTGCCCCTGATGCTTAAGCAACCATTCACCGCTAACAATGACCCGGCCATCATAGCGGCCGTGGAAGCCGCTAACGGAGACATTAAGCGTATCCTGCTCGCTGCCTAACGGCTGTGATGCCACCACCCAACCCGGCAGTTGGTTACTCAGATTCGCCACCAGCGTGGTACGTAACTGCTGATCCAGCGGGCTGGCCCACAGGTTGTTATTAGCAATCACATACTGCACATCGGTCGTCTGATAAACCACGCCATTCCCGGCCAGATAATCAGGGATACTGACCTGCTCAACCCACAGCAAATTCTTGCTCTGATGGGCGGCGCTTTGCGCGCCGCTCTTTGCTACCGGTAATTGATAGTAAGTTTTACTCTCACCACCGCTGCTGCAGGCCGTCAGTACGCATACCGCTGCCGCCACTAACCACTTTTTCATTGTTTCGCTCCCTTCGGCTGCGGATCTTTTTTATCCTTGGCCTCAAATACCAGCGCATTGCTCTTGTCGTTGAGGGTTTTCAGTACCGGCTGCAGTTCACGAAGTACCTGATCCAGTCGCTGCATATCCGCAACCATCTTATTGTAGGCTGCCGAGCCCGGCTGGAAGCCCTGCATACTGCGGTTCAACTCGCGCAACGTGCTCTGCATATCGGCAGGAAGCTGCTGCATCGACTGGCTTGAGGTGATCTTATTCAAGTTGTCGAGCGTAGTCTGGACACGCTGCATGGTTTTCTGGCTCTGCGCCAGGGTACTGGTCGCCTGCTCCAGCAGTGGGTTAATCGGCAGATTGTTGATCTTATCGAGCGCATCCATCAGACGCTGCTGGATTTGCGCCAGACCGCCGCTGACGGTTGGAATGATCGGATAGCCGCCGAACTCCTGAATCTTGCCGCGCGGAGGCGCTTTCGGATAGAAGTCGAGATCGATATACAGCGCGCCGGTGACCAGGTTGCCGGTTTTCAGCGAACCGCGCAGGCCGCGATTGATCAGATCGTCAATATGCGCGCGAATATTAGGGTCGCCGCCCAGCTGGTTGATTAGACGTTCCGGCTCAATACGCACTTCTACCGGGATACGATAATCATCGTTCAGGCTCTGTTTCAAACCAGGGATAAAGAACGGTACTTTGCCGACGGTGCCAAGGCGAATACCGCGGAATTCAACCGGCGCCCCCGGCTGGAGACCACGCACAGAATCTTTAAAGAACAGGACGTAATCGATATGCTGGGTGAACACCGAATCCTGGATACTCCTCTGATCGTCAAACAGGTGGTATTCCGTTTTATTCGCCACCGGCTCGCCGAGATCCAGTCCTTCCGGAATGTCAAAGCTTACACCGCCGCCAAACAGCGTCGACAGCGATCCCATCTCAACGCGCATCCCCGCGGACGTGAGGTCAACCGCGATACCGCTATCTTTCCAGAAGCGAACGTTAGTCGTCACCAGGCGGTCGTTCGGCGCGTTGATAAACAGCTGATAAGTGATGCGACGCTTCTGCGTATCAAAGGTGCTGGTTTCAACAGAACCGACGCGATAGCCGCGGAACAGCACCGGATCGCCAGGCGAGAGTTGCCCGGCTTTGCTACTTTCCAGCAGAACACGGATACCTTTGGCATCCGGTGAAGCCAGAGGCGGCGAGTCCAATAATGGATACTGCGGCGCCACAGAACCTGCTTTACCTGGCTGCAATTCGATATAGGCGCCGGAAAGCAAGGTGCCGAGGCCGCTGATCCCCTCGCGCCCCACCTGCGGTTTCACCACCCAGAACACCGAATCTTTATGCAGTAGCTTCTGCATCCCCGAGTTCAGACGCGCTTTAATTTCTACGTGTTTCAGGTCATCAGTCAGGATAGCGCTTTCCACTACCCCGACATCAACGCTGCGGCTCTTGATACGCGTTTTACCCCCTTCAATGCCTTCGGCGTTGGTGGTGATAAGCGTCACCTCCGGCCCCTGATGGCTATAGTGGTAAAACAGTATCCATGCGCCGATGAGCACAGTCACAATCGGAAAGATCCAGACCGGTGACCAGTTCTTCACCTTCTGCACTTTCGCTTCTCCGCTCTTATTTTCCATGCTGTTGCATTTCCTCATGGCTTGGATCTGGTTCACGGTCCCACAACAGACGTGGGTCAAACATCATGGCCGAGAACATGGTCATAACAACGACCAGCGCGAACATCACCGCGCCTATCGCCGGATAGATATTCATCAAGCCTCCCATGCGCACCAGCGCCGAGAGTACCGCGATGACAAAAACGTCGATCATTGACCAACGGCCAACAAATTCAACCACTTCATAGATTAGGTGCATACGCTCTGAATCACGCGCGCCGTTACCATTCGCACTCCAGCACAGCCAACCGATAGCGATCATTTTTAACGTTGGCACCATGATACTGGCGATAAAGATAACCAGCGCAACCGGGTAAGAGCCCTCACTCCACAGCAGAACGACGCCCGCCATGATCGTCGACGGCATTTTATCGCCCAGCAGATCGGTAATCATAATCGGCAGAATATTGGCGGGTAGATAGAGCACAAACGATGTCATCAGCAGCGCCAGCGTCCACTGCAGGCTGTTTTTACGCCGCGGGGTACCTTTGGTGTGACAGCGCGGACACTCTTTCTCATCCGCTGGCAGCACCGCCGTACAGCACGAGCAGGAGCGTAACCCCTGTCGCAGCCCCGGCACGCCAGGGCGAAGCGGCTGCTTAATGACCGGCATTGGCGCAATGTCGTCCCATAACCAGCGGCGATCGACGCACTGAAACGCCCGCAACTGCAGCAGGCAGAACAGACACCAGGGAACAAAGCTCAGCCCTACGCCGATATCACCGTAGGCCATAAGTTTAACGAAGCTGACCAGCACCCCGGCGAGGAAAATCTCGGCCATCCCCCAGCTTTTGAGGTGAAACAAAATCCGCGCCAGAAACGCCTTCAAGCGTGAAGGCATATGAACGCGATTGACCAACAATAAGATGGTTACCAGACAAAACGCCGGGACCAGTTGGACAAAGAGTAAAAAGAACGTACCGAGGCTGGCGTAATCCTCGGTGAACAGCACGTTTGGTATTTCCAGCAGCTCAATTTCGCTGCTGATCCCGCCGACTTTCATATAAACAAAAGGAAACAGGTTTGCCAGTAGCAGCATGAACAGCGCCACCAGCGCATAGGCCGTGGGACGCTGCCGGGGCGCGTCCCACGATGTGGTGAGCGTGGTGCCGCAGCGTGGGCATGCGGCTTTCTGGCGATGCTCCAGCGGCGGCAAAGCCACCAGCAGATCACATTGTGGGCACAATATGTGCCGCGCAGCATGATGATGATCGCACATGAACACTCCTCAGCTTAAGCGCCGTTTTTGAGTCCTTCGAGATATTCCCAGCGTTCAAAGGCCGCTTCCAAGGCCTGTTCCGCTTCCGCTAACTGCGCCAGCACCTGCTGGGTCTGGTCATGCGGCTGGCCGAAGAACGAAGGATCGGCAACTTTTTCCTGCAGCGTCTGCAGTTGAGTTTCCAGATCTTCCAGCTTCTGCGGCAGCTGTTCCAGTTCGCGCTGCAGGTTATAGCTTAGTTTGCTGGCGGCGCGTTTGACACTTTCTGCTTTCGGTTGAGCGACTTCCGCCGTTTTTTTTACAATCGGCTGTTTATTCGCCAGCGACTGCGCTTGCTGTCCACGCGCGTCGTGATAACCACCGATATATTGGCCGATACGCCCGCCGCCCTCGAAGATCCAGCACTCGGTCACGGTGTTATCGACAAATTGACGATCGTGGCTCACCAGCATCACGGTGCCCTGGTAGCCATCGATCAGCTCTTCCAGCAGTTCCAGCGTTTCGACATCAAGGTCGTTAGTCGGTTCATCGAGAATCAATAAGTTACTGGGTTTCAGGAACAAGCGCGCGAGCAGCAGACGATTACGCTCCCCGCCGGACAACGCGCGTACCGGGGTCATCGCCCGTTTTGGATGGAACAGGAAGTCCTGCAGATAGCCCAGCACGTGACGCGGCTTACCGTTTACCATCACCTCTTGCTTACCTTCCGCAAGGTTATCCATCACCGTGCGGTCCGGATCCAGCTCCGCGCGGTGCTGGTCGAAGTAGGCGACTTCCAGCTTGGTACCGACGTGGATACGCCCGCTATCGGCCTGTAGCTGACCAAGCATCAGCTTCAGCAGCGTGGTTTTACCGCAACCGTTCGGGCCAATCAGCGCAATCTTGTCGCCACGCTGGATTTGCGCGGAGAAATCTTTGACCAGCACTTTGCCGTCAACCTGATAGTTGACGTTTTCCATCTCAAAGACGATTTTGCCGGAGCGAGAAGCCTCCTCGACCTGCATCTTCGCGCTGCCCATCACTTCACGGCGCTCGCCGCGTTCGCGACGCATGGCTTTCAGCGCGCGGACGCGTCCTTCGTTGCGGGTACGACGCGCTTTAATCCCCTGGCGGATCCACACCTCTTCCTGCGCCAGCTTGCGGTCGAATTCAGCATTCTGCAGCTCTTCAACCCGCAGCGCTTCTTCTTTATCCAGCAGATATTGATCGTAATTGCCCGGATAGGTCACCAGCTTGCCGCGATCGAGATCGACGATGCGCGTTGCCATATTGCGGATAAAAGAACGGTCGTGCGAAATGAAGATGATGGTGCCTTTGAAAGATTTGAGGAACCCTTCCAGCCAGTCGATAGTTTCGATATCGAGGTGGTTAGTCGGTTCATCCAGCAGCAGTACGCGAGGCCCGCTAACCAGCGCGCGGCCCAGCGCCGCTTTACGCAGCCAGCCGCCGGACAGCGACGCAAGCTGCGCGTCGGCGTTAAGGCCAAGCTGCTCGATCACTTCGTTGATACGGCTATCTAACTGCCACAGCCCCAGGTTATCCAACTGTTCCTGCAGGCGGGCCAGTTCATTTAAATTTTTGTCGCTCGGATCGGTCATCACCTGATGCGAAACGTCATGATAGGCCTTCAGGTACGCCGCCTGTTCGGCGATCCCTTCCGCGACAAAATCGTACACCGTACCGGCGACGTTACGCGGAGGATCCTGCTGCAGACGCGCGACGATCAGATCCTGTTCATAAATAATACGCCCATCGTCAAGACCCTGCTCGCGGTTGAGGATTTTCATCAGGGTCGATTTACCCGCGCCGTTACGCCCTACCAGGCAGACGCGTTCGTTATCTTCGATATGCAGTTCAGCATTATCCAGCAGCGGCGCATCGCTGAACGAAAGCCAGGCGCCGTGCATACTAATCAGTGACATTCTTTATTCCTTTCAGGCCGCGGTAATCAGCCAGCAGTTGTGGATCTGACGGTTGCGGGCAAAATCCTGCGACAGCGTTTTTTGCGAAATTTCTTGCGCCTTCAGGCCAAGCGCCGCCAGCCCGTCATGATCCATACGGAAACCGCGTTTGTTATTCGAGAACATAATCGTGCCGCCTTTACGCAGCAGACGTTTTAGATCGGTCATCAGACGGATATGATCGCGCTGCACGTCAAAGGCGTCTTCCATTCGTTTGGAGTTGGAGAAGGTCGGCGGATCGATAAAGATCAGATCGAACTGCTCGGTACTTTCCCGCAGCCAACCCAGCACGTCCGCCTGCATCAGGCGATGCGCGCGGCCGGTTAAGCCATTGAGACGCAGGTTGCGTTCCGCCCACTCCAGATAGGTGCGCGACATATCGACGGTGGTGGTTGAACGCGCGCCGCCGAGACCGGCGTGGACGCTGGCGCTGCCGGTATAGGAGAACAGGTTGAGGAAATCCTTACCCTTGCTCATCTGGCCCAGCATACGACGGGCGATACGGTGGTCGAGGAACAGACCGGTGTCGAGATAGTCGGTAAGGTTAACCCACAGACGCGCGTTATACTCCTGTACCTCGATAAAGTCGCCCTTCTCCGCCATCTTCTGGTACTGATTTTTACCCTTCTGCCGTTCACGGGTCTTCAGCACCAGTTTATTCGGCGCGATCCCCAATACCGCGATAGTCGCGGCGATAATATCGAACAGACGCTGGCGCGCTTTGTGCGCATCGACGGTTTTCGGCGGCGCGTACTCCTGCACCACCACCCATTCGCCGTAGCGGTCGATAGCCACGTTGTATTCCGGCAAATCGGCATCGTACAGGCGATAGCATTCAATACCTTCCTGACGAGCCCACTTTTCAAACTTCTTCAGATTTTTGCGCAAGCGGTTAGCAAAATCTTCCGCCAGCATCGCCGGCTTGCCGCCTTCGCTTTCCGCCAGATGATAGTTCTTCTGTACGCAGTCCAGCGGGCCGTTTTTGGCTTTAAACTGTTTATCGGCGCGCAGCTGCAGGCAGCTCAGCAATTCCGGCGAGGCGCTGAAGACCGACAGGTTCCAACCGCCAAACTGGTTTTTCATAATCCGTCCCAGCAGGCTGTGCAGGGCAATCAGCGCCGGTTCGCTTTCCAGACGCTCGCCGTACGGCGGGTTGCTGATAACGGTGCCGTACGGGCCTTTCGGCAGCGGATTATTGAGCTGCGCGACGTCTTTCACTTCGAAATTGATGAGCTCACCAATACCGGCGCGGCGGGCGTTGCGGCGCGCGCGTTCAATTACGCGCTCGTCGACATCAGAGCCGTAAAAGCGTGATTCATAAGCCGCCAGCCCCTGGCGAGCGCGCGTTTGCGCCTCAGCTTTTACCTCTTTCCAGATAGCGTCATCGTGCTGCGCCCAGCCGCCGAAGCCCCAGTGGCCGCGGTGTAAGCCCGGCGCGCGATCGGTCGCCAGCATCGCCGCTTCAATCAGCAATGTGCCGGAGCCGCACATCGGATCGAGCAGCGGCGTTCCCGCCATCCAGCCGGAGCGCATGACGATTGCCGCCGCGAGGTTTTCTTTGATAGGCGCCATGCCGGTACCATCACGGTATCCGCGCAGATGCAGACCTTCGCCGCTCAGATCCAGCGAGATATGCGCCGTCTCTTTGTTCAGCCAGACGTTGATACGCAGATCGGGATTTTCACGATCGACATTCGGACGCGGCAGGTTTTTACGCGTGAAGCTATCGACGATAGCGTCTTTGACTTTTAATGCGCCATACTGACTATTGCGGATCTCATCATTGAGGCCGCTAAAATGCACCGCGAAGGTGGCGTCAGTGGTAAAGATCTCCGTCCACGGAATCGATTGAACCCCCAGGTAGAGATCCAGATCGCTATACACGCTGCACTCACCCAGCGGCAGCATGATGCGCGAGGCCAGCCGGCTCCACATCAGGCTTTGATACAGCAGGCGCGTATCTCCCTGAAAATGAACCCCGCCCTGGACGACCTGGCACTCCGTGGCGCCAAGTCCTTCCAGTTCAGTTTTTAACAGCTCTTCGAGACCACGAGCCGTGCTGGCAAACAGAGATTTCATATCGTCACTTTTACTTAAAGAAAATTGGTGCGCATTATAGCCAATATGTGCCCTATGTCATAAAGTTAAAGGCTTATTTTTGAACCCAGGGGCAGCGTATGGTAACGCTATCGAAACTTTTTATTCATCCCGTCAAATCCATGCGCGGAATTGGCGTCACCCATGCCTTTGCCGATATTAGCGGCATGGCCTTCGACCGCATCTTTATGCTGACTGAAACCGACGGTACGTTTATTACCGCGCGCCAGTTTCCGCAGATGGTAAAATTCCTGCCTTCGCCGCTTCATGACGGCCTGCACTTGACCGCGCCAGATGGCAGCAGCGCGTTGGTGCGCTTTGATGATTTCGCTCCCCAGGGCGAGCCGACGGAGGTGTGGGGCAACCATTTCACCGCCTTAATCGCGCCAGCCGCCATCAACCAGTGGCTCAGCGGCTTCTTCAACCGCGACGTCCAACTGCGCTGGCTCGGGCCGCAGCTAACCCGGCGAGTAAAACGCCACGACGCGGTACCGCTCTCCTTCGCCGATGGTTATCCCTACCTGCTCGCCAACGAGGCCTCGCTTCGCGACCTGCAGCAACGGTGCCCTGCCAGCGTAAGCATAGAACAGTTTCGCCCTAATCTGGTGGTCACCGGCGCGGCGGCGTGGGATGAAGATAGCTGGAAAGTCATACGTATCGGCGAGGTGGTATTTGATGTTGCCAAACCCTGTAGCCGCTGCATTTTCACCACCGTCAGCCCGGAGCGTGGGCAAAAGCATCCGTCCGGCGAGCCGCTGGAAACGTTAAAGCGTTTTCGTACCGCGCAGGATAACGGCGATGTCGATTTTGGCCAGAACCTAATCGCCCGCAACAGCGGCGTAATCCGCGTGGGTGATGAGGTGGAAGTGCTGACGCGCGGCCCGGCTAAAGCCTATGGCGCTGGCGATAGCGACGATACGCTGGCGGCCGATGCGCAGCCAAAAGCGACGGTTGAGATTGAGTGGCAAGGGCAACAGTTTACCGGCAACAACCAGCAGGTGCTGCTGGAGCAGCTGGAACAACAGGGCATTCGTATCCCTTATTCCTGCCGCGCCGGGATCTGCGGCAGTTGTCGGATCCGCCTGGAAGAGGGTGAAGTGAGTCCGTTAAAGAAAAATGCGGTCGCCGCGGATGGCACCATTTTATGCTGCAGCTGCGTACCGAAAACCGCGCTGCGCCTGGCGCCTTAAACCGCCTGCCCCAGGCTGTAGCTGGCCGTGTTCTGCGCCGGCTGCAGTCTGTCATTCATAATTTTAATCACATCGCCTAACTGCATTACCCGGCCAGCCAGAGTTAGTCCTGGCTGCGCCAGCAGGCAAAGCGTGGCGTTTTCACCCGGTTCAACCACCAGCAAATTGACCTGCTCGCCGGTATCGCTGATCCACACGCTGGCGGCGTCGCCGCTGGCAGGTTGCCAGTTCTGCTGATGCGTGGTGAAATGCCAGCTCTTCGGCATCTGTGGTTTCAGAAAACGGATCGCGGTTAAGGCATTTAATACTAATTCGGCACGCTGCTCTTTGTTTAATTCAATTTCGCGGCATTTTTCTTCAAAAGAAAAATAGAGCGCCGCGTCATCGACGCAAAATCCCGACGGTGCGAAAGCATCAGGCGTTAACATGCGCCGGGCAAAACGTGAGCGAAATAACATACCATTGGCCAAGTCGAGCATCATGCGGTCATGCTCTTCGTCATAATACCAACGCCAGTTATCGTCAGGTTTAATCCGCATTTCTACCCCCGTCCTCTTCCACTTCCTTCTGCAAAGCAATGGCATCCTGCTACAGAATAATTTCTAAAATTAAGAAAAGACTAAAATGTCTAAATAAGCAACAATGAAGGAATATAAAACAACCAGGGCTGGAAATAAAGCCCTGGGGAAGATTCAGAGGCGGAAAAGATTAGATGTGTGTAACAATTTCTTTAATCAGCGGCGGGCCTTTAAAAATAAACCCGGAATAAATCTGTACCAGCGTGGCGCCAGCAGCCAGCTTTTCACGAGCGGCGATCACCGAGTCAATACCGCCAACTCCGATAATTGGCAAACGACCATTTAATTCCGTGGCCAGCATACGAATAATTTCGGTGCTTTTTAATTGTAATGGACGACCACTCAACCCACCGGTTTCATCACAATGCTTCATCCCCTGGACCAATGAACGATCGAGGGTGGTATTGGTAGCAATGACGCCATCAATATTATGGCGGACTAAGCTGTCGGCTACCTGGATCAATTCTTCGACAGAAAGATCCGGGGCGATCTTCACCGCCACAGGAACATATTTTTGATGTTTCTGTTGAAGTTCGAGCTGCTTATTTTTAATACCGCTGAGTAAATCATCCAGCGCTTCGCCATATTGCAGAGTACGTAACCCTGGGGTATTCGGCGAGGAGATATTAATGGCGATATATCCAGCGTATGGATAGACTTTTTCCATACAAATCAGATAATCATCTTTACCCTGCTCTACCGGAGTATCTTTATTTTTACCGATATTAATCCCCAGCACGCCGTCAAAATGCGCTTTTTTCACATTCTCGACCAGGTTATCAACGCCGTGGTTATTAAAGCCCATGCGGTTGATCAAACCTTCGGCATCGACGAGACGGAAGATCCTCGGCTTGTCATTGCCCGGCTGCGGACGCGGAGTCACGGTACCAATTTCGATTGAGCCGAAGCCCATCGCACCGAGCGCATCAATACACTCGCCGTTTTTATCAAGCCCGGCCGCCAGCCCCAGTGGATTCTTGAAAGTGAGCCCCATGCAGGTAACGGGTTTCGACGGTACTTTTTGTCGAACCAGCATTTCCAGCGGCGTGCCGGTGACGCGGCGTAATTGTTGGAAGGTTACTTCATGAGCGCGCTCAGGATCGAGCTGAAAAAGAGCTTTACGAACGAAGGGATAGTACATGAACTCTCCTGGATTCCCGGTGTGCAAACCGGGGGCGTATTATGTTCGATCCGCGCCCGAAAGGGAATTGACCTGCGACAAAAAATCACGCGACCAACGCAAACGTTTACTTCTCAGCCGCCTGTTATGCGCATTTTGGCAATTTAACGCCGGAAAAATCATTTAGGGAAATAAACGCCCTCTGTCACACTGCCATAAAATGTTATCAATTATAGATAAATGCAAACATTTGGTTATAAGGAGAGTGTATGCGCGTTATTACAATCGCGGGCAGCCCCCGCTACCCTTCTCGCTCAAGCGCATTGCTGGAGTACACCAGAGAGAAACTTACCGCGGCCGACATCGAAGTCTATCACTGGCATTTACAGAATTTCGATCCCGAAGATCTGCTTTACGCCCGCTTCGATAACCCCGCTCTGCATACCTTAAATGAACAACTGGCCGGCGCTGATGGCCTGATTATCGCCACTCCCGTCTATAAAGCCTCTTTTTCCGGCGCGCTGAAGACGCTACTAGACTTGCTCCCCGAACGCGCTCTGGAAGGCAAAATTGTCCTGCCGCTGGCGACAGGCGGCACCATCGCCCATATGCTGGCGGTCGATTACGCGCTTAAACCAGTGCTTAATGCTCTCAAAGCGCAGGAGATCCTCCACGGCGTATTCGCCGATGACAGCCAGGTCACCGATTATCAACACAAGCCGCAGTTCACACCGAATCTGCAAAACCGTCTCGACCAGGCGCTGGAGACCTTCTGGCAGGCGCTGAATCGCCGCAACAGCCGCATCCCCGGACTAAAGACGTTACAGGGGGTTGAGCATGCTTAATCCTCTGCGTGCCCTAACCCTCGGCGGGCTACTCATGCTTTCCTTTATTACGCATGCGGCCCCGCAGGCGCCGGAAGCGTTACGCATCGGCTACCAGAAAGGCAGCGTCAGTATGGTGCTGGCGAAGAGCCATCAACTGCTGGAGCAACGCTATCCGCAAACTAAGATTTCGTGGGTCGAGTTTCCCGCCGGGCCGCAAATGCTGGAAGCGCTGAACGTCGGCAGTATTGATATCGGCAGCACCGGCGATATCCCACCGATTTTCGCTCAGGCTGCCGGCGCCGATCTGGTCTATATCGGCGCTGAACCAGCGAAACCGAAAGCGGAAGTGATTCTGGTTGCCGATAACAGCCCAATCAAAAGCGTGGCTGAACTGAAAGGCCGTAAGGTGGCGTTCCAGAAGGGCTCAAGCTCGCACAATCTGCTGCTGCGCGCTCTACAGCAGGCAGGTCTGAAATTCAGCGATATCCAGCCGGTGTATCTCGCTCCCGCCGATGCTCGCGCCGCCTTCCAGCAGGGCAATGTCGACGCCTGGGCCATCTGGGATCCCTATTACTCTGCGGCGCTGCTGCAAGGCGGGGTACGGGTACTGAAAGATGGTAGCGACCTGAAGCAGACCGGTTCGTTCTATCTTGCCGCTCGTCCTTATGCCGAAAAGAACGGCGCCTTTATCGAAGGCGTGCTGGAGACCTTTAGCCAGGCGGATGCCCTGACCATTAGCCATCGCCAGCAAAGTATTGCCCTGCTGGCCAAAACGATGGGTCTACCCGAAGCGGTGATTGCCAGCTATCTCGACCATCGTCCGCCCACTGCGATATCACCGGTAAGCGCTGAAACGGCCGCTCGCCAACAGCAAACCGCCGATCTCTTCTATGAAAACAAGCTGGTACCGAAAAAAATCATTATTCAAAACCGTATCTGGCAGCCTGCCCCCGCACAAGGAGCGAAATCATGAGTCTGAATATGTTCTGGTTCTTACCCACCCACGGTGACGGCCGCTATCTGGGCACCGATGAAGGCGCGCGCCCGGTAGATTACAGTTATCTGCAGCAAATCGCCCAGGCAGCCGACCGGCTCGGCTTCACCGGCGTACTCATTCCTACCGGACGCTCGTGCGAAGATGCCTGGCTGGTTGCCGCTTCAATGATCCCCGTCACCCAACGGCTGAAGTTTCTTGTCGCACTGCGCCCAAGCGTGGTATCCCCCACCGTCGCCGCGCGCCAGGCTGCCACGCTTGACCGGCTCTCTAATGGTCGGGCCTTGTTCAATCTGGTCACCGGCAGCGATCCAAATGAATTAGCCGGCGATGGCGTATTCCTCGACCACACCGAACGCTACGAAGCCTCCGCCGAGTTCACCCATATCTGGCGCAAACTGATGGAAGGTGAAACCGTGACTTTCCACGGCAAGCACCAGCACGTGCGCGGGGCGAAACTGCTCTTCCCGCCGCAGCAACAGCCGCGACCGCCGCTCTACTTTGGCGGCTCCTCGGACGTTGCACAGGATCTGGCCGCCGAACAGGTCGACCTCTACCTGACCTGGGGCGAACCGCCGGCGCAGGTGGCGGAAAAAATCGCCCAGGTGCGTGAGAAAGCCGCGCGCCTCGGCCGCAGCGTCCGCTTTGGTATTCGTTTGCACGTCATCGTTCGCGAAACCAATGAAGAGGCATGGCAAGCAGCGGAAAGCTTAATCTCCCATCTGGATGACGAAACCATCGCCCGCGCGCAGGCCGCCTTCGCGCAAACCGATTCTGTTGGCCAGCACCGCATGGCGGCGCTGCACAACGGCCGTCGCGACAAGCTGGAAATCAGCCCGAATCTGTGGGCGGGCGTCGGTCTGGCGCGCGGTGGCGCGGGCACCGCGCTGGTGGGCGATGCGGCTACCGTCGCCGAACGTATTAATGAATACGCCGAACTAGGCATCGACAGTTTTATCTTCTCCGGCTACCCGCACCTTGAGGAAGCCTGGCGAGTCGGCGAACTGCTGTTCCCGCTGCTCGATGTCAACATCCCGACGATCCCTCAGCCGCAAAACTTGCGCCTGCAGGGCGAAGCGGTGGCGAACGAATTTATCCCGCGTAAAGCGGCGCAAAGTTAGGGAGCGAACTATGGCAGCCTCTTCGCAAAAACTTCTATTACGCCTCGCTCCTTGGTTTTTACCGGTGGGCACCGTGCTTATCTGGCAATTGGCGTCATCGGTAGGCTGGCTCTCAACCCGTATTCTCCCCTCTCCGGAGGGGGTACTGAAAGCCTTCTGGACGCTCTCCGCCAGCGGCGAGCTGTGGCAACACCTGGCGATCAGTTCCTGGCGTGCCTTACTCGGCTTCGCCATTGGCGGCTCCATCGGCCTGACGCTCGGGCTCATCAGCGGCCTCTCGCGCTGGGGCGAACGCCTGCTGGATACCTCCATCCAGATGCTGCGCAATGTGCCGCATCTGGCGCTAATTCCATTGGTGATTTTGTGGTTTGGTATTGACGAAAGCGCCAAAATATTTCTTGTCGCGCTGGGGACGATGTTTCCGATTTATATCAATACCTGGCACGGTATCCGCAATATCGATCGCGGTCTGGTGGAAATGGCGCGTAGCTATGGCTTATCCGGGTTCGCCCTCTTCCGCCACGTAATCCTCCCCGGCGCCCTGCCCTCGATTATGGTCGGCATTCGCTTCGCTCTCGGATTAATGTGGCTGACGCTTATCGTTGCTGAGACCATCTCGGCTAATGCCGGGATTGGTTATCTGGCGATGAACGCCCGCGAATTTCTGCAAACCGATGTGGTGGTGGTCGCCATTATTCTTTACGCCATTCTCGGCAAGCTCGCCGATTTTAGCGCGCAACTGCTGGAACGCGTCTGGCTGCGCTGGAACCCGGCGTACCGTCTTCAGGAGGCTAACGCATGAATACTGCTCGTCTTAATCCCGGGATCCCGCTGTTACTCAATGGGGTCAGCAAACGCTACGGCGACAATGTCATTCTCAATGAGCTGGATTTACATATTCCTACCGGGCAATTTGTCGCAGTGGTCGGCCGCAGCGGCGGCGGTAAAAGCACCCTGTTGCGCCTGCTGGCCGGGCTGGAAAAACCCAATGGCGGCGAACTGCTGGCAGGCGCGACGCCGCTTGCGCAGATCCAGGAGGATACGCGCATGATGTTCCAGGACGCGCGGTTGCTGCCGTGGAAAACGGTTATCGACAACGTTGGACTTGGGCTGAAGGGCCAGTGGCGCGATGCCGCCCGCCAGGCGCTGGCCAGCGTCGGGCTGGAAGAGAGAGCCGATGAGTGGCCGGCGGCCCTCTCCGGCGGGCAAAAACAGCGCGTTGCGCTGGCCCGCGCGCTGATCCATCGCCCGCGTCTGCTGCTGCTGGATGAACCGCTGGGAGCGCTTGACGCCCTCACCCGTCTGGAAATGCAGGAATTGATTGTTTCGCTCTGGCAAGAACACGGCTTTACCGTGTTGCTGGTAACTCATGATGTGAGTGAAGCGGTGGCGATGGCCGACCGGGTGCTGTTAATAGAAGAAAAGAAAATTGGCCTCGATTTGAGCGTGGATATTCCGCGTCCGCGGCGGTTCGGCTCGGCAAAGCTGGCGGAACTGGAAGCACAGGTGCTCGATCGGGTGATGAAGCGCGGCGACAGCGAGCGTGCGCCGCGTTTGTTTAGTCATGGCTAACTAATGTCCCCGGCCCGCGCTTCGCTCGGCCGGGCTACCAAATCGCACAGCGCTGTAGCCCCGGTAAGCGAGAGCGCCACCGGGGATTTTGCGGCCGTTACGCCAGCGCTTTGGTAATCTTCTCGAACAGATCGCCGGAGAGATTCTCCAGCCCTTTCAGCTGTTCCAGCGCCGCACGCATCTTGGCCTGACGTTTCTCATCGTAGCGTTTCAGACGAATCAGCGGCTCAATTAGACGCGACGCAACCTGCGGGTTGCGGCTATTGAGCTCGGTCAGCATTTCCACCAGGAACTGGTAACCGCTGCCGTCTTCGGCATGGAACGCCGCCGGGTTGCTACTCGCGAAGGCGCCGATCAGCGAACGTACCCGGTTTGGGTTGCTCATCGTGAATGAACGGTGCTTGAGCAAGCCGCGTACCGTCTCAACCACATTGGCCGCCGGGCTGGTGGACTGCAGAATAAACCACTTGTCCATCACCAGGCCGTCCTGGTGCCACTTATCGTCATACTCCTGCATCAATGCATCACGGCACGGCAACTCAGCCGCCACCGCCGACGACAGCGCAGCCAACGCGTCGGTCATGTTGTCAGCATGATGATACTGGGCTTGCACCAGCTTATCTGCCAATTCAACATCGCCAAAAGCCAGATAGCGCAGGCAGGTATTGCGCAGGGAACGTTTACCGATATCGGCATGGTCTACGCGATAGCTGTCGAGCTTATTGGCGTTGTAAACCACCAGCAGCTCATCGGCCAGTTCTTTCGCCAGCGTACGGGTCAGCGCTTCGCGCACCGCCGCGATGGCAATCGGATCGATGATGGCGAACAGTTCTGCGATTTCGTTGGCCGACGGCAGCGTTAAAATTTCCGCCGCCAGCGCCGGATCGATTTTCTCATCGAGCAGGATCGCGCGGAAGGCGTCAGCGACGTGGATCGGCAGCGACAGCGGCTGCCCCTGCTGATGACGATTAACGTTGAGTTTGATGTAGGTCGCCAGCAGACTCTGCGCGGCATCCCAACGCGAGAAGTCGTTACGCGCGTGGCGCATCAGGAACGTCAGTTGCTGGTCGCTCCACTTATATTCAAGCTTGACCGGCGCGGAGAATTCACACAGCAGCGCCGGTACCGGCTGGAAGTAAACGTTATCAAAGACGAATGTCTGTTCCGCCTGGGTGACATTCAATACGTGATGTACCGGATGACCGCCCTTCTGCAGCGGGATCGCTTTGCCTTCGTTATCGTACAGCTCGATACTGAACGGGATGTGCAGCGGCTGCTTGTCGGCCTGTTCCGCGGTCGGCGGCGTACGCTGGCTGATAGTCAGGGTGTACTGCTCGGTTTCCGGGTTATAGTCGTCATGCACGGTAACGACCGGCGTGCCGGACTGGCTGTACCAGCGACGGAAATGCGACAGATCCACGTTCGAAGCATCTTCCATCGCCTGCACGAAATCATCGCAGGTGGCGGCGCTGCCGTCGTGGCGTTCAAAGTACAACTGCATCCCTTTCTGGAAATTGGCTTCGCCCAACAGGGTGTGCAGCATACGGATCACTTCGGCGCCCTTTTCGTAGACCGTCAGGGTGTAGAAGTTGTTCATTTCGATAACCATATCCGGACGGATCGGGTGCGCCATCGGGCTGGCGTCTTCGGCAAACTGTAGCCCGCGCATGGTACGCACGTTATTGATACGGTTTACCGCACGCGAGCCGAGATCGGAACTGAACTCCTGATCGCGGAATACGGTCAGCCCTTCTTTCAGGCTGAGCTGGAACCAGTCGCGACAGGTCACACGGTTGCCGGTCCAGTTATGGAAATATTCGTGACCTATGACGCGCTCGATATCGAGGTAGTCTTTATCGGTCGCGGTATCGGTACGGGCCAGCACGTATTTAGAGTTAAAGACGTTGAGGCCTTTGTTCTCCATCGCGCCCATGTTGAAGAAGTCGACGGCGACGATCATATAGATGTCGAGGTCATATTCGAGACCGAAACGAGTTTCGTCCCACTTCATCGAATTCTTCAGCGAAGTCATCGCCCACGGCGCGCGGTCGAGGTTGCCGCGGTCAACGTACAGTTCAAGGGCGACTTCACGCCCGGAACGGGTGGTGAAGGTGTCACGCAGCACATCGAAATCGCCGGCTACCAGCGCGAACAGGTAACAGGGTTTCGGGAACGGATCCTGCCATTGGATCCAGTGACGACCATTGTCCAGCTCACCCTGGGCTACGCGGTTACCGTTAGAAAGCAGGTAGGGGTATTTCGCCTTATCGGCGATGATTTTGGTGGTGAAGCGCGCCAGCACATCCGGACGGTCGAGGTACCAGGTAATATGGCGGAAACCTTCTGCTTCGCACTGAGTACATAGCGCTTCGCCTGACTGATACAGGCCTTCCAGCGCAGTGTTTGCCGCCGGGCTAATTTCGTTGACGATAGTCAGGGTGAAGCTGTCCGGCAAACCGCCAATCACCAGCTGATTATTTTCTTCTTTATAGTCTTTCCACGGCTGGCCGTTCACCTGTAGTGAAATCAGAGTCAGGTCTTCGCCATCCAGACGCAATGGCACATCAGACGCAGCCGCGTGACGGGAAACCTTACTCTCGGCCGTGACAACGGTTTTCGCGGCATCCAGGTCAAAGGTCAAATCAATATCGCTAATCAGATAATCCGGCGCACGGTAGTCGTGGCGGTATTTGGCTTGGGGCTGTTGTGTCATAAAAAACCTTTAGCGTGTCTGTAAAGTATCGGCTCCAGTCTATTCCTGTTGCGCAGATCGCGCTATGCAGAATCTTCATCTTTTCAACGTTCAACACGAAAATCGCTACATTTTGATAACACATGAGGCACGAAATGCGCTCGACCCGGCGCAAAGCTTGTGGTGTGATCCGTGTTCAATATATTAAACTAGGCCTCGCAAATGACCGTCAGCGTTACCGTCGAGCCATCGCAGCAGGACAGCACCGGGTATTAAAGGTATACTCCGCCTCCTTTTTTCTGCTTTGGTTTGAATGGAACGCCCCAGTGAGAGGATGCTACTGCGCACCATGACACAATTCACTTCTCCTGTACTGCACTCGCTGCTTGATACGGATGCCTATAAGCTGCATATGCAGCAGGCCGTCTTCCACCGCTACTACGATGTGGAGGTAGCGGCAGAGTTCCGCTGCCGCGGAGACGATCTGCTCGGCATCTATGCCGACGCGATTCGCGAGCAGGTCGAAACCATGCGCGACCTGAAGCTGCAGGACGATGAGTATCGCTGGCTGTCCACCCTGCCGTTCTTCTCGCAGGACTATCTCGACTGGCTACGCGACTTCCGTTACGACCCAAGCCAGGTCACCGTTATCAACGATCATGGCAAGCTGAATATTCGCCTCGCCGGGCCGTGGCGCGAAGTGATCATGTGGGAAGTGCCGCTGCTGGCGGTCATCAGCGAACTGGTGCACCACTACCGTTCGCCGGAAATCAGCGTCGGCCTGGCGCTGGAGACGCTCGAACATAAGCTTGCCGACTTCGCCGACATGACCGCCGACATCGATATGTCGGCATTCCGCCTGATGGATTTCGGCACCCGCCGCCGCTTCTCCCGTGAAGTACAGCAGGCTATCGTGCAGCGCTTGCAGCAGGAGCCGTGGTTTGTCGGCACCAGCAATTACGATCTGGCCCGCCGACTCAATTTAACCCCGATGGGCACCCAGGCGCACGAATGGTTCCAGGCCCACCAGCAGATCAGTCCAAACCTGGCCAGCAGCCAGCGCGCGGCGCTTGCCGCCTGGCTGGCGGAATATCCGGATCGGCTGGGTATTGCTCTGACCGACTGCATCACCATGGACGCTTTCCTACGTGATTTCGGTCCTGAATTCGCCACCCGCTATCAGGGACTGCGCCATGACTCCGGGGATCCGCTGGAGTGGGGCGAGAAAGCTATCGCCCATTATCAGAAATTGGGTATCGACCCGATGAGTAAAGTGCTGGTGTTCTCCGATAACCTCGACCTCGGCAAAGCGGTCGATCTGTATCGCCACTTCTCCTCGCGGGTGAATCTCAGTTTCGGTATCGGCACCCGGTTAACCTGCGACATCCCACAGGTGAAACCGCTGAATATCGTCATAAAACTAGTAGAATGTAACGGCAAGCCGGTGGCGAAACTCTCCGATAGCCCGGGTAAAACCATCTGCCACGACAAGGCTTTCGTCCGTGCCCTGCGTGAGGCCTTCGATCTGCCGCCGATTAAAAAGGCGAGTTAAAAAAACGGCCCGGCGGCGTTACGCTGCCGGGCCGACCAACATCTCTACTGCGGCAATCTCGTCCTGATCACCTCGGCAAAATACTCCGCGCCGGTCAGTAAAATTTCATCATTAAAGTCGTAGCAAGCGTTATGCAGCGGCGTATTGCCCTGAGTATCAGACGCATCGCCGTTACCTAAAAAGATGAAACAGCCGGGAATCTCCTGCAGGAAGGCGCCGAAGTCCTCCGAAATCATCATCTGCGCGACGTTGCCGTCGACATTTTCCGCCCCCACGACGTTCACCGCCGCATTGACCGCGACATCAACGCATTGCTGCCAGTTCACCGTCGGGGCGAATTCATGGGTATAGCTAAACTCGCACTGCGCGCCGTGCATCGCGCAAATCGCTTCGCTGATGGTCCGCATGCGCGCTTCCAGCAGCGCCTGTACGTCAGCGGAGTAGCTGCGGGTATCCCCTTTAATTTCCACATGCGTGGGGATCGCATTGCGGATACCGTCAGTATGAAGCTCCGTACAGGAGATCACCGCCGGCACGTTCGGGTCGATATTGCGTGAAACGATGGTCTGCAGCGCCAGAATAATTTCTGCCGCAATCACCAGCGGATCCTTCGCCATATGCGGCCGGGCGGCATGCGCCCCCTGCCCCTTAATACGGATAATAAAGTTATCTTCGCTGGCCATAATGCCGCCGACACGGGTGGCGATGGTCCCGGCTTTCATACCCGGCATATTGTGCAGGCCGTAAATCTCCTCGATGCCGAAACGCTCGATAACGCCGTCCGTCATCATCGCATTGGCGCCATAACCGGGTTCTTCCGCAGGTTGAAAAACAAAACAGACGGTTCCGTTAAAGTTTTGCCGCTGCAATAGCAACTGCGCCGCGCCCAGCGCAATGCAGGTGTGGCCATCATGCCCGCAGCCGTGCATCCGTTCGGCGGTCGTGGAGCGGTAAGGCCGTTCGCCCTGTTCGTTCAATTGAATAGCATCGATGTCGGCGCGGATGGCGATAACACCGTTATCGTCGCCGCATTTCAACACGCCCACCAGCCCGGTTTTACCTATATTACGGTGAACCTCAATGCCCATCGCTTCGAGTTTCTCGGCGATAAACTGCGAGGTTTTGACTTCTTCAAAGGCGCTTTCCGGATTGGCATGCAGGTGATGGCGCCAGGCAATAAGCTGCTGCTTTAACTGTTGTTGATTCATTCTTCACTCCTGTAAAAATTATGCCGCACGCTGCGCGCGCTGTAATACCACCTGCAGCAGCACATTGGCGCCGGCAATGAGATCTTTGGCTTCGCTATGTTCATTGACGTTGTGGCTAATGCCGTCAACACAGGGGACAAAAATCATCCCTGCGGGGCATACCGAAGCCATAAATTGCGCGTCGTGGCCGGCGCCGCTCGGCAGGCGCCGATAACTGAGGGCTTGACGTTTCGCCTCCGCTTCAACGGCATTGACGATTTCATCGGCAAAAATGACCGGGTTAAAACGCACCAGTGAACGGCTGGCTATCTCCACCCCCTCTTCCTGCGCCGTTGTGACGACAAACTCGGCTAAGCGCCGTTCCGCCTCAATTAAGATAGTGTTATCGGTATTGCGTAAATCCACCGACATCACGACGTGATTTGGAATGACGTTAATCAGGTTGGGTTTAACGCTCATATGCCCGACGGTAGACACCTGATTGCCGCCGAGGCCCTTCGCCAGTTCACGGGCGAAAACGGCGATTTTCGCCGCTGCAAGGCCGGCATCGCGGCGCATGGACATAGGTGTCGTACCGGCATGATTCGACACGCCTGTTAGCGTAAATTCTTGCCATGAAATACCCTGCACGCCGGTGACGACGCCGATATCAATCCGTTCCTTATCGAGGATAGGTCCCTGTTCGATATGTAGTTCGACGTAGCTATCTACCGGCAGATTGCCCGGCTGATGTTCGCCTTTATAGCCAATCTCCCGCAGCGCCTCGTCAAGAGTAATGCCGTTGTGGTCTTTTGCCGCCAGGGCCTGCGCCAGTGGATACTCCCCGGCAAACACCACGCTTCCCATCATATCGGGCTGGAAGCGCACCCCCTCCTCATTGGTAAAGAAGGTTACGGCTAACGGACGTCGCGGACGAATCCCGGCATCCTGAAGGGCGGCAATCACCTCGAGACCGGCCATCACGCCGTAGTTGCCATCGTACAGGCCGCCAGTACCCACGGTGTCGATATGCGACCCCATCATCACCATCGGTAGCGCCTCTTCTCCGCGATAAACACCGGTAACGTTGCCGATAGCATCGATATAGATAGTCAGCCCCAGCGCTTTCATCCGGGCAACAACAAAGTCCCTACCGGCTTTATCTTCCGCGGTCGCCGCAAGGCGGCAGACGCCGCCGCCTTCCAACGCGCCGCATTCACCAAGCGCGAACAGGGAATCGATCAGCCGCTGGCCGTTTATCTGTAGATCATGACTCATAAAACATCTCGCTATTGTTCGGGGTTACTGGAACATGCCGTAAAAAATGGCGGATACGGTAATTAACCCAATCAGGGTGACGAAAACGTTGCTGGCTTTGCCGCGATACGGCGCCAGCACCGGTAACTTATGAATGGCATACATCGGCAACAGCAGTAGAATCGCCGCCCCGGTCGGGCCGCTGATGCACTCGATAATGCCGAGGATGCTTGGGTTCTTATAGGCGGCGAACCAGCAGGTGAGGACCATAAAAACCAGAATAACGGCGTCAACTGCGCGGATAGTCGGTTTTTTCCCCCGCGCGGCGGCGGCCTCGATAATCAGATCGCGCAGCGATTCATAAGCGCCGATATAGTGGCCAAGAAACGATTTCGTAATCGCGACAAACGCAATGATTGGCGATAGCCAGGCAATAATCGGCGTCTCAAACTGGTTGGCGAGGTACGACAGGATCGACAAATTCTGCGCTTTTGCTTCCGCTAACTGCTGCGGCGACAGGCTCAACACGCAGCTGAGAACGAAAAATAGCACCACCACGGTCATTAACAGGATGCCATAGCGCTGGATCTGCGCGCATTTGCGCTCGGCAAGCGCGAGTCCGTAGCGCTGCTTCTGGCGCACGACCATCGGCGAGACGATCGGATAGTGGTTAAACGACATAACCAGCACCGGAAATGTCATCCACAGCGTTAGTAAAATGCCGCGCCCATCGCCCATTGCGCTGAAGTTCACGGTGTGCAAAATCGCGCCGTTCCAGTGCGGGATCAAAAACAGCGCCATAAAAATAAGTGAAATAATGAAGGGATAAACCAGGGTGCTCATCACGCGCATAATCAAACGCTGCCCGAGGCGGACAATAAACATCAGCCCGAGGATCAGCACGATGGACACCACTGCCCGCGGCGGCTCCGCCAGTCCCAACTGATGGCTGATAAAACTCTGCGCTGTATTCGTAATAGCTACCGCATACATAATCAAAATGGTGTACACGGCGAAGAAATAGATAACGGTAAACACCTTCCCCGCTAGCGCGCCAAAATGCTCGCCAATGACATCGGTGATCGTGCTTTCCGGCGTGTTGGAAGAATAAATAAATCGCGCCAGCCCGCGATGCGCCTGATAAGTAATCGGAAAAGCGAGAGCAAAAACGATAAGCAGCGGCCAGAAACCGCCAATCCCGGCGTTAATCGGCAGAAACAACACCCCGGCGCCAATTGCCGTGCCGAACAGGCCAAGCACCCACACGGTATCTTCGCTATGCCACTTTGCGGCATCGCAACATCCTCTTTCTGTCACAGCATTTTCAGTATTCATCGGTCAGGTTCTCTCTATGCATTACGCGAATCCGCGTATGTTTTCGTTATTAGTCAGAACGCATGTCATACCGAGGGCTCGTAGGGTAGGTAAGATGGCCCTCTTGTTATTGCCGATGGCGATTAGCCATTACGGCCAAACCAGACGATGTCTTCATAGACATCTGGTGACGTGTCTCCTTCAGTGCTGATTAACAGGACCTGCGCATCGGCATTCAGGCGCAGCGCTTCGGCAAGTTCTCGGTATTCCGGCTGGGTCATCAGCGCATAAAGCACTCCCGCGCCGATGGCGCCGGATTCGCCGGAGATAAAGGGTTCATCGGTACCTGGCCGCGGCGCGGCCAGCAGGCGCATGCCGTTAGCGGCAAGACAATCATCGGCAGAGATAAAACAACGGGCATGGTCACGCAGCATCGGCCAGCTGGTGATATTGGGTTCGCCGCAAGCAAGGCCGGCCATTAACGTCGCCATGTCGCCGCCGACGCTGTGCGGTTGCCCGTCATTGATGGTTGCCGAACGGTACAGGCAGTTCGCTTTATGGGGTTCAAGGATCACTATCGTCGGCGCATCCTGCTGCATCTTCTCAACGAAATACCCCATAATGCTGCCGGCAAAAGAGCCGACGCCGGCTTGTAAAAACAGATGCGTAGGCATCCTGGCGCCGCTTTGCGCCAACTGCTGCCAGGTTTCAACGGCGAGCGTCATATAACCTTGCATGATCCAGGTAGGGATCTGTTCATAGCCCTGCCAGGCGGTGTCCTGCAGCAGTACCCACCCCTGCTCTTTGGCGGTTTTATCCGCCAGACGGACGGTATCGTCATAATTGAGTTCGGTTATTGTGCACTCAGCACCATGCTGGCGAATATTCTGCGCGCGTACCGGCGAGGAACCTTTAGGCATATAAACAACCGCCCGTAGCCCAAGCTGCTCCGCCGCCCACGCCACGCCGCGGCCGTGGTTGCCATCGGTGGCGGTGACAAACACAATATCTTTAATACGGGCTTTAATTTCTGGTGAATTAAGATCGCTAAAGCTCAAAGTATTAATATCGCGCCCAAGCTGTTCAGCGAGATATTTTCCCATCGCATAAGAACCGCCTAATCCTTTAAAGGCGTTAAGGCCGAAACGCTGCGCTTCATCCTTTATATGCAACGATCCCAGCCCGAGACGCTGGCTTAAATAATCCAACTTGCGCAGCGGCGTTACCCGATAGGCGGGGAATTTTTGATGGAATGCCAGCACTTCGTCGCCAACGTTTTCATTGAGCAGACTGAGGTCCACCCCCTGTTCATACGGCAGATGCCGGGCGTTGAGTTGATATTTAATCGTGTCCGTCATAAATAAACCTTTTATCCATATCGTCGTACGACGATGAATTAATCAACGACCAGCCCGGCCAAATAAAGGGCGCAGGGATCCGCGCGGCCAATAAAGAGATGGTCGAATAAATCGATGTATACCCGTCATACTCCAAGTTGCATGTGCGTTGGCTTTCTGCAACTCGAATTATTTAGGCTATAGAAATAACGTCAGTGGCTTTCTGTAGCGATTTCACGCTTTACCACTGTCTGAGATGGTACACTGCCGCCGATGGTTAAATGGCGCAAAATTGCCCATAGCTTCGCAATTTTCACTCTGATTCACCTCTATCACGCAACAAAGTTGCATACGTGAGGTCGATCACAGGTATTTAGGGCGACAAAGATAATGAAACTGGATAGTTGGGATAAAAAAATTCTCACCCTGCTACAGCGCAACAATCGCCTGTCGCAGCGGGAAATCGCCGATCGCGTCAGTCTTTCCGCTTCAGCGGTCAACCGGCGAATTGCCGCGCTGGAAGAGGCTGGCATCATTAAAGGCAGCGTGAGCGTGGTTGATGCCAGTAAAGTGGGCCGCCCAACCACCATCATGGTGCAGGTTACGATCGAGAATGAACGCCTTGACCTACTTGAAGAGGATAAACAGCGGTTTGTCAGTTGCCCGCAGGTGCAGCAGGTTTATTACGTCACCGGCGACTTCGATTTTCTACTGGTGATCAACGTCCGCGATATGGCGGAATACGAAGCCTTGACCCGTGAGCTCTTCTTTGCCTCGGGGAATATCAAATCCTTCCGCACCATCGTATCGATGCAAAACGCGAAGCAGGAAATGACGGTCATTATCGAATAATTCGCGTAAAAGAGGTAAACGGAAGGTAAAGAACGGCCCCGCGGCTAATTTATTTCCGAAATCCGCCCTCCCATGTGCGAATTCTGCTTGTCTGATGGAAGATGACAGGTAACATAGATATCCCCCCGTTGAAGGGGAAGAGACTTTTTTATTGGACTATATAGAGAGAATATTATGAGCGTTGTGCCTGTAGCCGACGTACTCCAGGGCCGCGTTGCCGTTGACAGCGAAGTCACCGTGCGCGGATGGGTACGTACCCGCCGAGATTCTAAAGCTGGCTTTTCTTTCCTCGCCGTCTATGACGGTTCCTGCTTTGATCCTGTACAGGCCGTTATTAATAATTCTCTGCCCAATTACAATCAGGAAGTATTACGCCTGACCACCGGCTGCTCGGTTATCGTCACCGGCAAAGTCGTGGCCTCCCAGGGTCAGGGCCAGAGCTTTGAAATCCAGGCCTCCAGCGTGGAAGTCACCGGCTGGGTTGAAGATCCGGACACTTACCCGATGGCGGCGAAACGCCACAGCATCGAGTATCTGCGTGAAGTGGCGCACCTGCGTCCGCGCACCAACCTGATTGGCGCGGTAGCGCGCGTACGTCACACCCTGGCGCAGGCGCTGCACCGTTTCTTCGACGAACAGGGTTTCTTCTGGGTATCCACCCCGCTTATCACCGCTTCCGATACCGAAGGCGCCGGTGAAATGTTCCGCGTATCAACGCTGGATCTGGAAAACCTGCCGCGTAACGACCAGGGTAAAGTCGATTTCGATAAAGACTTCTTCGGTAAAGAGTCGTTCCTGACCGTTTCCGGTCAGTTGAACGGTGAGACCTATGCCTGCGCACTGTCCAAAATCTATACTTTCGGCCCAACCTTCCGCGCCGAAAACTCCAACACCAGCCGCCACCTGGCGGAGTTCTGGATGCTGGAGCCAGAAGTTGCCTTCGCGAGCCTCAACGATGTTGCCGGTCTGGCGGAAGCCATGCTGAAGTACGTCTTCAAGGCGGTACTGGAAGAGCGTGCGGATGACATGAAGTTCTTTGCCGAGCGCGTAGATAAGGACGCCATCGACCGTCTGCAGCGTTTTGTCTCTGCTGATTTCGCCCAGGTTGATTACACCGACGCCGTCACTATCCTGGAAAACTGCGGCAAGCAGTTTGAAAACCCGGTGTACTGGGGCGTGGATCTCTCCTCCGAGCATGAGCGTTATCTGGCCGAAGAGCACTTCAAAGCGCCGGTAGTCGTGAAAAACTATCCGAAAGACATTAAGGCGTTCTACATGCGCCTTAACGAAGACGGTAAAACCGTCGCCGCAATGGACGTTCTGGCGCCGGGCATCGGCGAAATCATCGGCGGCTCCCAGCGTGAAGAGCGCCTGGATGTGCTGGACGCGCGTATGGCCGAAATGGGTCTGAATAAAGAAGACTACTGGTGGTATCGCGATCTGCGCCGTTACGGCACCGTACCGCATTCCGGCTTCGGTCTGGGCTTCGAGCGTCTTATCGCCTACGTAACCGGCGTACAGAACGTTCGCGACGTGATTCCTTTCCCACGTACGCCACGTAACGCCACATTCTAATCGCGTTTCGTAAAAACACTGACAAGGTCGGCGCAAGCCGACCTTTTTTTATGTCAATTTTCGTGAACGAATTTCAACAAACTTAAACATCAACCTTCACATTTCGTAATTATGTTACTCACTATTTCCTTACCCTTAGTACGTAGATTTCGCACCTTATGTTAAGACACAAGTGAATACGCTGATTGAATTGGCTATTTTTTAATCACTCTGCGCACGTTATGCAAAAATAGCGCCTGAGCGAAAATGGGACGTAATTGAGTCAAAAATTAATCAAATCTGGCTTTAGCGAAAATATTCATAACTAATTCATATAGATATATATGAGAAGGTGACAATCTTCGCAAAGTGGAACGGAATTTTGATTGAGTTCACAAAGTTCCTAAAAATACATATTTAGTTACATGTTTTTTCTTTTTGTAACCAATTTACGATATTGGTAGCATTTTCCGGCTAGCGAAACGGCACCACCGATGGAAAGATGCCTTCAGACACCAAACTATCTTCAATAGTTCTGTAAATTTTCATTGACGGAATTTATTGCTGGCGGTGGCAAGTGTCATATAAAAAATATTAATGAGGGTAATAAATAATGATGAAGCGCAATATTCTGGCAGTGGTGATCCCTGCCCTGCTGGTAGCCGGTGCGGCCAACGCTGCGGAAATCTATAACAAAAATGGTAACAAACTGGATTTCTACGGAAAAATGGTTGGCGAACATGTCTGGACCACCAATGGTGACACCAGCAGCGACGACACCACCTATGCCCGTATCGGCCTGAAAGGCGAAACCCAGATCAACGACCAGTTGATCGGTTACGGCCAGTGGGAATACAACATGGATGCGTCCAACGTTGAAGGTTCCCAGACCACCAAAACCCGTCTGGCCTTCGCCGGTCTGAAAGCGGGCGAATATGGTTCATTCGATTACGGCCGTAACTACGGCGCCATCTACGACGTCGAATCCGCAACCGATATGCTGGTTGAGTGGGGCGGCGACGGCTGGAACTACACTGATAACTACATGACCGGCCGTACCAACGGCGTGGCCACCTACCGTAACTCAGACTTCTTCGGTCTGGTGGACGGCCTGAGCTTCGCGCTTCAGTATCAGGGCAAAAACGATCACGACCGCGTTATTCGTAAACAGAATGGCGACGGTTTCAGCACCGCGGCAACCTACGCGTTTGATAACGGTATCGCGCTGTCCGCAGGTTATGCTAACTCCAACCGCAGCGCCGACCAGAAGCGTGACGGTAACGGTAACAAAGCTGAAGCATGGGCAACCTCTGCTAAGTACGATGCTAACAACATCTACGCCGCTGTCATGTACTCCCAGACTTACAACATGACGCCGGAAGAAGATAACTACTTCGCGGGCAAAACTCAGAACTTCGAAGCCGTGGTTCAGTATCAGTTCGATTTCGGTCTGCGTCCGTCCCTCGGCTACGTGCAGACGAAAGGTAAAAACCTGCAGGCTCGCGGCGGCTTCGGCGGCGGCGATGCTGACCTGGTTAAATACATTGAACTGGGTACCTGGTACTACTTCAACAAAAACATGAACGTGTACGCGGCGTACAAGTTCAACCAGCTGGACGACAATTCCTATACTCGTGAAGCTGGCGTCGCCACCGACGACTAGGCTGCGGTTGGTATCGTTTACCAGTTCTAATCTGTAGTACACCCCTTCGTGATATGCCTAAAAAGCAGGACTTCGGTCCTGCTTTTCTGCGTTACTAAGACGAAGATCGTAACTTGCAAAAACCTTCTCGCTTTTTGTCGCAAACGGTTGGCAATTTGTAAATCTACCGTTACCCTGATAGCGGATTTCCCTCAGTAATCACAATGGAACCTCGTCATGTTTGAGAACATTACAGCCGCCCCTGCCGACCCTATTCTGGGCCTGGCCGATCTGTTTCGTGCCGATGACCGCCCAGGCAAAATTAACCTCGGAATTGGTGTTTACAAAGATGAGACAGGTAAAACACCTGTTCTGACCAGCGTAAAAAAAGCCGAGCAATATCTGCTGGAAAATGAAACCACCAAAAACTACCTCGGTATTGATGGTATTCCGGAGTTTGGTCGCTGCACTCAGGAGCTGCTGTTCGGTAAAGGAAGCGCAATTATCAGCGATAAGCGCGCCCGTACCGCCCAAACCCCAGGCGGCACCGGCGGCCTGCGCGTAGCGGCTGATTTCCTTGCCAAAAACACCGACGTTAAACGGGTATGGGTAAGCAACCCAAGCTGGCCGAACCATAAAAGCGTTTTCGGCGCAGCCGGGCTGGAAGTGCGTGAATACGCTTACTACGATGCCGCTAACCACCAGCTTGATTTCGACGGTCTGCTGGCCAGCCTGAACGAAGCGCAGGCGGGCGACGTTGTGCTGTACCACGGCTGCTGCCACAACCCAACCGGTATCGATCCGACGCTGGAGCAGTGGCAGCAGCTGGCGCAAATGTCCGCCGAAAAAGGCTGGCTGCCGCTGTTTGACTTCGCCTACCAGGGCTTCGCCCGCGGTCTGGAAGAAGACGCTGAAGGCCTGCGCGCCTTTGCCGCACTGCATAAAGAGCTACTGGTCGCCAGTTCTTACTCAAAAAACTTCGGCCTGTATAACGAGCGCGTTGGCGCCTGTACGCTGGTTGCCGCCGATCAAGACACCGTCGATCGCGCGTTCAGCCAGATGAAAGCGGTTATCCGCGCCAACTACTCTAACCCGCCGGCGCACGGCGCCTCGGTGGTGGCGACAATTCTCAGCAACGACGCGCTGCGCGCCATCTGGGAACAAGAACTCACCGATATGCGCCAGCGTATTCAGCGCATGCGCTTACTGTTTGTGAATACTCTGCAGGAAAAAGGCGCCAGCCGCGACTTTACCTTCATCACCAAACAGAATGGGATGTTCTCGTTTAGCGGCCTGACCAAAGAGCAGGTACTGCGTCTGCGTGAAGAGTTCGCTATTTATGCGGTCGCGTCCGGGCGTATCAACGTTGCCGGCATGACGCCTGATAATATGGCGCCGCTGTGCGAAGCCATCGTCGCGGTGCTGTAATTCTCAGCCCTGACGCATAAGAAAAAGGCCGCAAACGCGGCCTTTTTTACTTCCTTGAGGTCAGGTATTACCAGACCGGCATTTCATCCTGCAGGAACGGATTATGCAGGCGCTCATATCCCAGCGTCGACAACGGGCCATGACCGGGGATAAACGTCACGTCGTCGCCCAACGGCAGCAGTTTACGTTTAATCGCATCAATCAGTTGTCCATGGTCGCCGCGCGGGAAGTCGCTGCGCCCTACTCCGCCTTTGAAAATCACATCGCCGGAAATCAGCAGACGAGAGGCATCGTCAAAGAAAACCACGTGCCCCGGCGTATGGCCAGGACAGTGCAATACCTGCAAAGCGATATTGCCGACGGTCACCACATCGCCTTCATTCAGCCAGCGGTCCGGTTGCAACGGCTGACACTCATCCAGCCCGAACATGCGGCTTTGCGCCGGCAATCCTTCCAGCCAGAACTCATCTTCTTTTTCCGGTCCAATAATTGGCACACCGTAATGTTGCGCCAGCTCGGCTGCCGCGCCGACGTGATCCAGGTGACCATGCGTCAACAGGATCTGCATCAGGCTGACGCCTGCCGCCGCCACTTCTTCCTTGATGCGCTCGGCATCGCCGCCAGGATCGACCAGAGCGGCAAGCCGGGTTTGTTCACACCAAATTAAAGAACAGTTTTGGGCGAACGCCGTGACCGGAATAATACGATAGTTCATGATGCTCCTTTCGTTACCAGTGCCGTACCGGACCGGTATCAATATGCACAAAGTTGCTACGTGGGTAGTATCCTACACCACCTGAGCGCATAGATAACGCCGCTTTGCGAATATTGCTTAAGGCAACGCCTTCAATGTGGAAATCCATCGCCTGGCCTTTGGTGTGATAGCTGTGTTTCGCTACACCACGGCTTCGTGCGCGAAGTTCATCGTTGGTATCGACGGAGCGATAACCGGAGATGAGCTGGACAGGCTTGTTGGTGCCGAGTAGTCCCTGCAGGCGGTAAAGCTGATCGAACAATCCTGGGTCAATAGACTTAATTTTGTTCGCGCGGAAATCACGGAAAAAGTGGTTAAGTCTTGCTAATTCATCCTGAATATAGCCTCTACCATCGAAAAACTCCGCCTTGAGTGATTCACCGGTGTGCAGGTTATTCAGCGTCAAAATACGCGGTCGGGGGGTCGAGAGGGTGGCAAATGCCGGCGCAGGGAGAATGGCGGCAGCACCGAGGGCAGCGCCACCCAACGCCAGCAATCTGCGGCGATTAGCGTCAAATTTGTCCATGATAATCAGGTCTACAGGTAAATGAATCGTAATATACTTTTCCGCTAAAACATTTTTGGCTGGGTCGTATTGACCGCCGCAATACATTTTTGCGGATTATATGTATATGCACTTCTGGCGCACGAAAGGCACCTTACCGGGCATTATTGCCAACGTCAAGGCAGCCTCACCCCAGGAAATACGGGCCTTGTAGACGACCAGGGCCCGATTTCGTTCAGTGCTAGGACAACATTTTTCGCAGAACTACTTCATTTACCTGATTAATTGTTCCGCTTTTGGCAGAATTTGTGCGCTGGATCGCGCGGTGAGATCGTAATTGTAAATATCTGTTCGATATTGTGTACGTCCATCAGCGCCAACAAAGGCGGTCAAATAATATAAATTAACCGGAATATTTTGCCGAATATTGACGTAGCGCGTATCCCCCTGCTTCAGCGCGTCGGAAATGCGTGAATCATTCCAGCCAGCATCCTGCAAAAGCATATTCGCCAGTTCAGAGGCTTTATTGACGCGAACGCAGCCCGAGCTCAACGCGCGAACATCTTTCTGGAACAGATTGTGGTTCGGCGTATCGTGGAGATAAATAGCATCCGAGCTTGGCATATTGAACTTATAACGTCCCAGCGAGTTGCGCGCGCCCGGCGCCTGCTGGAAACGGAACGGTAGATTCTTCTCGGTGATGGTAGACCAATCGACGCCATACGGATCGATAGCTTCTTTGCTGTTCCAGCCGCGCATCAACGTATAACCATGCTGTTCCAGATAGCCTGGATTGTTGCGCACCTTCGGCAGAATATCTTTGCGCGCCAGCGTCGGCGGCACGTTCCACGGCGGGTTGACTACCACGTTGTTCAACGCGCTGCTCATCATCGGCGTTTTACGATCCGGACGACCGACAATGACTCTCGATGCCAGCACCTGACTGCCGTCCTGGTAATAGACCAGCGAGAACGCCGGAATATTGACCATGATGCCGGTGGACAATTTACTCGGTAACAAACGCAGACGCTGGATATTCAGCGCCAGTACGCCGGCACGCTGCGCCGAAGAAACGTTCAGCCAGTCGCGGGTGGACTGGCCGATGACGCCATCAGCGCCCAGCCCTTGCCAGGCCTGAAAGCGCTTCACGCCTTCTACCAGTTGGCGATCGTAAACGCCGCGCGCGGCAGGTTTTGCTTTCGATTTCGGTTTCGCCGATGGGCTTACCACATCGCCCGGTAGGGCGATTTTCGCCGAATCATCCAGCATGCCGGTACGCTGCAGAATTTCACGCAGGGCGCCAATATCGTTGCTCCACTCGCCCGGACGCAGCGAGGCATTACTGGTCAGCTGCGGCCACGGACGGTTATCCGCCACCAGCGTCAACAGCGCCTGATGCATTGCTTCATATTGTGAATGTTGTGGCGCCAGTCCGGCAATAAACTGCGGTAGCGAACCGTTATCCAGCGCCAGCTGCCACTGGTTAATCACCGACAGCGGCGGCGTCGCCATTTTGTACGGCGTTGAGCCATACAGCCAACGGTTCCCCTGCATCGGAATACCGCTAATAAAATGCAGATATCCCATCATGGCGTCGGAGAGTACGACATCGCGAGCCATGCCGCTGATGGACGGGTCCGTGAGTAAGCTTACCCATGTGGTGAACTGCGGCTGGAAGCCGGCGATAGCGACCTCTGCCAGCTGCTGCTGGAAGGCCTGTACCGCATCGCGGTTCTCCCACATTGGCTTCATGTCGCGGGCGGCGTATAGCGCCACCAGCGGGTTGATATAAACCGGGTGATAACCCGACGGCAGCATGGCCTCGATTTCAGCGCGGCTTTTCGCCACCGCATCCGCCGCCAGCGGCTGCTCGCCGGCCATTTGCGCGACCGCAGCGGACTGACCATCGTTTTGTACCAATGCCGACGAAAGATCGCCCACCGTCGCGGAGCTGTCGGTGGGTATAACTTCAGGCTCTGCGGCCTGAACATTGAACAGTGGAGCAAATGCAAAAGCCAGGCTCAAGCTGAGCACCGACAATTGTCGACCATACCGTTTCTTTAGCAACATCCCTTGCCCCCTGTTAACACATTGCTGCCCGCCTAATGGGGCTTATTCTCAGTATATAAAGGCGAAAACGCTTTTGCCTTACCAAATGTAAAGAAGTTTAAAGGCTATACCCTGTTAGCGTACTGTACAGAAAAACAAAAAGGGCGACAAATTGTCACCCTTTTTCCTATTAATCGACGCCCTTTCAGGAGGCGTCAGCGGTTCCAGGCAGCGCTTCCGGTACCGGCGCGGCAAAACCGCGCAGGCCGACAACGTGTACATGTTCGTGATTATTGAACACTTTACGCACCAGTTTATAAGTAGTGCCTTTTTCCGGGCTGATATTTTCCGGGGCCGCGATAATCAGCTGCATCTCCAGACGTTCACACAGTTCGAACAGCGTAGCGATAGAGCGGGCATCAAGACGCGCTGCTTCATCGAGGAACAGCAGACGGCAAGGCGAGATATCCTTCCCGCGCAGACGACGGGATTCATCTTCCCAGCTCTGCACCACCATCACCAAAATCGACATCCCGGTACCGATCGCTTCACCGGTCGACAGCGCGCCGGACTCTGCGCGTAGCCAGCCGTCTGAACCACGGTTAACTTCCACTTCCATCTCCAGATAGTTGCGGTAGTCGAGCAGTTCCTCGCCGATGGTTTGCGGCGTACGTTGCCCCATATCAATCTGCGGGTTCAGGCGTTGATACAGTTTTGCCAGCGCTTCCGAGAAGGTAAGACGATTGCTGTTAAACAGATCCTGATGCTGCTCATGCTGTTCAGACAGTACATCAAGCAGCGTCGAGTGGGTCTCGCGCACGTTGACGTTCAGACGCACGCTGTTGACCTGACCGAACGATACGCTCTGCAGCCCCTGGTTGAGCATGCGAATACGGTTCTGTTCACGCTGGATGGTCTTGCGAATGATATTCGCCACGCTGCGGGAGCTGATCGCCAGCTTCTGTTCACGGTTGGTTAGCTCTTCGGTCAGACGGCTGAGTTCGATTTCCATCTGCTCGATCGCTTCTACCGGATCATCGGTGCGAATAATATCCTGGCGGATTCGCTCGCGCAGATGCTGATAAACGGCAACGAAGAACTGAATTTTGCGCTCCGGACGTTTCGGATCTTCCGAAATACGCAGGACGTCGCGCAGGTGTTCGTTATCGGCGACCGCCAGACGCAGCGCGCCCAGCGCCTTATCCGACATCGAACGCAGTTCGTCGGCGGAGAGATAGGCCAGCTCGCGGCGGTGAAGACGACGTTCCACGCCGTTGTCTTTCACCAGACGCATCACCGCGCACCATCCCGCTTTAGCGCTCACTACCTGCTCGCGCATTTCGCAGTAATCGCGCTCCAGCTTGCGCAGTTTGCGGGTCAGATTGTCCATCTCCGCTTCGCAGAAGGTCAACGCTTTCTCCAGCTGATTACGGCGGGAGCGGTTGTTGCTCAGCTGCATATGCAGTTCATCACGACGCGCACGCGCACGCTCTTCCGCGCCGGCATCGGCGCGCACGCCGATATCCTGCAGCTCTTTATACAGATCGTTGAGCAGCTCTTTCTTGGTGTCATACGAGCTTTTCAGCGACGCCAGCACCTGGTTGTACTGGTTCAACTGCGCAACGTGGCTACGCATTGCTTCGCGAGCGCGGCTACGCTCGGATTCTGCTTGTTGCAGGCGCTGGCGCAGCTTCTCGTTGAGATCGCTATTGCCGCTGAGCATCTCCGCCGAGTCAGAATAGCTGAAGTGGGCGCGACGCTGCACGACTTCCGCCAGCGCGAAAGCCTGCTGGCGCGCATCGCGCTGGATTTGCTGCGAATAGGCGTAATCTTCTTTCAGCTGCTCGAACTGCTCCGGGTCGCTCTGCAGTACCGAGACGATCGGTTCCAGTTTCGCCAGCTGATTGCCATGCTGCTGGATAAAGCGCGCCGCTTCCTGCGCTTCGTCCAGACGCTCCTGGATTTCATCTACGCGATCGGCCAGCGTCTCATCGGCCAGCAGATTCAGGCGCGGCAGCAGGCGGTTAAGCGCCGACACGCCCTCTTTCGCCTGCTCGTACTGGACGCGGTTCTGTTGGTTATCGCTTTCATGCGCATTCAGCGCGCGCTCGAGTTCTCCGCGGCGGCTGTTGAGTTTGCGGATCTCTTCTTCCGGGTCGTCATCAAAGGCAACCGCCAGATGGCTACCGATGAAGCGGCTGAAGGCCTGATGCAGGCGCTGCGTTTTCTGCACGTCAAACGACAGCGTAGCAAAACGCTCGGAGAGACTTTCACGCTCGGCGTGCAGCGTTTCGATGCGGTTTTCACGGGCGGCGCGGCCAAACAGCGGCAGCGTCGGGAAGCGCGAATAGCGCCACTGGCGGTCGGCAATTTTCACTACCACCGCCTTTTCCAGCTCATCGACGCTGAAAACGCTGTCATCGAAGGACTGCGGATCGCCTTCGATCAGATACAGGTCTTCCGGGCAATCTTCCAGCCCTTCGAGCTGCTCCGCCACCTGTGACAGATCCGGAACCACGATCGCATGGCGCGATGGGCCATAAAGCGCGGAGAAGTACGGGGCATCTTCGAGGCTAACGTCGTCGTAGATTTCCGACAACAGCACGCCGCCGAAGCGCTCCGCCAGCGCGTTCAGACGCGGGTCTTCAGAACCGCCCGGCTGGCTGAGACGCTCGATTTCTTCGTCGATGGCGCGCTTGCGGGCGCCGACTTCATCACGCTCAACAATTGCTTCGCGCTCGCGCTCCAGCAGTTGCTGCAGGTATTCGGTGACATCCTGGCTTGATTCAAACTGCTCGCCGCTCTGCTCGCACAGCTGGTTGAGGCTGTTTTGCGCCGCCAGCCAAATCGGCGCCCGGCGCATCAGCGTCTGGGTACGCGACTGCAGCTGTTCCAGCTCCTGACGCAGAGCCATGCGCTGTTCCTGAGCGTTAGAAACGCTATCGGCTAACGAAGCGATACGCGCTTCCAGCTCCTGATGCAGCGTTTCCAAATCGTCGATATCGTAGCGTTTGCCCTGGCGCTTACAGAACTCGGCCAGCTGGCGCTCGGCGTCCTGTTGTTCACGCAGACGCTGTTCCAGCTCGTTGAGACGGCTACGCAGCCCATGAGCCTGCTCCGCCAGGTGGCGCTGGTTGACGCCGTCGCGTAATAATTCACGCGCCACATCCCAGGCTTCATTACGCGCCAGCGGACCGTTGATCGCCGCAACAAGCTGATACGCTTGTTCAAACTGGCTGTGCGCGGTTTGCGCCACGCTCATTTTCTGTTCCAGCGACAGCATTTTTTCCGTCGCTTCCAGCTCTTTCGCCTGGAAAGTTTCCAGCCATTCGTCGGCGCTGTCGGCGGTTAAATCCGGCAGGTGACACAGCGCACGCGCGCGTTCCAGCGCCTGTAGCGCCTGATTGTATTGAATGGCGCGAGTCTGCTGCACGTCGAGCGCCTGCTGGTAATCGGCGAGCTGGCTTTTCAGCTCATCCACTTCCAGTTCGGCGGCCTCGGCGCGGGCTTCGTTTTCTTCCTGCTGGTCGGCGGCTTCCGCCACCACTTCATTTTGCTCTTCCAGACGAATCTGCAGTTCGTCGAGATCCGCCTCGTAGCGCTCGATTTTTTCTTGCTGACGCAGGGCGGTTTGTACCAGGTTCAGGTGATCGCTGGCGGCCTGATAATCAGCTTCCAGATCGCCTTCTGCGCCGTTGTGTTCCTGCAGCTCGCGCGCCATATCGACATGTTTGTACTGCTCTGCCGCCAGCTGCGAACGCGAGGTAAAGAGCTCGCGACGGTACTCCAGCGCTTTATCCAGATGGATTCGCCGCTCGTTGGCGTGGCGCATGTAGTCCGCCGCCACGTAGTTGGTGGCTTCGCTGATAAGGTGCTTAAACAGATCGCGATCGGACTGAGTAACGCGAATCGCTTCCAGGGTCATACGGTTTTCACGCAGCGCCGCTTCCATATCCTGGAACGCCTTACGCACGCCGCTGTTCTCCGGCAGCAGGTAATCGCGCAGGGAGCGGGTAATGGTGCTGGAGATCCCGCCGTACAGCGAGGCCTCAATCAGGCGGTAGTATTTGCTACGATCGGATGCTGAACGCAGACGACGCGCTACCACGCCCAAATCAAACATCAGCGAGTGATATTCGGTAATCGAGTTAAACTGTTTGAATTGCACCCCTTCCATGGCGTCGAGCTTGTCTTTCAGCTCGTTGAGGCTCACGACGCGCGCCTGGCGCTCGTTGAGCGTTTCGGTCAACAGTTGGGTCGGCTGGATCGAAGTTGGCAATCCCTGGATGGCAAATGGCTTAATATCGACTTTACGATCGCGCCCGGCAACCTGCTGCAGACGTACCCCGACGACCACGCGCTGGTGGCGTGAGTTGATCACATCGAGCACCGAGTAACAGACCCCAGCGCGCAGTTTACCGTGCAGGCCTTTATCGCGCGAACCGCTGGTGGCGCCCGCTTCGGTGGTGTTACGGAAGTGCAGCAGGGTTAAATCCGGGATCAGCGCCGTGACGAAAGCCGCCATGGTGGTGGATTTACCTGCGCCGTTGCCCCCGGAAAGGGTGGTTACCAGCTCATCAAGATCGAAGGTCCGGGCAAAAAAACCGTTCCAGTTAACCAGCGTCAGCGAGCGAAACTTACCGCGTTCAATCATTATTCTTCCTCCCCGCTATCCGGCTGATTCTCTTCATTCTCATCATTGAGCTGCAGGTGATTCTCCAGCGCCATCGCTTCACCGTCGCGGATCATGCGCAGCTGCGCTTCGCGCGGATCGTCGCCAACGCGCACGTCAGCGCCAAAGCGGAACACCGATTCGGTGATGCGGAATTTACTGCTGTCGTGGCCCATAAACCACACCATGCCGAGGCGGCGCAGGCGGTTGAGGGACGCGCGCATTTTTTCCTGCAGCTTCTGGCGGTCGAGGTCGGAACCGGTGGAACGGTTGTTCACCAGCTTCAGTAATTTACTTTCGTCCGCCAGCGTCAGCAGCTCATCGTAGAGCTCCTGCTGGGTGAAGATGCCTTCATTAGCCAGACGTTCGGGGCTGAGATAGAGGTAGCAAAGAATTTTGCCGACCATCATATCCAGCTCTGACAATACCGAGCGCGGGATCAAGGTCGTGGAGCGCGGGCGCAGGTAGAAGAACCCCTCCGGCGCGCGGATCAGCTCAACGTTGTAGCGAGCGTAAAACTCTTCCAGGTAATCCTGAAAATCCATCAAAAATGCGTGATTATCCAGCTCATCGAGGCCAATGTGACGGCCTGCGCGCAGGGCGCTATCCAGCGCCGGAAATAACGGATTGGCCAACGCCTGCGCCAGCTTAGCTGGCATCACTTGTTCAATATTTGTCAATGACATGCGCCTGTACCTTGGCTCCGTAATCATTAATCGGCTGCCATTTTGCCGGCAGTCCGGTGAAATCTGCCTGGGCGACGCCCAGCTGTACCGCCTGGTCAACGACGATTCGCGCGACGTCAAAGTGACGCGCGCGCGGATACTGCGCCAGGAACTCTCGCGCCACCAGGCCGAGATCCAGCGGCATACCCTTCTCTTTGTAAACCACCAGCTGCGCTTCAATCAGCGCGGCCAGCTGCTCGCGAATTTCGTTGAACTCTTCGAATTCGAGGTCTGCCGGCAGCTCGCCGGTGACTTCTTCATCGCGCAGCGCCATCTCTTCATCGCGCATATCCAGCAAACGGTCGGCGCTAGCGTAGGTCAGTGCCCACGGAGCATCGAAGTAGGTTTGCACCGACTGACGCAAACGCTGGGCGAAAACGCGGTTTTTATCCATATCGATGGCGGTACGGATAAATTTATGTACGTGACGATCGTAACCGATCCACAGGTCAATAGCCTGTTGGCCCCAGCTGACGATACGGTCGAGCTTGCTTTGCAGGTCGAACACCAGACGGTCGACAAAATGCAGATCGTCGCGCGCGATGGTGGCGTCCTGGATACGCAGCAGGTTGGCCTGCAGCTTGTCGCCCGCCGCATCCAGGGTATCCTGCAATTCGCGCAGGGTGCCGGAGGTTTCGGACAGCAGCAGTTCACAGCTGGAAATCGCCGCGCGCCAGTCTTTGTTCAGCAACTGGGCGATATCATCTTTCACCTGCTGCTGCTGCTCATCCATGATGCGTTGAGTCAGATCGATACTATCGAAGATTTCCGCCACCGAATATTTCAGCGGCGCAAAAACGTTGCGATGCCAGTGGAATTCATCGCCGCCCTCATCCGCGGAATCTGCAGCCCGCTTCAGTTCGCCGGCCACAATCGACAGCTGCATCGACAAACGCAGGGTAGAAAATTCGCGCTGGCGAATGTAGTAGTCGGTAATGCCGATACCTAACGGCGTCAGGCGGTAGATCGCATTCCCTTCCGTTATTTCGCTGGTAAAGCGGTTCAGCAGACGCTGGCGCACCATATCGTTGATGGCGTTATTGGCGCGCTGGCTGATGGTTTCGCTGGTCTGCTCAAACGCATCACTAACGTGGCGGAACGCGTCCACCAGTTCTCCCTCGGTCATTTCCCCTTCCAGCCGCTCGCCGTTCAGCGTGGCGACAGCCAGCAGAAAAGAGAGTCTGTCGACCGGCAGCGAGATGGAAAAATCATTTTTCCTGGCCCAGGCAACCAGTTCGGGGACTGTCTGGGAAAATTCACTCATAGTTTATCCTTGCATCTGCGGCTGTGCGCCTGGATCTTTCTTAAGCGCGGTGACATGAATATAGCGGCCCAGGCTGATATACGGCTCCTGGCGACAGTAGCGCGTTTCCAGCTCCAGCAGCGCCGCAAAGCTGTCATGCTGTTTACGTTTCTCACGCAGATAATCATGAAACACCCGCACGCCGGTTTTACCGGTTATCTGCCAACCGAGATCTTCCAGCCAACCGTAAACCTGCTGCGGATCGCGCGGATAATCCGGCGATAGCGTGCGTTTTTTCTTTTTCGGCATGCCAATTTGCACGTAGTCGAAGTTTCCGGCGACCATATTGTGCATCAGCAGGCCGTTAGCATTGTAGAACATTAACGACAGCGCGCCGCCCGGACGCAATACCGACCACAGCGTGCGCAACATTTCCTGCGGTTCCGCGACCCACTCAAGCACCGCATGAAACAGTATCAGATCGACGGGGCTTTCCAAATGCTGAGCAATATCCTGCGCCGCGCATTGTACAAAATGCATGTTGTCGATCACACCTTTATCGCGGGCCGCCTGCTGAGCGCGAGCCACCATTTCGGCGGAAAGATCGCATAGCGTGACGTGGTGGCCTAATTCCGCGACGCGGATCGCCGTTTGCCCTTCGCCGCCGCCGGCATCCAGCACCCGCAACGGCCCAGGCCCCATCTGCGTTAGCAGCGGTTCCAGATCCTGCCAAAGGATCGCCTGGCGCAGTTGGCCCTTGGTGGTGCCATAAATATTGCGCGAAAACTTTTCAGCGATGTCATCAAAATTGCGATCCTGCACGGACGACTCCACAAGCCAACACAAAACCGCTATTTTGTCATACCCACGGCGATAATGAAGCGATCTGTTATAAGATCCACGCAGAACTTTGCTTATATGGTTAAAAAAGGAACCATTTGGGATGCTTTTCACACTGAAAAAGGTATTGGGCGGCATGATGCTGCCGCTTCCTCTGCTGTTATTGCTGATGGCGATCGGCATCATCCTGCTATGGCGCAGCCGTTTTCAGAAAACCGGCAAAGCGCTGGTTACTCTGAGCTGGCTGTTGCTGGCGCTATTAAGCCTGCAGCCGGTGGCTGACGGGTTGTTAAAACCGATCGAGAAAAGCTACCCGACCTGGCGCGGCGGCAAATCCGTTGAGTATATTGTGGTGCTGGGCGGCGGTTATACCTGGAATCCACAGTGGGCGCCAAGCTCGAACCTGATCAACAACAGTCTGCCGCGGCTGGCTGAGGGGATACGCCTGTGGCGGGAAAACCCAGGCGCGAAAATGATCTTTACCGGCGCGGCGGCTAAAACCAACCCGGTTAGTACCGCCGAGGCGGGGGCGCGCGTCGCCGAAAGCCTCGGCGTACCGCGTAGCGCGATTATCGTCCTTGACCGACCAAAAGATACCGAACAGGAAGCGGCTGAAGTCAAAAAAGCCATCGGCGCGGCGCCATTCCTGCTGGTGACGTCCGCCTCGCACCTGCCGCGAGCGATGATATTTTTCCGCCATGCCGGACTGAATCCGTTACCGGCGCCTGCCAACCAGCTGGCGGTGGAATCGGCGCTTAACCCCTGGGAGCGCGCCCTGCCGTCACCGTATTGGCTGATGCACAGCGAACGCGCGATTTACGAGACCCTGGGACGAAGCTGGCAGTGGCTGAAGGGAGCGTCAGGCGATCCAGGGCAGGATTGATTTCGCGGCAAGCGAGAAACGGGCGCGATCGAAGCGCCCGGTATTCACCAGACTTTCGACTTCATCCCATAGCTGATACAGCCAACGCCGCCAGACGAAAGACTCCGCGACCGGCGCCCGCTGCAGGTAGCGCCAGAGTAACTGCTCCCCTAACCCGCCGTCGGCGAGGCGGAACAGTTCGTACTCGCGCGGCGCCCACAGCATCATCCCCGGACCGACCATCGCCAGCAGCTGATCGCTGCGCGCGTCTTTGAGCATACTACGTAGCGTAAAGCAGCCATGAACCAGCACGCAGTTATCGCTAAAATCACTAAACAGCTGCGGCAGGCTCTCACGACTGCGGAATAAAATGCGCTTATCCTGCATCGTCAGCCCGGTGTCGTGATAGAGGTTGAGCGTGCTCCACAGCATTTCTACCCGCTGGCGATACCAGTGAGGCCAGAGGTTTTCCTGAGTGCTATCGACCATTCCCACACAGCCGCCGCTATCGTGGCGATGCCACGTCAGTAACCCTTCGACAATCTGATCCTGCAACTGCTCCCACCGCTCGGGCGTACGCGCCGGCGCTTCCACTGAAACGCCGCGTAACCGTTCAATCAGCAATACGTCAGGTCCAGGATGTTCTTCATGCGTCATGACGCCGTATACCACCGGCATACGAACGGTGCCGCTACGGGCAAGCAGCGAAATTTTCCACGCCAGCTGGCGCGCTACGCCGGGCGTAGTAAAGCTTTTCGCCAACAGCGGCATTGGGTTTCCCTGCGCATCATACAGCGACCATAGCGCTGACGAGGGTTTCTCGCTAACGCACTCCACGCGGCTTAGCTTCTCGCCAAGCAGGTGGCTCAGTTCGGCTCGCAACTGTTCCATCATAGATACCCTCATGAAAACTACTGTTTTCATAATGAGCGTATGGGGGCGACTTGTCAGCGGATAAGATCAAAAATGGGCTAATTAGCGGCAGAAATATGTCCCCTCCAGGCGAAGGGGACGGTAAGGATTAACGCAATTCGGCGCGGACGCGCTCCAGATCTTCCGGCGTATCAACGCCGGTGCCAGGAACCACTTCCGCCACCGCGACGTGGATTTTTTCGCCATACCACAGTACGCGCAGCTGTTCGAGCATCTCAATTTGCTCAAGCGGGCTTGGCGCCCAGCTAACGTAACGACGAATAAAACCAGCGCGATAACCGTAAATACCAATATGGCGCAGCAGGGAATCGCCAATTTCTTCGCGCGATTTTGCAAAACGATCGCGATCCCACGGAATAGTCGCGCGAGAAAAATAGAGCGCGTAGCCGTCGGCATCCATGACCACTTTGACCGCATTCGGGTTAAATGCTTCTTCGGCATCGTGGATAGGTACCGCCAACGTTGCCATCCCGCTGGTGCTGGCCGCGAGGTTTTCCGCCACCTGTCGCACGATCGCCGACGGGATCATCGGTTCATCACCCTGAATATTGACGATGATGGTGTCATCGCTGAAAGCGCATTTTTCAACGACTTCCGCCAGACGTTCGGTGCCGGATTGATGGTCCGCGCGGGTCATGCAAACCTCGCCGCCCGCGGCTTCAACCGCACGCGCGACATCTTCATGATCGGTGGCGACGATAATGCGATCCGCGCCAGATTCGCGGGCGCGCTCCAGCACGTGGACTATCATCGGTTTACCGTTGATATCCTGCAGAGGTTTTCCCGGCAGGCGCGTGGAGGCAAAACGCGCAGGAATAATGACGACGAAACTCATGGCTGGCTCTCTTCTACCGCGAGTGAGCGCGCTTCGTTTTCAAGTAGTACCGGGATGCCTTCGCGCAGCGGGAAGGCCAGGCTGTCGGCTTTGCAGATAAGCTCTTGCTTATCCTGGCTGTAGTACAGCTTACCGTTGCAAACCGGGCAGGCGATAATTTCAAGTAAACGGTGATCCATGATTCCTCCTGATGGACCGAATAGATTTGGCAGCAGCATATCACAGGATGGTCGCCCGCGTATCACGCGGCATCAACGCCCCAACCTTGCCGCTGGTTAGCAAATAGCGTCGCGGGTAACTGGCGCAGCACAACCTCTTCTGCACCTTGCCAGCGCGCAAAATCATTAATTGCCCGCTGGAGCCCGCTTTCCAGCCCGGCAGTCACTTTCACGCCCTCTTCCAGCCACAGCGAAAAGATCTCCAGCATGCCTCCCTTACGGTGCAACTTGCTGTCCATCCTGCCAACCAGTTTGCCCTGATGCAGCAACGGTAGCACAAAGTAGCCATATTGCCGTTTCGGCGCCGGGGTATAGCATTCCAGCCGATAGCTGAAGTTGAATAACTGCTCGGCGCGTTTACGGTCCCACACCACCGGGTCAAACGGCGAGAGCACGGCGCTGTGGCTGGCGGTTAACTTCCCGCCGGGTGCCGATTCCAGCACAGCGTGCAGATCGCGATGCAGCCACATTTCACCCAGTTCCTCAACTATGACCGGCGTCACCAGCCCCTCATCCTGCCAGCCCTTCAGCAGCGCCGGTAATGCAGGCTGGCGTAGGCGATAATAATCGGCCAGCCACTGTGGGCGAAAAATGCCGAGGCTGCGCGCGCTGTTGCGCAGCATAATGGACTCGGCCTCCAGGCGGGAGAGCGCGTCGCGCTCATCATCCCAGTGCGGCATTGCCCGATGTGTTAAATCATAGACGCGATGAAAGTTACGCCGCTCAACGACCATCAGTTTGCCGGCGGTGAACAACCCTTCAAGATGACGTTTATGCGGTTTCCATTCCCACCAGCCGCTGGCGCCTTTACGCGGATGGGAAAAATCCGCCGAGCGAACCGGGCCATTTTGCGCGATATGCGCCAGCAACTCTTCTATGCTGGCGGCATGTTCGTGCATCCACTCTTTATGGTATTTCCAGCCCATCTTGTCGGGATTCAACATCCGATGGCGTACGAGGGCGAAATCGCTGCGCGGCAAAAAACAGGCCTCATGAGCCCAGTATTCCATCAGTTCGCCGCTACGCAGAGAATCATCCAGCCAGTGCTGCGGATAGCTGCCAAGACGGCTAAACAGCACCAGATAAGGGCTACGGGCGACCACGTTGATCGTATCGATTTGCAGCAGCGACATCTGCTGGATGGTGGAAAGGATGTCAGTCTGGCGTGCGCGACGCCGGGGCTTTTTCAGTAACCCTTGCGCCGCGAGATGAAGATAGCGAGCTTCTTTTAGCGACAGTTGCAATACCGACATGCAGGTTCTCCGTAGGGGATTCAAGCACAGCGGCGAGCAAAACCAGTACGCAGGTTAACGTTGCGCCAGCGTCACTAAGTCCGCGAGCAACCGCTGTGCGCGATCATCGGTCATTATGGCGTCAACCGGCAGATACCACCAGTTAGCGGCGGCGAATTCACGACATTTCACCGCGTCTTTCTCGGTCATCAACAGCGTCTGTCCCGAGGTTGCCAGTGCGGCGACTGCGCTTTGACTCAGCGCCTGATGATCCGCCAGCGCTACGGTTTTCACCGGCCGTACGCCGCAGCTTTCAAGCGTCGCGAAAAAGCGCGGCGGATGGCCAATACCGGCCATCGCCACTACGTTGTCGAGGGTCGCAACATCGCGACGCTCGCCGGTAAGCAGGTTCACCGCCATGCCGGGACGCAACTGCATCGGGATTTCCCCCGGGCGCGAGACGCCGCCGTTGACGATAACGGCATCGACGCTTTTCAGGCGGGATGCGCGCTCGCGCATCGGCCCGGCCGGCAACCACCAACCGTTGCCAAAACGGCGTACACCGTCTATCACGACGATTTCTTTATCCCGCGCCAGCTTGTAGTGCTGTAGACCATCATCGGTGACGATAATTTGCAAATCGTGAGCGGCTAATAAGGCTTTTACCGCCTCGCTACGCAGTGGAGCAACCGCCACCGGCGCGCCGGTGCGTTGATGAATTAACACCGGCTCATCCCCCGCCTGCGCGGTGCTGGTTACATTATCCAGCAACAGCGGGTAGCGGTCGGCTTTGCCGCCATAGCCGCGAGACACCACGCCGACGCGAATGCCTCGCTGCTGCAGTTGCTCCACCAGCCATACTACCACCGGCGTTTTACCGTTGCCGCCGGCGGTCAGATTACCGACCACGACGACCGGCACCGGCGCGCGCCAGGCTTTTTTCCACCCTAGCCTATAGCTAAGACGAATGAAAGCGCTCACCAGGCCATACAGCCAGGAGAGCGGCAGCAATAGCCGCCATAGCGGCGATTCGCCGGACCAGATGCGCGCTATCATTGACCGAATTGCATCTTGTGTAGCTGCGCGTAAACGCCTTTATGTTCCAGCAGATCAAGATGGCTGCCGCGTTCAACGATGCGACCATCTTCTACCACCACAATTTCGTCAGCCTGTTCGATAGTCGACAGACGGTGGGCGATAACCAGCGAGGTACGGTTTTTCTGCAGTTCATCCAGCGCCGCCTGAATCGCACGTTCCGACTCGGTATCCAGCGCCGAGGTGGCTTCATCGAGGATCAGGATAGGGCTGTTGCGCAGCAGCGCGCGCGCAATAGCGATACGCTGACGTTGACCGCCGGAGAGCATCACGCCATTCTCGCCGATAATCGTGTCCAGTCCATTATCCATCTTGTTGATAAAGTCCATCGCATAGGCCATACGCGCCGCTTCTTCAATTTGCTCGCGGGTGTACTCTTCGGTACGCGCATAGGCGATGTTATTGGCGACGGTGTCATTGAACAGGTGCACGTTCTGCGAAACCAGCGCCACCTGATCGCGCAGGGAGCTCAGTTTGTACTCGCGCAAATCGTGGCCATCCAGCAGAATCTGCCCCTCGTCGACGTCATAGAACCGGGTAATCAGGCTGGCAATGGTGGATTTACCTGAGCCTGAACGCCCTACCAGCGCAACGGTTTTCCCTTCCGGGATGCTCAAATTGATGTTACGCAGCGCGGCAACTTCGCGGCCTGGATAGCTAAAGGTGACGTTGTGGAACTCCAGGTTACCTTTGGCGCGCTCAATCACGCGAGTGCCTTCGTCTTTCTCCTGTTCGGAATCCAGAATGGAGAAAAGCGTCTGACATGCGGCCATACCGCGCTGGAACTGCGCGTTGACGTTGGTCAGGGATTTCAGCGGGCGCATCAGCGCGATCATCGACGAAAAGACCACGGTGATGGTACCGGCAGTCAGGGTTTCCATGACGCTTGGGAAGCTCGCCGCGTAGAGCACAAAGGCCAGCGCCAGAGAGGCAATCAGCTGAATGACCGGGTCGGAAATGGAGGACGCGGAGACCATTTTCATCCCCTGCAGACGCATCTTATTACTGACCTTGTCAAAACGCTTGGTTTCAACGGCCTGGCCGCCGAACATCAGCACTTCTTTATGCCCTTTGAGCATCTGTTCCGCGCTGGTGGTCACCTGCCCCATGGTGTTCTGCATATTCTTACTGATATTACGAAAACGCTTCGAAACCACCCGAATCGCGACTGAGACGATAGGCGCCAGCACGATAAGAATGAGCGACAGTTGCCAGCTGTAATAGAACATCATGGCGAACAGGCCAATAATTGAGGCCCCTTCACGCACTACGGTTATCAACGCGCTGGAGGAAGATGAAGCAACCTGTTCGGAGTCGTAGGTGATACGCGACAGCAACGTCCCGGTGGACTGTTTGTCGAAGAAGGCGACGGGCATGCCCATCATATGACCGAACAGGCGGCGACGCATCGTCATTACCACTTTGCCGGAAACCCAGGAGATACAGTAGCTCGATATATAGCTACTGATGCCGCGAAGCACCATCAAACCGATCACCACCAGCGGCATCCATAACAGCACTGAGCGATCCGTTTTACCAAAACCATCATCCAATAACGGTTTAAGAAGCGATAACATGAAGGTATCACTTGCCGCGTTAAGCACCAACGCCACGGCCGCTACGATTAGCCCGGCTTTAAACGGCGCTATCATCGGCCAAAGTCGGCGGAAGGTCTGCCACGTGGAGAGATCTTTATCGTTCTGCATTCAATAAACCAGCTTATGTTGAAATAGCCGCATATTCTACCCGTTCTGCGCGTCCCCGCCAAACCACTGATGATACCAACGAGGTAAAAGTTGATCTCGTAAGCTATGGATTTGCCAACCATCTGGAGAAAAAACAATCGTTATTTGCCCCGAGTGCGGTGTATCAAACCACTGATACCCTTGCTCACGATAACGCTGCTCGACTTTACTGGAAGGCATCTTCCATGCATTGTAACGCGCTGCCGAGGCGATAGCCGCCTCTCCTCCTACCCTCTGCAGCAACGTCAGACCAGATGAGGTATTGCTGCCGTGGTGCGGGACCTGAATAAGTGTAGACACAAGATGCTGCCAGTAATGGCTTATCATCCGCTGTTCGGCCGGGATTTCGATATCGCCGGTAAGTAAAACGCTACGCTTGCCGTCATCGACCCTAACTACACAGGAACCATTGTTCCCTTTATGTTCACCCGTAGGCAATGGCCAAAGTGCCTGAAATCGGAGCCCTCGCCAGCGCCAGGTTACCCCTCTGCGACAGGGTAGATGCCCGCGCGCTTTAAGCGGACTACGAATCACGAGATTTGGCCACGCCTGAATAATCGCATTCAGGCCACCGCGATGATCAAGATGCTCGTGGCTCAATATTACGCCTTCCGGGCGGAGGCCGCGCCAGCGTAACCAAGGTACGATAAGCTGCTGGCCGCTATCTCCTCCCGGCCAGGCAGGCCCTGTATCGTAGAGCATTGCCGCCCCCTGACGCTCGATGACCACCGCCAGCCCTTGGCCGACATCCAACATCGTCACCCGCCACTCGTCCGGTGAGGCGGCGCGCCAGAAGGGCCAACTAAGGAGCGCCACGCCGCTAATACAGAGTAACGGCATCTGACGCCAGGCCTGAAAACGCCATACCAGGAACGCCAGCCACGGCAGTAAACTGACCGCCAACCAGCGTTCGTCGAGCGATACCCATCCCGCAGGCAAATGGCGTAAGAACCAGAATAATATTGCCAGCAACCGATCGGCGAGTTGCCATAACGCCATTTCAAGCAACGCCGGACCGCTAAGATGCAGTAGCATGGCCGCTAAAATCAGCGGGACTATTAGAAATGTCACCAGCGGAACGGCAACCAGGTTAGCTATCAATGAAGTCAGGCTAATACCATGAAAAAAAGCTATCTGCAGCGGCGCAAGCAGTAACATCAGGCCGCATTGCAGGTGGCTTAGCGCCAGCAGCTGCCGCCACGGTGAATGACAGCGGTGCCGGCGAAGCGGCGCGAGCTGATACCAGAAAATCAACGCAGCAACCGCAAAGACCGATAACCACAGGCTTTCTGAAATCATCGCCAGTGGATCGGCCAGCAGTATTGCCGCAATACAACAGCAAAATATTTGCCAGGGCGACCAGCGCCTGGCCTGTAGCCGCAACAGACATCCTGCGGTTAAGGCCGCACAGGTACGAAGCGCCGGGGGTTGCATGCCGGTAAGCCAGGCGTAAAACAGCGCGCAACTTAACCCGACAAGCAGCGGTATCCGCCAACCTATCCAGCGGCACGGAAGAAAGAACTGTATTCCGCGAACCAGCAACCAACCAAGTGACGCCCCCAGCGCAATATGCAGGCCGGAGATAGCCATTAAATGGGACGTTCCCGTCTCCTGCATTAACTTTTTTATCTCATCCGCCACCGCGAGGCGCTCCCCCATTCCCAGCCCGAGCATCACCGTTCTCCATGGATACTCAGCGAGTGCGCGGTTCAACGAGGCCAGATAGCGGGCCCGGGAGCTACAACGTGAATCAAGCGATGAGGCATTTAGAAAACGTCCGCTAAGCGGACGATGCTGCGCAAGGGCGTAACGCTGGCTATCAAAGCCGCCCTCATTTAGCTGCCCATGTACCGGACGGGCGCGGATGGTCATCAGCCAGCGCTGCCCAACGCAGCCTGCTTCAGGCAGTTCGCCGCCGTAGAGGGTAATCCCAACCGCGGGATATAAACGCCGCCCCTCAAGACGGATTATCTTACCTTGCCAGCTCGTCAGGCCATCACCGCCTACCAGCTCAATAACGGCCTGCCGGCTGCGACCGGGAATATGCTCAGTGGGCCACAGCGCTTGCCGGGCATGTAATATTCCCCACGCGAACAACAGCAACGTCAATGCGGCATACGTTGTGTAAGGTTTGCGCAGCGTGGCAATAATTAGCGCAGCGCCAATAAGACACCAAACGCTTAACATATTCGGTAGGGCCGGTAGCCAAAGCAGCGGCGAGATTCCGATTATGGCGCAGCCTGCCAGATGTGGTAATCGCATAACTCCTCCCTGTTATCGGGGAGTGTCAGACAATTCGCCGCCGTGGTCATATTGAAAAGAATGGCGTTGCGTCGCGCTGTCCGGGAAATATTGTCTCTTGCTTTCAGATGACAAAAATTTTGCGAGCGGACACGGAAAACGGGCATAAAAAAAGCACCCTCAGGTGCTTTTTTATTAAGTAAGTCTTTGCCTGATGCGGTAAAACTTACTCTTCGTAAATGTTGGCGCGGTCGCGTAGTTCTTTCCCAGGCTTAAAGTGCGGAACGTACTTACCTTCCAGTTCCACTTTATCGCCAGTCTTCGGGTTACGCCCGGTGCGAGGTGCTCGATAGTGCAGAGAGAAGCTGCCGAAACCGCGGATTTCAATGCGCTCACCTTGAGCAAGCGTTGAGGCCATATGTTCCAGCATTTCTTTAACAGCATCTTCCACCGCTTTCGCCGGGATATGAGATTGCTGGCTGGCAAGTCTTTCTATCAATTCTGACTTGGTCATTTTTCCTCCGGTTTCCTTCAAGGCAAAGTTAGCTTACAGCTTAAACAAGGGCGGCCGTAGCCGCCCTTTGTGCTTGATTACAGGACGAATCCTGCAATCTGTCAAGTAAACTCGTCATTATTCAGACCGTTGTGGCCTGAATAACTAAGATTACTCGCCTTTAGCTGCTTTGAAAGCTTCAGCCATTGCGTTGTTAGAGAAGTTTGCATCTTCCTGTTTGTTAACAGTTGCGATTGCATCTTTCTCGTCAGCTTCGTCTTTCGCACGAACAGACAGGCTGATTGCGCGGTTTTTACGATCAACGCCGGTGAATTTAGCTTCAACTTCGTCGCCAACGCTCAGAACCAGAGTTGCATCTTCAACGCGGTCACGGGATGCTTCAGAAGCACGCAGGTAACCTTCAACGCCGTCAGCCAGTTCTACGGTTGCGCCTTTAGCGTCAACTGCAGTTACTTTACCGGTTACGATAGCGCCTTTCTTGTTCAGAGCAACGTAGTTGTTGAACGGATCTTCCGCCAGCTGTTTAACGCCCAGGGAGATACGCTCACGTTCTGCGTCAACCTGCAGTACAACTGCAGCGATTTCGTCGCCTTTTTTGTATTCACGAACTGCTTCTTCGCCTGCAACGTTCCAGGAGATGTCAGACAGGTGAACCAGGCCGTCGATGCCGCCGTCCAGGCCGATGAAGATACCGAAGTCAGTGATAGACTTGATTTTACCTTCAACACGGTCGCCCTTGTTGTGGGTTTCCGCGAACTGCTGCCATGGGTTAGATTTGCACTGCTTCAGACCCAGGGAGATACGACGACGTTCTTCGTCGATATCCAGAACCATAACTTCCACTACATCGCCAACGTTAACAACTTTGGACGGGTGGATGTTTTTGTTGGTCCAATCCATTTCGGAAACGTGAACCAGGCCTTCAACGCCTTCTTCGATTTCAACGAAGCAGCCGTAGTCGGTCAGGTTGGTCACGCGACCGGTCAGTTTGGTACCTTCCGGATAACGCTTAGCGATAGCTACCCACGGATCTTCGCCCAGCTGTTTCAGGCCCAGAGATACACGGGTACGCTCGCGGTCGAACTTCAGCACTTTAACAGTGATTTCGTCGCCAACGTTTACGATTTCGCTCGGATGCTTAACGCGTTTCCAGGCCATATCGGTGATGTGCAGCAGGCCGTCAACGCCGCCCAGATCAACGAATGCACCGTAGTCAGTGAGGTTCTTAACGATACCTTTGACTTCCATGCCTTCCTGCAGGTTTTCCAGCAGCTGATCGCGCTCTGCGCTGTTTTCGGATTCGATAACGGCACGACGAGAAACAACGACGTTGTTACGTTTCTGGTCCAGCTTGATGACTTTGAATTCAAGCTCTTTGCCTTCCAGGTGCAGCGTGTCGCGCACCGGACGAACGTCTACCAGGGAGCCCGGCAGGAACGCACGAATACCATTCAGCTCAACAGTGAAGCCACCTTTAACTTTGCCGTTGATAACACCGACTACAGTTTCAGCGTCTTCGTAAGCTTTTTCCAGCGTGATCCAAGCTTCGTGACGTTTAGCTTTCTCACGGGACAGCAGGGTTTCACCGAAGCCGTCTTCTACTGCATCCAGAGCAACGTCAACTTCGTCACCAACCTGGATTTCCAGCTCGCCCTGGGCGTTTTTGAACTGCTCAGCCGGGATGGCGGACTCAGATTTCAGACCAGCGTCAACCAGTACGATATCTTTGTCGATAGCAACAACAACACCACGAACGATGGAACCCGGGCGGGTTTCGATTTCTTTTAAGGATTCTTCAAATAGTTGAGCAAAAGATTCAGTCATGTTTAATCTTCAGGTTTCATATTTAACGTCCACCTGGCTCCGTGCCGGATGGGGTTGTTTAACATACCCGCTAACACTCCGTTGCTGCGGGGGTACTGCTATAATTCGGAGGCTCGCAACGCTTTACCGGTTAACGGCTAAGCGACAGCCAGTTTTTCGCGCGCATATTGTAGCGCTTTTTCAATTACTTGCTCAATGCTTAGTTCGGTGGAATCAAGAACTAAAGCATCAGCGGCCGGGATAAGCGGCGCCACGGCGCGATTACGGTCGCGATCGTCACGCTCTTTTATCTCGGACAAAAGACGTTCAAAGTTAACACTAAAACCCTTTTCCTGCAACTGTAGCAGGCGGCGCTGCGCACGTTCTTCCGCCGACGCATCGAGGAAAATTTTAACCGGCGCATCGGGGAAAACGACGGTGCCCATATCGCGGCCGTCGGCAATCAGGCCAGGCAGTTCGCGAAAGGCGCGTTGACGGCGCAGCAGCGCTTCGCGTACCCGCGGGAAGGCAGCGACTTTTGAGGCGGTATTGGCCACTTCCTGGGTACGGATCTCCGCACTGACATCCTCACCTTCCAGCACCACTTCCAGATTGCCGTCAGTAGAAATAAAACGTACATCGAGATGGGCTGCCAGCGGAACCAACGCCTCTTCTGACTCGACGTCAACGTGATGATGTAAGGCCGCCAGCGCCAAAACGCGATAGATGGCGCCGGAATCAAGCAGATGCCAGCCAAGCGCTTCCGCCATTGCCTTGCACAACGTGCCCTTACCCGCACCGCCAGGTCCATCAATGGTGATTACCGGAACATTTGCCGTCATCTTTTTCTCCTTTAGCAAGGCGCATGAATATAAACGCCGCGCATTATACGCATCAATGCGCCAGAAAGTGAGCCTTGCGTGCAAATTACGGAATAGTTGAAATTAAATGTAGAAGAATTGCGCAATTATAGCGGGCTGGCAGAATACCAGCCCGCAAGATGACAAAGCTTTACCTTATCGGACGAGACAGAATTTACGCCAGGGTACTAATTCGCGCCAGCTGCTCGAAATAGTCCGGGAACGTTTTCGCCGTGCATTTTGGGTCAAGGATAGTGACCGGCGTCGCCGACAATGCCACCAGCGAGAAACACATCGCCATGCGGTGATCGTTGTAGGTGCCGATTTCAGCGAATTTCAGCGTCGCAGGCGGCGTAATGCGAATATAGTCTTCGCCCTCTTCCACTTCGGCGCCGACTTTACGCAGTTCAGTTGCCATCGCGAACAGGCGGTCGGTCTCTTTCACCCGCCAGTTATAAATATTGCGCAGCACCGTGGTGCCTTTCGCAAACAACGCCGCGGTAGCAATGGTCATGGCCGCATCCGGAATATGGTTCATATCCATATCAACGGCATTCAACTCACCGCGGGTACAGGCGATAAAATCGTCGCCCCAGACAACCGTCGCGCCCATTTTTTCCAGCACGTCGGCAAAGCGAATGTCGCCTTGTACGCTATTGCGACCAATACCGGTCACTTTTACCGTCCCGCCCTTGATAGCGCCGGCAGCGAGGAAATAAGAGGCTGAAGAGGCATCGCCCTCCACCAGGTAATCGCCCGGCGACTGATACTGTTGCCCGCCGCGCACGACAAAGCGCTGATAGTTGTGGTTTTCAACGTCAACGCCGAAGGTTTTCATCAGGTGCAGCGTGATATCGATATAAGGTTTAGATACCAGCTCGCCTTTAATCGCAATCGTCGTGTCCTGCGGCGCCAGCGGCGCAGTCATCAGTAAAGCGGTAAGGAACTGGCTGGAGACGCTGCCATCGACTTCTACCTGGCCGCCGTTGAAACCACCGCGCAGGCGCAGGGGCGGATAGTTTTCCTGCTCCAGATACTCAATCTGCGCGCCCCCCTGGCGTAACGCATCGACCAGGTGGCCTATCGGCCGCTCTTTCATCCGCGGTTCGCCGGTCAGCACAATATCGTTGTGGCCGAGACACAACGCCGCCGCCAGCGGGCGCATCGCCGTACCGGCATTCCCGAGGAACAATTCCAGCGCGCCGCTGGCCTGTAACGGGCCGCCGTTGCCGGTGACTTCACAACGAGTGCGGTCGGCGGACAGGGTGTAGTGAACTCCCAGGGCGTTAAGCGCATTAAGCATATGGCGAACATCATCGCTGTCCAGCAAATTGGTCAGCACGGTGGTGCCGTGGGCTAATGCCGCCAGCAGCAAAGCGCGGTTAGAAACACTTTTTGACCCGGGCAGGTTTACGGTGCCATCAACGCGCGCAATGGGTTGTAACGTCAGGGATTCCATGGAACTCAACTCTCAAAAAACAGAATAAAAACCCCGCAGACCAGCCGCGGGGATGAAAATAAGCGCTCAGCAATTAGCCGCGGCGACGTTCGAAGTCCTGCATGAAGTCGGTGAGCGCCTTGACGCCGGCCAGCGGCATCGCATTGTAAATAGAAGCACGCATACCGCCTACCACGCGATGGCCCTTCAGCGCATGCAAACCGGCCGCAAAAGACTCTTCGAGGAACAGTTTATCCAGCGCGCTATCCGCCAGCTGGAACGGCACGTTCATCCGCGAGCGGTTGGCAGCGGCTACATCGTTACGATAAAAATCGCTGTTATCAATCACGCCATACAGCAGATCCGCTTTTTGACGGTTGATTTTATCCATCGCGGCCACGCCGCCCTGCTCTTTCAGCCATTTGAATACCAGCCCCGCCAGATACCAGGCGAAGGTCGGCGGCGTGTTGAACATTGAATCATTGGCGTTCAGCACGGTGTAATCAAGAATCGATGGGCAGGCGATGCTGGCTTTACCCAGCAGGTCTTCACGCACGATAACCAGCGTCAACCCTGCCGGGCCGATATTCTTCTGCGCGCCAGCGTAAATCACGCCATAGCGGCTGACGTCGATTTCATGGGACAGAATACTGGAGGAGTAATCCGCGGTGACGACGACATCTTCGTTAAAATTCGGCGTTTCGTGGATAGCGATACCATCGATGGTTTCATTTGGGCAGAAGTGCAGATAGGCTGCGCCCGGCGTCAACTGCCATTCGCTCATCGGCTTAACGGCCCGCAGGCCATCAACGGTGGTTTTCGCATCGATAACGTTAGGCGTGCAGTATTTTTGCGCTTCTTTCACCGCACTTGCCGCCCAGTAACCGGCGTCCACATAATCTGCTGTCGTTTTATCACCCAGCAGATTTAACGGGATCCCGGCAAACTGACCGCGACCGCCACCATGACAGAACAACACTTTATAGTTGGAAGGGATATTGAGCAGATCGCGGAAATCCTGTTCTGCCGTTTCAGCCACCTGGATAAACTCCTTACCACGGTGGCTGATTTCCATTACCGACGTCCCCAGACCGTGCCAGTCGCACAGCTCCTGTTGCGCCAGTTTGAGAACTTCTGCCGGCAGCATTGCCGGGCCCGAACTAAAGTTATAGACCTGAGCCATTTCCCCTCACCACGTTGCTATATTGTCTGCACGCGAACCGTCGCGGGCATAAGTTATTCCTGTGGCTATCGGTTTTATCATTCAGTGACACACACCGCAACGAGTAAAACTAAGCGGCCCATAAACGAGGCCATCGTCACACAAAAGAATCAACCAGCTTGACGTCATTAAACCGACATAATTGCTGCAAGAGAATCGCTTTTAGCCTGCGTTCCGTCACCCATTCCGGATTTGGATCCACGGCATAAATAGTTATCCACTACATTCACAGGTAACGATCTCGCCATAGCGCAATCCGTCAACTCATTTAATACTTGAATATTATCTTAATTCTTCATGAATTATGTTTCCGCGAGAGCATGGTCATTTACCGCCGCATTCCCCGATCATTAAAATTTTTAAACCAGCCGATGAAGACTGGTATTAATCACTTTTAAAGGAATATTTATGCGTGAATTAACCTATAACGAAATGTCTGATGTGAGCGGCGGCTTTGGCCTGTTATCCATTCCGGCGGCAATTGGTTTGCTGGTCAGCATCCCGACAATTGTCATCGGCGCGATTACCGGGCCCTTTACGCTGGGCGCAGGCTTCGCAGTGATGGCGGCAGGCATCGTCGGTACCAGTCTTGCCGGCGCCGCGATGATCGTTAGCATTTGTACGCCTATCCTGTAACTTGCTATGGCATGTGGAGTTTCTCCGCATGCCATTTACCGCTCTTCTCTTTTTATCCATTGCCGCGGCTAACGACATAGCCACTTACCGGTAAAACCCGTATCATTGCCCATCCTGCCAACAATAAACGAATTGCTATGACCCAGACATTTATCCCCGGCAAAGATGCCGCCCTGGAAGATTCCATCGCTCGCTTCCAGCAGAAACTGCTCGACCTCGGATTTGATATCGAAGAGGCCTCGTGGCTGAACCCGGTACCACACGTGTGGTCCGTTCACATTCGCGATAAAGAGTGCGCGCTGTGCTTTACCAATGGTAAAGGCGCAACTAAAAAGGCGGCGCTGGCTTCCGCGCTGGGCGAATATTTCGAACGTCTGTCTACCAACTACTTCTTCGCGGATTTCTGGTTAGGCGATACCATCGCCAATGGTCCATTCGTTCATTATCCGAACGAAAAGTGGTTTCCACTGACCGAGGACGATGAAGTACCAGAAGGCCTGCTGGATGCCCGCCTGCGCGCCTTTTACGATCCGGACGATCAGTTGACCGCCAGCATGCTCGTGGATCTGCAATCCGGTAACGACGAGCGCGGCGTTTGCGGCCTGCCGTTTACCCGTCAATCAGACGGCGAAACCGTCTATATTCCGATGAACATCGTCGGCAACTTGTACGTCTCCAACGGCATGTCAGCCGGTAATACCGCAAATGAAGCGCGCGTGCAGGGCTTGTCTGAAGTCTTTGAGCGTCATATTAAAAACCGCATCATCGCAGAAAGCATCAGCCTGCCGGAGATCCCAGCTGAAGTAATGGCGCGCTATCCGGGCGTCGTTGAATCTATCGCCAAACTCGAAGCCGAAGGTTTTCCGATCTTCGCCTACGATGGCTCCCTTGGTGGTAAATACCCGGTTATCTGCGTGGTTCTGTTTAACCCGGCTAACGGTACCTGCTTCGCCTCTTTCGGCGCCCATCCGGATTTCGGCGTGGCGCTGGAGCGTACCGTTACCGAACTACTACAGGGCCGCAGCCTGAAAGACCTCGACGTCTTTACCCCGCCGACCTTTGATGACGAAGAAGTTGCCGAGCATGCCAACCTGGAAACTCACTTCATTGATTCCAGCGGCCTGATCTCCTGGGATATGTTTAAACAGGATGCCGACTATCCGTTCGTGGACTGGAATTTCTCCGGCACAACTGAAGAAGAGTTCGCCACCCTGATGGCTATCTTCAAAGCTGAAGATAAAGAAGTCTATATCGCCGACTACGAACATCTAAGCGTCTACGCCTGCCGGATCATCGTTCCGGGGATGTCAGATATTTATCCAGCGGAAGACCTGTGGCTCGCCAATAACAGCATGGGCGCGCACCTGCGTAACACCATTCTCTCCCTACCGGGTAGCGAGTGGGAAAAAGAAGATTATCTGGCGCTCATTGAACAGATGGACGATGAAGGCCTTGATGATTTCACACGCGTCCGCGAGCTGTTAGGCCTGGCAACCGGCAAAGACAACGGCTGGTATACCCTGCGCATCGGCGAACTGAAAGCAATGCTGGCGTTGGCCGGCGGCGATCTGGATCAGGCGCTGATTTGGACGGAGTGGACCATGGAATTCAATGCCTCCATCTTCAGCCCTGAGCGCGCCAACTATTATCGCTGCCTGCAAACGCTGCTGCTGCTTAGTCAGGAAGAAGAACGCCAGCCGCTGCAGTATCTGAATGCCTTCATCCGTATGTATGGCGCAGATGCGGTGGAAGCCGCGAGCGCCGCTCTGAGCGGCGAAGCGCCGTTCTATGGCCTTCAGGCGGTCGATAACGATCTGCGCGCTTTCCCGGCGCATCAGTCTTTACTGAAAGCCTACGAAAAGCTACAGCGTGCCAAAGCGGCCTTCTGGGCCAAATAATCCTTTAGGGGTAAAAAATAATGTACGGAGCCGCCAGCGGCTCCGTTTTCTTATGATTTGTGGCAAAACCACGCCATTTTGTAGGAGCAAAGTTAAATATACGTAAAAATCAAACTTTGGTGATATTTAGATTGTTAATTTTAATAAAAATACTCCATTTTAATTAACCGTAATCAATGGTCACCCATGGAAATTTTCAACATTATTTGCAAATATTAAAATTTAGTTTTTCTTTTAAAATCAAAAACATAAGGCAATAACAAGCTAATTCCACACGCAAAATGGGCCTATGACTCCGGTAGGATATGATCTACATCAAATTCCCTTCTATAATGCTTTGTTAGTATCACACCGCCAACTTATATAAAGAGAGAGTTAGTGTGAAAGCTGACAACCCTTTTGATCTTTTACTCCCTGCCGCGATGGCGAAAGTCGCCGAAGAAGCAGGTGTCTATAAAGCGACGAAACATCCGCTGAAGACGTTTTATCTGGCGATTACCGCAGGTGTCTTCATCTCCATCGCTTTTGTGTTTTATATCACGGCGACCACCGGTACTGCCGCAATGCCTTTCGGGATTGCCAAACTTATCGGCGGGGTATGCTTCTCACTAGGTCTGATTCTTTGCGTCATCTGCGGTGCTGACCTTTTCACCTCGACCGTACTGATCGTCGTGGCGAAAGCCAGCGGACGTATTACCTGGGGTCAGCTGGCAAAAAACTGGCTTAACGTCTATGTTGGAAACCTGATCGGCGCGCTGCTGTTTGTACTGTTAATGTGGTTATCCGGCGAATATATGACTGCCAACGGCGGCTGGGGCTTAAATGTTCTGCAAACTGCAGACCACAAAATGCACCACACGTTTATTGAAGCCGTCTGCCTGGGTATCCTGGCTAACCTGATGGTATGTCTGGCCGTCTGGATGAGCTACTCCGGCCGCAGCCTGATGGACAAAGCGATGATCATGGTGTTGCCGGTTGCGATGTTTGTCGCCAGCGGCTTTGAACACAGCATCGCGAATATGTTTATGATCCCGATGGGTATCGTAATTCGCAACTTTGCGAGCCCGGAATTCTGGACCGCTATCGGTTCAACTCCGGAGAGTTTTTCTCACTTAACCGTTATGAACTTTATCACTGATAACCTGATTCCAGTCACTATCGGAAACATCATCGGCGGTGGTTTGTTGGTTGGGTTGACGTACTGGGTCATTTACCTGCGTGGCGACGATCATCACTAATGGTTGTCTCAGGCAGTAAATAAAAAATCCACTTAAGAAGGTAGGTGTTACATGTCCGAGCTTAATGAAAAGTTAGCCACAGCCTGGGAAGGTTTTGCGAAAGGTGACTGGCAGAACGAAGTCAACGTACGTGACTTTATCCAGAAAAACTACACCCCATATGAAGGTGACGAATCCTTCCTGGCTGGCGCAACTGATGCGACCACCAAGCTGTGGGACAGCGTAATGGAAGGCGTTAAACAGGAAAACCGCACTCACGCGCCTGTTGATTTCGACACTTCCCTCGCATCCACCATCACTTCTCACGACGCGGGCTACATCGAGAAAGCGCTCGAGAAAATCGTTGGTCTGCAAACTGAAGCTCCGCTGAAACGTGCGATTATCCCGTTCGGCGGTATCAAAATGGTTGAAGGTTCCTGCAAAGCGTACAATCGCGAACTGGACCCGATGCTGAAAAAAATCTTCACCGAGTACCGTAAGACTCACAACCAGGGCGTATTTGATGTTTACACCAAAGACATCCTGAACTGCCGTAAATCCGGCGTGCTGACCGGTCTGCCGGATGCTTACGGCCGTGGCCGTATCATCGGTGACTACCGTCGCGTTGCGCTGTACGGTATCGACTTCCTGATGAAAGACAAATACGCTCAGTTCCAGTCTCTGCAAGAGAAACTGGAAAGCGGCGAAGATCTGGAAGCAACCATCCGTCTGCGTGAAGAAATTGCTGAACAGCATCGCGCTCTGGGTCAGATCAAAGAAATGGCAGCGAAATACGGCTGCGATATCTCTGGTCCGGCGACTACCGCTCAGGAAGCTATCCAGTGGACCTACTTCGGTTACCTGGCCGCCGTTAAATCTCAGAACGGCGCGGCAATGTCCTTCGGTCGTACTTCCAGCTTCCTGGATATCTACATCGAACGTGACCTGCAGGCGGGTAAAATCACCGAGCAAGACGCGCAGGAAATGGTTGACCACCTGGTCATGAAACTGCGTATGGTTCGCTTCCTGCGTACCCCGGAATATGATGAGCTGTTCTCCGGCGACCCGATTTGGGCAACTGAATCTATCGGTGGTATGGGCGTTGACGGCCGTACGCTGGTAACCAAAAACAGCTTCCGCTTCCTGAACACCCTGTACACCATGGGGCCGTCTCCGGAGCCGAACATCACCATCCTGTGGTCTGAAAAACTGCCGCTGAGCTTCAAGAAATTCGCCGCTAAAGTATCCATCGATACCTCTTCTCTGCAGTACGAGAACGATGACCTGATGCGTCCGGACTTCAACAACGACGACTACGCTATCGCATGCTGCGTAAGCCCGATGGTTGTTGGTAAGCAAATGCAGTTCTTCGGCGCTCGCGCTAACCTCGCGAAAACCATGCTGTATGCCATCAACGGCGGCGTTGATGAAAAACTGAAAATGCAGGTTGGTCCGAAATCTGAGCCGATCAAAGGCGACGTGCTGAACTATGACGAAGTCATGGAGCGCATGGACCACTTCATGGACTGGCTGGCTAAACAGTATGTCACCGCGCTGAACATCATTCATTACATGCACGACAAGTACAGCTACGAAGCCTCTCTGATGGCGCTGCACGACCGTGACGTTATCCGCACCATGGCGTGTGGTATCGCAGGTCTGTCCGTTGCTGCTGACTCCCTGTCTGCTATCAAATATGCGAAAGTTAAACCGATTCGTGACGAAGACGGTCTGGCTGTTGACTTCGAAATCGAAGGCGAATACCCGCAGTTTGGTAACAACGATGCTCGCGTCGATGACATGGCCGTTGACCTGGTTGAACGTTTCATGAAGAAAATTCAGAAACTGCATACCTACCGCAACGCTATCCCGACTCAGTCTGTTCTGACCATCACCTCTAACGTCGTGTATGGTAAGAAAACCGGTAACACCCCAGACGGTCGTCGCGCTGGCGCGCCGTTCGGACCAGGTGCTAACCCGATGCACGGCCGTGACCAGAAAGGTGCTGTTGCCTCTCTGACTTCCGTTGCTAAACTGCCGTTTGCTTACGCTAAAGATGGTATCTCTTACACCTTCTCTATCGTACCGAACGCGCTGGGTAAAGATGACGAAGTTCGTAAGACTAACCTGGCCGGTCTGATGGATGGTTACTTCCACCACGAAGCGTCCATCGAAGGTGGTCAACATCTGAACGTGAACGTCATGAACCGCGAAATGCTGCTCGACGCGATGGAAAACCCGGAAAAATATCCGCAGCTGACCATCCGCGTATCTGGCTACGCGGTACGTTTTAACTCCCTGACTAAAGAACAGCAGCAGGACGTTATTACTCGTACCTTCACTCAGACCATGTAATTCCCTGTCTGACTGAAAAAGCGTACAATAAAGGCCCCACATCAGTGGGGCCTTTTTAACAAGTGATTCCCTGCCCCAGCCTGCTTTGCCAGTTATCTATACTTTGGGTACCTGTCAAAACAGACTTAACACAGCCGGTTTGAGCTGTGCATCACAGGCCCTGGAGGGCCGAACCCGGAGATATCACCGCAATGTCAACTATTGGTCGTATTCACTCCTTTGAATCCTGTGGCACCGTCGATGGCCCAGGCATCCGCTTTATTACCTTCTTCCAGGGCTGCCTGATGCGCTGCCTTTACTGCCATAACCGCGACACCTGGGATACCCATGGCGGTAAAGAAATCACCGTTGAAGAATTGATGAAAGAAGTGGTGACCTATCGCCACTTTATGAATGCCTCCGGCGGCGGCGTCACCGCATCCGGCGGCGAAGCGATCCTGCAGGCGGAATTTGTCCGCGACTGGTTCCGCGCCTGTAAAAAAGAAGGCATTCATACTTGCCTCGATACCAACGGATTCGTGCGCCGCTACGATCCGGTGATTGACGAGCTATTGGAGGTCACCGATCTGGTGATGCTTGATCTCAAACAGATGAACGATGAAATCCACCAGAACCTGGTCGGCGTTTCTAACCATCGTACGCTGGAATTCGCGCAGTATCTGTCAAAGAAAGGGATTAACGTATGGATCCGCTACGTTGTCGTTCCCGGCTGGTCCGATGATGACGATTCCGCGCATCGCCTGGGTGAATTTACCCGCGATATGGGCAACGTCGAGAAAATCGAACTCCTGCCCTACCATGAGCTGGGTAAACACAAATGGGTAGCGATGGGCGAAGAGTACAAGCTTGACGGCGTACACCCGCCGAAGAAAGAGACCATGGAGCGGGTGAAGGGTATCCTTGAGCAGTATGGTCATAAGGTGATGTACTAACGGCTCTATACCATAATAACGGTTGCCATTAAGCAGCCGTTATTATTATTACAGTTAACAATGCATTAGAAAGGAATCTATGCGCTTACTTATCTTCGCTCTTTCCCTGCTATCAGCCCAGTGCGTCTTTGCTGCTAGCGAGTGTGATCTCAATACCATCGTCAAAAAGGCCTGGCCAGAAGGCGTGCCGCAAGGTAAATCAATAATTATTCGCGGTGAAAGCGATAGTTATTCACCGCAGAGCGCAATTTGCCGCGTCTGGCCGGCTCATCCTGAGATCACGCTGGCGGCCATTCCGCTGATGTCTCACGAACAAACTGACTACGAACATACTGGCGATCTTGAACTTCTGGTCCTCAACTCCGCCACTCTCGAGGTGAAACAGCGGTTACATCTCGTCGACCGTATGAATGATGATACGATTAGTATTGATAGTATTGCCCTTGATACCGCCCGCTGGAAAATCACGCCTACGCAAACCGCTTTTGGTTTACGCATTACTCTGAGGAATCCCTCCAGAGTAGCCCCTTTTAGAGAAGAGGTGTTGTGGCTGTATTCATATGATAACAATCAGATTCATAAAGTACTTGATGGCCTTGTCGTTAACAGAACACATGGCGAATGGGATGGCATGTGCGCAGGGGAATTCGATCATATTGAACGTACTCTGGTCATGGTTCCCTCATCCGGCAATGGCGGCTATGCCGATATCCGGGTAAGTGGAAGAAACGAACATACCACCAGAACCATTTCCAAAGAGAACGATTGCGAAGATATGGAAAAAACCGGCAAAGAGACATGGTTATTGCACTTTGATGGCAAACACTACCCTATTCCGAAAAAGCTCGCCCCTCTACTTGATTAACGTCGCCCAAATAAGCTGACGTTTTTCTTAGTTCGTCATGGAAGCATTGAAAATGGACATCCGGAAGATGACTATACGCCTGTTAGTTTCAACAATATTCTTACTGGCATCGCAGTGCATTTTTGCCGCCAGCAGCTGTGATATCAAAGCCATCATTAAACAGGTATGGCCTGATGCTCAACCGACTGAGCAGGGGGTCATCACACCGGCAGAGCAATTTATCAAAACACAAAATGGCTCGCCTTTTAGCGCTATTTGTCGCATCTGGCCTGCTCATCCCGAGCTCACGCTGGCCGCCGTTCCGCTAATGGAGCCAGAACAGCGCGACCATAACCATAATGCCGATCTCGAGCTGCTGGTACTTGATACTGCAACTCTTGAAGTTAAGCAACGTTTACATCTTCCCGAACGTATGAACGATGACGCGATCTATATTAGCGATCTTGCTATTGATACCGCGCACTGGAAGATAGCGCCAGAGCAAACTGCGTTTGGATTGCGCATACAGAAAACCGGAAGTTCTCGCGTTAATCCCATTAGTGAAGAGGCGCTATGGCTTTATACACTCGATCGCGGCCAGCTTCGCGTAGTGCTGGACGGCATAGTGCTAAAATATAGCGTCGGGGAATTGGATGGCAACTGCGCCGAGGAATTTACGAATATCATACGCACGCTGGCAATGGGCGCCACAAAACATCATGGCTTTAGCGACATAAAAGTCAGCGAAAAGAATGTCGCCTCAACGGCCTGGCTGGACGAAAATAACGAGTGCAGGTCGAAAGATATTCCGACGCAAAAAACATGGACGCTACAATACGATGGTAAGCAATATCGCGTTCCAGCTAAGTTACACCCAATACAGTAGCCATATTGTTATATTCACGATTGCACGCATCGATGGGGCCCTCCCATCGATGCCCTGAGGGTATCAGGCGTGTGCCACCGGCGTCGGGTGATGTCCGGCTTTGCGCAGCAGCGTCAGCAGGTAGATAAACGATACGCTGGCGATCATGATAAACAGCAGGTTATCAGAAAAGTTCTGCATCAGCATTGCCGTCAGGGTCGGTCCCAGCAGGCTGCCAATGGTATAACTCATCAGCAGCGCCTGGTTCATCGCCACCAGTTGATGGTGTTCAACCTTCTCACAGGCCCAGGCCATCGCCACCGGATACAAAGTAAAACCGGATGCGCCGAGCACAAAAAGCGCCGGCGCCATTGCCGCCTGGCTGAGCATCGCCAGACAGCCCAGAATCACCACAAAGACCTGAACGCGCAACACCAGAAGGCGGCCATAGCGGTCAGCCAAACGCCCTACCGGCCACTGCCCAAGGATCCCGGCGCTGACCATCACCGCCATCCAGAAACCAATACCGGAATCGCTGACGCCCTGGTGGTTCAGCCACAGCGGCATCAGGCCGTATAGTGAACCGAGTACAATACCGGATATAATGCAGCCATTCACACCGTGGCGAGCCTGACGCAGCTTCAGCATCGGCCAGATACGTACCGTTTCATGCGGCTCGTCGGCCTGGCTCATGATACGCGTAAACAGCAGCGGCAGGATCGCCGCCAGCGCCAGGCCGGTAACCCACGGCAACACGCTCATTAAATCGGTCGGTAATTTACTTACCATCAGTTGACCCAACACGGTACCGACGTAATAGACCATCATGTACGCCGCCAGCAGCCTACCGCGGCTGCGGGAAGTACCGCTGCACACCAGCGCGCTTTCCACCACCACCCAGATCATCGCGCAGCCCACGCCGGCGATAAAACGCCAGCTCAGCCATGTCCAGAAACCGAGTGTAATACCCAGGCCAACGCAGCCGACGGCAAAAATCAATGACGCCAGGTAATAGCTACGATTAAACCCCAGACGTTTAATGACCCAACCGGCAAATAAGGTTCCCACCAGGTTACCGGTGAAATAAGAGGAGCCGACCATCCCAACCTGCCAGGTTGGCATATTTTCATGGGCGAGCCAGAGCGGGACAAGCGTATTTAAAACCGCGATTGCCAGCGTCAACAGAAGCAGGCCACAGAGCAACATTTGCACTGGGCGAGTGTAGATGGTCATGGGTGTTAACCGTGAGGAAGTTCAGATTTCGTGCGCATCATGCCACTGCTGTAAACATTGTCAATCCGCCAGAATTCAGGCCTGACGCGGTTTTCAGAGCAACGATAGAAGTTTTTTATCCAGCGCAGCGGCAATGGAATTATTCATTATATTATTCCATTGTTTTTATTAATTTATTGGAAAACCAGGAAGGAAATATCAGTAGAAAAATTTCATCAATCAGCCGCATTTTTTCATCACGCCGGAATAGGCTTCCGGCGTGATTTCACGTTATTAACTGGCGATAGCCATACCGACGGTCATATGTAGACCATAGAATACGCCGCGGCCAACCATCTCGCCGACCAGCACCAGCACAAATGCCAGCCCCAGCAGCGGCAATGCGGGTTGATAACCTTTAAGCTGCGGTACAATCCAGCAGACCAACGCCAGCACTAACGCGACCGTCCGCCATGCCATTAAGGAACCGTAATTCGGCACCAGCGCCGAAGCCTGCTGAATCGAACTATGGATCGTCGCCAACTCGCTGCCCTGAATCAACGCGACGGTCACGCTAATCACCAACGCCACCAGCATAATCACCGGCAATAAACGCATTGCCCAACCGTCCACACCCGCGACACGCAGCAGCAGGTAGCCCAACAGCGGCCCGCCGATAAACACGGTCAGGAAGAAGTTGAGCGGCGTCCAGATGGTATACCAGGTGGGTACGGTATCGATGGTGTTATACACGCGGATCATCATCCAGACAAAGATGACGCCGAGGATCATGGTGACGACCAGCCACAGATTGCGCAGCACAGACGGCAGTTTGTTTACCACCGCCAGCAGCCAGCCAATCCCGCCGACGGCAAAGAAAAGCGCGCCGCTGGCGATTTCATTGCTTAACGATGATGCGCCAACGCGGTTCAGCGAATTAAACGCGCGCATTGGAGAACCAAGGTGCATGGTGGAGGCAATAAAACCGATCCCCATTAGCACCCACAGCCCGAACATGCTCATTACCACCCGCTGCTGCCGCTCGCGCGAAAGTTCGCCCTTCATCAACGCCAGCGCGAGAACGATAAAGCCCCCGGCGACGCACTGCCCGAAGACCGTGAAAATCATCAGCGGCCATTCATGCCATCCATTTCCCATTTTAGACCTCCTTCGGATTGGCCAGATAGCCAGTGGTATCGCCGCACGGACGGCTGTTGGCGTTTGGTTTTATCACAATGCTCGGCCTGGTGAAGTGCGCTGACGGCAGCGGCGCCACGGCGGCCAGTTGGCCGTGCTTTTCACGCAGTTCGGCAATCGGCCCGAAGTCCAGCGCCCGCAGCGGGCAGGACTCGACGCAAATCGGCTTTTTGCCTTGTGCCACACGCTCGTGACAGCCATCGCATTTGGTCATATGCCCTTTAGCGGCGTTGTACTGCGGCGCGCCGTACGGGCAGGCCATATGGCAGTAGCGACAGCCAATGCACACCTCTTCATTAACCACCACAAAACCATCTTCGCGCTTGTGCATTGCCCCGCTCGGGCAGACCTTGGTGCACGCCGGGTCTTCGCAGTGGTTACAGGCGATAGAGAGGTAGTAGGCAAAAACGTTCTGATTCCAGACGCCATTGTCCTCCTGCCAGTCGCCGCCGGCATACTCGTAGATACGACGGAAGCTGACGTCCGGCGTCAGGTTCTTGTAGTCTTTACAGGCCAGCTCGCAGGTTTTGCAACCGGTGCAACGGGCGGAATCGATAAAAAATCCATACTGAGTTGTCATCGGTTACTCCTTACAGCTTTTCAACCTGGACGAGGTTGGTATGCGATGGGTTGCCTTTCGCCAACGGCGACGGTCGTTGGGTGGTCAGCACGTTAATGCTGCCGGCCTGATCCACGCGTGAGGCATCCGGGTTATACCAGGCGCCCTCGCCCAGCGCGACGACGCCAGGCATCATTCGCGGCGTCACTTTCGCTTCGATATGCACTTCACCGCGGTCGTTGAAAATGCGTATGCGATCGCCGTTGGCGATGCCGCGCCTCTGCGCATCGATCGGGTTAATCCACATCTCCTGACGGCAGGCGGCCTGCAGGACATCAACGTTGCCATACGTTGAGTGGACGCGAGATTTATAGTGGAACCCCGTCAGCTGTAGCGGATATTTAGCGGTCAACGGATCGTTGTAGTTCTCAAAACCAGGGGTGTAGATCGGCAGCGGATCGATCACATCGCCTTCAGGCAGTTCCCAGGTCGCGGCGATTTTGGCAAGCTCCTGGGAGTAGATTTCGATTTTGCCCGATGGCGTGGTCAGCGGATTGGCCTGCGGATCGTCACGGAAGGCTTTATACGCCACATGATGGCCTTGTGGGTCACGCTGCTTGAAGATGCCCTGCTGGCGGAAAGTATCAAAATCCGGCAGTTCGGGAATCGCTTTACGCGACTGCTCATACAAATAGCGCATCCAGCCTTCCTGAGTGCGCCCTTCAGTAAACTTCTCCGCCACCCCCATACGTTTCGCCAACTCGGTGGTCATCTCATAGATAGTTTTGCATTCGAAACGCGGTTTAATAGCCTGGTCGGCAAAGATGACGTAAGACATATTGCCGCAGGAGGCATCCAGCGCGAAGTCCATCTGCTCCGAGGCGGTACAGTCCGGTAGCAGAATATCGGCGTATTTCGCAGACGACGTCATGTGGCAGTCGATGACCACGATCATTTCGCACTTCTTGTCGTCCTGCAGAATTTCGTGGGTGCGGTTGATCTCAGAGTGTTGGTTGATAAGGCAGTTACCAGCGTAGTTCCAGATCATTTTGATCGGCACGTCGAGCTTATCTTTGCCGCGTACGCCATCACGCAGCGCGGTCATTTCCGGACCGCGTTCAATCGCGTCGGTCCACATAAACATGGAGATGCTGGTCTCTACCGGGTTTTCCAGCGTCGGCATGCGTTCGAAAGGCAGGCTATATGAACCTTCACGCGCGCCGCTATTACCGCCATTGATGCCAACGTTGCCGGTCAGAATGGCGAGCATAGAGATGGCGCGGGTGGCGATTTCGCCGTTGGCGTGACGCTGAGGTCCCCAGCCCTGGCTGATATACGCCGGTTTCGCCGTCGCAATCTCACGGGCCAGCTTCACAATGCGCTCACGCGGGATCCCGGTAATGGTGGATGCCCACTCCGGCGTTTTAGCGATACCGTCGGAGCCCTGACCAAGAATGTAAGCTTTATAATGCCCATTAGCCGGCGCATCGGCAGGTAAGGTTTTCTCGTCGTAGCCGACGCAGTATTTATCGAGGAAGGGTTGATCGACCAGATTTTCAGTAATCATCACCCATGCCAGCGCTGAAATGAGCGCCGCGTCGGTTCCCGGACGAATCGGGATCCATTCATCTTCACGCCCGGCGCCGGTGTCGGTATAGCGCGGATCGATAATGATCATGCGGGCGTTGGATTTCTGCCGCGCCTGCTCAAGGTAGTAAGTGACCCCGCCGCCGCTCATTCGCGTTTCGCCAGGGTTATTGCCGAACAGCACCACCAACTGACTGTTTTCGATATCTGACGGACTGTTACCGTCTGCCCAACCGCCATAGGTGTAATTCAACCCCGCCGCAATCTGCGCCGATGAATAGTCGCCATAATGATTGAGATAGCCGCCGCAGCAGTTCATCAGACGAGCAATCAGGGTTTTACCCGGCGGCCAGGAACGAGTCAGAGTCCCGCCGAGCGTCCCGGTTCCGTAGTTCAGATAGATAGATTCGTTGCCATAATCTTTAATCAGGCGCTGCATATTGCTGGCGATAGTATCGAACGCCTCTTCCCAGCTAATTTGTTCGAATTTTCCTTCACCGCGTTTGCCAACGCGCTTCATCGGATATTTCAGCCGGTCAGGGTTATAGACGCGGCGGCGCATAGAGCGGCCGCGCAGACAGGCGCGGACCTGATGCAGGCCGTCGTAGTTATCGTCACCGGTATTATCGGTTTCTACGTACTTAATCGCGCCGTCAACCACGTGCATACGCAGCGGACAACGACTTCCGCAGTTTACGGTGCAGGCGCTCCAGACGACCTTCTCATTTTCCGGGGCCAACGTATCAGCGGCGTGCGCAATACGCGTAAAGGGCAAGGTCAATGCGTTGCTGGCCACCGCCAGGCCGCCTATCGCCGTGGTTTTCATTAAACCACGTCGGCTAACTTCGGCAGCCAGTAAAGCATCGGGGGCTTTGATTTTCATAGATACTCGCTTTGGTTGCTCACAATAAGCTGACAATCGTTATATATTTTCATATATATCGGATTTTATTGGCTTTTTATGCTGTATTAATCCAAAGGGAGTATCACCGGATTCACTGAATGGATTATTGCCCGGTATCAATAAGGATATAAAAAAAGCGCCCGCAGGCGCTTTTAAGGAAAGAGTAGAAAAGATTAACCGATATATTCGAGGCCGCGCATATACGGGCGCAGGACTTCCGGGATCTCGATACGGCCATCGGCCTGCTGATAGTTTTCCATCACCGCAACCAGCGTACGGCCAACCGCCAGACCAGAACCATTCAGAGTATGAACGAGACGAGTCTTTTTGTCGGACTTGCTGCGGCAACGCGCCTGCATACGACGCGCCTGGAAATCCCAGACGTTGGAGCAGGAAGAAATTTCGCGATAGGTATCCTGCGCCGGAACCCACACTTCGAGGTCATAGGTTTTACAGGCGCTGAAGCCCATATCGCCGGTGCACAGCGCTACCTTACGGTACGGCAGACCCAGCAGTTGCAGAACCTTCTCAGCGTGGCCGGTCATCTCTTCCAGCGCCGCCATGGAGTCTTCCGGACGTACGATCTGCACCATTTCAACTTTGTCGAACTGGTGCATACGGATCAGACCGCGAGTATCACGACCATAGGAACCCGCTTCAGAACGGAAGCACGGCGTATGGGCGGTCATTTTGATCGGCAGATCGTCTTCGTCGATGATTTCGTCGCGGACCAGGTTAGTCAGCGGCACTTCGGCGGTCGGAATCAACGCGTAGTTGCTGCTATCGGCTTCTTCTTCCAGCGGACGAGTATGGAACAGGTCGCCGGCGAATTTCGGCAACTGGCCAGTACCATACAGCGTGTCCTGGTTCACCAGATACGGAACATAGTTCTCGCTATAGCCGTGCTGTTCGGTGTGCAGATCCAGCATGAACTGCGCCAGTGCGCGGTGCAGGCGGGCCAGTTGGCCTTTCATCACCACGAAACGGGAACCGGTCAGCTTAACGGCGGCGGCGAAGTCCAGCCCGCCATGCATTTCGCCCAGCGTAACGTGGTCGCGCACCTCGAAATCGAACTGGCGCGGCGTACCCCAGCGGCTGACTTCAACGTTGTCGTTTTCGTCGCGGCCAACCGGCACGTCATCATGAGGAATATTCGGGATCGCCAGCGCGATATCGCGAATTTCCGCCAGCAGCGTTTCCAGCTCGGACTTTGCGGCATCCAGCTGTTCGCCAAGTTTGTTCACTTCCAGGCGTAATGGCTCGATATCTTCCCCGCGCGCTTTCGCCTGGCCAATGGATTTCGATCGGGAGTTACGCTCCGCCTGCAGGTTTTCGGTTTGAACCTGCAGAACTTTACGACGCTCTTCAAGAGCGCGCAGTTTATCTACATCCAGCTTAAAGCCCCGGCGTGCCAGTTTTTCTGCGACTGCGTCTGGCTCGGTACGCAGCAGATTGGGATCGAGCATGCTTATCCTGTGCTTATCGAATTTAAATAGGAAAAGTGGCCGCAAACTACGGCCACGGAAATATAGGTAATAACCTTACCGCAACGCCACAATTAGCGGTAGCGTTTTATCTGGCTATTTTGATCCAGTTCGGCAAGCCAGGCGAGCTTTTCAGCGATTTTGCCCTCGAGCCCCCTGTTTGTTGGCTGATAATAGCGCGTTTGCGCCATTTCCTGCGGGAAATACTGCTCGCCGGCGGCGTAGGCGTTAGGCTCATCGTGCGCGTAGCGGTATTCCTGACCATAGCCCATCTCTTTCATGAGTTTGGTCGGCGCATTGCGTAAATGAACCGGCACGTCGTAATCAGGGCGATCGCGGGCGTCGGCCAGCGCGGCCTTAAAGGCGGTGTACACAGCATTACTCTTCGGCGCGCAGGCCAGATAAACAATCGCCTGAGCGATAGCCCGTTCGCCTTCCGCCGGCCCGACGCGGGTAAAACAATCCCACGCGGAAATGGCCACCTGCATGGCGCGAGGATCGGCGTTACCGACATCCTCAGACGCGATAGCCAGACAACGGCGCGCAACATACAGCGGGTCGCCGCCCGCGGTAATGATCCGTGCGTACCAGTACAGCGCCGCATCCGGCGCGCTTCCGCGCACGGACTTATGTAGCGCGGAGATAAGATCGTAAAAACGGTCGCCTTTATTATCAAAACGCGCGCTACGCTCGCCGGCAATTTCGGTAAGCAACTCTGCCTTCAGCACTCGCTTGCCCGAATCATCGTTTTCAGCCATATCGGCCATCATTTCCAGCGTATTCAACGCCCGGCGCGCGTCGCCGTTAACCAGTTCGGCAATCGCCTTGCGGGTTTCATCCGGCAGGACAATATCCTGCCCGCCGTAACCTCGCGCTTTGTCGCTCATCGCCTGGTTGAGCACCTGCTCGATATCGTCCGTGGTCAGTGATTTGAGCAAATAGACGCGAGCGCGGGAGAGCAAAGCGGAATTAAGTTCAAATGACGGATTTTCGGTCGTCGCGCCAATAAAAGTAATAGTGCCGTCTTCGATGTGCGGCAGAAAGGCGTCCTGCTGACTTTTATTGAAACGATGCACTTCATCAACAAACAGGATAGTGCGTCGGCCGGCGTTGCGGTTTTGCCGCGCGCGCTCGATAGCTTCGCGGATCTCTTTGACGCCAGAGGTGACAGCCGAGATACGTTCAACATCGGCATTAGCATAGCGGGCGATCACTTCCGCAAGGGTAGTTTTACCGGTGCCCGGCGGCCCCCACAGGATCATCGAGTGCAGATGCCCGGCCTCAATCGCCCGCGGCAGCGGTTTGCCCGGCGCCAGCAGGTGCTGCTGGCCAATGTACTGCGCTAAATTTTCTGGCCGCATACGGGCGGCCAGAGGTTGAAATGCATTATCGGAAAAATCGAGCGAAAAGTTGCTCACATTCGCCTCTACTTACGTTGATCGTCCACCGTCACCCCTTGCGGCGGCGTAAAAGTGAACTTAGATGCATCGACGGCGCCATTCTGCTGCGACTTCAGCTGATAGCTGCTGCGCTGGTCGTCCTGCTCAACGGCGCTGAACTGATGGATAGTACCGTCACGACCGACATTGATTGTGAACTGCTTCAGATTGCCGTTACCGCTTTTTGGCGTCAGCACAAAATCATCGCCGTTTTGCTTGATATTATATTGCTGCCAGTCCGCTGACTGGTTGCGGGCGATCAGCATGAACGGCGTGTTGCTGGTCGCGTTTTTCAGCCAGGTCGCGGTTGCCTGCTCGACAAATGGGTTGTAGAACCACAGCGTTTTCCCATCCGACACCAGAATGCTTTCATCCGGCTGGGTCATATGCCAGTTGAACAGATTCGGGCGTTTCACCCACAAATCGCCCTGCCCGTCCTGCACGGCATTACCGCTTGCGTCGGTCACTTTCTGAGTGAAGCTGGCATGGAAGCTGCTGACTTTATCCAGACGGCTTTTTAAGTCGCCGGCAGCGTCTGCCCAAACCTGGCTTACCACGAAGCCAGACAATAATGCACAGGTGATGGCAAGTTTCTTCATTGTTGATCCTTATTGTGCGTCACTCCCGACGCGGGAGCCTGTTCTGTCTCTACTGTAGAGCCGTTGATAGCAACGGAATAGCAGAACAGGCTGATTTTGCGCTTATTTACCGAACTTTGCACTTACTCGAAGGGCGGCGGCGCCAGGACTTCACGGTTACCATTATGGCCCTGCTCGCTGACGATCCCCTGGGCTTCCATCTGCTCAATGATACGCGCCGCGCGGTTATAGCCGATGCGGAACTGACGCTGTACTCCGGAGATCGAGGCTTTGCGTTTCTCGGTCACGAAGTTGACCGCCTGGTCGAACAGCGGATCCAGCTCTTCGCCGCCATCAAAGCCGCCACTACCGCCTTCGCTTTCGCTGTCGGAGGTAATGCCGTCAACATACTGCGGACGACCGCGCGCTTTCCAGTCCTGCACCACGGCGTGTACTTCCTGGTCACGGACAAACGCGCCATGCACACGAACCGGCATCGTGGAGTTTGGCCCGGAATAGAGCATATCACCCATGCCCAGCAGCGATTCTGCGCCGCCCTGGTCAAGGATGGTGCGCGAGTCAATCTTGCTTGATACGGTAAAGGCGATACGCGTCGGGATGTTGGCCTTGATAAGACCGGTAATCACGTCAACCGACGGACGCTGGGTCGCCAGCACCAGGTGAATGCCCGCCGCGCGCGCTTTCTGCGCCAGACGCGCAATCAGCTCTTCTACCTTCTTACCGACGGTCATCATCAGATCGGCGAATTCATCCACCAGCACCACGATATACGGCAGTTTTTCCAGCACCGGATGTACGGCATCCATGCTGTCGCCCGGTTTCCAGTACGGATCCGGGATCGGACGTCCCATGCGCGCGGCCTCAGCGATCTTCTCGTTGTAGCCCGCCAGATTACGCACGCCCAGCGCCGACATCAGCTTATAACGGCGCTCCATTTCATTGACGCTCCAGCGCAGCGCATTAGCGGCGTCTTTCATGTCGGTGACCACTTCCGTCAGCAGATGCGGGATACCTTCGTACACCGACAGCTCAAGCATTTTCGGGTCGATCATGATGAAACGCACGTCTTCCGGCTGCGCCTTGTAGAGCATGCTGAGGATCATGGCGTTCACGCCAACCGATTTACCAGAACCGGTGGTACCGGCAACCAGCAGATGCGGCATTTTCGCCAGATCGGCCACCACCGGATCGCCGGCGATATCTTTACCCAGCACCACGGTAAGCGGCGATGGGTTCTCGCGGAATTTCGGACAATCGAGCACTTCGCGCAGGTATACGGTCTGGCGTTTTTTGTTCGGTAATTCCAGGCCAACGTAAGGTTTACCCGGAATGACTTCTACCACGCGCACCGCCACGGTCGACAGCGAACGCGCAAGGTCGCGCGACAGGTTAGAGATACGCGCGGCCTTCACCCCCGGCGCAAGATTCAGCTCAAAACGGGTGATCACCGGGCCCGGCGAGTAGTTCACCACATCCGCTTTAATGCGGAAATCGGCGAGGCGCGCTTCGACCAGGCGCGCCATCTGCTCAAGCGCAAAGGTATCGACAGGTTCAACTTCGCTCGGCGGCGGCGTCAGGAGATCTAGCGACGGCAACGGCGTTGTTGGTCTTTGTAGCGGACGGCTGTCGCCATTACGCATCAGCAATGGATGAATAAGGCTCTCCTGCGGCTGCGGCGCGGGCGGCTGATAACCCTGCGGCGCAACCGGCTGTTGCTGCTGCATTGGCTGTTGAGCCGTCTGATAAGCCTGCGGCTGCGGCGCTACCGGCTGATGGTGTACGGGCTGCTGCGCAGGTTGATAACCCTGCTGCGGCGCGGCTGCCGGTTGTTGATAATGCTGAGCCGGTTGCTGGGGCTGTACTTCCGGCGTCGGCGTAAACAGCGGTTCGCTCGGACCATCATTGACCAGCGTTTTCATCGGCGAGAACTCATAGTCCGCCGGTGAGAAGGGATTAGCTCCCGGCGGCTGCTCGCTGGCATAGCGCTGTTGCTGAGTGGCGGCAAACTGGCGCGCCAGTTCCGCTTCAGCGGCAGCGTCTTCGTCCTGCTCATCGCTTTCTGACTCATAGGACTCGCCATAGCGCTGTTGCTGGGTTGCGGCAAACTGACGAGCCAGCTCGTCCTGTTCCAGCGCATCGGCTTCTTCGTCGCTCAACGGTTCATTATCGTAATGATGTTCAAGCTCGGCCCGACGCGCGCGCTCTTCAGCAATACGCTGAGACGGCAGCTTAATGCCATAGGAAGCCAGTTCCCGACGAGTCGGTACGCGGACGCGATTCGGACGCGGCAATTTCGGACCGATGCCCTCTTTTACCTGTACCCGCGGGCCGCTGGATGCCGGGCTGAAAACGGGCGCTGCGTCAGCGACGGTTGACGCCACTGAGGCGGCCGCGGCTGCGCTTCCAGAAGTCGTGGCCTGATGAACGCCAGCGGCGACGGCTGTCACGGCGGCGGCCTCAACTGATGGCATGGATGGAGCAGTCGGAGTGGTTATCGGTTTGGTCGCCACCGGGCTCGCTGGTTCAGGGATTGGCTGATACCAGGACTCCAGCAACTCGCGTTCGCGCGCGCGCTTCTCTTCGACTTCCTCGAAGTAGTACATCGGCGGGCGTTTAGTTTCTTCCTGAGGTGTCTCAGGCTCAGCGGCTGGCGCCGGTTCCTGATGATAAACAGGTTGTTGAACAGCCGGTTCAGGCTGGTATATCGGCTGCTGTGGGTGCGCGGCTTCCGGCTGGTAAACCGGCGGCTGCTGCGGCGCATACTCAGGCTGATACACAGGCTGCTGCGGCGCATACTGAGGCTGATACGCCGGCTGCTGTGGATGCGCGGCTTCCGGCTGATAAACCGGCGGCTGCTGCGGCGCATACTCAGGCTGATACACCGGCTGCTGCGGGTGCGCGGCTTCCGGCTGGTAAACCGGCGGCTGCTGCGGCGCATACTCAGGCTGGTACACCGGCTGTTGCGGATGCGCGGCTTCCGGCTGGTAAACCGGCGGCTGCTGCGGCGCGTATTCAGGCTGATACACCGGCTGTTGCGGATGCGCGGCTGCCGGCTGGTAAACCGGCGGCTGCTGCGGCGCGTATTCAGGCTGATACACCGGTGGTTGCAGGTGAGCAGCCTCCGGTTGGTATGCCTGCCCTGCCCCCTGCTCCGCCCATGCCTGCGGCACAGCTGCAGCGGCGGAAGCGGCGCCGATTGGGTCGGCCACCGTATGGCCATTCAGCAGCGGATCGTAAGGGTCTAAATCGCCAGGACGTGCGGCGCTGGCGCCTGAGAACAGGACATCATCAGCGGCGACAGGCGCGCCGCTGGCGCTGTATTGTACGGCTTCCGCATCATCCATACGTTTACCGGAGAACAGCGCGGCATCGGTTTTACGCCCCATCGGGTTGGCGAACTTTTCCGCCAGACGCTTACGACGCGCTAACGCGCTGCGTAAGATGCGGGCGCGACGCGATTCCCGCGGCTGCGCGTTATCGTCGTCTTCATCATCTTCATATTCATCATCTTCATATTCGCCTTCATCAACCCAGGTATCGTCCCGACGGGTACGATTACTGGCAAAGGTCAAAATAGAAAGGATGGCGCCGCCGAGTTTCTCGGCAATGCTGACCCATGACCAGCCGGTAAACAGCGTTAAACCTGCAGCCCAGATACAAAGCAAGGCGATAGTGCCGCCGCTGCTGTGCAGCAAGGGTTGTAAGGTGGTGCTAAGCAGGCTGCCAATGACGCCGCCGGAGGCAAAGTACCAGATATCGTCGGCATTGATTGCCGCCAGACCGCAGGAAGTGAGAATGAGCGCCAGCGCGCCGATCAGGCGCAGCGAAACGGCGAAGTAGTCGACATACTCGTCATTTTCCTGATGACGCCATGCAAACCAGCAGCCGCCGATGATAATCACGGGGATGGTGTACGCCATTACGCCAAAGATGAAAAATAGCGTGTCCGCCAGCCACGCTCCGGGCATGCCGCCCAGATTATGGATAGGCTCATGCCAGGCGGTCTGTGACCAACTGGGATCGGATGGATTAAAGCTCAGTAATGCCGCCATCAGCCAGATGGCAAAAAGAGAGCAAAGGATGAGTAACGCCTCAAGAACGCGGCGCCCGCTGCTTAGCTTCGTTAGTTTGACTTCTTTGTCTTCGGTGTATTCCTGGCTCAAGAAAGGCTCTCCAGGTATCAGGCAATTTCCTGCCTGCTGCTAAAACGGACAACAGCGCCGGGTCTCCCCGGCACTGTTGCTGTATGGATTAACAGGAGTGTAATCAAACTACGTCGATTTTGCACCTGTTCCGTGTTAGCGCGTCTTGATTACCAGACGATTACTCTGCTTGACTTCTTCCATAACCACGTAGGTACGGGTGTCGTTTACGCCCGGCAGGCGCAGCAGGGTTTCGCCCAGCAATTTACGATACGCTGACATGTCCGGTACGCGGGTTTTCAACAGATAGTCAAAATCACCGGATACCAGATGACACTCTTGAATTTCTTCAAGTTTTTGCACTGCGGCGTTAAATTGCTCAAACACATCCGGCGCACCACGATTCAGAGTAATCTCAACAAATACCAGAAGTGATGCATCCAGATAATGCGGGTTGAGCAGCGCCGTATAGCCCTGAATAAAACCCTGTCTTTCCAGTCGACGCACGCGCTCAAGGCATGGCGTCGGAGAAAGTCCCACCCGTTTGGAAAGCTCGACGTTGGAAATACGCCCGTCTTTTTGCAGTTCATTCAGAATGTTACGATCGATGCGGTCGAGATCTTTGCCAGGGCGTTTCTTGCTATCTACCATTATTATTGTCTCTCTGTATTCCTTCCCTACTCCTGTTCTGACTCTGCGCCTTCACTGCCAGAGCCCATCCCGTTATTACCCGTACGACGTTGAGTAACCCAGGGGTACGTGAGAAGTCCGTTGCCTGATGGCAGTCACCGACATCACGCATGGCGTCTGTCCACACCATGCGTAGATTTCGCTGACCCGGATAAAAATGGCATTTGCGTGCATGAACATTCGCCACACGCGAAACACTGCTTTTCTTCTTCCATGAATGTTTTCGCAAAAGCACAGGGGATTGTCAAAGCAAAACATCGATTTTTAGTACAAGATGCCAGATATTCATCATCAACCCCCTCTGAATCTCATGTTTTCATCTTATAATCAGGGCGCTAACAGTAGAATTAATTATATTTTCCGCTCGTTAAATCGCCAATCCATCGGCGGGTTCTATTGCACATATCGTTAACAAAATCGCTACGCTCTTTTTTTACGCCCGCAAATTCCCTACAATCCAGCCCAATGTATGCCAATAAAATATGGGGATCTCATGGGCACAGCCAAACACAGTAAACTGCTTATTCTAGGTTCTGGACCTGCAGGATATACCGCGGCGGTCTATGCTGCGCGCGCAAACCTGCAGCCGGTGCTGATCACCGGCATGGAAAAAGGCGGTCAGCTGACCACCACCACTGAAGTGGAAAACTGGCCAGGCGACCCAAACGATCTGACCGGTCCGCTGCTCATGGAACGCATGCACGAGCATGCCACCAAGTTCGAAACTGAAATTATTTTCGATCACATCAGCAGCGTCGATCTGCAGAACCGTCCGTTCCGCCTGGTCGGCGACAGCGGCGAGTACACCTGTGACGCGCTGATTATCGCAACCGGCGCTTCCGCCCGTTACCTGGGTCTGCCTTCTGAAGAGGCTTTCAAAGGCCGCGGCGTTTCTGCCTGCGCCACCTGCGACGGTTTCTTCTATCGTAACCAGAAAGTCGCGGTCATCGGCGGCGGCAACACGGCGGTTGAAGAAGCGCTGTATCTGTCCAACATCGCGGCCGAAGTGCATCTGATCCACCGTCGCGACTCCTTCCGTGCGGAAAAAATTCTGATCAAGCGCCTGATGGATAAAGTGGAAAGCGGCAATATCGTACTGCACACCGATCGCACCCTGGAAGAAGTTACCGGCGATCAGATGGGCGTCAGCGGCCTGCGTCTGCGCGATACCAAAAATAGCGACAACGTTGAAACCCTGGACGTCGCCGGTCTGTTTGTCGCCATTGGACACAGCCCGAACACCGCTATCTTTGAAGGTCAGTTAGCGCTGGAAAACGGTTATATCAAAGTGCAGTCCGGCATCCACGGTAACGCCACGCAAACCAGTATCCCCGGCGTGTTCGCGGCAGGCGACGTGATGGACCATATCTACCGTCAGGCGATTACCTCCGCCGGCACCGGCTGCATGGCGGCGCTGGACGCGGAACGCTACCTCGATGGTTTAGCTGACGCTTGCAAATAATCTTTACAAGTCAGTAACAAAGGTAAAGAAGGCGACGAAAAGTCGCCTTTATTTTTGCCGCGTTGTAACATTGCCGTGCCCAAAAATCTCATAACGACACCTGCTAAGCGCGCAATGAATAAAACCCGTCAACAAGAGTTAACCCGCTGGTTAAAAGAAAAAAGCATTATCTCCCGTCGCTGGTTGATGATTTCTCGCCTGCTGGGCGTCGTGAGCGGTCTGTTGATCGTCGCTCAGGCGTGGTTCCTGGCGCGTATCCTTCACCGAATGATTATGGAAAATATCCCGGCGACGGCGCTGCTGCTGCCATTTACCTTGCTGGCGCTGGTGCTGATCCTGCGCGCCTGGGTGGTATGGCTACGCGAACGCGTCGGCTTCCACGCCGGCCAGCATATCCGTTATGAAATTCGCCGCCAGGTGCTGGACCGCCTTCAGCAGGCGGGCCCGGCCTGGATTCAGGGAAAACCCGCCGGCAGTTGGGCGACGCTCATCCTCGAGCAAATCGACGATATGCATGATTACTACGCGCGCTATCTGCCGCAGATGACGCTGGCCGCCTGCGTGCCGCTGCTGATTGTTATCACTATCTTCCCCAGCAACTGGGCAGCCGCGCTAATTTTACTCGGCACCGCTCCGCTGATCCCGCTCTTTATGGCGCTGGTCGGGATGGGCGCCGCCGATGCCAACCGGCGCAATTTCCTTGCGCTCGGTCGCCTTAGCGGCCACTTCCTCGACCGCCTACGCGGCATGGAAACACTGCGCCTGTTCAACCGCGGCGAAGCGGAAATCAATAATATCCGCGACGCGTCGCAGGATTTCCGCCAGCGGACGATGGAAGTCCTGCGTCTGGCTTTTCTCTCCTCCGGCGTACTGGAATTCTTTACCTCGCTCTCTATCGCGCTGGTGGCGGTCTATTTCGGTTTTTCCTACCTCGGCGAGCTCGACTTCGGCCACTACGGCGTCGGCGTCACGCTGATGTCAGGTTTTTTAACCCTGATACTGGCGCCGGAGTTTTTCCAGCCGCTGCGTGATTTAGGCACATTTTACCATGCTAAGGCTCAGGCCATTGGCGCAGCGGATAGCCTGAAGTCCTTTATGGAAACTCCGCTGGCGCAGGCCGAACGGGGCGAGAAAACGCTAAGCGATCATGAACTGATTCGCCTCGAAGCCCGCGATCTGATAGTCAAATCACCGGATGGCAAAACGCTGGCAGGCCCGCTTAGTTTTATCCTGAACGCCGGAGAACGTGTGGTACTGGTTGGCCAGAGCGGCTCTGGTAAAAGCTCGCTGCTGAATACGCTGACAGGCTTTCTTCCCTATGAAGGTTCGCTACAGGTTAACGGCGTGGAGTTGCGCGATCTCGATGCTGAACGCTGGCGTCGGCTAATTAGCTGGGTCGGTCAGAACCCGCAGCTGCCCGCAGCCACTCTGCGTGAAAACGTGCTGCTGGCGTGGCCAGAAGCCACGGAAGCGCAACTGCAGCTAGCTCTGGATAAGGCCTGGGTCAGCGAGTTTATCTCCCAACTGCCACAAGGTATTAATACCCCGGTCGGCGATCAGGCTGCTGGCCTCTCTGTCGGCCAGGCTCAGCGCATTGCCGTAGCGCGCGCGCTGCTGGTGCCGTGCCGTCTGTTGCTGCTTGATGAACCAGCGGCCAGCCTTGACGCCCATAGCGAACAGCGCGTCATGCAGGCGCTGTCTCACGCCTCCACCCAGCAGACCACCCTGATGGTCACCCACCAACTGGCAGGACTCGCCGAGTGGGATGCTATCTGGGTAATGCAGGATGGTCAGATTGTCGAGCAAGGCGACTATGCGCAGCTTTCTGCCGCTGGAGGCGCGTTTGCCTCACTGTTAGCCCATCGCCAGGAGGAAATTTAAATGCGCGCACTGTTACCCTATCTGGCGCTATACAAACGCCACAAATGGCTGCTGACCCTCGGCGTGGTGCTGGCTATCGTTACGCTGCTGGCAAGTATCGGGCTGTTAACGCTTTCCGGTTGGTTCCTTTCCGCCTCGGCGGTCGTCGGCGTCGCCGGTATCTACAGTTTTAACTACATGCTGCCCGCCGCGGGCGTTCGCGGCGCAGCGATTATTCGTACTGCAGGCCGCTATTTTGAGCGTCTGGTAAGCCACGACGCGACTTTCCGGGTATTGCAGCACCTGCGCGTCGCCACGTTTAGCAAACTGCTGCCGCTCTCCCCCGCCGGGCTGGCGCGTTTTCGCCAGGGCGAGTTACTCAACCGCATCGTGGCTGATGTCGACACGCTGGATCACCTCTATCTACGCGTGATTTCGCCGCTGGTTGGCGCGCTGGTGGTCATTCTGGTGGTAACCATCGGCTTAAGCGTACTCGATGTCACCCTGGCGCTCACGCTTGGCGGTATTATGCTGGCGACGCTACTCCTGCTGCCACCGCTGTTTTACCGTGCCGGTAAGCCGACCGGGGAGCATATCACCCAGCTTCGCGGGCAATATCGCCAGCAACTCACCTCCTGGCTACAGGGGCAGGCCGAGTTGATGCTTTTTAATGCCAGCGATCGCTACCGCGAACAGATGGAAAAAACGGAACAGCGCTGGCAAGAAGCGCAGCGCCGTCAGGCAGAGCTTACCGCCCTGTCGCAGGCGCTGATGCTGTTGATTGGCGGCATCGCGGTGATCGCCATGCTGTGGATGGCATCTGACGGCGTTGGCGGTAATAGCCAGCCGGGCGCGCTCATCGCTCTCTTCGTTTTCTGCGCCTTGGCGGCATTTGAAGCGCTGGCGCCGGTCACCGGCGCCTTCCAGCATCTCGGCCAGGTCATCGCGTCCGCCCGCCGCATCACGCAGATTACCGAGCAGCAGCCCGAGGTGACGTTCAGCCAGCAGACACCGCAAAGCTTCTCCCAGGTAGCGCTTACCCTGAATGAGGTAACCTTCAGCTACCCGCAGCAATCGGCCCCGGCGCTGAAAGATATTTCGCTGCAGGTCGCGGCAGGCGAGCATATCGCCATTCTTGGCCGTACCGGCTGCGGTAAATCAACTCTGCTACAGCTATTGACCCGCGCCTGGGATCCGGCCAACGGTCAGATTCAACTAAATGGCCAGCCGCTTAGCGCACTGTCTGAAACGACCCTGCGCCAGGCGATGAGCGTCGTGCCGCAGCGGGTACATCTCTTCAGCGCGACGCTGCGCGATAATCTGCTGCTTGCCGCGCCGCAGGCCAGCGACGGCGAGCTTGCCAATATCCTGGAGCGCGTCGGCCTGGAGAAACTGCTGGAAGATAGCGGTCTGAATAGCTGGCTTGGTGAAGGCGGACGTCAGCTTTCCGGCGGCGAGCTACGTCGACTGGCCATCGCCCGCGCGCTATTGCACGATGCGCCGCTAATGCTGCTTGATGAGCCCACCGAAGGTCTGGATGCGACAACGGAAAGCCAGATCCTTGATTTACTTAGCGAAGTGATGCACGAAAAAACCGTACTGATGGTCACCCACCGCCTGCGTGGGCTGGCGCGGTTTAATCAGATAATAGTCATGGACAACGGACAAATTATTGAGCAAGGTAGTCACGCAGAGCTGCTGGCGAAACAGGGCCGCTATTACCAGTTTAAGCAACGTCTGTAAGCTATTATTGTCAACAATTGCTGGTGCGTATTGAGGTCAAAAATGCGTCTGGTTCAGCTCTCTCGTGACTCTATCGCCTTCCCTTCCCCGGAAGGCGCCCTGCGTGAACCAAATGGCCTGCTGGCGCTGGGCGGCGATCTGAGCCCCGCTCGCCTGCTCATGGCCTATCAGCGCGGTATTTTTCCATGGTTTTCTCCCGGCGACCCTATTTTATGGTGGTCGCCCGACCCACGTGCCGTGCTGTGGCCGGAGCAATTCCACTTTAGCCGCAGCATGAAACGTTTTCATCAGCGCTCTCCCTATCGGGTGACGCTCAACCACGCCTTCGGCCAGGTTATCGAGGGCTGCGCCAGCCATCGTGATGAAGGCACCTGGATCACCCCCAGCATCGTGCAGGCCTATCACCAGTTACATGAACTTGGTCACGCTCATTCAATCGAGGTATGGGATGAAGACACGCTTGTCGGCGGCATGTATGGCGTGGCGCAGGGAGCGCTGTTTTGCGGCGAATCGATGTTTAGCCGGGCGGAAAATGCCTCCAAAACCGCGCTGATGATCTTCTGTCAGGCTTTTGCCCAGGATGGCGGCAGATTAATTGACTGCCAGGTTCTCAACGCGCATACCGCCTCTTTAGGGGCGATTGAAATCCCGCGCCGCGATTATCTCGATTACCTTTCCGTATTACGCACCTACCGCTTACCGGAGCGATTTTGGGTACCAAGGGTGCTATTTACCGGTAATGGATAAATGTTTTCAGCACATTTCTTAGCGTGGTGGTATAATTGCGCGGTAGAGTAGCTTCTGCCTGTTGCCCCGCCGCCGTTTGGGAATAATAAGAGTCAGATAACGCCCATCGTTCTGTCACTGCCCTTTACGTTTGCGCCTGTCATGTGGTTTCACCGCGTGTATTCCGGGCAATGCGCCAAAACTACTTCGGCGATTTATACCCGTCATGTTTTAAGCTACAGGCGCTGGCTGCGCGCAATTATTTATCGCCAGCCTGCGACGCGAACTGTTTTGGGTATACGTAAAACTTTACATACTTGCTGAACTTCGGCATTATCTTGCCGGTTCAAAACTACGGTAGTGATACCCCAGAGGACTAGATGGCCAAAGAAGACAATATTGAAATGCAGGGCACCGTACTTGAAACGTTGCCTAACACTATGTTCCGCGTAGAACTGGAAAACGGTCACGTGGTAACTGCGCATATTTCCGGTAAAATGCGTAAAAACTACATCCGCATTCTGACGGGCGACAAAGTGACTGTTGAGCTGACCCCGTACGACCTGAGCAAAGGCCGCATTGTCTTCCGTAGTCGCTAATTGTTTCCGCCGCTAAGGCGTCAGATGCTGAAGGCCGGGCTCATGCCCGGTCTTTTCATTTCCGCTTCCCGCGCTGATTTACTCTGTCATCTCTTTATCTATCGGCAGGGTATTATTTAGCGCTTCTTTCGGCACATGAGCGCTCAATTTGTCGATACCAATAAGCTCTGAAGCGAAGCCGGAATAAACCATTAAACCATAATCGGTAGTAATGGTTTTCTCAGTCATATAATTTTGCGACTGACTCGTGGTGGTAATTTTCTTTCCCTTCTCCGTTTTCACCAACATCCCAGCGCCTTTGATTAGCAAGGCACATTGCGGGATTTGCTCCTCTAACCGTTTTTCCTCGGGGATATCAATGGTGTATGTGCTCACATACTTACCTGATCCGGTGGGGAAAAACGCCTTATAGGTTGGCCCCCCGGCAGCCTTAACCAGATAGAAGGGATTTTCAGCGCCGCTAAACCGATAACTTCCTGTCATATCCGGACATTGCGCCTGAGCGGCAATGGAGAACAGCGCCAGCGAGGCGCAGAGCAAAAATTTGCCGGGTTTCATGGTTCATCCTTGTGATTTTATCCGTCCCGTCCCACGCTAATAAAAAAAGACCGGGCTGTCACCAGCCCGGTCTTTATCATTGAACAATTCAGAATTTATTTAATGCGCCGCTTCCGGTTTGTGCTTTTGCGCGCTGTGGAAGCCGTAGGTCAGCACGTTGTTGGCTTTATCCAACTCAACGGTGACCTGGCCGCCGTCCACCAGCGAACCAAACAGCAGCTCATTCGCCAACGGTTTCTTCAGGTTGTCCTGAATCACCCGCGCCATTGGACGCGCGCCCATTGCCCGGTCATATCCCTTCTCTGCCAGCCAGTCACGCGCTTCCTGGCTCACTTCCAGCGACACGCCTTTCTGATCCAGCTGTACCTGCAGCTCGACGATAAACTTATCGACCACCTGATGGATCACGGTCGTAGAGAGGTGATCGAACCAGATGATATTGTCGAGACGGTTACGGAACTCCGGCGTAAAGATCTTTTTGATCTCTTCCATCGCATCGGTGCTGTTATCCTGCTGGATAAGACCAATCGATTTACGCTCGGTTTCACGCACCCCGGCGTTGGTGGTCATCACCAGCACCACGTTGCGGAAGTCCGCTTTACGGCCGTTGTTATCGGTCAGCGTACCGTTATCCATTACCTGCAGCAGGATATTGAAGACATCCGGATGCGCTTTTTCGATCTCATCAAGCAGCAGCACCGCGTGCGGATGTTTGATAACCGCATCGGTCAACAGCCCGCCCTGATCGAAACCAACGTATCCCGGAGGCGCGCCAATCAAGCGGCTAACGGTATGACGTTCCATATACTCGGACATATCAAAGCGCAGCAGCTCAATGCCCAGCGCTTTCGCCAGCTGCACGGTGACTTCGGTTTTCCCGACCCCGGTCGGCCCGGCAAACAGGAAAGACCCAACCGGCTTATGCTCATGTCCAAGCCCGGCACGCGCCATCTTGATAGCTTCAGTCAGCGCTTCAATCGCTTTATCCTGACCGAAGACCAACATTTTCAGACGGTCGCCAAGGTTTTTCAGCGTATCGCGATCGCTGCGGGAGACGCTCTTCTCCGGAATACGCGCAATGCGCGCAACCACAGATTCGATATCCGCCACATTGACCGTTTTCTTGCGCTTACTGACCGGCATCAGCCGCGCTCGCGCCCCCGCTTCGTCGATCACGTCAATCGCCTTATCCGGCAGATGACGATCGTTGATGTATTTCACCGCCAGCTCGACCGCCGCACGAACCGCTTTGGCGGTATAACGCACATCGTGGTGCGCTTCGTATTTCGGTTTCAGGCCGTTGATGATCTGCACCGTCTCTTCGACAGAAGGCTCGGTCACGTCGATTTTCTGGAAACGACGCGCCAGCGCGCGATCTTTTTCAAAAATGTTGCTGAACTCCTGGTAGGTCGTGGAGCCAATCACCCTGATCTTGCCGCCGGAAAGCAGCGGTTTAATCAGGTTAGCCGCATCAACCTGACCGCCGGAGGCCGCGCCTGCGCCGATGATAGTATGGATCTCATCGATAAACAGGATGCTATTGGTATCCTGCTCAAGCTGTTTCAGCAGCGCTTTAAAGCGTTTTTCAAAATCGCCGCGATATTTGGTGCCCGCCAGCAGCGAACCGATATCCAGCGAGTAAATGGTGCAATCCGCCATCACTTCCGGTACGTCGCCCTGGACGATACGCCAGGCGAGCCCTTCCGCAATCGCGGTCTTGCCGACGCCGGACTCACCCACCAGCAGCGGGTTGTTTTTACGGCGGCGACACAATACCTGAATAGCACGCTCCAGCTCTTTATCACGGCCGATCAGCGGATCGATGCCGCCCACGCGCGCAAGCTGGTTGAGATTGGTGGTGAAGTTTTCCATACGATCCTCCCCGCCTGCTTGCTCTTCGTTACCCGGCTGGCTCGCGTTATTTTCCGAAGGCTGGCTGGGCTCGTCTTTGCGCGTGCCGTGAGAGATGAAATTCACCACATCAAGGCGGCTGACTTCATGTTTACGCAGCAGATAGGCGGCCTGCGACTCCTGCTCGCTGAAAATCGCGACCAGGACGTTGGCGCCGGTGACTTCGCTGCGACCGGAGGATTGGACGTGAAAAACCGCACGCTGCAGCACGCGCTGAAAACTTAGCGTCGGCTGGGTGTCTCGCTCTTCTTCCGTAGCCGGAAGGACGGGAGTGGTCTGTTCGATGAAGGCTTCAAGTTCCTGACGCAAAGCGACCAGGTCCACGGAACAGGCTTCCAGCGCTTCGCGTGCCGAGGGGTTGCTGAGCAAAGCTAGCAACAAGTGCTCGACGGTCATAAATTCATGACGGTGCTCGCGCGCTCTGGCGAAAGCCATGTTTAAACTGAGTTCCAGTTCTTGATTGAGCATAGGCACCTCCCCCAATTTTCATGCCTGTAATCAGGCTTTCTCTAGCGTACACAGCAATGGATGCTCGTTCTCCTTGGCGTACTGGTTCACCATAGCGACTTTGGTTTCCGCAACTTCGGCGGTAAAAACGCCGCAAATCGCCTTACCTTCATAGTGAACCGTGAGCATCAGTTGCGTTGCACGTTCTACATCATAAGAAAAGAATTTTTGTAACACGTCAATAACAAACTCCATTGGAGTGTAGTCATCATTGACTAATATCACTTTATACATAGATGGTGGTTTAAGCGCATCACGAACTTCATCTTCTACCAGTTGATCGAAGTCCAGCCAATCTCTCTTACTCATCGTCAATGTTCGTCATCGGTTGCTGTTGCCAACAGGCCGCGGCCTGTCGATGATCTGAGGTTATGCACGTTACAAATCTACAATAGATCATAGATAACTATCATCTATTGCTTCCATCCGCGACGCCTGTCACATTCCCCAGCAATAGCGTTAACTGCTTCAAATTTTGACGCATTTTTCACCGTCCACCCTCGTCAATTGCTTGACGCATTTCCGTATTTCTCTAAATTGTACTGGCGAGAGTTGGCGAGCAATTGTACAACTCGTAACTCCCCTACCGGTTCATTCCATCTTACTTATAAAGATTTACGAAGGATGTCGAAGTATGGAAATGGGTACTGTTAAGTGGTTCAACAATGCCAAAGGGTTCGGTTTTATTTGCCCTGAGGGCGGCGGCGAAGACATTTTCGCCCATTACTCCACCATCCAGATGGATGGTTACAGAACGCTAAAAGCCGGGCAATCCGTTCGGTTTGATGTTCACCAGGGGCCGAAAGGCAATCACGCCAGCGTGATTGTTCCTGTGGAAGCAGAAACGGCTGCATAACTCTTTTGCTTCATTGTGTACATCCTGCTAATAAAATGCCAGTCCTTCTGACTGGCATTTTTATCTCCTTACTCACGCGCCAACGCATCAACCGGGTCTAATCGCGCGGCATTACGCGCCGGCAACCAGCCAAACAGCACTCCGGTTAACGTCGAACACAAAAATGCGGTCAACAGCGCCAGCGGCGAAAAACCGATTTCCCAACCGGGTAAGAACAGTTGCAAAATGAACGCGATCATCAACGACAAACTCACGCCGATGGCGCCGCCCACCAGACAAACCAGCACCGCTTCAATAAGAAACTGCTGCAGAACATCCCGGGCCCGGGCGCCAACCGCCATTCTGATGCCGATTTCACGGGTGCGCTCCGTGACTGACACCAGCATGATATTCATCACCCCAATTCCGCCGACGACCAGCGCGATCACCGCCACCAGGGTCAGGAACAGCTGTAAAGTATGTGTGGTCCTTTCCGCCGTTTTCAAGACACTGTCCATATTCCAGGTGAAAACATCTTTTTTGCCATGGCGGAGCTCCAGCAACCGCACCAGCTGCTGCTCAGCGGTGGCGCTATCGTAGCCCTCCTGCACGCGGACGGTTATCGAGTTAAGCCACGATTGCCCCATCACCCGCCCGGCCATCGTGGAATAGGGCAGCCAGACGCGGAGGATTTTGCTGCTGCCGAACATCGATTGTTTCTCATCGGCCACGCCGACAATCGTCGCCGGCATATTACCGACCAAAATCACCTCGCCAACCACTTTCGCCTTGTGGGGGAATAGCTGGCGACGGGCATTGCTATCCAGCACCACCACCTGCGCCCGGCTATTCAGCTGCAGCTCATTGAACGTATTTCCCTCGCTGAACGTCATGCCGTAAACGTTGAAATATTGCGCGCCAACGCCTTCGGCGCTGGCGGCCACATCGATGTTATTAGCGCGCAGGCGCAGGCTTTTCGATACCGCCGGCGTCGCGGAGCTCACCCATGGTTGTTTTTGAATCGCCAGCAGATCGTCATATTTTAACGCCTGCTGATAACGCGGATCGTCATCGCCAAAATCTTTGCCGGGGTAAACATCGATGGTATTGGTGCCAATGGCGCGAATATCGGCTAAAACCAACTGTTTCGCGGCATCGCCGACGACCACGATAGAGACGACCGAAGCGATACCAATAATGATGCCAAGCATAGTTAACAGCGTGCGCATTTTATTCGCCGCCATCGCCCGCCAGGCCATCACCAGCGCCTCACGAAAACCACTGCTGAACTGACGCCAGATGGTAGGCTCCGCGCGGTCTTCGGCGCGAAGCACGCCGCCTTTTTCCAGCGATGACGGCGGTGGGTTACGCACAATTTCACCGTCGCGCAATTCGATGATTCTTTCCGCCTGCGCCGCGACCTGCGGGTCGTGGGTGACGATAATCACCGTATGCCCTTGCGCCTTAAGCTGATGCAGGATGGCCATGACCTCTTCACCTGAGTGGCTATCCAGCGCCCCGGTCGGTTCATCGGCAAGGATCACCTCGCCGCCGTTCATCAGGGCGCGGGCGATACTCACGCGCTGCTGCTGCCCGCCGGATAGCTGCGACGGGAAGTATTCCGCCCGCTCGCCCAAACCTAATCGGGTGAGTAAATCCCGCGCCCGTTCAAGGCGAATCCGGCGCTCTTTGCCGGCATAGATAGCAGGGACCTCGACGTTTTGCGCCGCCGTCAGGTGCGATAACAGATGGTAACGCTGGAAAATAAAGCCAAAGTGCTCACGGCGTAGCCTGGCCAGTTCATCGCCGCTCAGATGCGACACATCGACCCCGGCAACCTGATAGGTACCGCTGGTGGGTTTATCAAGGCAGCCAAGGATGTTCATCAGCGTTGATTTGCCGGAACCTGAAGCCCCAACGATCGCCACCATTTCCCCGGCGGCAATACTGAGGGTGATGCCCTTTAGGACTTCAACTTCACCGTCGCCCGAGGGGTAACTGCGGCGAATATCACGCAGTTCGAGCAGCGCCGTCATTTTGCCGCTCCGGGCGTGCTTTCGCTGATAATGACCTCATCACCCTCTTCCAGCCCTTTCGCCACCGCCACATCGGTATCGTTACGCGCACCGATAACGATTTCACGCTCTTTCACTTCCCCGTTGCGCAGCAAGCGCACGTTGTAGCGGTTATCGCCGATGGCGTCGCCCAGCGCGCTGAGCGGAATAGTAATCACGTTTTTCACTTCCGCCAGCTGGATATGCACCTGCGCCGTCATTTCAAGACGCAGGATCCCCTGCGGGTTGGGAACTTCAAACCGCGCATAATAAAATATGGCATCATTGACCTTTTCCGGCGTCTGCAGAATATCCTTCAGCGTACCTTCGTAACGGGTCAGAGGGTCGCCGAGTACCGTAAACCAGGCCTTTTGCCCCGGCTTAAGATGGATCACGTCCGCTTCCGAAACCTGCGCTTTGACCAGCATGGTACTGAGGTCCGCCAGCGTCAGGATGTTTGGCGCCTGCTGAGCGGCAATCACCGTCTGTCCCTGCAGGGTAGTGATTTGCGTCACTTCGCCGGACATCGGCGCCAGGATACGCGTATAGTCGAGGTTGGTTTTCGCGGTGTCGAGGGTCGCCTGGTTGCGTTTAATCTGCGCCTCGATGGTGCCGATTTGCGCCTCTTTCACCGCCACATCGGTGGCGGCGGTATCCAGATCCTGGCGTGAGACCAGTTGGCGCTGCGCCAACTGCTGCTGGCGCGCTAAGGTTACCTGCGCGAGCTTACGTTCGGCCTGCGCCTGTTTTAACTGAGCGCGCAGCTCCATGAGCGTCGCTTCGACTTCTTTAATCTGGTTTTCAGCCTGCTCCGGGTCGATAACTCCCAGCAGCTGGTCCTTCTGTACTTTATCGCCAATATTGACGCGCAGCGTCTTCAACTGGCCGCTGACCTGCGCGCCGACGTCGACTTTACGCAGCGCATCTAACTTGCCCGTCGCCAGTACGCTCTGCTGCAGATCGCCTTTACGCGCCACCAGCGTTTGATACTGCGGCAACGGCGCGTTCAGAACGCGCCATCCCCAAACGGCCGCAATAACCACCACCAGCGCCAACAGCCACCAGACTTTCCTGCGTTTTCCATTCAATGTCATAAAAAATTCCTGATCTATTCCCCGCAGCTCGGATGATGATTCTAACGGAAGCGGCGGCGAACAGAAGCCAGAATTTTAGCAATGCTTAATGTTTATTGATGTTGGGCTGCCGCGATGTCTTGCGGCGAGACATGGCACGGTTTTCGCTGCTGGGCTAATCAGCGCGCCCGCGCGCCAGCCACAACACCCGGGAAAACATCTTTTTCAGCAACGTCGGGACGGCGTCGATTCCCCGCCGTCCAGCCTCCATCGCGACCTCTATCGCCAGGTCGGGTTTCGATGAACGGTGAATGGCTTTGGTGATCACCCGGCGCATGTTCATCGGCATATTATCCGGGATCTGCGCCACCCGATGGTAAACATCATCGAACCCCTGACGATACATAAAGTGTTCCATGTCCATCGCCGGAAGCATGGTTAAGTGTACGCGTTCCAGTTCGTTATCATTGTTGAGTAGTCCGCGCACCGTAGCGGCGTACTTCTTTCCTGCCTCATCGCCGTCAACCAGCACATGCCATTCAATCCCCATCCGGCGGGCAAATTTAATCAGCGGCTTGAGCCCGGATTGGGCGAATTCAATCACCTTCACCCCTTCAGCGTCGAAATGATGCCCGCACTGGCGCGCCAGTTCGTTGATAACCCAGGTTTCCGTTTCGCCTTCCACCAGCAACCAGCAGCGGGCAAACAGCGATGACGCGCGGTTGAAGCGAATGTGAAACGCAATGCGACGGCTATCTTCCGCATTCATCCCACCGGGACCGAGCCGCCACGCCGAAACGCGGGACGATTCACGCACCAGCCGACACACCTGCTCGACCGGCGTCAACGACAAAAGTTCGCCGGAATTGGTTGTAGTGACTCGCTGCAGCGGCAGGAGATTCAGTAAATGCCAGGCGACCGAAAGCATGATCGGATGCAACCGCGTTTCTGGATCTTCAATCAGCAGCAGCGGCCGCGCATCGCGATCGAGGCGGACGGTCCCTTTCGCCTGCAATAAAGTGGAGAACAACCCAAGCAGGATCACCCGATGACTGCGTCCGCCGGGTTTATCAATCATTCGGTTAATAATATCGAGATAGCGCCAGCTGCGTTGTTCATCATGAGAACGTCGGCGCATCAGGCGATTGCGGCTTTGCGCGCTGCTCTGCTCGGCGAAGTAATGTTCTAGCAGTTGCACCATCGCCGACAGCCCTTCGCGGATTTGCCCATCGGTGAGATTTTGCGGATGATTGACCAGTTCGCGGGAGAGAAAATCCAGCTGCCGGGCGGTAATCTCAATTTGCGGCGAATGCGGCACGGTTCCGTTGTGAATTCGGCGCATAAAGCGGGCGTCGCGCAGGCGCAATACCGGCATTAAGCGCACCAGATGGCGCGCCAGATCGTCGATATCTTGCATCTCCAGCGCCTCTCCCTGGCAGTTAATAAAACTACGCAGGGTCATCACGCTGCCGTCGTCCGCCAGCTCCCCCTCAAGGCGATAGAAAATGCGCTGATAGCCGTCATCACAGGGCACCCAGCAATCGCTAAGCGGTCGAAAACGGCGCACGCGATGGCGCCCGGGTTCATTTTCGCGGAAAGTTAAAATGATATGCAGATGATGCTCCCGCCCCTGAATATCGCCGGGGGGAAACCAGAAGTCATCGCGTACGAAATGGTACAGGTCAAACTCAGGCGATAAAAGCAGCGTCAGAGCGTCCAGCAGGCTGGATTTACCCCATGCGTTTTCGCCGATTAGCACATTGTTTTGCTCGAGCATCAACGATAAACGGTTGATACCGCGAAATCCGACGATCTCTACACGCTCAAGATGCATATCCCCTCCGCCTGGCCCACATTCTCCTTCAGTAATCAGTAGTATAGCGAGGCGCAGACAACATGGCACCCCCTGCTTCCCGCACCGACAATTGAACTCAGAAGCAAATGAGTTTGTAAGGTATCAGCTCTTGATTTCATATAATTAATAAATTAATTCATCTTCGGTAGTAGTTTATTTTTCAGCGTTGTGTTCTACACTTGCATAAATCATGCATGGTGAAAGGAAAATCATCTCATTGCTCTAAATCAAATTACATCAATTTATTTAACTAGTCCGAGGGTGGCGTTCGTCCCTAGAATAGCGACGCTTTATTTTTATCGTCATCCTTTGCGTCGATAAATAAAGACCGGCACGTCATAACGTGTTCGTTTACATTATTATTTGAGGTGGTTATGTTCAGAAAATTAGCAGCAGAGTGCTTTGGCACATTCTGGCTTGTATTCGGCGGCTGCGGCAGCGCAGTGCTGGCAGCGGCTTTCCCGGAATTGGGAATTGGTTTTGCCGGCGTCGCCCTGGCCTTCGGTTTAACCGTATTAACCATGGCTTTTGCCGTGGGTCATATTTCCGGCGGGCACTTTAACCCAGCGGTCACTTTAGGCCTGTGGGCTGGCGGTCGTTTCCCGGCTAAAGACGTCATTGGTTATATTATCGCCCAGGTTGTCGGCGGTATTATTGCCGCCGCAGTGCTGTACGTCGTCGCCAGCGGTAAAGCCGGTTTCGACGCTGCCGCGAGCGGCTTCGCTTCAAACGGTTTCGGCGAACACTCTCCGGGTGGCTACTCCATGCTGTCCGCTATCGTTATCGAAATCGTGCTGACCTGCGGATTCCTGCTGGTTATTCACGGTGCGACCGATAAAAACGCCCCGGCGGGCTTTGCGCCGATCGCCATCGGCCTGGCGCTGACCCTCATTCACCTGATTAGCATTCCGGTCACCAACACCTCCGTAAACCCGGCGCGTAGCACCGCGGTCGCTATCTTCCAGGGCGGCTGGGCGCTGCAACAGCTGTGGTTGTTCTGGGTGATGCCAATCATCGGCGGTATCCTCGGCGGCGTGCTGTACCGCACCCTGCTCGAAAAACGCGACTAACCCTCGCAAGAAGCCCGGCGACGCCGGGCTTTTTCTTTTTGTCGACAGCTTTACTCGGCCTGGCGAATTGGGTAGTGTCAGTGGCGCTATTCTTATTTTGCAAGGACCTTGCCGTTCATGTTTTCGGGACTATTAATCATTCTGCTGCCGTTGATTGTCGGCTACCTTATTCCTCTGCGTCACCCTTCCGCACTGAAACTGATTACCCGGCTGCTTAGCTGGATTGTTTACGTTATCCTCTTTTTCATGGGGATTAGCCTTGCCTTCCTCGATAATCTCAGCAGCAATCTGTTATCAATACTGCATTACTCCGCGGTCAGCATTGTGGTTATTATTCTGTGCAATATTGCAGCACTGCTATGGCTGGATAAAAAAATGCCGTGGCGAGTCAAGCATCGTCCGGAAAAATTACCCTCGCGCCTGGCGATGGCTCTCGAGTCACTACAGCTGCTTGGCGTAGTGCTAATTGGTTTCCTGCTGGGATTAAGCGGCCTCTCTTTTTTACAGCATGCGACTGAAGCCAGCGAATATACTTTAATTTTCTTATTATTCCTCATCGGTATTCAGCTACGTAATAATGGAATGACTTTACGCCAAATTGTGCTTAATCGCCGCGGAATGATTGTCGCGGTGGTGGTCGCGGCCAGCTCATTATTTGGCGGAGTGATTAATGCCCTTATTCTTGGTCTGCCCATTAAAACCGGTCTGGCGATGGCATCCGGCTTCGGCTGGTACTCTCTTTCCGGAATTCTAATGACCGAATCCTACGGCCCGGTCATTGGCAGCGCGACATTCTTTAACGATCTGGCCCGCGAACTGCTGGCGATAATGTTAATCCCCGGCATGGTAATGCGCAGCCGCTCTACCGCGCTTGGGCTGTGCGGCGCAACCTCGATGGACTTTACTCTGCCGGTGCTACAGCGCTCCGGCGGCGTGGAAATCGTGCCTGCAGCCATCGTCCACGGTTTTATCCTCAGCCTGCTGGTGCCGGTGCTGATGGCGTTCTTCTCAGCCTGATCCCCCTATGGCGGTAGGCTCCCTACCGCCAAAATTGCGCTAAATCAATCTCCCTTTAAGTTGTGTCAGAAATACCTTTTCTCCATACGGCGACAGGCATAACCTTAAACATGTATCTAAAATATAACTTTAAAAGGTGTGATCATGTTTTGTGTGCAATGTGAACAAACTATCCGTACGCCGGCAGGAAATGGCTGTTCTTACGCGCAGGGTATGTGCGGTAAAACCGCTGAAACCTCCGATTTACAGGATCTGCTGATTGCTTCGCTGCAGGGCCTATCCGCATGGGCCGTTAAGGCACGTGAATACGGCATCATCGATCATGAGGTGGATAATTTCGCCCCGCGGGCGTTCTTCTCTACTCTAACCAACGTGAACTTCGACTCGCCGCGTATCGTCGGCTACGCCCGTCAGGCCATCGCGATGCGCGAGGCGCTGAAAGCGCAATGCCTGAATATTGATGCCAAGGCCTCGGTCGACAGCCCGGTAGCCGCTCTGCAGTTGGTTAGCGATGATCTGGGCGAGCTGCAACGTCAGGCGGCGGACTATACGCCAAATAAAGACAAGGCCGCGATCGGTGAGAATATCCTCGGCCTGCGCCTGCTGTGCCTGTACGGCCTGAAAGGCGCCGCGGCCTATATGGAACACGCGCACGTGCTCGGTCAGTACGACAACGACATTTACGCCCAGTACCATAAAATCATGGCGTGGCTGGGTACCTGGCCTGCCGATATGAACGCTCTGCTGGAATGTTCGATGGAAATCGGCCAGATGAACTTCAAAGTGATGAGCATCCTCGACGCCGGTGAAACCACGAAATATGGCCACCCGACGCCGACCCAGGTCAACGTTAAAGCGACCGAAGGTAAGTGCATCCTGATCTCCGGGCACGATCTGAAAGATCTGTATAACCTGTTAGAGCAGACTGAAGGCACCGGCGTTAACGTCTATACCCACGGTGAAATGTTACCGGCTCACGGTTACCCGGAGCTGCGTAAGTTTAAACATCTGATCGGTAACTACGGCAGTGGTTGGCAAAACCAGCAGGTTGAATTCGCCCGCTTCCCGGGGCCCATCGTGATGACCTCGAACTGCATCATCGACCCAACCGTCGGCGCCTACGACGACCGCATCTGGACTCGCAGCATCGTCGGCTGGCCGGGCGTCAATCATCTGGAAGGCGAAGATTTCTCCCCGGTTATCACCCAGGCGCAGCAAATGGCCGGCTTCCCGTATAGCGAAATCCCGCATCTGATCACCGTTGGTTTCGGCCGCCAGACGCTGCTAGGCGCGGCGGATACGCTGATTGATCTGGTCAGCCGTGAAAAACTGCGCCACATCTTCCTCGTCGGCGGCTGCGACGGCGCGCGCGGCGAACGTAACTACTTCACTGATTTCGCTACCAGCGTACCGGACGACTGCCTGATTTTGACTCTCGCATGCGGTAAATACCGCTTCAACAAACTGGATTTCGGCAATATCGAAGGCCTGCCGCGTCTGGTCGACGCCGGTCAGTGTAACGATGCCTACTCGGCGATTATTCTCGCAGTAACGCTGGCGGAAAAACTGGGCTGTGGCGTAAACGATCTGCCGCTGTCGTTGGTGCTCTCCTGGTTCGAACAAAAAGCCATCGTCATCCTGCTGACGCTGCTGTCGCTCGGGGTGAAAAACATCGTCACCGGCCCGACCGCGCCTGGCTTCTTCACGCCGGACCTGCTGGCTGTCCTCAACGAGAAGTTCGGTCTGCGTTCCGTCACTACCGTAGAACAAGATATGCAGCAGTTGCTGAGCGCATAAGGAGTCACCGCATGACAATGCCAACTCAACAGTGCCCGTGGCGAATGCAGGTTCATCATATTCAGCAGGAAACGCCGGACGTATGGACGATTTCGTTGCTGTGCCACGACTACTATCCCTATCGCGCCGGGCAGTACGCGCTGGTTAGCGTGCGCCATTCGGCGGATACGCTGCGCGCCTACACGCTCTCCTCAACGCCGGGGGTCAGTGAGTACATTACGCTGACCGTTCGTCGTATTGACGATGGCGCAGGCTCACAGTGGTTAACCCGCGATGTAAAACGCGGCGACTATATCTGGCTGTCGGATGCGATGGGCGAGTTTACCTGCGAAGATAAAACAAGCGATCGTTTTCTGATGCTGGCCGCAGGCTGCGGCGTGACGCCTATTATGTCGATGCGCCGCTGGTTGGCGAAGTACCGCCCGCAGGCGGATGTGCAGGTTATCTTTAACGTGCGTTCGCCGAAGGATGTCATTTTCGCCGAAGAGTGGCGTCAATACCCGGTCACGCTGGTGGCGGAACACGACGCGACGCCGGGCTTTATCGCCGGGCGCCTCACCCGCGAGCTGTTGCAAAGCGTGCCGGATCTCTCCAGCCGTACCGTGATGACCTGCGGCCCGGCGCCTTATATGGAGATGGTGGAACAAGAAGTGACGGCGCTTGGCGTGACGCGTTTCTTTAAAGAGAAGTTCTTTACCCCGGTGGCGGAAGCCGCTACCGACGGATTGAAATTTACCAAGCTGCAGCCGGCGAAAACGTTCTACGCGCCGGTCGGCACCACGTTGCTGGACGCGCTGGAGAGCAATAAGGTACCGGTGACCGTCGCCTGCCGCGCTGGCGTCTGTGGCTGCTGCAAAACCAAAGTGGTTGCCGGCGAATACAGCGTAACCAGCACCATGACGCTGACCGATGCGGAAATCGCCGACGGCTACGTGCTGGCCTGCTCCTGCCACCCGCAGAGCGATCTGGTTCTCGCCTGAGGTCAAAATCCCCGGTGGCGCTACCGCTTACCGGGGCTACAGGACCGTAGGCCGGATAAGGCATTAATGCCGCCATCCGGCACTTTTTTACCGCCAGACCGACTGACCGGCCAACGAATAACGCCCTGCCCCTAATAGCGCAATCGCCAGCGCGCCGATAAAGAAATAGACCAGGCTTTCAATCGCCCATGCGCCGACGGCATCCAGCTCGAATGTCTTACCTGTCCCAACCATCAGCCAGGCCACCACCATGGTAAACGCCAGCACCAGCGCCGCCGGGCGCGTCAATACGCCAAGAATAAGCAAACAAGGCGCGACGACTTCCCCCACCAGCACGCCGTAGGCAATAAATCCCGGCAGCCCTTTCGCGACCAGCATACCGCTGATGCCATCCACACCGTCGATTAGCTTATGCAGACCGTGAAATAACATTAAGCCGCCAACGGCAAGTCGTAACAAGAGTTTACCGGCGTCTTCATGCGATAGCGTTTTATTTACTGTATTTAACAATCCCTTAACCATTTGATGTTCTTCCTGTTTTACACCCTGTGTGCTCCCAGAGTATGCGCAATATTCCATCAATAAAACCAGCGAAAAATAAGGGGCAATCGGCAACACAACCTGCAGTTTCATCTAAGCTTGATAGCGTTATCACAAAAAGGAGATGGAAAACCATGAAACAGACCGTGGCGTCATACATTGCAAAAACGCTTGAACAAGCGGGCGTGAAACGTATTTGGGGAGTGACCGGGGATTCCCTCAACGGCTTGAGCGACAGTTTAAACCGCATGGGTACCATCGAATGGATGCCGACCCGCCATGAAGAGGTTGCCGCCTTTGCCGCCGGCGCGGAAGCACAGCTCACCGGCGAACTGGCGGTGTGCGCCGGTTCCTGCGGGCCTGGCAACCTTCATCTGATTAACGGTCTGTTTGATTGCCATCGTAACCACGTACCGGTGCTGGCCATTGCGGCCCATATTCCGTCGAGCGAAATCGGTAGCGGCTATTTCCAGGAAACGCATCCGCAGGAGCTGTTCCGCGAATGTAGCCACTACTGCGAGCTGGTCTCCACTCCTGAGCAAATTCCGCAGGTGCTGGCTATCGCCATGCGTAAGGCGGTGATTAACCGCGGCGTGTCGGTGGTGGTCCTGCCCGGCGACGTGGCGCTAAAACCGGCTCCGGAAAGCGCCAGCAGCCACTGGTATCATGCCCCGCTTCCCACGGTCACTCCGGCGGACGAAGAGCTGCACAAGCTGGCGCAGCTTATCCGCTACTCGAGTAATATTGCCCTGATGTGCGGCAGCGGCTGTGCCGGCGCGCACCAGGAGCTGGTGGATTTTGCGGCGAAAATTAAGGCCCCTATCGTCCATGCCCTGCGCGGGAAAGAGCACGTCGAATACGACAATCCTTACGATGTTGGCATGACCGGGCTTATCGGCTTCTCTTCCGGTTTCCATACCATGATGAACGCCGACACGCTGATCCTGCTCGGCACCCAGTTCCCCTATCGCGCGTTCTATCCCACCGACGCCAAAATTATCCAGATCGACATCAACCCCGGTAGCATCGGCGCGCACAGTAAGGTAGATATGGCGCTGGTGGGCGATATCAAATCGACCCTGAAAGCGCTGCTGCCGCTGCTGGAAGAGAAAACCGATCGCCGCTTCCTCGATAAAGCGCTGGAGGATTATCGCGAAGCGCGTAAAGGGCTTGACGATCTCGCCAAACCCAGCGAAAAAGCGCTCCATCCCCAGTATCTGGCGCAGCAGATTAGCCGCTTTGCCGACGACGACGCGATCTTTACCTGCGACGTCGGTACCCCCACCGTCTGGGCGGCGCGCTATCTGAAAATGAACGGCAAACGCCGCCTGCTGGGTTCGTTTAACCACGGCTCGATGGCCAACGCCATGCCGCAGGCTATTGGCGCCAAAGCGACCGCGCCGAATCGCCAGGTCATCGCGATGTGCGGCGATGGCGGTTTCAGCATGCTAATGGGGGATTTTTTATCGCTGGCGCAGATGAAGCTGCCGGTGAAAATCGTCATTTTTAATAACAGCATTCTCGGCTTCGTGGCGATGGAGATGAAAGCCGGCGGCTATCTGACCGACGGTACCGAGCTGCACGACACCAACTTCGCCCGCATTGCCGAAGCCTGCGGGATCAAAGGGATACGCGTCGAGAAAGCCTCGGAGGTTGATGAGGCGCTGCAAACGGCCTTTAGCACCGACGGCCCGGTGTTAGTCGATGTGGTGGTAGCCAAGGAAGAACTGGCGATCCCGCCGCAAATTAAGCTGGAGCAGGCCAAAGGATTTAGCCTGTATATGCTGCGGGCGATTATCAGCGGACGCGGCGATGAAGTGATCGAACTGGCGAAAACCAACTGGCTCAGGTAAAACAATGCTATCACCCTGAATCAGAACAAGGATATGCCGTGATAGATCTTCGCAGTGATACCGTAACTCGCCCCGGGCGCGCCATGATGGAGGCCATGATGGCCGCCCCGGTCGGGGACGATGTGTATGGCGACGACCCAACCGTCAATGAACTCCAGCGCTATGCCGCTGAGCTCGCTGGTAAAGAGGCGGCGCTGTTTCTGCCTACCGGCACCCAGGCCAACCTCGTTGGCCTGCTTAGCCACTGCCAGCGCGGCGAAGAGTACATCGTCGGCCAGGGCGCGCATAACTATCTGTATGAAGCCGGCGGCGCAGCGGTGCTGGGCAGTATTCAGCCACAGCCGATCGATGCCGCGGCGGACGGTTCGCTACCGCTGGATAAAGTCGCGGCCAAAATTAAGCCCGACGATATCCATTTCGCCCCCACCCGCCTGTTAAGTCTGGAGAATACGCACAACGGTAAGGTGTTGCCGCGGGGCTATCTGCAAGAGGCCTGGGCGTTCACCCGCCAGCGTAATCTGGCGCTACACGTCGATGGCGCGCGTATCTTCAACGCCGTTGTAGCGTACGGCTGCGAGCTGCGCGATATCGCGCAATACTGTGATTCGTTCACCATCTGCCTGTCAAAAGGGCTCGGCGCGCCGGTCGGTTCTCTGCTGCTGGGCAGCGAAGCGTACATCCGACGCGCCATTCGCTGGCGTAAAATGGTCGGCGGCGGGATGCGTCAGGCTGGCATTCTGGCCGCCGCCGGTCTGTACGCTCTGCGAAATAACGTTACCCGTCTGCAGGAAGATCACGACAACGCCGCGTGGATGGCGGAACAGCTACGCGCCGTCGGTGCTGACGTGATGCGCCACGACACCAACATGCTGTTCGTGCGCGTCGGTGAGGAGCAGGCACGCGCCCTCGGCGAATTCATGCAGGCTCGCGGCGTGTTGATCAACGCCTCGCCAGTCGTGCGTCTGGTCATGCATCTCGATGTTAACCGCCAGCAGTTGACGGAAGTGGTCGGCCACTGGCAAGCCTTTTTACAACGCTAAGGAGTCAGGCGTGTCGCAATCTATTCTGGTGCTCGGCGCCAGCGGCTATATTGGCCAGCATCTGGTGCGCGAATTAAGCGCACGAGGTTATCCGGTGTTGGCGGCGGCACGCCATATCGACAGGCTGCAGAAGCTCGATCTTCCCGGCGTCACCTGCCACGCTATCGACCTCAATCAGCCGCAGGATCTCCCTGCTCTGCTTCGCGGGGTTGATACCCTTTACTACCTGGTACATGGCATGGGCGAAGGCGGCGATTTCATCGCCCATGAACGCCGCGTCGCCGTTAACGTGCGAGATGCCTTGCGTCAGACGCCGGTGCGCCAGGTCATCTTTCTCAGCTCGCTGCAGGCGCCAGCCCAGGAGCAGTCCGACCATCTGCGCGCCCGCCAGGTGACGGCCGATGTCCTACGCGAGTCAGGGATCCCCGTTACCGAGTTACGGGCGGGTATCATCGTCGGCGCCGGATCCGCCGCTTTTGAAGTGATGCGCGACATGGTTTACAACCTGCCGGTGCTTACGCCGCCGCGCTGGGTACGATCGCGCACCACGCCCATCGCGCTGGAAAACCTGCTCTACTATCTGGTGGAGTTACTTAACCATCCGGCTCGCGAGCACCGCGTCTTCGAGGCTGCCGGTCCGGATGTCCTGAGCTATCAGCAGCAGTTCACCCATTTTATGGCGGTCAGCGGCAAGCATCGCCTGTTGATCCCTATCCCCTTTCCGACCCGCTGGATTTCGGTGTGGTTCCTGAACGTTATCACCTCGGTCCCCCCCACCATCGCTAAAGCGCTGATTCAGGGGCTAAAACACGATCTGATCGCCGACGATCGTTCGCTACGCGCGCTGATCCCGCAAACGTTGATTCCCTTCGATCAGGCGGTGCGTCGTACCCTGAAAGAGGAAGAACAGCTGGTGAACTCCAGCGACTGGGGCTACGACGCTCAGGCTTTCGCCCGCTGGCGGCCGGAGTATGGCTACTACCCAAAGCAGGCAGGCTGCACCGTCAGCACCCAGGCGAGCCGTAAGGCACTGTGGCAGGTGGTGAACCAAATCGGCGGCAAAGAGGGCTACTTCTTCGGCAATATCCTGTGGAAAATCCGCGGCGCTATGGACCTGCTGGTCGGCCACCGCCTGGCCAAGGGGCGACCGCAGCATGATTATCTGCAAACCGGCGATACGGTAGATAGCTGGAAGGTGATTATTGTGGAAGAAGAACAACAGTTAACCCTATTGTTTGGCATGAAAGCTCCCGGTCTGGGTCGTTTAAGCTTTACTATTAGCGATAAAGGCGACCATCGCGAACTCGACGTTCGCGCCTGGTGGCATCCACACGGCATGCCCGGCCTGTTCTACTGGCTACTGATGATCCCGGCGCATCTGTTTATTTTTCGCGGCATGGCGCGACGCATCGCCCGCCAGGCCGAGCAAATCACAGGCAAAAACGAAGATTAAGCGTTATTCTTTCATGATTCTCATTGCATACTCGGGAGAATCACGGAAAAATGCGCACGAAATTCTTTTCTGGGACAGTAGATTGATATGAAGGTACTGGTTACCGGTGCGACCAGCGGATTAGGCCGTAATGCGGTGGAATATCTGCGCAACAAGGGCATCAGCGTGCGAGCGACCGGGCGCAACGAAGCGATGGGTAAGCTTCTGAGCAAAATGGGCGCGGAATTTATTCCCGCTGATCTAACCGAACTGGTCTCTTCGCAGGCTAAAGTGATGCTCGCCGGTATTGATACGCTTTGGCACTGTTCCAGCTTTACCTCGCCGTGGGGTACCCAGCAAGCCTTCGATTTAGCCAACGTTCGTGCGACTCGTCGTCTTGGCGAATGGTCCGTTGCCTGGGGCGTACGCAATTTCGTCCATATTTCATCGCCTTCGCTCTATTTCGATTATCACCACCATCGCGATATTCAGGAAGATTTCCGCCCGCACCGCTTCGCCAATGAGTTCGCCCGCAGCAAGGCGGCCAGCGAAGAGGTTATCAACCTGCTGGCGCAGGCGAACCCGCATACCCGCTTTACGATATTGCGCCCGCAAAGCTTGTTCGGGCCGCATGATAAAGTCTTTATTCCGCGCATGGTGCAGATGATGCGCCACTACGGCAGCGTGCTCTTGCCGCGCGGCGGTAACGCGCTGGTGGACATGACTTACTACGAAAACGCGGTGCATGCGATGTGGCTTGCCAGTCAGCCGCAGTGCGACCACTTACCTTCCGCGCGGGCGTGGAATATCAGCAACGGCGAGCCGCAGACGCTGCGCAGCATTGTGCAGAAGCTCATCGACGAGCTGGGCATCAAGTGCCGAATCCGCTCGGTGCCCTATCCGATGTTGGATATTATTGCCCGCAGCATGGAGCATTTCGGTAATAAATCGGCAAAAGAACCGGCTTTCACCCATTACGGCGTTTCGAAGCTCAATTTCGACTTTACCCTCGATATCTCCCGCGCTCAGCAGGAACTTGGCTATCAGCCGATCGTTACCCTGGATGAGGGGGTTACCCGTACCGCCGCGTGGTTAAAGGACCACGGCAAACTGCACGATTAAAACCATCGCTTACGGCAGCAAACCATCCTGTTTGCTGCCAAAGGTTTACCCTTGCCCATATTTTTCCAGCAACGCCTCGGCGATGGCCTGCGTTTGCGCATCGGCCACGCCGTCCCAGCGTGCCGGCCTGAAGTGCATCTGGAAGGCCATAATCACCCGTTTTTGCTGCGCCGGAGTCATCTCTGGGGTGACCTGATAGCCGTAGCGCGACAGCAGGTCTAACAATTCTCCGCTATCAACCGGTTGCCAACTCGGACGCCCTTGCAAATAAAAGGCGACACGTGAATCATCAGGCCAGGCGCCAATCCCCTGCTGCGCCAGCGCTCGCCACGGGAACAGCGGGCCAGGGTCATCCTTGCGCTGCGGCGCGATATCGGCATGAGCGACGACGTTTTGCGGCTGAATGTGATAGCGGGCAATGATATCTTTCGCCAGCGGGATAAGCGCTTCAATTTGCGCCGGATTGAATGGGGTAAAACGTTTTATATCGCCATTTTTTTGCCAGCCGCGATTTTCCAGCTCAATACCGATCGAGGTATCATTGATGCGCGTGCTGCCGCGCCAGAAGCTGATGCCGGCATGCCAGGCTAAATCTTCCTCCGGCACCAGTTGCCAGATACGCGGTTTACCGTGGTGCAGCGGCGGCTGCTCGGGAATTAAATAGTGTGAACTGACCTCTTTGTCGGTCAGGGTCGCCAGCGAGACATCAAAGTTATCGGCGGTATAGTGAATGACCAGGACTTTAATACGCGGATAGGCCGCCTGTGCCGGATGGCGGGTATCCAACTGATAACCCTGTTTGTCGACAATACCCTGCTCCTGCGCACAGCCTGCCAGTAGCAAAGCGGCAAGCGCAAGCTGGAGAATACGCTTTCCTAATAAGACCATCGATTACGCCCTTCCTGCTTAGCTTTATACAGCGCAGCATCCGCCTGCGCGATCAACTCTGAAGGTGGAGTGCTTCCCTCTGAGGCAACAATTCCCATACTGACCGTCACCAGCGGCCCGGCATCGGATTTGGCATGCGGCAGCGCCGCTTCGCGAATCTTCTGTTGGATCCGCTGCGCCACCGCCGTAGCGTTATCTAATGATTGCAGCGGCAGAACAATCACAAACTCCTCGCCGCCATAGCGCGCCACCATATCATCCTGCGCGCGCACCGACATTTTCAATACCGAGGCGATACAGGAAAGGCAATAATCTCCCGCCTGGTGCCCGTAGTGATCGTTATAACGTTTAAAGAAATCGACATCGAGAATAATAAGCGCCAGCGGCTCTTTACCTTCCCACGCCTGAGCTAAAAAATTGTCCAACGCCCGGCGGTTCGCGGTCACCGTCAACGCATCCTGATTAGCCATGTTTTCCAGACGGTTAATCAGCTGAATATTCTCCTGATGGGTGTTCCAGGCCTCGTCATACCAGCGCTGCAAGATCTGACGGCCGTATACCATAATAGCGGTACATATTCCCCAAAGGATTAAAAAACGTAAATCGACGCCGTGATGTATTTGCACCCCTGCAAGCAACGAGGTAACCCATAAAGGAACAAGATAAGCCGCAATGCCCACCGGGAAATAATAGAGCGCGGCAAGACCGGTGGTCATTAAAATAACCAGCAGCGGCCACGCGAACGGCAATGACCAGAAAATGATGAAGCAGTAACTACTCATCGACCAACATAAACTGAGGATCAACAAGATAGCGGAAATCACTTTTGTAGCATAGGTACCACTTAATATCCGCCCGGAGATAACCATCAGGCAAAGCGCCAGCGAGAAAACAATAATGGCCCCAAGCGCCATCTCCAGATAAGGAATAATATAATGGTTAGACAACCTTTGGTGATCGAACTCGGTGAACAGAACGTTGCGGAAGATGACCATCAAGGCAAAGGAGATATTGACGAACGCCAGCCACGGCATGCTGCGCGACAGCGCGTGCTTTTGTACATTTTCGCGATTGGCCCACAGCATCGTTCGATTTTCGCGCGGATCCAGCCGTTGTTCTGTCGGCATAGCTACTCCTTTTTCAGCTTCCGGACAATGCGTTAAGCTGCCTGCGGTGACTTTTCTATATGATAAACCATCAGCCCGGGAATGTCTGTTGCCGGCCGCTTCAGCCACTCGCTGCTTAACGTCATTTTCAGCTAACGACAGATAAAAAAGGTCTTACGACCCGATACAGTCTATTGCGCAATAAAAAGCAAGCGTTATCAATGAGAACCACGTCATCTTTTCTTTAAAAAATCGTTAATTAAAGGTCATAAAAATGCAGCATTTTGCTTGAAAAAAAGACGGGCTTGATTCACTCTGAGGGCGCTCATTGGTTAGTTAAAACAAGGGCATGATGATAGCAAGATAAACAATGGAGATTAATAATATGAAATATGCAGCTTTAGTGGCAGGTGCAGCATTGTTTTTAACCGCGAACGCATTTTCTGCAGAAATTCTGAGCAAAGAAGATTTCGCTAAAGTACAGGGTCAATACCACAAAATTGGTACCATCTCCTCTACCGGACAAACTGCGCCGAGTGATGCGCGCGAAGAACTGATCAAAAAAGCCGATGAAAAAGGCGCTGACGTTGTGGTTCTCTCTTCCGGCAATACCGATAAGAAACTGCACGTATCCGCGAATATCTATAAGAAGAAATAATTAGTTATTACTGATATAGAAACATTATCATCGCATGGTGATAATGTTTCTTACTTATTACTCGGCGAACATTTATTTTTATACTCTTTTTCCATTTACCCCTCGTTAATAGTCATATCAAATATGCGCCATCATCAGGATGGTCATTCGCATAACGTTTAAAATAGCTAAACCACTCCGTTATCGGACTCGCAATACATCCCCCGGACTATCAATATAAATCCGATGCTATAACAGATATGCCCACTATACTTTTGTGGCATAAGAATATGCTCGCGTTTTACATTACCGCAGGTGGCAAATGAAAAAAATCGCATTCCTTATTTCTGGGTTGCTCTGCTCTGGCTTCAGCCATGCCAGCGCACTCTATTTTTATGAAATCGGCACCGAAGACGTCGGCCTGGCAGGCGCAGGTCAGGCCGCCCGCGCGCAGGACGCCTCCACCATCGTCACCAACCCAGCCGGCATGACCCGGCTGCCTGACCATATGTTTACCGGCGGCGCGCAGGTCATGGGCGGCGATATCCCGTACCAGATGAATAACGACCACGGCGGCAATAGCCCTGGTAACGTGATGAATCTGTTCCCGAACGCCAGCGGCTTTTATGCACAGAAGATTAGTGATGATATTTATGCCGGGATCGGTCTGTACGGCAACTACGGTTTAGGCATTGATTTTGGCAACTGGGCCGGCGACCGTCTTATCAAGAAAAGTACCATGGTGGCGATGACGCTGAGCCCGTCGCTGGCGTGGAAACTTAACGATCGGCTCTCTGTCGGCGCATCGGCCAACCTGAACTACGGTTATTTATCGCTGACGCGCAACGTCGACGGTAATGATGAGAAAGATAAAGATCATGACTGGGCGATGAGCTACCGTCTGGGCCTGTTGATGCAGTTGACCGACCAGACGCGCGCCGGCATCACCTGGAACAGTAAAACCGATTATGACTTTAACGTTAAGGGCAAAGCGCGTTTCCCCAATTTACCGAACGTTGCGTATGATTTGCCACTCTCCGCCCAGGTCCGCGCGCCGCAGCAGATCATGCTCAGCATGGTCCACGATATTAATAAACAGTGGTCGGTGATGGGCGATCTCGGCTGGCAGGACTGGAGCCAGTTCGGCAGCCCGCAAATCACCGTTGCCGGTCACGAAAGTCATAAAAATAACCGCCTGAAGGATTCCTGGCATAGCGCCGTCGGCGTGCAGTACCGGCCGACCGAGCAATGGCGTCTGAACGCCGGCGTCGGTTTCGACAGTACGGTTTATGATTCGCAAAGCGACACGGCGCTCTCCCTGCCAACCGGCGATGAGTGGCGCTTCGCTACCGGCGCGCAATACCAGATAACCCCCGCCAGCAATATCGGCGTCGCGGTATCTTATCTACATATGCAATCTTCCCACGTAAAATCTCCGGAAATTATCGCCGGCAGCTACGATCACCCTTATCTGTGGTTCGCCAGCGTCAACTATAGTTATCAGTTCTGATGCGCCGGCTGCCCGCGCAAGAGGCGCGGGCGCCGATGGTCGTTGTCACATCAAGGTCTTAGCTCTTTGCGTCAAGTACAATTGTCGCGCTTACGCTATGCTTTAGCAGAATCTAACAACGTAGTGAGTTCATAAGGAAATCATCATGCGCTACAACATTCTTGCACTTGTTTTGCCTTGCGCACTGGCGCTGAGCGCCTGTACCACCGTGACCCCGGCTTATAAAGACAACGGCACCCGCAGCGGTTCCTGCATCGAGGGCGGCCCGGACGAGGTAGCGCAGCAGTTCTATGATTATCAAATCCAGCACCGTAATAACGATCTCACCGCGCTGCGCCCGTATCTGAGCGACGATCTGGCAAAACTGCTGAACGACGCCCGTCAGGACCCGTCGCGCAACGCGCTGCTGCAATCGAATCCATTCTCCAGCAGTTCCACCCCGGCGGATAGCGCCGACGTCGCCAGCGCCTCAACCATCCCGAACCGCGATGCGCGCAATATTCCGCTGCGCGTCGAATTGAAACAGGGTACTCAGAGCTGGAAAGATGAAGTGCTGATGATTCAGGAAGGCCAGTGCTGGGCGGTTGATGATGTCCGCTATCTTGGCATAAACAGCCACGCTCCGGCCGGCTCGCTGCGTCAGAGTCTTGAGAAACGCTAATTTCGGCGTTAAAGCCACCCCGCTGAAACGATAACCCCGGTAAAATGTCGGTATTCCGTGCGGTAATGCCGACATTTGTTCCCCCCTACCACACGAACCCATATTTTGTGCTAACTTTAGTGATAAATGTGGTTTACATTTAACTTTTAACGCATAAATATTGCATAACTATTCTGTCAAAGGTACTATTTGCGGCCTCAATAGCTATTTGTATCAGACTGCCCAGATGAGTATTAAACTAAACGGCATTAATTGCTTCTACGGCGCGCACCAGGCGCTGTTCGACATCACGCTGGATTGCCCGCAGGGGGAAACGCTGGTGCTCCTCGGCCCAAGCGGCGCCGGTAAAAGCTCGCTGCTTCGCGTACTCAACCTGCTGGAGATGCCGCGTTCCGGTACCTTAAACATCGCCGGTAATCAATTCGACTTCACCAAAGCGCCGTCTGACAAAGCTATTCGCGAGCTGCGCCAGAATGTCGGGATGGTCTTCCAGCAGTACAACCTGTGGCCACATCTGACCGTGGTACAAAACCTGATCGAAGCCCCGTGCCGCGTGCTGGGCTTAACCAAAGATCAGGCGCTGGCGCGCGCCGAAAAACTACTTGAGCGTTTACGCCTTAAACCTTACAGCGATCGCTATCCGCTGCATCTGTCAGGTGGTCAACAGCAGCGCGTAGCGATAGCCCGCGCGCTGATGATGGAGCCGCAGGTGCTGCTGTTTGATGAACCCACCGCCGCGTTGGATCCGGAAATTACCGCCCAGATCGTCAGCATCATTCGCGAACTGGCGGAAACCGGAATCACCCAGGTTATCGTTACCCACGAAGTGGAAGTGGCGCGTAAAACCGCCAGCCGCGTGGTGTATATGGAAAACGGGCATATCGTTGAGCAAGGGGATGCTAACTGCTTCGCGCATCCGCAAACCGACGCCTTTAAAAACTATCTTTCACATTGATGTTTTCGGGGAAATAACGATGAAAAAAGTACTGATTGCCGCTCTGCTCGCGGGCATGAGCCTTTCCGCTACCGCAGCCCAGACTATCCGTTTCGCCACCGAGGCCTCCTACCCTCCGTTTGAGCTGGTAGACGCCAACAACAAAATCGTCGGCTTTGACGTCGATCTGGCTAACGCGCTGTGTAAAGAGATGGACGCGACCTGCACCTTTACTAACCAGGCTTTCGATAGCCTGATCCCAGGGCTGAAATTCCGCCGCTTCGACGCCGTCATGGCCGGTATGGATATCACCCCTGAGCGTGAAAAACAGGTGCTGTTCAGCACCCCGTATTATGAAAACTCGGCGCTATTCGTCGGCCAACAGGGCAAGTTCACCGGCATTGACCAGCTGAAAGGCAAAAAAGTTGGCGTGCAGAACGGTACTACCCATCAGAAATTTATTACTGATAAACATCCGGAAATCACCACCGTTCCTTATGACAGCTACCAGAATGCCAAACTGGATCTGCAAAACGGCCGCATTGACGCCGTCTTTGGCGACACGGCGGTAGTGACCGAATGGCTGAAGAGCAATCCGAAGCTGGCCCCGGTGGGTGATAAAGTGACGGATAAAGACTACTTCGGTACCGGCCTCGGCATTGCGGTTCGTCAGGGCAATACCGAGCTGCAGCAGAAATTTAACGCTGCGCTGGAAAAAGTGAAGAAAGATGGGACGTACCAGACCATCTATAGCAAATGGTTCCAGAAGTAACGCTGAATGAACGAATTTTTTCCATTAGCAAGCGCCGCCGGGATGACCGTCGGCCTTGCCGTTTGCGCGCTGGTCATCGGCCTGGTGCTGGCGATGCTTTTCGCCGTGCTGGAGTCGGTGAAATGGCGCCCTGTGGCATGGCTGGCGACCGGCATCGTAACGATTTTACGCGGCCTACCGGAAATCCTGGTGGTGCTGTTTATCTACTTTGGTTCCTCACAGCTGCTGCTGACGCTGTCTGACGGTTTTACTCTCAATCTTGGGTTTGTGCAGATTCCGGTACAGATGCAAATTGAAAACTTCGACGTCAGCCCGTTCCTCTGTGGCGCCATTGCGCTTTCCCTGCTCTATGCCGCCTATGCCTCGCAGACCCTGCGCGGCGCCTTGAAAGCGGTGCCGCAGGGGCAGTGGGAGTCCGGACAAGCGCTGGGTTTGTCAAAGGCGGCGATATTCTTTCGCCTGGTGATGCCGCAGATGTGGCGCCATGCACTGCCGGGCCTGGGCAACCAGTGGCTCGTATTGCTGAAAGATACCGCGCTGGTCAGCCTTATCAGCGTCAACGACCTGATGCTGCAAACCAAAAGTATTGCTACCCGTACTCAGGAGCCGTTTAACTGGTACATCATTGCAGCAGCGATTTATCTCGTCATCACCCTGTTGAGTCAATACATCCTCAAGCGTATTGACCAGCGTGCGACGCGCTTCGAACGGAGACCAGGTTGATGCTCGATTACTTACCCGAACTGCTGAAAGGGCTGCATACTAGCCTGACGCTGACGGCGGCATCGATCGTCGTGGCGCTGATCCTGGCGCTGATCTTTACCATCGTCCTGACGTTAAAAACGCCGGTGGTGGTATGGATCGTCCGCGGCTATATCACGCTGTTTACCGGTACGCCGCTGCTGGTACAGATCTTCCTGATCTACTATGGGCCAGGACAGTTCCCGTCATTACAGAATTACCCGGTGCTGTGGCATCTCATCTCTGAGCCCTGGCTGTGCGCGCTGATCGCCTTGTCGTTAAACAGCGCGGCTTATACCACCCAGCTGTTCTATGGCGCCATCCGCGCCATTCCGGACGGCCAGTGGCAGTCCTGCAGCGCGCTGGGGATGAGCAAGAAGGATACGCTGGCGATTCTGCTACCGTATGCTTTTAAACGCGCCCTCTCCTCGTACTCTAACGAAGTGGTGTTGGTCTTTAAGAGCACCTCGCTGGCTTACACCATCACGCTGATGGAAGTGATGGGCCATGGCCAGCTGCTTTACGGGCGCACCTATGACGTGATGGTCTTCGGCGCAGCCGGCATCATTTATCTGGTAGTGAACGGCCTGCTGACGCTCTTGATGCGTCTGGTGGAAAGAAAAGCGCTGGCCTTCGAGCGCCGTAACTAACATCACGAAATGCATAAACAGTAAACAATGAAACGGGTAAGTACTAATGCTTACCCGTTTTTTTTATAACCAATAAAATAAACATACAACTTTATTGCATATAAATTCATTTAGTGGCATTGTGAACTTCAGCCGTAAACCGGCACAACATCATAAGATTGACCGACGGGAGTCCCACTATGAAAAAGTTAGTTCTGGCCGCACTGCTTAGCTCTTTCGCCTTTGGCGCCGCTGCCGCGGAGAAAATCAGCTTTGGCGTTTCCGCGACCTATCCGCCATTTGAATCCATGGATGCGAATAACCAGATTGTCGGTTTCGATCTCGATCTGGCCAAAGCGCTGTGTAAGCAAATGCAGGCCGACTGTACTTTTACCAACCACGCTTTCGACAGCCTGATCCCGGCGCTAAAATTTAAAAAGTATGATGCGGTGATTTCCGGCATGGACATCACGCCTGAGCGTAGCAAACAGGTCGCGTTTACCGACCCGTACTATGCCAACTCGGCGCTGGTGATCGCCAAAAAAGACGCGTACCACTCTTTTGATGACCTGAAGGGTAAGCGTATCGGCATGGAAAACGGCACCACGCACCAGAAATACCTGCAGGATAAGCACCCGGAAGTCAAAACCGTCGCTTACGATAGCTACCAGAATGCCATTATCGACCTGAAAAACGGCCGTATCGACGGCGTCTTCGGCGATACCGCGGTGGTCAACGAATGGCTGAAGACCAACCCGCAGTTAGGCGCGGCGACGCCGAAAGTAACCGACCCGCAGTACTTCGGTACCGGCCTCGGCATTGCGGTGCGCCCGGATAATAAAGCGCTGCTGGAAAAACTCAATGCCGCGCTGAAAGCGATTAAAGCTGACGGAACCTACCAGAAAATTAGCAACCAGTGGTTCCCGGAGTAAGACCTGCGCTTCCCGGCTTACGGTGCAACCGTCTGAGCCGGGCCTATCGGCAGCGCTCTCCCTCACAGCGGCAGGGTAAACTGGAAACAGGCCCCTGCCGGTACTTCCAGCAGGCGAATATCGCCCCCGTGCAGTTGCAGCATCCGGCGAACAATCATCAACCCCAGCCCGCCCCGTGATGCGCTCTGCTGCCCCGGTTCCAGTACCGATGGCCGCTCAAACAGATTGGCCCGTAATTCACCGGCGACGCCCGGGCCGCTATCGGCCACCTCGACCACCACCTGCGTCCCCTGCAGGCGCGACGACAGACGAATTTCGCCCCCATGCGGAGTGTGGCGGATGGCGTTATCCAGCAGATTGGTTAATACCCGCTCCATCATCGAAAGGTCTGCCTCAACCAAAGGCAAGCCTGACGCCAATTCCAGGCGCAGACGGATTTCGCGGGTGGCAATCGCCAGATCGAATTTTTGCGCCACGTCCTGAATCAGCTCAGCAAGGATAAACTTTTCCGGCTGCGGCTTAATACCGCCATGTTCAAGGCGAGCCAGCTCAAATAGCTGTTGTGAGAGATGACGGACTTTATTTCCCTGGCGTAGCGCGATATTCAGATACTGCTTGCGCTCCTGCGCCGTCAGGCGATCATCCTTAAGCGATAACGTCTCCAGATATCCCAGCAGCGAAGTCAGCGGCGTGCGCAGGTCATGCGAAATATTGGCAATAAATTCCCGGCGCTGACGATCGCTATCAGCCAGCCGATCCCATTGCCCGGCGATCTGCTGCGCCAGTTCGATAAACCGGTTATGCAGCAGCGCCACTTCATTTCCGGGATGCGGGTCCGGCGCCTGCGCCGCCAGCGCCTTAATCGCGCGAATGCTGTCGCTATCACCCGCCGCCACCAGTGCCGTCAGCTGGCGTACAGGGCGTGTCACCCAGTACCACGCCAGGCCTCCGGCCAACAGGCCAAACAACGCCACCAGCAGCAGGGTCCATAGCAGCAGGCTCCACAGCGTCTTCTGCCAGGCGCTCTGTGCCAGTTCATTAAACGTTTCGCCCTGCAGAATAATATAAAGATAGCCACGTAGCTGGCCGTCAAGGCGTAGCGGCGCGGCGCTAAATACTTTTTGCTGGTCCACGCTGCGCGGATCGTCGCCATAAATCGGCCACGCGCCGCCGGAGAGAAACGTCTGCACCGGCGCCATGGCAATGCGCTGGCGTTTAATGTGCCCCGGCGGCGCGGCATCCGCCAGCAGCTCGCCATCCGGCGAAACGAGGTACAGCTCGACGCTTGGGTTAAACACCATCAGACGGTCGAAGAGTGGTTTCAACGCCGCGCGATCCACCTCGCCGTGGGCGTTGAGCAGCGGCTCGCGGGTGGCAATCTGCTGCGCCAGACCGGCGGAAAGCCGTTGCACCATGACGTTACCGTACTGCGCGCTGCTATAGAGCTGGAGCAGACAAACGGACAGCGCACACAGCAGCAGCAAGGCGATAAACACCAACGATAACCGCTGGCTGAGGCTGAGTCGGCGGATCATGACTGCGCCCCGGCGCTATAGGGCGCAAATTTATACCCCTTCCCCCAGACGGTAAGAATAATGTCCGGCTCTGCCGGGTCGCGCTCTATTTTCGTACGCAGACGATTAATATGCGTGTTGACCGTATGTTCGTAGCCTTCATGCTGATAGCCCCAGACGCTATCCAGCAGCGCCAGACGCGAAAAAACTTCACCGGGATGGCGGGCAAAGTAATACAGCAGATCGAATTCGCGCGGCGTGAGGTCAACCAGTTCACCGCGCAGCCTGACCTCCCGGGACAGCGGGTCGATATTCAGGCCGTGGCAGGCGATACGTCCGGCATCCATCAAGAGATTTTGTCCCATCGCTTCCTGACGGCGGAAAACCGCCTTCACCCGGGCAATCAGCTCCAGCAGAGAAAAAGGTTTCGCCAGATAATCATCGGCCCCCATTTCCAGCCCCTGCACGCGCTGGGTTTCGCTCGAACGGGCGCTAATAATAATCACCGGTAGATAGCGCGTTTGCTGACGGATGCGACGGCAAATCTCCAGCCCGTCGACGTTGGGCAACATCAGGTCAAGAATCACCGCATCCCAGACGCCGTTATCCAGCTGGCGCAGCGCCTGCGCGCCGTCCGCCTCGTGCACGATTTGGTACCCTTCATCCTGCAGATTCAGGCGCAACAAAGCCGCAATATCATCATCATCTTCCACCAGCAGGATTTTTTTACTCATCAGATTCGCTCCACGAATTTCACGCTCGTTTCATAAAGCTTACCCGATTTCAGCCGCTTAAAGAGTTCACATTTTGTTTAAACTTCACGAACCAGCAGCGTCAGCACTTCATAATGCGCGGTATGTGGAAACATATCGAACAACTGCACTCGCTCAAGGCGATAGCCCTGCAGACGATCAATATCTGCGGCCATCGTCCGGGCGTTACAGCTCGAATAAATGATATACGGCGGCGCCATGCGGCTTAGATAATCGCACAGTTCGGCGCCGATGCCGCGCCGCGGCGGGTTGACCAGCACCAGCTGTGGAATATCGTCTTCATGCGTCGCGAATTGCGTGGAATCCAGCGCCTGAAAATGAAGATTGGTTAATCCCAATTGGGCCGCGGATTGCTTCGCGCAGGCGATGGCTTCCGGGGCGATTTCGATACCGGTAAGGCGCATCTGCGGGGTTGCGCAGTGCAGGCCGAAACCGCCGACGCCGCAAAACAGATCCCACATGTGGTTGACCGGCAGCGCGCGTACCCAGTCGCGGGCGGTAGCATAGAGCTGGCTCGCCACCGTCGGGTTGGTCTGGAAAAAGCTTTGCGGGCGGATCCACAGCGGTACGCCGTTAAAGTTCTCCGCCAGCGCCTGTTGATCGCTGAGGAAAATCTCCTGCTCCCCTTCCATGATAGCCATATGCACGGGCTGAATATTGGCGGTAATCACCTTTAGCTGCGGCAACTGCTGCTGTAACCACGGCAGCGCGGCGCGCAACTGTTCAAGCTTTGCCGCAGAGCGCAGAACGAAACGCAACATCATGCCGCCGTGCTGGCTTTCTGTCAGCAGCAAATACTTCAGTTCGCCGCGCTTGCGGGCAACGTTATAGGGGGTGAGTCCGGCGCGGGCGATAAACGGCTTCAGCGCGGCGAAAACCGGTTCAAAACTCGGCGGATACAGCGGACAATCGGTGAGATCTTCCGGCGTGCCATCACGATGCAGCATGCCTAGCAGCGGGCGCTCTACGCTACCGCTTACGACCATTTTCGCTTTGTTGCGAAACGCCGTCTCCGGACCTGAAACCGGAGCAAGCCATGTCGCCGCTGGATGACCCGCCAGCAGTTCGCGCAGGTTAGCCATTTTATCGGCGAGCTGTTGCGTCAATGGCAATTCCAGCCACTGACAAGAACGGCAGCGGCCCGCGTCGTAAAGTGCGCAATGCATAAGAAGACCTTCAAGAAAACCGGGGCGGGGATTGTATCACCGTTATTGCAAGCGGAAAAATCGTCGGCACGACGCAGGGATAAACAATAGCGCCAGCACCAGCAGATCCGGCAGCTTCTGCAGAAACAGCGCATGGAGAATTTCCCGCTTTGACTCCCCGGCCACGCTGAACAGTTCTGGATAGCCGTAGCCAATCGAGGCCGCCCACAGATAAGAGATGACGATAATTTGCGTCAACAGGTAGAGCCAGCGCGCCCAGTTGCGGCCTTTCACCAGCGAAAAGGCGCACCAGATCTCGATAAACACCAGCGCCAGGCTCGCCAGAAACACCAGCGTCAGGGCCCAGGTTTGCACGCTACGATGAATAAAATCGGCAATCCCCTGCACGCCGAGCTGATTGAGGATCATTAACAGATCGAGACCGCGAATTAAGATAATAGCGAAGGCCGCCACCTGTACCAGCACAGGGACGTTAAGACGAGCATGAGACGATCGAGTTTTTGTAAACAATCCCAACGTAAAGTCATCCATGAAAACGGCGCCACGAGTGCGGCGCCGATAATAGGCTCTGTTAGCGATTTTAGTGGGTTCAGCCCCTTCTTGCACGCTGGATATCGCGCACGCGCTGCTTTTCTGCGCGAGCCATTAAATACCAGGCGATAAAACCGACAATTCCCACCACGCCGAGGATTAAGGTCGCCAGGGCGTTAATTTCCGGGTTAACGCCCATCCGCACGCTGGAGAAAACCAGCATCGGTAGCGTCGTCGCCCCCGGCCCGGAAACGAAGCTGGCAATGACCAGGTCATCAAGCGACAAGGTAAACGCCAGCAGCCAGCCGGAAATGACCGCGGGCATAATCATCGGCAAGGTTATCACGAAAAACACCTTCAGCGGCGCGGCGCCAAGATCCATCGCCGCCTCTTCGATTGACCTGTCCAATTCGCGCAGACGTGAAGAGATAACCACCGCCACATAGGCGGTACAGAAGGTGACATGCGCCAGCCATATCGTCAACATGCCGCGATCCGATGGCCAGCCGATGGAATGCCCCAGCGCGACGAACAGCAGCAGCAGCGACAGCCCGGTAATCACATCGGGCATCACCAGCGGCGCGGTGATCATAAAAGCAAAACCGTTGGAACCGCGAAAACGGCCAAAACGCACCAGCACCACCGCGGCAATCGTGCCGAGGATCGCCGCCGCCGTCGCCGCGCAGGCGGCAATGGTCAGGCTTAACCCCACCGCGCTCATCATCGCGTCATCATGAAATAGCTCGCTATACCAGCGAGTCGACCACCCCGCCCATACCGTCACCAGCTTCGAACTGTTAAATGAATAGATAACCAGCATCAGCATCGGCGCATACAAGAAGGTAAAACCGAGCACGAGGATCAGAATCCGCCACGGCGAACGTACTACCGGTAAGTCATTCATCCATGATCCCCCATCTGTTTTTGCTGATGTTTGTGGAACCACATGATCGGCACGATCAGTAGCAATAGCATCACAATAGCCACCGCCGATGCTACCGGCCAGTCGCGGTTATTAAAGAACTCCTGCCACAGCACGCGGCCAATCATAATGCTGTCGGGGCCGCCGAGCAGTTCCGGGATCACGAACTCGCCCACCGCCGGAATAAACACCAGCATCGAACCGGCGATAATGCCGCCTTTCGTTAACGGAACAATCACCTGGAAGAAAGTTTTTAATGGCCGGGCGCCGAGATCCAGCGACGCTTCCACCAGCGAATAGTCGATACGCGTCAGCGCGGTATAAATCGGCAGCACCATGAACGGCAGGTAGGCGTAAACGATACCGATGTACACCGCCAGGTTGGTATGCAAAATCTCCAGCGGCTGATCGATAACTCCAAGCCACAACAGGAAATTATTGAGCACCCCGTTGCTTTTCAGCAGCCCCATCCAGGCGTAAACGCGAATGAGGAACGAGGTCCACGAAGGTAATATCACCAACAGTAGCAGGATATTTCGCGTCGATGGTTTACTATGCGCCACCGCCCACGCCAGCGGATAGCCCAATAGCAGACAGCAAAAGGTGGAAATGGCCGCCACCTGCAGCGACTGCAGATAAGCCTCAAAGTACAGCGGATCGTCGGTCAGCTGCAGGAAGTTGCCGAGGTTGAGCGTCAACGTCAGTTGACCGTCGGCCCATGACAGTAACTCGGTATAGGGCGGGATCGCCCGCGCCATTTCGGCCAGACTGATTTTAAAAACGATCAGGAATGGCAGTAAAAACAGCAGGATTAACCACAGATACGGCAGCGCAATCACCAGCTTACGCCCGTGGGCCATCTGCTGGCGCGCCAGCCACAGGGCAAAACCGCCGGGCTTTTTGCCGCCGGCTGGAGGTTCTAATGTGCTCATCGCCCTCTCCTTACACCGTCAGAACAACGCAGCTATCGGCGTCCCAGCACAAGCGAACTTCATCACCCCAGGTCGGCATGCCTTTGCGATGGCGATGTTCGTTTTGCAGCTGGGCGCTTATCATCTGCCCGCTTTTGAGACGGACATGATAGATAGACAGATCGCCGAGGTAGGCAATATGGATAACCTCGCCTACCGCAAAGTTAAAGCCGTCCGCCGGCGGTTCGTCGCAGAGCATGATTTTCTCAGGACGCAGCGCCACCCAGACCGGCACGTTATCCACCACCGAGGCATCCGGATCGACCTTCAGCGGATGTACCAGCCCCGGCGCATTCAGTACCAGACCATCTTCCAGCCGCTCTTTGACCAGCCCTTCGAAGACGTTTACCGAACCGATAAACTCGGCGCTATAGCGAGTCGTCGGATGTTCATAGATCTCCTCCGGCTCGCCTATCTGCACGAACTTGCCGCGGTTCATGATGGCGATACGACCCGCCATGGTCATCGCCTCTTCCTGGTCATGTGTGACCATCACGCAGGTGACGCCGACGCGCTCAAGAATATCCACCACCTCAAGCTGCATCCGGTCGCGCAGTTTTTTATCTAACGCGCCCATCGGTTCATCGAGCAGCAGCAGTTTCGGCCGCTTCGCCAGACTACGCGCCAGCGCCACGCGCTGACGCTGGCCGCCGGAAAGCTGGTGCGGCTTGCGTTTGGCGAACTCCTGCATATGCACCAACGCCAGCATCTCCTGGACGCGGGCGTTAATCTCCGCCTTCGGCAGCTTGTCCTGCTTGAGACCAAAGGCGATATTTTGCTCAACAGTCATGTGCGGAAACAGCGCGTAAGACTGGAACATCATATTGATCGGCCGTTGATACGGCGGCACGCGCGCCAGGTCGACGCCATCCAGCACAATCTGCCCGGCGGTGGGCAACTCAAAACCTGCCAGCATGCGTAGCAACGTCGATTTCCCGCAGCCGGACGCGCCCAGTAAGGCAAATATTTCGCCTTTATAAATGGTGAGATTGACATCATCGACGGCGTGTTGCCCATCGAAGGATTTGGTTAAATTACGGATTTCCAGCAGCGGGGTCAGCGCTTTGGGGGCTTTCGCCTGTGGGCGGGGCATTGCGTCATTCACTCGGGTGCTCTCCGGCAAATACAATCACCGTATGGCCCGGTTGCCATACATTCTTCAGTTCTATGTCCGCCAGCGAACAGCAGGTCAGACCTTTACAGGCCCGGCGTACCGGGCCTGATGGCGTTATTTTCCGCTTTTCACTTTGGTCCATGCGCGGGTGCGCACGCGATCAATCTTCGGATCCTGCACCTTGAGGGTGAACAGCTTGGCGAAGACATCCTCCGGCGGGTAAATCGCTGGGTTGTTACGGATATCGGCGCTGACCAGCGGCGTCGCCTCTTTGTTGCCGTTAGCGTAGTAGACGTGATCGCTGATGTGGGCGATGACCTCCGGGCGCAGCAGATAGTTCAGGAACTGATAGGCTTCGTCTTTATTTTTGGCATCCGCCGGCATGGCGAAGACATCAAAGAAGGCCAGCGCCCCCTCTTTCGGAATGAAGTAGGAGATATTGACGCCGTTCTTCGCCTCTTTCGCCCGATTCGCCGCCTGCCAGACATCGCCCGCCCAGCCAATCGCGACGCAGATATCGCCGTTTGCCAGGTCATTAATATATTGCGAAGAGTGGAAGTAACGGATATTGGGCCGCAGCTTCAGCAGCAGATCGGTTGCCGGTCCGGTGTAATCATCGGCTTTGGTGCTGTTTGGATCTTTACCGAGATAGTTCAGCACCGTCGAGAAAATCTCTTCCGGGGCATCAAGGAAGGAGACGCCGCAGCTTTTCAGCTTCTCAAGGTTTTCCGGTTTCAGCACCAGATCCCAGCTGTTTAACGGCACGTCTTTACCCAGCGCCGCTTTCACTTTATCGACGTTATAGCCGATGCCGGTGGTCGCCCACATGTACGGCATCGCATATTTGTTATCGGGATCGTGACGCGCCACCAGTTGTAAAACTTTCGGGTCGAGGTTTTTCCAGTTCGGCAGTTTACTTTTATCAAGCGGCTGGAACACTCCGGCCGCCAGCTGGCGTTCAAGGAAGCTTGCCGACGGCACCACCAGATCGAACCCGGTGCTGCCGGCCATTAATTTACCTTCCAGCACCTCGTTGGAATCAAATACGTCATACACCACTTTAATTCCGGTCTCTTTTTCAAAATTGGCGACCGTGTCCGGCGCAATATAATCAGACCAGTTATAGACGTGCAGCGTTTTTTGTTCCGCTGCGAGCGAGCCGGCAGAAACGGCCATCAGCGCACCCGTAATCACACCTGTTAACCATTTTTTACCCAAGGCGGTCATATCTCTGTTTCCTTCTCAAGGCCCGTTAATTCACGGACGCAATAGACGAACCTGAACGCATGCAAGAATCATGCATATTTTTCATTGCCTGAGATAAGGAGAGGAAACCTCTCCCTGATTGGCTGCCCGCAAATGGACGCCTCGCCAGAATAACTGTAGCCAGAATAAGAGGATATAGCCCAGGCAAAAAAACGCCCTGGATCATATTTCCAGCCAATAAAGGTCTACGAGATAAAAGCGAAGCGGTAAAACAGCAGTGAATAATTCTTTAAATGAGGGTTTGTGACAGAATAAATAAGCAACCGCCATCGCAGCGGCTGCTTTTATTAATTAGTGCAGAAAATGGTATTGCACTTCTTCGGCTGCGGCCTCTTCTTCCTGCTCTTCCGCTTTATACAGCAGTTGATTGGCGCCGGCTTCCAGAATGACCATCGAGACCTGCTCTTCGCTCTGGCGGAAGAACCAGGCAAACTGTTCAAGCGTGACGCCCGCGCCAACGGGCAGCGCCTGGCAAACCACCAGCTTCGGCAGGTTATCATCCTGAATATCAAGGAACGCTTTTACGGTCAGCGAACTGGCGTTAATCGCCGACAGGTCCGCCGATAGCGGCAGTAGCGCCGAAGGCTTCACTTCCGCCAGCGCCGAAAACAGCACCACGTTGTCCAGCAGGTCGATTTTGGCATCGAAAATACCGTCGAAATTCTGCATATGCGGCAGGTGCAACGCCTGGCAGGAGTCGCACTCAAAAAAACTGATGCCTAACTCGTCGAGCCAATGACGTAACGTATCAAGACCCGGAACGACCAGTGAATCCATAGTGCCTGTGACCTCTTGCTGGATAAAAAACGACGCATAGCTTACGCAAAAAATGCGTCGCATTCCATGAAAGGATAACGAAGTGACGCTACCCTCCCATTTTTAGACAATATCCAGGCGTTGCCTGACGCTCGATCCACGCGATCATTCGCCCGGCAATATCGACGTGAGTGGTGGTTTCAATCCCTTCCAGCCCCGGTGACGCGTTAACTTCCATCACCAGCGGACCGCGATGGGCGCGCAGGATATCCACGCCAGCCACGTCCAGACCCAGCGTTTGCGCTGCTTTAATCGCCATCTCCCGCTCCTGATCGCTAAGCGTGGCCGTAGTGGCGACGCCGCCGCGGTGCAGGTTAGAGCGAAAATCGCCCTCCTTCGCCCGCCGCTCAATCGCCGCCACCACCTCATCGCCAACCACCAGGCAGCGGATATCGCACCCTTTTGCCTCAGCGATATATTCTTGCACCAGAATGTGCGCATTAAGGCCCCGGAAGGCGTCAATCACGCTTTCCGCCGCCTGCCGCGTTTCCGCCAGCACCACGCCGATCCCCTGCGTCCCCTCCACCAGTTTAACCACCAGCGGCGCGCCGCCCACCATCGCGATCAGATCGCTGGTGTCGTCCGGGGAATGGGCAATGCCGGTGACCGGTAGATCGATTCCCTGACGCGCCAGCAACTGCAGCGAGCGCAGCTTATCGCGGGCACGGGTAATCGCCACCGACTCGTTTAGCGGATAGCTGCCCAGCAGTTCGAACTGCCGCAGCGCGGCGGTGCCGTAATAGGTGATAGCCGTGCCGATGCGCGGAATGACTGCATCAAAATGGGGCAACTGTCGCCCTTTGTAGTGAATCGAGGAGGCAACCGGGCTGACGCTCATATAGCAGGAGAGCGGATCGAGGATCTCGACCTGATGCCCGCGTTTTTGCGCGGCTTCACGCAAGCGGCGGCAAGAATAAAGCGTTCCATCCCGGGATAATATAGCGATTTTCACCCAACACCTCTTAGAAAATAACTGGCAGCCAGCACTCTGCGTTTGCAGGGTGAAGTGTATAGGGAATCAGCGCGTTGCCCAGCCCTGTTTATGCAAATAATCGAGAATAAACGGCCGGCTCTCTTTGATGATGGTGCGGCGGATATGGTCGCTCCAGGTATCGCGGCGGGTATTGCTGCCGCGCGACAGATAATAGTCCGCCAGCTGTTCGTCGTACTGCGCCAGCACCTGTTGATCAAGCGGCTGGTAGTGATTCTCATGCACCAGCATCGCAGGCGGAATACGCGGCTTAACCTGCGGGTCGTCGGCAGGCCAGCCGAGGCACAGGCCAAACAGCGGCAACACGTGTTTCGGCAGCTGCAGCAGCTCGGTTACCGCATCAATGTTATTACGCAGGCCGCCAATATAGACGCCGCCTAATCCCAGGGATTCCGCGGCGATTAAGGCATTCTGCGCCATTAGCGCGGTGTCGACGACGCCCAGCAGCAGCTGTTCTGCCAGTCCCAACTGCGCTTGCGGGCAAATTTGCAGGTGGCGGTTGAAATCGGCGCAGAATACCCAAAACTCCGCCGCCTGCGCCACATGCTGCTGGCCGCCGGTCAACGGAACCAGCTGCTCACGCATCTGCGGGTCGGTAATGCGAATAATCGAGGTACATTGTAAAAAGCTGGAGCTGGATGCCCCTTGCGCCCCGGCGATGATAGCCTCACGCTGTTGGTCGCTAATCGGCGCGTCGGTAAAATGGCGGATGGAACGGTGGTTGCGCAGCAGATCAATGGTCGGCGTCATGGCGTTTTTCTCTTTCGGACGGGGTAGAAGATGAGGTCTTATTATCGGTCAACTGCGGCGCGACAATTTTCGCTATTCGCCACATTAGGGCTATCGCCGCCGGGATCATCAGCAGGATCCCGGCAAAGATCATGATGAGCGCCGCCGTCGGGCTGGCAAACGGCGCCGGCAGCTGAACATACTGGTTCAATGACAGCCAGGCCAGCGTCAGCAGCGCCATGCCGACGAGCTCAACAATCAGAATACTTTTGGGTAATGCGGCAGGCGATCGCATAACGCTCCTCAATATACTCATGCCGCGCACATCGCTGGCGGGTCTGTATAGGGTCTTGCAGCAGATGATATTTATCAAGCATAACCCGCAACCATCGCTATAAAAGGTAAAACCTTCTTCCCCTTGCTAACGGAACGCGGCATCATAGCCACATTCGCCATCCGGCTGAGATTTAAGGAGAGAAGCATGTTTACCGTTATTTTTGGTCGCCCAGGTTGCCCGTATTGCGTTCGCGCTAAAGAACTGGCTGAAAAACTGAGCACCGAGCGCGATGACTTCAGCTATCGCTACATTGATATCCACGCGGAAGGCATCAGCAAAGCCGATCTGGAAAAAACCGTCGGTAAGCCGGTAGAAACCGTACCGCAGATTTTCGTCGATCAGAAACACATCGGCGGCTGCACGGATTTCGAAGCCTGGGCGAAAGAAAATCTCGGCCTGTTTGCTTGAGAGACTTCACTCTTCCATTGAGTGCCTGCGTCTGGCGTCCAGCCAGACGCTAATAAATAAAAAGCATAGCGCCCCGAGCGCGCACCAGAACACCGCGCTAAAAAGCCACGCCAGTTCCTGCCAAAACGATCGATGAGTAATAAAGAACATCCGCATCACCACCAGACAAACCGGTGCCGCCAGCATGGCGCCAATCAGCGGACGTATGACGCGCCGGCCTGGGGATAAACAGCTCGCCACCGCGCCAGGTAGCACAAAGAACAGCAGCCCAAGCTCGGGGTTGCCCGTTTGCCGAAAAGCCCCTTTCATATGCAGCAACAGCGATAAACAAACCACAATAAACAGAAAGAACCCACAAATTATACCGGCCCACGCGCGCTCAGATTTCACGACATCCTCCTGATTTCGCCTCTAACTATCTTTCACTTCATCCAGTCAGAAATAGCATTCTGGCAGTCCATGCTTATAACGCTCCCGTCAGAGTAAAACGATTGTGACTAGCCGCAGCAACCAGGAAAGATTAAACTAGCGGCACTGTTTTATCGGTATTAACGGGATGCCAGAATAACGTTCGGCATAGTGCGAACGCTTGAGCAACCTTAGACCAAAAAACCATTTCCTTCAACAACTTACTAGTAAACGAGAAGTTGGCTTTCGTGAATATAAACGTCGCAGATTTGTTAAACGGGAATTACATCCTGTTATTGTTTGTTGTACTCGCACTGGGTCTTTGCCTGGGGAAACTTCGCCTCGGGTCAGTACAACTTGGTAATTCCATTGGCGTTTTAGTCGTTTCTTTATTATTAGGTCAGCAGCACTTCGCCATTAACACTGATGCGCTAAATCTTGGCTTTATGCTGTTTATTTTCTGCGTCGGCGTCGAAGCTGGCCCCAACTTTTTTTCGATTTTTTTCCGCGACGGCAAAAACTATCTGATGCTGGCGCTGGTGATGGTGGCCAGCGCGATGTTAATCGCTATGGGGTTGGGCAAATTGTTTGGCTGGGACATCGGCCTGACCGCCGGGATGCTGGCGGGCGCCATGACTTCCACCCCGGTGCTGGTGGGCGCCGGCGATACCCTGCGCCACTTCGGCATGCCCAGCGATCGGCTGGCGCAGTCGCTTGACCACCTGAGCCTCGGTTACGCCCTGACCTACCTGGTTGGCCTGGTGAGCCTGATCGTCGGCGCGCGCTATATGCCGAAGCTGCAGCATCAGGATCTGCAGACCAGCGCCCAGCAGATCGCCCGCGAGCGCGGTCTGGATACCGACTCCAAGCGTAAAGTCTATCTGCCGGTTATCCGCGCCTACCGCGTCGGCCCGGAATTGGTCGCGTGGGCGGACGGCAAAAATCTTCGTGAGTTGGGGATTTACCGCCAGACCGGCTGCTATATCGAACGTATTCGCCGTAACGGTATCCTGGCGAACCCGGATGGCGACGCGGTACTGCAGATGGGCGACGATATCGCGCTGGTTGGCTACCCGGACGCCCATGCCCGCCTCGACCCAAGCTTCCGTAACGGTAAAGAGGTGTTTGACCGCGACCTGCTCGATATGCGTATCGTCACCGAAGAGATTGTGGTTAAGAATCATAACGCCGTCGGCCGCCGCCTGGCGCAGCTGAAGCTGACAGATCACGGCTGCTTCTTAAACCGGGTGATCCGCAGCCAGATTGAAATGCCAATCGACGATAACGTGGTGCTTAATAAAGGCGACGTGCTGCAGGTGAGCGGCGACGCCCGCCGCGTAAAAACCGTCGCTGACCGCATCGGCTTTATTTCGATTCACAGCCAGGTGACCGACCTGCTGGCTTTCTGCGCCTTCTTTATCGTCGGCCTGATGATCGGCATGATCACCTTCCAGTTCAGCTCGTTCAGCTTCGGTATCGGTAACGCTGCCGGCCTGCTATTCGCCGGCATTATGCTCGGTTTCCTGCGCGCTAACCATCCGACCTTCGGCTATATCCCGCAGGGGGCGTTGAATATGGTGAAGGAATTCGGCCTGATGGTGTTTATGGCCGGGGTCGGCCTGAGCGCCGGCGCGGGTATTAATAACGGTCTGGGGGCCATTGGCGGGCAAATGCTGGCCGCCGGTCTTATCGTCAGCCTGGTGCCGGTGGTGATCTGCTTCCTGTTCGGCGCCTATGTGCTGCGCATGAACCGCGCGATGCTGTTCGGCGCGATGATGGGCGCGCGCACCTGCGCCCCGGCGATGGAAATTATCAGCGATACCGCACGCAGCAATATTCCCGCGCTCGGCTACGCTGGCACCTACGCTATCGCCAACGTGCTGCTCACCCTTGCCGGTACGCTGATCGTCATCATCTGGCCGGGCCTTGGCTAGTCCCTGCCGAAAATTTTTAACTTTTTCGCAAAAAAATCGGTGATGAACAGAACTTTTTCCCAGGATGTCAGTCATAACTAGTGCCACTGCTTTTCTTTGATGTCCCCATTTTGTGGAGCCCATCAACCCCGCCGTTTAGGTTCAAGGTTGATGGGTTTTTTGTTGCCTGAAATTCAGCTTCATTAGAACCAGTCTCTTAGCTGACAACTCGTTTCTGCATGCGATGACCTTCCCGTGAGAACCGCCCCACTCTTAACAAAAGTCTCTGGTCTTGCTTTCGCCTCGCAGAGAAGCACTTCCTTAACATTTGATAGTTACTGCTATTGAATTGACGTACTTATCTTGCTATGTAAAAACGTAGTGTTGATACTTTACTTCTACTGATAAGGAATTCAGATGTTAACTCAAAGTCTGATTAATATATTCAGCAAAGAAATGATAGGGACGGTTATCGCCGCCTTGCCCATCATAAAAGCCATCTTAAATTACTTAAACAAACCTTTAGATGACATCGATGATATATATAAAAAAGCCAAATTAAGCACATGGAGAATTCGCTTTTTCATGATCAAAATATCGACAAAAGAGATACCCAGGCTGACTCGCGCAAATGTGATATTGTTTTCCATCGTCTTATTATTTCTTTTCGGCAGCTTAGCAACCAGTTCATATTATGGCGTGAAGCTATTACAAATACGTCCGGGCTGGACATCTTTAATTCTTAAAGAAACGGATGAGTGGTTTTTAATCTCGGAAACAGAAGCATCAGAACACGCATTCCATCCCTCCTGGCATCTCACAGAAAAAAGCTGTATCTCTGGCGAGGCCTCGCACCTGGTAAATAATAAAATAATAACGCCACAACTGGGGAGATTTATTTGTGATTCCTTCACCAATGCGGATGACAAAGAGAAAATAATGAAATCTATTAAAGATACCACTCATAACAAACCTGTCATCACCTTTCTCATCTCGATCATTACCGTTGGCTGTCTATGGTTCATAACCAGCTTAACATTGACGTTAATATATACTCTCAGACTTAAAAAATTTATTATCCGGGAGCATGAAAAAGCCTATGACTATCTAACATAGCACTCCAGCCTTTAGCTTAGGGGGTGAGAACTCTGTTACATTTGTCATTTGCACGACGTATATTACCAGTTCCGGTAATATTGTTACTGGAACTGCAGAGCCTATCATCCTGCAATAATTGTTGATATTATTGTCCGCAACGATTAAGAGGTGTTTCGGTTGAAGGTAAAAATATGATTGATGTACAGCAGGAACAAACACTTCAGGAGCACGGTTTTACCAGCAAAGAGATTAATATGCTGCGAAAAGGACTTGAGAGTCCACAACGTAAAGATCAAAGCCTGCAGGCCTTGTTGAAAGAACTGAGACGTCGTTTTTACATGTCCTGTATCATCATCATTGCCCTGCTTATCTTTTGTAGCTACGCGATGCTGACTAATGATACCGGTAATGGGCTGGCTTACTTTGCTGTGACTGCAGTTTGCTGCGCCTTTGCACTAATAGCTACCCCTTATCCGCTTTCATGGAAAGCGATAACATTCTTAAGAAAGAAACTCTACCCAAATTAATTTAACAAGCAATTTTTTCATCAGTACGATACGTTCTCCCTATGTTGTATAACTGATATGTCCTCAACATGCCACTTAAATATCCCCTCTTAAATAATCGGCGATAAAGCTTATCAAGCACACCAGCGCAAAACAGATGGCGAAACCACCCAGCTTGAATAACCAGCCATCCAGAGCAATAAAACAAACCACAGCGGCGATAGAGAAGCTGCCTGTTCCGACAGCTTCAAATATATTGATTGCATGAATACAGATCTTTTTACATACATAGCTTGAAGAGAATCTTTTTGGTTTCATTGGCTCTCTCTTATCCCTGCATCAGGTAACCCAAGGCTAATCAAAAGCGCGTCTATTAGCCAGTAATAATTAAAATACTTCCTTATTAAATCAACAAGTTAAACAAACACCTAATAGGAAAATCAATCACTAAACGTAAGTACCCCCTCCTTGCACAGTCTATTTTTTCACCCATACTTTGCTGATCCAGTCCCACATAAGGCACTCTCCATGTTGCTTAAAGATAAGACCGTGGTAATTTTCGGCGGCAGCGGCGCGATTGGCCGCGCGGCGGCGCTTGCCATGGCGAAAGAAGGCACGCGGATCTTTCTGGCCGCCCGGCGGGCGGATAAGCTGGAAAAGGCGGCGGCTGAGGTTCGCGCCGCTGGAGGTATCGTCGAGACTCTGCAACTCGATGTGCTGGATGGCGGGCAAACCACCGCGCAGGTGGCCAACCTGGCCGGGAGAACCGGCGGGATTGATATCGTAGTTAATGCCACCGGCTTTCACCACGATCAGGGGAAAACGCTGGCACAATTATCTCTTGTCGAGTATCGCCAGGGTTTTGTCCCCTTTCTTGATGCCCAATTTACTATTGCTAAGGCTGTAGCGCCGTGGATGGGTGGCGAACGCGCGGGCGTCATTATTACCACTATTCCTCCTTCCGCGACGATGGCCGTTCCTGGACACCTTGGCCATATCGTCGGCTGCGCCGCAATGGAAGCCTTTATCAAAGCATTGGCCAGCGAACTGGGGGCGAAAAATATCCGCGTGCTCGGCGTGCGGTCGCACGCAATAGCGGATGCGGTGCTGGCAGGTTCTTATACTGCCGAGGTGTTTGCGCCTAAAGCGCAGGCGCTGGGCTTGAGCGTTGAACAGTGGCTGGGTGGTGCGGCGCACGGCACGATGCTGCAGCGGTTGCCAACGCTTGCGCAGATAGCTGGGGTCATCACCTTTCTCGCCTCACCGTCGGCGGCGGCGATGACCGCCACGGTGGTTAACGTCACCGCGGGGGCGACGCGTAGCTAGCGCCATTCTCCCCTGCCAGCCGCGCGACCATCAGGCGAATCGCCGCTTTCGACAGCGGCGCGCTATCGGTAACGAAGTGCAGCGTCATCCCCTCGATAAACGCATCCAGTCCACGCGCCGTCGCCGGTTCAAACCACTGCTCCAGCGTTTGCTGGCTGCGCAGCATCCAGCTCTGCATGACCGCTTTCAGCGCTGGTCGGCTGCTGCAAAACGCGTACAGCTGGTACATTAACTCCATATTACGCGCAGTGGTCACCTGAGCGCTGAATATAAGCTCGGCGATAGCGTCGCAGGCCTGCTGGCGGCTGCCGACGCCGTTGAAAAATTGCTGATACTGCGCCGACATTTCGACGGTGAAGTTACGAAACGCTTCCTCAATTAGCGGCTCAATACCGCTAAAATAATAGGTCAACGAGCCCAGCGGTACCCCGGCGCAGCTGGCGATTTTACGGTGTGTTACCGCATGAATACCGTGTGCGGCGATGGTATCCAGCGTCGCCTGCAGGATGCGCTCGCGCCGCTGCGGATCGTTCGGTCTGCGGATCATCGATGTGTTTTTCCCCTCTGTGCGCTATGCAAATCAAGCGATAGCAGAATGTGTACAAATGTACACAACCTTGTTACTGTTGTCTGCAACTCTTCTTTCTCGGGCGTTTATGGATGACGGCGCAAACTTCTCGCAAAGCCCTCCAGCTTCGGCTGTGGGCGCTATTTATGTTCTTCTTTATTCCCGGCTTATTGATGGCCTCCTGGGCCACCCGTACGCCCGCGATTCGCGATTTACTAACCCTTTCCACTGCTGAAATGGGAATGGTGCTATTTGGCCTGTCGATTGGTTCGATGAGCGGCATTCTCTGTTCAGCATGGCTGGTGAAGCGCTTCGGTACCCGTAAAGTCATCCGCACAACTATGTTGTGCGCCGTGGCGGGCATGCTGGTGTTAAGCCTGGCGCTGTGGCTCGCCTCCGCGCCGCTGTTCGCCTTTGGGCTGGCTATCTTCGGCGCCAGCTTCGGCTCGGCGGAAGTGGCGATTAACGTCGAAGGCGCCGCCGTTGAACGGGAAATGAATAAAACCGTGCTGCCGATGATGCACGGTTTTTACAGCTTCGGCACCCTGGTGGGCGCCGGCATCGGTATGGCGGTGACCGGTTTTGGCCTGCCCGCCGCGCCGCATATTCTGATCGCCGCGCTGGTAGCGATTGCCCCCATCGTTATCGCTATTCGCGCCATCCCCGACGGTACCGGCAAAAACGCCGCCGAATCCGCCCATAGCGAGGCCAAAGGCCTACCGGTCTGGCGCGACGTGCAGCTGTTGCTGATCGGGGTGATCGTGCTGGCAATGGCCTTTGCCGAAGGTTCCGCTAACGACTGGCTGCCCCTGCTGATGGTCGACGGCCATGGCTTTAGCCCTACTTCCGGTTCGCTGATTTACGCCGGTTTCACCCTCGGCATGACCCTCGGCCGCTTCACCGGCGGCTGGTTTATCGACCGCTACAGTCGCGTCACCGTCGTACGCGCCAGCGCGGTAATGGGCGCGCTGGGTATCGGGCTGATTATTTTTGTCGACAGTACCTGGGTTGCCGGGGTATCTGTACTGCTGTGGGGACTCGGCGCGTCGCTCGGTTTCCCGCTTACCATTTCCGCCGCCAGCGATACCGGCCCGGATGCGCCGAAACGCGTGAGCGTCGTGGCGATTACCGGCTACCTGGCTTTCCTCGTCGGGCCGCCGCTGCTGGGCTTCCTTGGCGAACACTTTGGCCTGCGTAGCGCCATGATGGTAGTACTGGGTCTGGTCATGGTGGCGGCGCTGGTAGCCCGCGCGGTAGCCAAACCGCAGCCTGAACCTGTGATGGAGAATAGCTAATGAGCATCAAACTGATTGCGGTAGACATGGACGGCACCTTTTTAAGCGATGCCAAGACCTATAATCGGCCACGTTTTCTGGCGCAGTATCAGCGCATGCGCGAACAGGGCATTCGCTTCGTGGTCGCCAGCGGCAACCAGTATTACCAGCTGATATCGTTCTTCCCCGAGCTGGTCGACGAAATCGCCTTCGTCGCCGAAAACGGCGGTTGGGTAGTGAGCGGTAAAGAGGATATCTTTAACTGCCAGCTGCCGACGACGCATTTCAACGCCGTCGTCGACCACCTGCAAACGCTGCCGCATATCGAAATTATCGCCTGCGGCAAACGCAGCGCCTATACGCTCAATAGCTATAACGACGAGCTAAAAGCGGTGGCGGCAAAGTACTATCACCGTCTCGAACTGGTGGATGATTTTAACCATCTCGATGACGCGATCCTCAAATTCGGCCTGAACGTGCCGGATCATCTGATTGCGCAAATTCAACCGAAGCTGCACGCGGCGCTGGGCGATATGGTTACCGCCGTCGCCACCGGCTACGGCAGTATCGATTTAATCATCCCTGGCGTGCATAAAGCCAACGGCCTGCGCATTTTGCAAGAGCGCTGGGGCATTGAGAACCATGAAGTGGTGGCCTTCGGCGATAGCGGTAATGATATTGAAATGCTGCAGCATGCCGGTTTTGGTTTCGCCATGGCGAATGCCAAAGCGGAGGTCAAAGCCGTCGCCAGTCATCATGCGCCGCATAATAACGAAGAAGGCGTATTGCAGATTATCGATAAGGTATTGAATCGCGAAGCGCCGTTCGCCTGATGAAACCCCGGATGCCTTTGGGCATCCGGGTTGCTAAGTATCACGCCTGCTGCGAACTGCCGACGCTTTTATCTTTCAGGAAGTAAATAATCAGCCCCAGCCATAGCACCCCGCCCAACAGGTTAAACAGGCTGAACAGGCCGTTGCCACCAAGCTCATAAGCATGCTTGCTAAGCTCAATGCCTACGGTAAAGATCAGCATCTGCAGCATGCCCATCGCCGCCGATACCGTCCCTTTACTCATCTCGCTGGCGAACAGCGTTAAGCGCACCAGCCCGGCGTTAGCCAAGCCAATTCCGAAAGCGTAGAAGCTTAAACCAGCGGTCATCCACAGATAAGCATGGGACGAAACGACCGTGGCCGCCGCCGACAGGAGCAGGCCAAACATAATCGGCCAGCCGCCCATAATAATCAACGAGCGTACCGAGCGGCGCGAGGTCAGACGCGCCAGTACCAGGTTGCCGGCGATCAGCGCGCCGAAAATCGGCACCTGCAGCATGCCGTACTCATAGCTGGTGGCCTGCTCGCCGCTGATAATAATGACCGGCGATTGCGCAATCCACGCCAGCAGCGGCAGGCTAACAAAACCGGTCGCCAGCGCCCCGGCGACAAAGCGCAGGTTTTTCAGCACCAGACGATAGTCGCGCCCCAACTCTTTTACCGATAGCTTTTCGCCCAGCCGCGTCGCCGTTTCCGGCATCGCCCGCTGCAGCCCCACAAAGGAGATGGCCGCCAGCACGGCGAACAGCACAAACATCATCTCCCACGGCAGCATATGCACCCAGGCAGCGCCGACCAGCGGCCCGAGCAGCGGGGCAATTAGCGCGACGTTAGCCATCAGGGCGGTAATTTTGATGCATACCGCCTCCTCAAATGACTCCTGGATAGCCGCATAGCCCACCGCGCCGATAAAGCACAGGCTGATGCCCTGCAGGAAACGCAGCAGGGTAAATTGTTCAATGGTTTGCGCCAGCAGCGTCGCCAGACAGGTGACGATAAACCACACCACCCCGGTCAGCATCACCGGACGGCGGCCAATACGATCCGACAGCGGCCCCAGCAGCCACTGCAAAAACATCCCCCCCGCCAGATAGGCGGTCATAGAGGTGGGAACCCACTCATTGCCGACCTGAAACTCCTGCACCACCGCGAGCATACCCGGTTGGATCATATCGTTGCCGATATAGGTGGAGAATTCATATAACACAAGGCACAGCGGGAACAGCAACGCCTGACGACCGAGGCGTTTACCTGATAGCGAATAATTCTGCATGCAATCTCTTAATTAAAAAAAAATCGCGCAAAGTTTAATGAAAGTCGACCCGTGGAGATAGTGAATTGTGAGTGACAATGAAAAATATCGCCAGCCCACATTCCGGCATGAAACGAATATTTATATTTCGTTTATGTTTCAATGAGATTACAGCCGATATACTTTCTCGGTCGACATGCTGGCAAGGGCATCTGACAGGTATATTTCGTAACAAACTGATAATTAAGACAATGCTGCTTTACCTTATCGTTTCCTTTCAATAAGGTGAGCGGCTTATTGCCATCGTAACCAGAGACTGGAAGCATGCTGGAAAATATCAACTACGCGCTGTTTGCCCTGATTAACGCCACCCCGGCCTCCTCGTGGTGGGCGATTGAGGTCGCCACGTTTATTGCCAAAGACTTAATTATCATTGTGCCGCTGCTGGTGGTGGCGCTGTGGCTATGGGGGCCAAACCAGCGTCAGTTGGTATTCAAGGTCATGCTGGCCCTGGCCCTGAGCCTGTCTATTTCGTGGGTTATCGGTCATCTGTTTCCGCATGACCGGCCGTTTGTTGACGGCGTCGGCTATAACTTCCTGCATCATGCGGCGGATGACTCGTTCCCAAGCGATCACGGCACCGTCATCTTTACCTTCGCGCTGGCGTTTTTATTCTGGCACCGGGTGTGGTCCGGTGCGCTGCTGCTGGTCATCGCCTCGGCGATTGCATGGTCGCGCGTCTATCTCGGAGTACACTGGCCATTGGACATGCTGGGCGGGCTGCTGGCCGGCATGTGCGGCTGCCTTGGGGCGCAACTGCTGTGGCAGAGCGGCGGTCATGGCCTCTACCAATGGCTGCAACGTTTGTATCGTCTCTGCTTCTCGCTGCCGATTCGTAAAGGCTGGGTACGTGGCTAACGTCTGACAGGTGACGAACCCCTCGCTGCCGGGTAAAATCAAGCTGACGCCCTGCCCTTGCAGGGCGATTTTAGCTCAGAGGGTATATGGAAACTCGTCGTGACGAACGCATTAACCAGCTCATTCAGGCACTCAAGCGCAGCGATAAACTTCACCTGAAAGAAGCAGCCTCGCTGCTTGGCGTGTCGGAAATGACCATTCGTCGCGATTTGAACGGCCACAGCGGCCCGGTGGTGCTGTTGGGCGGGTATATTGTGCTGGAGCCGCGTAGCGCCACGCACTACCTGCTGAGCGATCAGAAAACCCGTCTGGTGGATGAAAAACGCCGCGCCGCGCGCCACGCCGCCGGGCTGCTTGAAGCGCATCAGATGGCCTTTTTTGACTGCGGCACCACGACGCCATGGATAATCGACGCTATCGATAACGAGCTGCCGTTTACCGGCGTGTGCTACTCGTTAAATACCTTTCTCGCCTTGCAGGAAAAACCGCTGTGCCGCGCTATTCTTTGCGGCGGCGAATTCCACGCCAGCAACGCCATCTTTCTGCCGCTTAGCCTGCAGGATACCCTGAGCCACCTCAGCCCGGATATCGCCTACTACTCCGCCGCCGGGATCGACTGCGAACAAGGCGCGACCTGCTATAACCTGGAAGAGCTGCCGGTGAAACACTGGGCTATGAATAATGCTCGCTACCATGTGCTGGTTGTCGATCACAGTAAGTTTGGCAAAGTGCGGCCGGCGCGGATGGGGGAGTTATCGCGTTTTGACGTCATCACCAGCGACGTTCGCCCGGATGACGATCTGCTGGCGCTGGCGAAAGAAAAGCAAATTTCACTGCTGTACTAACCGCGCCCCATAGGGCGCGGCCTGTCGCTTAAGAGAACCAACTGCCGAACCAGCCGTGCAGTTTCATCAGCACGAAGTCGACCATGCGGCTGAAGAAGCCGCCCTCTTTCACTTCTTCCATGACGATCAGCGGGCGCTGTTCAATGGTTTTGTCATTGAGTTTAAAGTCAATGGTGCCCACCACCTGCCCTTTCGCCAGCGGCGCGGTGAGCTGCGGCTCAGTCAGGCTGTAGCTCGCTTTCAGGTTTTTCAACTGCCCGCGTGGAATAGTCACCGATCCGGCTTCGCCGGCGCCCAGTTTGACTTCATTACTGTCACCGAACCACACGCGCTGAGAAATAAAGGTGGCATCCGGTTTGATTGGGGTAACGGTTTCATAGAAACGGAAGCCCCAGGTCAGCAGTTTTTCGGACTCATTAAAGCGGATACGGTCGGTTTTAGTGCCCAGTACTACCGCGATAAGGCGCATATCGCCCTGGGTGGCGGAAGAGACCAGGTTGTAGCCCGCACCGGCGGTGGTGCCGGTTTTCACACCATCGGCATTGAGGTTGGTGCTCCACAGCAGACGGTTGCGGTTTGGCTGGCGGATTTTATTGAAGGTGAACTCTTTTTCTTTGTGTACCGCGTACTCTTCCGGCACATCATGGATCATCGCTTTGGTCAGCAGCGCCATATCGCGAGCGGTGCTGAACTGCCCCGGCGCGTCCAGCCCATGGACGGTTTTAAAGGTGGTGTTAGTCAGGCCGATTTTCTGCGCGTAGCCGTTCATCAGGTTGACAAACGAATCCTGGCTACCGGCGACATAATCCGCAATGGCGATGCTGGCATCGTTACCGGACTGAATTATCACGCCCTTATTGAGGTCTTCAACCGATACCTGCATGCCTGGCTTCAGGAACATCACCGAGGAGCCGCGCAGCGCCGGGTTACCGGTGGCCCACGCATCGCGGCCGACGGTGACCGTATCGGTCAGTTTGATTTTGCCTGCTTTCAGCGCCTGGCCTACCACGTAGCTGGTCATGATTTTGGTCAGGCTGGCCGGGTCGAGTTTCTCGTCGGCATTGCCTTCACTCAATACTTTGCCGCTGGCATAGTCCATCAGGATCCAGGCTCGCGCATCAATCGATGGCGCATCCGGAAGTTGATCCGCCGCCTGCACAGCAGGGGCCACGAGAAGTAAAAGCGCGCAGCCTGCCGCGAGGCCGCGAAGGGAAAAAGCATCATGCGTCATAAGAGCCACCCAAGTATCCTTTCCAAACAAAATATGCCGCAACACTCTTGCCGCACAGCACAAGGCGGTGAGTAAAGCGTACAAATGACCTTAAAGAAACAGCGAGTTGGTAAAGTTTTTAAAGTTTACGCAATAACGACGCTGCCTGCTGAAAACAAGGCAATTTTTTTGATCGTGATTGCCTTAATATTAACTTTATTCCAACATGATTGCTCACCATGTTGCAACGGCGATTAAATAACATGCAGGAGCGGATATGATTACGTTATGGGGCAGAAATAATTCGACCAACGTGAAGAAAGTACGCTGGGTGCTGGCGGAACTGGATCTTCCTTATCAGCAGATTCTGGCGGGGCTGGAGTATGGTCTCAATCACGACCCGGAGTATCTGGCGATGAACCCGAACGGCCTGGTGCCGCTACTCAAAGACGATACCAATGGGCTGGTGCTGTGGGAATCCAACGCCATTATTCGCTATCTTGCCGCGCAGTACGGGCAAAACCGGCTGTGGGTAGAGTCGCCTGCGCAGCGCGCGCAGGGTGAAAAATGGATGGACTGGGCCAACGCCACGCTATCGCCGGCGCACCGTCCGGTATTAATGGGGCTGGTCAGAACGCCGCCGGACCAGCGCGATCCGGCGGCCATTGAGGCAGGTATTCACGCCTGTGAAGGGCTGTTCGCTATGCTCGACGATGAACTGGCGAAGCATGCCTGGCTTTCCGGCGATGAGTTCGGCCTTGGCGATGTGGCGGTGGCGCCGTTCGTTTATAACCTGCTGTCCATCCTCGACAGCTGGCAGCCGCGGCCCCATCTGCAGCGCTGGTACCAGCAAATCCAGCAGCGTCAGGCCTTCCGCGACGTGGTCATGATCCCGGTCACCTGAGGTGATTACTCCGGGCTGACCTTGAGCAGTTCACCGTCAGGCTCGTCGGTTAACAGATACAGATAACCGTCGGGCCCGACACGCACATCACGAATGCGTTTGCCGCGATCTTTTAACAGCCGCGTCTCCTCGCTGAGGGTATTGCCGTCCACCGAGAGCACAATCAAAGACTCATCCTTCAGCGCGCCGATAAACAACTTGTGCCGCCACTGCGGAAAAGTTGACGCGTTGTAAAACGCCATCCCACTCAGCGCCGGGGAAACGGGCCAGACATGCAGCGGCGCCTCGGTATTCGGCGCGCTCTTTCCTTTAGCTTCCGGGATAGGTTGACCGCTATAGTTAATGCCGTGCGTCGCCAGCGGCCAGCCGTAGTTTTTTCCGGCCAGGGGAATATTGATCTCATCGCCGCCGCGCGGGCCATGTTCGTTCAGCCACAGCGTATCGCTCCACGGATTCATCGCCATCCCCTGCGGGTTGCGAATACCATAAGCCCAAATTTCCGGTCTGATGCCAGTACGGCCGACGAAAGGATTATCTTTGGGGATTTCCCCCTGGTCAGTCAGGCGTACCACTTTCCCCTGCAGTTTATCGAGCTCCTGCGCCGTCGGGCGCTGATTATTTTCACCTAAACCAATAAACAGATGCCCTTTGCCATCGAAGACCATCCGCCCGCCGAAATGATTGCCAGTGGAGAGCTTCGGCTGCTGGCGGAAAACGGTTTTAAAATCGTCCAGGTTTTGCAGGTCGGCGCTGAGGCGGCCGTACCCCATCGCGGTACCCGCTTTGCCGTCATCGCCCGCTTCGGCATAGCTCAGCCATACCCGGCGCGACTGAGCAAAGTCCGGAGCCAGAGCCACATCCAGCAGGCCGCCCTGGCCGTTGGCCCACACCTTCGGCACGCCGCGAATAGGCGCCGATAATCCTTTATCGAGCTGCCAGCGTTTAAGTTCGCCGCCGCGCAGGGTAATCAGCACGCCTTCATTGTCCGGCAGGAACGCCAGTGACCAGGGGTGGTCAAGGTTATCCTGCAGCACCTCAACGCGCGGCGCGGCCATCGCCGCCATGGGCAGCAGCACAGTCATGAGAGTTATTTTGAGATATCGGCGCATGGCGCACTCCTTTCGTCAGCATTGCTGATAAGGGTAGCCAGCGTGGGCGGTCAGGCGGGGATTTTTACATAAACTTTAACAGGGGGAGTCGCCTCCCCCTGGATTCAGGCGTGGGCAATTGGCGCGGATTTATTCAGAATGTGAATATTCATCGTCAATCCCGACAGACAGCGTTCTAGCTTCTCTACGTTAACGGCAATATAAGCCGGGCAATCATGATGCCCGCTCATCAGGCAAACCGCCGCCGAAGCGACGGACTCGCCGGCAAGGCGGAAGGCTTCCATCTCTTCCGGCGCGATGGCGTGCTGCAAACGCGGCGCGTGTACGCGCAGTTCATGGCATAGCTCAAACAAGTTATCACGCAGATGGTCATTTTCGCTGACTGACATATAGCCTTTCGCTTTACGAAGCTGGAGATAAGCCGCCAGATCGATATTGGCATTAATCAGCTTATTCAAAAGGTTAGTGTAACGTCTGTCAACGCTCATCACGGTCCTCCTCTGTCGTCCATTACCATAATCATAGTATGGTCATTTTTTGCGCGGAATCATGAGCAAGGTCAATAATCCCACAGCAATTAACATTATTTACAATGTTACAACTTCAGAGGTCACGCCGCGTTGTTCAACTTACCAGCGGCTGGTTCATCAACTTTTCCAGCACCTTCAGCGGTGAATAATGCGGATTATGCATCGCGCTCACCGGCAGTTGAAAAGTCTGTTCCAGCATAAACTGGCCGCCCATCGCCGCGTGCGGCGTTTGATCGGAAAAGCAGATCCAGGTACTCCCCGCGGCAAACTCTACCGCCTGCTGTACGCCGTGCTGTTGATATTCCGGCGTACTTTTCATTTTGTCGTGCAACGCCAGCATCAGATGATCGTAATGGCTGCGTTTGCTTTTGGTGATCCCCACCGCCGATTGCAGCCAGCTGGCGAACGGCGACCACGGTTTCAGCGTCGGCAGAAAACGCGCAGCGAGCGTTTCAAAATGTTCGCCGGTGCGCCACAAACGCGGTTCACCGTGCGGATTGATGTTGCAAAATACGCGCAGAATGCGATCGCCATAAACCGGGCGCGACGGGAAAGCGTCGACGTGCAGGCGGGTATCATCTTTACGCCACGAGGTCGTGTCGCGCCAGGCGGTTATCGGATGCAGCCGCAGGCTGGTTTGCGGGCGATAAAGCGCTTCGCGGTATCCGGGCAGCAGTGCATCAATCAGGCGCAACGTGGATTGATAGTAACGTTCGGTCAGCTGCAGTACCGCCGGGGCTTTCGCCGCGTCCGCTACGCCTTTAATTTCACGCTTTTGTGGCTGATAGCTAATGTTCTTACGCTTCGGCGATACTAAATCGGTATTGAGTAATTCGCGCTCTTCGGCAGTCAGCGAAAAATCCAGATTCGGTAAATAGAGGACGTTGCCCTCTTCCAGCGAGTGCTGAATTGACGATGGCTGCGGCGGAATATCCAGATGGGTAAAGGGTAATGTAGTAAGGGCCAGCGGACTGCTCGTGGTCATTGTTATGCTCCTTGCCGCATGGGTTTATCAGTTTTGGCTCCGGCCATAGGCAAGGTTAACAGAATGTTATTAAACGTAAGGTCAATGTAAAGGAGATAATGGTTTTAAATACCATAGCTGAGTTTTTTTGCCGTAAAGCTTTTTCATCATTCATCGTCCCCTGGCTATACTCTTTTTCGCAAAGATCTGTAGAATTCCTGCCCTGACCATTCCAATAAATGAACATTTTTTAAGCTATGAGCAATGTCACGCACCAGCCGAAAATCGGCTTCGTCTCCCTGGGCTGCCCGAAAAACCTGGTAGACTCAGAACGTATCCTCACCGAACTGCGTACCGAAGGGTATGACGTGGTTCCCAGCTACGACAACGCCGATATGGTTATCGTCAACACCTGCGGCTTTATCGACAGCGCCGTGCAGGAATCGCTTGAAGCGATCGGCGAAGCCTTAAAAGAAAACGGCAAAGTGATCGTTACCGGCTGCCTCGGCGCGAAAGAAGATCAAATCCGCGAGGTGCATCCGAAGGTGCTGGAAATTACCGGTCCGCATAGCTACGAGCAGGTGCTGGAGCACGTTCACCACTATACGCCGAAGCCGAAGCATAACCCGTTCCTCAGCCTGGTGCCGGAACAGGGCGTCAAGCTGACGCCGCGTCACTACGCGTACTTGAAAATCTCGGAAGGCTGCAACCATCGCTGCACCTTCTGCATTATCCCGTCAATGCGCGGCGATCTGGTGAGCCGCCCAATTGGCGAAGTGCTGGCGGAAGCCAAACGCCTGGCCGATGCCGGGGTGAAAGAACTGCTGGTGATTTCGCAGGACACCTCCGCCTATGGCGTTGACGTCAAGCACCGCACCGGTTTCCACAACGGCATGCCGGTGAAAACCAGTATGGTCAGCCTGTGTGAAGAGCTGGCGAAACTCGGTATTTGGGTACGTCTGCACTACGTCTACCCGTATCCTCACGTTGACGATGTGATCCCGCTGATGGCGGAAGGCAAGATCCTGCCGTATCTCGACATTCCGCTGCAGCACGCCAGCCCGCGCATCCTGAAACTGATGAAGCGCCCAGGTTCCGCAGACCGTCAGTTGGCGCGTATTAAACAGTGGCGCGAGATCTGCCCGGATCTGACTCTGCGTTCCACCTTTATTGTCGGTTTCCCGGGCGAAACGGAAGAAGACTTCCAGATGCTGCTCGACTTCCTGAAAGAAGCGCGTCTGGACCGCGTTGGCTGCTTCAAGTACAGCCCGGTTGAAGGCGCCACCGCCAACGAACTGGCGGATCAGGTACCGGAAGAGGTGAAAGAAGAGCGCTGGAACCGCTTTATGCAGCTGCAACAGCAGATTTCCGCCGAGCGTCTGCAGGAAAAAGTGGGCCGCGAAATTATGGTGCTGGTCGATGAAGTCGATGAAGAAGGCGCGATCGGCCGCAGTATGGCCGATGCCCCGGAAATCGACGGCGCGGTCTATCTAAACGGTGAAACCAACGTTAAACCGGGCGACGTGCTGCGGGTGAAAGTCGAGCACGCCGACGAATACGACCTGTGGGGTACCCGGGTCTAATCCCGCTTCCCGGATAGCGGCTTGCGCCTTATCCGGGCTACCACCGCTCAACCCCGTAGCCCAGCCAGGCGTAGCGCAGGCTGGGCTAACCTACCAACTTTGCTACCGCCGTACTTGTCTCCTATCCCTTTATCTTCGGATCCAGCGCATCGCGCAGGCCGTCGCCCAACAGATTAAACGCCAGCACCGTCAGGAAAATGGCGATCGCCGGGAATAACGCCACATGCGGCGCCATCACCATATCCGCGCGCGCTTCGTTCAACATCGCCCCCCATTCCGGCGTCGGCGGCTGCGCGCCAAGGCCGAGGAACGACAGGCTGGCGGCGGAGATAATCGACACGCCGATGCGCATGGTAAAATAGACCACTATCGACGACACCGTACCGGGCAAAATATGGTTGAACAGAATAGTCGAATCGCTGGCGCCAATACTGCGCGCCGACTCAATAAACGTCTGCTGCTTCAGAACCAGCGTATTGCCACGCACCAGGCGGGCGAACGCCGGAATTGAAAAAATCGCCACCGCGATAATCACGTTGGCCATCCCGCTGCCCATCACCGCCACCACCGCAATCGCCAACAGAATGCCGGGGAAGGCAAACAGCACGTCGCAGATGCGCATGGTGATACGGTCCCACCAGCCTTCGTAGTACCCGGCCAGCAGGCCGAGCACGGTGCCAATCAGCGCGCCAATCAGTACCGCCAGTACCCCAGCGGCCAGCGAAATCTGCGCGCCGACCAGCACCCTACTGAAGATATCGCGCCCCAGCGAATCAACGCCGAACCAGTGCACCATTGACGGCCCTTCGTTCAGGCGATCGTAATCGAAATAGTTTTCCGCGTCATACGGCGCTATCCACGGCGCGATAATCGCGACAACAATCAGCAACAGCACAAATATGCCCGCCGCCATCGCCACCGGCTGGCGACGAAAACGCCGCCAGAACTCATGCCACGGCGTGCGGATCTGTCCGGGCTTAACGCCCGGCATGGCGTTGATAACCGCTTCCCTTCTCCAGTTGAGCAATCTCACCTTACTTGTACCTGATAGCCGGGTTAATGGCGGCATACAGCACGTCCACCACTAAGTTGATAAGAATGAACTCCAGCGAAAATAGCAGCACTTCCGCCTGAATCACCGGGTAATCGCGCATCTCCACGGAGTCCACCAGCAGTCGCCCAAGCCCCGGCCAGTTGAAGACCTTCTCCACCACAATGGAGCCGCCGAGCAAAAAACCGAACTGTAGCCCCATCATGGTCACTACCGGGATCATCGCGTTGCGCAGGCCGTGCTTCAACACCACCAGCGTTTCGCTCACCCCTTTGGCCCGCGCGGTACGCATGTAATCCTCATGGAGCACGTCAACGAACGACGCGCGGGTGAAGCGCGCCATCACCGATGCCACCGCGGCGCCAAGGGTCAACGACGGCAGAATATAGTGCCGCCAGCTGTCGGCGCCGACCGTCGGCAGCCAGCCGAGCTCCACGGAAAAGACCTGCATCAGCAGCATACCGAGAGCGAACGCCGGGAAGGAGATACCGGTTACCGCCAGCGCCATCCCCAGCCGATCCGGCCAGCGATTGCGCCACACCGCCGCGGCAATCCCCGCAGCCATGCCGAACAGCACCGCCCAGCTCATGCTGGCAAGCGTTAACCATAGCGTCGGCATGAAGCGGCTGGCGATTTCGCTGGTCACCGGGCGGCGCGAAGCCATCGAGATACCGAAATCACCCTGCAATACATTGGTGATGTAGTGCCAGAACTGGACATGCAGCGGCTGGTCGAGCCCCAGCTGCTGGCGTACCATTGCCACCACCTGCGCATCGGCTTCCGGCCCGGCAATCAGCCGCGCCGGATCGCCCGGCAGCATATGCACAAACAGGAACACCAGCACGGCGACGATAAACAGCGTCGGAATGAGCCCCAGCAGGCGCTTCAGAACGTAATTCAGCATCGCCCCCTCCCATTTCGGCAGAGGGAACGCGTGAGCATAAGCATTATCACTGCGTTAAGTCCGCCTGCTCGAAGCTAAAACCGGTATCCGGCTGAATATAAAACCCGGTCAGGTTTTTGCTATGCGCCGATACCAGCTTTTCCACCACCAGCGGCACCCACGGCGACTCTTTCCAGATAATGTCCTGCGCATCTTTATAGAATTTGGTCTTCTGTTGCGCATCGGTCGTTTTCAGCGCCTCGCTCAGGTCTTTATCGACCTGCGGGTTGCTGTAAAAGGCGGTGTTAAACAGGGTCGGCGGCCAGTTTTGTGAGGCGAATAGCGGCGACAGCGCCCAGTCGGCTTCGCCAGTCGACGCTGACCAGCCGGTGTAGAACATCCGTACCCCGCTCTCTTTCTGCCCCTTGCCTTCAACCTGCGCCGCACGCTGTCCGGCATCCATCGCCGTCACCTGCGCTTTAATACCCACCTGCGCCAGCTGCTGCTGGGTAAACTGCAGCACCTTCTGCGCGGTGCTGTGATTATGCGATGACCACAGCGTGGTGCTGAAGCCGTTAGGGAAACCGGCTTCTTTCAGCAACTGACGGGCCTTCGCCGGGTCGTAAGGCCATGCGCTGTAGGTCTGGGCGTAGGCAATAGAAGGCGGCACGACGCCGGTCGCCGGGGTGGCGTATCCGGCAAACGCGACCTTAACCAGCGCCTGACGGTTAATCGCGTAGTTGATGGCTTCCCGCACCTTCGGATTATCGAACGGCTTCTGCGTTACGTTCATGCTGATATAGCGCTGCATAATCGACGGGCTGGCCACCAGCTCCAGCTTGCTGTTTTTCGCCAGCAGCGGCGCCTGCTCGTAAGGGATCGGGAAAGCGAACTGCGCCTCGCCGGTTTGCAGCATCGCCGCACGGGTGTTGTTATCGACCACCGGGCGCCAGGTAATGGAATCCAGCTTCGGCAGCCCCGGCTGCCAGTAACCATCAAACTTGCTGACTTTGACGAAATCGGTCTGATTCCAGGTGTCGAGCTTATACGGCCCGGTACCTACCGGGTGGAAGCCGATCTCCTTGCCATATTTTTTCAGCGCCGCCGGCGAAATCATCGCCGTCGCCGGATGGGCAAGAATATTGATAAACGCCGAGAACGGTTGTTTGAGCGTGATTTTGACCGTCGTCGGATCCACCGCCTCGGTGCTGGCGATATCCTTATACAGGTTATAGCGTTTGAGATGGTTATCCGGATTGCTGGCGCGGTCGAGATTCGCTTTCACCGCTTCGGCGTTAAAATCGGTGCCATCCTGGAATTTCACCCCGCTGTGTAGCTTGATGGTATACACCAGCCCATCCGCCGAGACGGTATAGCTCTCCGCCAGTACGTTTTGCAGCTTCATCTCTTTATCAAGGCCGAACAGGCCTTGATAAAACGACTTCGCCACCGCCTGCGATAAGGTATCGTTCGCGTCATAGGGATCGAGGGTCGTGAAGTTGGAACCGACCGCGACCACCACATCTTTCGCGGCGAAGGCCGGCGTCGCCGCCAGCGCCGAGGCGATGCCAAGCGCCAGTAGCCATTTGCGTGTAACAGGTTGAGTCATGTTGTTATGCTCCTGCAAGAGTGCGTTAGGTTGTTATCGGCTCAGTACATCGGCGGGCTCGCGGGCGACATAATGTCCCGGCGCTACCAGCTGTAACGGCGCGCTGTCGATTTCTTCTCCCGGTTTATAGATATTCCCCGGCAGCTCGTCAGAGAGTAATACGCGCTGCGGTTGACGATGCGCCGGGTCGGCGACCGGCACCGCCGCCATCAGTTTACGGGTGTAAGGATGCTGCGGGTTTTCAAACACGGCGCGACGCGGGCCAATCTCCACGATCCGCCCGCGATACATTACCGCCACGCGGTGGCTGATGCGCTCCACCACCGCCATGTCATGGGAAATAAACAGAAATGCGATGCCCATTTCACGCTGTAAATCGAGCAGCAGATTAATAATCTGCGCGCGAATCGACACGTCCAGCGCCGACACCGACTCATCGGCGATTACCACTTTCGGATTGAGCGCCAGTGCGCGGGCGATACAGATACGCTGCCGCTGGCCGCCGGAAAACTCATGCGGATAACGCCACGCGTGTTCCGCCTCCAGCCCCACGCGCTGCAACAGCCAGGCGACGCGTTCGCGAGCCGCATCCCCTTCCAGCAAACCATGCACGCGCAGCGGCTCCATAATGGAATAACCGACCGTCTGCCGCGGATCGAGCGAGGCGTAAGGATCCTGAAAAATAAACTGAATGTCGCGGCGCAGCGTCTGCAGCTTGCCGCCGGACAGCGCATCAATACGCTGGCCGTTAAAGGTGATACTGCCGCCCTGCGCTTCCACCAGCCGCAGCAGCGCCCGCCCGGTAGTCGATTTACCGCAGCCTGATTCGCCGACCAGCGACAGCGTTTCGCCCGGCCACAGATCGAAACTCACTTTTTCCACCGCGTGCACTTCGCGGGTGACGCGGTTGAGAATACCGCCGCGGATCGGGAAACGCGCGACCAAATCGCGCACCTGTAAAATCGGTTTGCCGGCGACCACGGTATTCTGTTCCGGCTGCTGGGTCACACCGTCGTTGAGCAGCGGGAAGCGCCGCGGTAAATCGCTGCCGCGCATTGAGCCGAGCTTCGGTACCGCCGCCAGTAGCGCCTGGGTATAAGGGTGCTGCGGGGCGCGAAAAATATCGTCGACGCGCCCGCTTTCAACCGCTTCGCCGCGATACATCACCAGCACACGATCGGCGATCTCCGCCACCACGCCCATATCGTGAGTGATAAACATCACCCCCATCGCCATCTCTTTTTGCAATGCGGCGATAAGCTGCAGGATCTGCGCCTGAATAGTGACGTCCAGCGCGGTGGTAGGTTCATCGGCAATCAGTACCGCCGGTCGACACGATAACGCCATGGCGATCATCACCCGCTGGCGCATGCCGCCGGAAAGCTGATGCGGGTAACGTGAAAGCATCGCTTCCGCTTCCGGAATACGCACCCGTTCGAGCATCTTTTTAGCTTCCCGCAGCGCCTGGTCATGCCGCAGTCCCTGATGTAGCCGAATAGACTCGGCAATTTGTTCGCCGATGGTGAATACCGGGTTCAGCGAGGTCATCGGCTCCTGAAAAATCATCGCCACGTCCGCGCCGCGAACCTGACGCATTTGACCTGCCGTTTGCGCGTTGATATCAATCACCTGACGGTTACGTCGGCGCAGCAGCAACGCCTCGCTGCTGACCTCGCTAACCGCCTCGTCGAGCAGGCGCATCAGCGCCAGGGCGGTCACCGACTTTCCGGAACCGGACTCGCCGACAATCGCCAGCGTCTCGCCGCGGCGGAGGCTAAATGACAGGTTACGCACCGCAGAAACGCGCTGCCGCTGCTGGCTAAAGGCGACGTTAAGATCGCGTACCACCAGCACATCGTCTTCATCAATCTCATGACTTTGCGGCAAACTCGCTTCTCCTTTTATTCGCGATAAATTCCAATCGTCGGCGTATCGCCCGCATAACACCACGCCCGGTACATCCCTTCACTGTTGAATGGCAGCACCACATTCCCCTCGCGGTCAACGGCGATAAGGCCTCCGCTGCCGCCCAGCGCCGGCAGTTTTTCCTGCACCACTCGCTCGCAGGCCTCAAACAGGCTGAGATTGCCGTACTCCATCAACGCCGAAATGTCGTAAGCGGCGAGCGTGCGCATGAACACTTCGCCAGTGCCGGTGCAGGAGACCGCGACGCTGGCATTATTGGCATAGCAGCCGGCGCCCGGCAGCGGGCTATCGCCGACGCGACCGGGCAGTTTATTAGTCATTCCGCCGGTGGAGGTCGCTGCCGCCAGATTACCGGCCAGATCCAGCGCCACCGCGCCAACGGTGCCCATTTTGTGGCGTTCGTCGAGCGGCGCGGCATGGTGGTCGAGAATAATCTCGCCGCCCTCTTTCGCCTGCTGTAACTGCAGAAGCCGCTCGGTGGTAGAAAATAACTCGTTTTCAACAAGCGTCATCCCGCGCGAGGCGGCAAACTTTTCCGCCCCTTCGCCGATGAGCAGCACGTGCGGGCTCTCTTCCAGCACCAGACGCGCCGCCAGCACCGGGTTACGCAGATGCTTTACGCCAGCCACCGCGCCGGCCTGCAGGCTATAGCCATCCATCACGCAGGCATCCAGTTCGTGCGTTTGATCGTGGGTAAATACCGAACCTATCCCGGCGTTAAACAGCGGGCACTCTTCCAGCAGACGTACCGCTTCTGTCACCGCATCCAGCGCGCTGGCGCCTGCTGCCAACATTTTTTGCCCACTGTCGACGATGGCCGACAGCGCGGCTACATACTCGCGTTCGCGCTCCGGCGACATCTGCGCTCGGCTAATCGCGCCGGCGCCGCCGTGGATTGCTATTACCGCCTTACCCATTCGATCTTTCCTTTGCCATAAACTGTATAGATATCATTATACTGACTAAACTTTTATACATTTTTTGAATATAGAAAGAGCATCCGGTGATGTAAAGCCTCGTACCGCAGTGGCATACAGTCGCCGGCGCTTTTCTGCCATAATAGGCGTTTTCGACGTTTTGCCAGCAGGAGTAACCCATGGATTTTACCGCCGGACTGATGCCGCTCGACACAGCCCTGACTCAGATGCTCGACCGTATTTCGCCGCTGAAGGCCACGGAAACCCTGCCGCTGCTGCAGGCCTTTTCGCGCGTGACCGCCCATGATGTCGTTTCGCCGCTGGACGTACCCGGTTTTGATAACTCAGCGATGGACGGCTATGCCGTGCGCCTGGCCGACCTCACCGACGGCGCGTCGCTGCCGGTTGCCGGTAAGGCCTTTGCCGGCCAACCGTTCCACGACCCCTGGCCGGCGGGCACCTGTATCCGCATCATGACCGGCGCGCCGGTGCCTGAAGGCTGCGACGCGGTGGTCATGCAGGAAGAAACGGAACAAAGCGATGCGGGCGTGCGCTTCATCGCGCCGGTGAAAGCCGGGCAAAATATACGCCGTCGCGGCGAAGATATCGCCAACGGCGCGGTAGTATTCCCGGCAGGGACTCGTCTTACCGTTGCGGAACTGCCGGTGCTGGCATCGCTGGGTATTGCCGACGTCGAGGTAGTCCGTAAAGTGCGCGTCGCGGTCTTCTCGACCGGGGATGAACTCCAGTTGCCGGGCCAACCGCTCGGCGACGGCAAGATTTATGATACTAACCGCCTGGCGGTACATCTGATGCTCGAACAGCTGGGCTGCGAGGTGATCAACCTCGGCATTATTCCTGACGATCCGGCGAAGCTGCGCGACGCCTTTATCGCCGCCGACCAGCAGGCCGATGTGGTAATAAGCTCAGGCGGCGTCTCCGTGGGCGAAGCCGATTACACCAAAACTATCCTCGAAGAATTGGGCGAGATCGGCTTCTGGAAGCTGGCGATTAAGCCGGGTAAACCGTTCGCCTTCGGCAAGCTCAGCAACAGCTGGTTCTGCGGCCTGCCGGGCAATCCGGTTTCCGCCACCTTAACCTTCTATCAACTGGTACAGCCGCTGCTGGCCAAGCTCTCCGGCAACCGCGGTCAAACCCAGCCGATGCGTCTGCGCGTGCGCGCCGCCAGCCGGCTGAAAAAATCGCCGGGCCGCCTCGACTTCCAGCGCGGCGTGCTGCAGCGCAATCCGGAAGGCGAACTGGTGGTGAGCACCACCGGCCATCAGGGCTCGCACATTTTCAGCTCATTCAGCCTCGGTAACTGCTTTATCGTACTGGAGCGCGAACGCGGCAACGTCGAAGCGGGCGAATGGGTCGAAGTCGAGCCCTTTAATCATCTGTTTGGGGGGCTGTAATGGCCGTTGAGCTGAGCGACGAGGAGATGCTGCGCTATAACCGGCAGATCGTACTGCGAGGGTTTGATTTCGACGGTCAGGAGCGGTTAAAAGCCGCTCGCGTGCTGGTCGTCGGCCTCGGCGGGCTCGGCTGCGCCGCCGCTCAATATCTGGCGGCAGCCGGGGTGGGTCAGCTCACCCTGCTGGATTTCGATACCGTTTCGTTATCCAATCTACAACGTCAGACGCTGCACAGCGACGCGACCATCGGCCAGCCGAAGGTGGATTCTGCCCGCGACGCATTGGCGCGTATTAACCCGCACGTCCGGCTGGTCACCATCGATGCAATGCTCGATGACGCGGCGCTGGCAACGCAGATTGCCGACCACCATCTGGTGCTCGACTGTACCGACAACGTTGCTATTCGCAACCAGCTTAACGCCGGCTGCTTCCAGCACAAAACCCCGCTGGTCTCCGGCGCGGCGATTCGTATGGAGGGGCAAATCAGCGTCTTTACCTATCAGGACGGCGAGCCATGCTATCGCTGCCTGAGCCGCCTGTTCGGCGAAAACGCCCTCACCTGCGTCGAAGCCGGGGTGATGGCGCCGCTGGTCGGCACTATCGGTTCGCTGCAGGCCATGGAGGCGATTAAACTGTTGACCGGTTACGGCACCCCCGCCAGGGGCAAAATCGTGATGTATGACGCGATGAGCTGCCAGTTTCGCGAAATGAAGCTGATGCGTCACCCCCAGTGCGAGGTGTGCGGTTCGCATTAAATTCCAGCCGCCGGCGAGGCAGGTCGCCGGTTATTTTGTGAACCACGCCGTTCTTTTTCTTCCCGTCTCTTTTACCCACTCTGATTGTTGATTTGCGTCAATATAACTTTCATTCGAAAGTTATTTAATCTTCATATGCAAATAAGAGGGTAAATCATGATCTTCAACATCCAGCGCTACTCCACCCATGACGGCCCGGGGATCCGTACCGTCGTATTCCTTAAAGGCTGTTCGCTGGGCTGCCGTTGGTGTCAGAACCCGGAAAGCCGCGCCCGCAACGAAGACCTGCTGTACGACGCGCGGCTATGTCTTGACGGCTGCGAGCTGTGCCAGCAGGCGGCGCCGGAGGTGATTACACGTACCCTCGACGGCCTGATTATCCATCGGCAAAACGTCAACGAGCGCCATATTGCCGCGCTACGCGACTGCTGCCCCACTACCGCGTTGACGGTCTGCGGCGAGGAAAAAAGCGTGGCGGAAATTATGGCGACGGTGCTACGCGATAAGCCGTTTTACGATCGCAGCGGCGGCGGCATTACCCTTTCCGGCGGCGAGCCCTTTATGAACCCGACGCTTGCGCAGGCGCTGTTCGAAGCCAGCCATCAGGCGGGCATTCACACCGCCGTGGAAACCTGCCTGCACGTACCATGGAAGTACATTGAACCCTCTTTACCGTTTGTCGATCTGTTTCTGGCCGACCTGAAGCACGTTGACGATGCCGTCTTCCAGCAGTGGACCGACGGCAGCGCCCGCCGGGTAATGAATAACCTGCAGCGCCTGGCGCAGGCAGGGAAAAAAATCATCATTCGCGTCCCATTAATTCAGGGATTTAACGCCAACGAAGCCGACATTACCGCGATTACCGATTTTGCCGCCGACCGTCTTCAGGTCAGCGAAATCCATTTCCTGCCGTACCACACGCTGGGAATGAATAAATACCAATTACTCAGTCAGCCCTATACCGCACCGGAAAAACCGCTGGCCGCTCCCGAGCTACTGGCCTTTGCGCAGCAGTACGCGCAAAGCAAAGGTTTAACGGCGACCCTACGAGGATAACTTATGACCACCTTAAAACTGGATACTCTGAGCGCTCGCATTCAGGCGCATAAAATGGCGCTGGTGCATATCGTTAAGCCGCCGGTTTGTACCGAGCGCGCCCAACACTATACCGCCGCCTATCAGCAACATCTCGATAAACCCATCCCGGTGCGTCGCGCGCTGGCGCTGGCGCATCATCTGGCGGAACGCACTATCTGGATCAAGCACGATGAACTGATCGTCGGCAACCAGGCCAGCGAAGTTCGCGCCGCGCCGATTTTCCCGGAATATACCGTCAGCTGGATTGAGAAAGAGATAGACGATCTCGCCGACCGTCCGGGCGCCGGCTTCTCGGTCAGTGAAGAGAATAAGCGTGTCTTACATGAAGTGTGCCCATGGTGGCGCGGGCAGACCGTTCAGGACCGCTGCTACGGCATGTTTACCGATGAACAAAAAGCGCTGCTCGCCACCGGTATTATCAAAGCCGAAGGTAACATGACTTCCGGCGACGCCCACCTGGCGGTCAACTATCCTCTGCTGCTGGAAAAAGGGCTCGACGGCATGCGCGCGAAAGTCGCTGAGCGCCGCTCGCGTATTAATCTGACGGTGCTGGAAGATCTGCACGGCGAACAGTTTTTGAAGGCGATCGATATCGTGCTCGCGGCAGTGAGCGAACACTGCAAACGCTTCGCTACGCTGGCGCGCGACATGGCGGCGCAGGAGCCGCGCGAATTGCGCCGCGACGAGCTGCTGGCGATCGCCGAAAACTGTGAAGTTATCGCCCACGAGCCGCCGAAAACCTTCTGGCAGGCGCTGCAGCTCTGCTACTTCATTCAGTTGATCCTGCAGATTGAATCCAACGGCCACTCGGTCTCCTTTGGCCGCATGGACCAGTACCTTTATCCGTACTACCGCCGCGACGTTGAACTGCAGCAATCGTTGGATCGCGAACAGGCCATTGAGCTGCTGCATTGCTGCTGGCTGAAGCTGCTGGAGGTCAACAAAATTCGCTCTGGCTCGCATTCCAAAGCTTCTGCCGGTAGCCCGCTATACCAGAACGTCACCATCGGCGGGCAAAATCTGGTCGACGGCCAACCGCAGGACGCCGTCAACCCGCTGTCGTACGCGATCCTCGAATCCTGCGGCCGCCTGCGCTCTACCCAGCCGAACCTCAGCGTGCGTTACCATGCCGGGATGAGCAACGACTTCCTCGACGCCTGCGTTCAGGTGATCCGCTGCGGTTTCGGCATGCCGGCGTTTAATAACGATGAAATCGTCATTCCGGAATTTATCAAGCTCGGCGTTGAGCCGCAGGACGCCTACGATTACGCCGCTATCGGCTGCATCGAAACCGCGGTCGGCGGCAAATGGGGCTATCGCTGCACCGGCATGAGCTTTATTAACTTCGCGCGGGTGATGCTGGCGACGCTGGAAGGCGGCCGCGATGCCACCAGCGGCCAGGTATTCCTTGCCCAACAACATGCGCTGTCGAAAGGCAACTTCGCTAACTTCGACCAGGTGCTGGAAGACTGGGACACCCAGATCCGCTACTACACCCGTAAATCCATCGAGATTGAGTACGTTGTCGATACCATGCTGGAAGAGAACGTCCACGATATTCTTTGCTCAGCGTTAGTTGATGACTGCATCGAACGGGCGAAAAGCATCAAGCAGGGCGGCGCGAAATATGACTGGGTTTCCGGCCTGCAGGTCGGGATCGCCAACCTCGGCAACAGCCTGGCGGCGGTGAAAAAACTGGTCTTCGATCAGGGCGTTATCGGCCAGCAGGAACTGGCGAAGGCGCTGGCGGAAGATTTTGCCGGCCTGACCCATGAGCAGTTACGTCAGCGCTTGATCAACGGCGCGCCGAAGTACGGTAACGACGACGATAGCGTCGACATTCTGCTAGCGCGGGCCTATCAGACCTATATCGACGAGCTGAAGCAGTACCATAACCCGCGTTACGGCCGCGGCCCGATTGGCGGTAACTATTACGCCGGTACGTCGTCTATCTCCGCGAACGTCCCGTTCGGCGCGCAAACCATGGCGACGCCGGATGGCCGCAAAGCGCACGCGCCGCTGGCGGAAGGGGCCAGCCCGGCCTCCGGTACCGATCACCTGGGGCCCACGGCGGTTATCAGTTCGGTAGGCAAACTGCCGACCGGCGCGATCCTCGGCGGCGTGCTGCTCAACCAGAAGCTAAATCCTTCCACGCTGGAGAACGAGTCCGATAAGCAGAAGCTGATGGTGCTGCTGCGTACTTTCTTTGAAGTGCACAAAGGCTGGCATATTCAGTACAACATCGTGTCACGCGAAACGCTGCTGGAAGCCAAGAAACACCCTGACCAGTACCGAGATTTAGTGGTCCGCGTCGCCGGATACTCGGCGTTCTTCACCGCCCTGTCGCCGGATACTCAGGACGATATTATCGCCCGTACCGAGCATACGCTGTAAGGAAAATACCCGGCCGGCGCTGCGCTGAGCCGGGTGACATCTTCTGTACCCGTTGAAAATGGGATAAACTTTCATTCGAAATAAATTTGTGCTCCCCATCACATTGTAATTAGAATGTTACTGGTCGAAGTTAAGCCAGGAGCACCTCTTATGACCGTTAAAGTTATCGTCACCGATATGGACGGAACTTTTCTCAATGACGCCAAGCAGTATGACCGCCCGCGTTTCCTCGCGCAGTTTGCGCAGCTTAAACAGCAAGGTATTGAATTTGTTGTCGCCAGCGGCAACCAGTACTATCAGCTGATCTCATTTTTCCCGGAAATCCGCGAGCAGATTTCATTCGTCGCAGAAAACGGCGCTCTGGTTTACGAGCATGGCAAACAGGTGTTCCACGGCGAACTGACCCGTCACGAGTCGCAGGTAGTCATTGGCGAACTGCTGAAAGATCCGCAGCTCAACTTCGTCGCCTGCGGCCTGCAAAGCGCATACGTTAGTGATAAAGCCCCGGACGCCTTTGTTGAGCTGATGTCGAAGCACTACCATCGTCTGCAGCGGGTAAGCGATTACCATCGCATCGACGATACGCTATTCAAATTCTCCCTCAACTTGCCGGATAGCGATATTCCACAGCTTATTGATAAACTGCACGTCTCGCTGGACGGGATCATGAAGCCGGTCACCAGCGGCTTTGGCTTTGTCGATTTGATTATCCCCGGCCTGCATAAAGCCAACGGCATCAGCCGCCTGCTCAAACGCTGGAACCTTTCGCCGCAGCAGTGCGTAGCAATTGGCGACAGCGGCAATGACGCCGAAATGTTAAAACTGGTGAAATATGCTTTTGCTATGGCCAACGCTGCCGACAGCATCAAAGCCATCGCCGGTTTCACCACCGATGACAATAACCACGACGGCGCGTTGAAGGTGATTCAGGCCGTTCTCGATAAGACCTCCCCTTTCAACGACTGATCCTGTGCCGGGGTATCCGCCCCGGCTTTTCCATTTTGTGCGCCGCTGCATAATTTTAAACTTGCGTTAACTCTAATTTAACTTAAATTAACGTTTGTAAGATTTAATACTTTCGAATGAAAGATACAGCGAGGTGATTATGGCTGCTCTCCCTACCCACGAAACATTACCTGCCGACCACAAAGCGGCGATTCGCCAGATGAAACAGGCGCTACGGGCGCAAATCGGCGATGTCCAGGCGGTATTCGATAGACTCTCGGCGCGCATCAGCGAGCACCTGGACGAGATTAATGCCCTGAAAGCCGCAGGTCAGGAAGTCTGGCCGATAATCCCGTTTAGCGATATCGCCCAGGGTAAAGTGAGCGAGGCGCAGCGTGAGGCGATTAAGCGCCGCGGTTGCGCGGTTATCAAAGGCCACTACCCGCGCGAACAGGCGCTGGCCTGGGATAACGCGATGCTGGAATACCTGGATCTGAACCATTTCGACGACGTTTACAAAGGGCCTGGCGACAGCTTCTTCGGCTCGCTGGAGGCTTCGCGCCCGGAGATCTATCCGATCTACTGGTCGCCCTCGCAAATGCAGGCGCGCCAAAGCGATGAAATGGCGGCGGTACAATCCTTCCTTAACCGACTGTGGCGCTTTGAACAGGACGGCAAACGCTGGTTCGATCCGGATGTCAGCGTGATTTACCCTGACCGCATCCGCCGCCGCCCGCCGGGAACCACGTCAAAGGGGCTGGGCGCGCATACCGATTCCGGGGCGCTGGAGCGCTGGTTGCTTCCCGCCTATCAGCAGGTTTTCGCCAACGTCTTTAATGGCAATATCGACGCCTACGATCCGTGGGACGCGGCGCACCGTACCGAAGTGGAAGAGTACACCGTCGATAACACCACCAAATGTTCGGTGTTCCGCACCTTCCAGGGCTGGACGGCGCTGTCGGACATGATCCCCGGTCAAGGGCTACTGCACGTGGTGCCGATCCCGGAGGCGATGGCTTACGTTCTGCTGCGCCCGCTGCTGGATGATGTGCCGGAAGATGAACTGTGCGGCGTCGCGCCGGGCAAGGTGCTGCCGATCTCTGAGCAATGGCATCCATTGCTTATCAAAGCGTTAAGCTCGATTCCAGCGCTGAACGCCGGTGATTCCGTCTGGTGGCACTGCGATGTCATTCACTCGGTCGCGCCGGTGAAAAATCAACAGGGCTGGGGCAACGTCATGTACATCCCGGCCGCGCCGATGTGCGAGAAGAATCTCGCTTACGCGCAGAAGGTAAAAATCGCGCTGGAAAAAGGCGCTTCTCCCGGGGATTTCCCGCGCGAGGATTATGAATGCGACTGGCAGGCGCGCTTCACCGTTGCCGATCTTAACGATCACGGCAAACGCGCATTGGGCATGAAGATCTAATCATCATACAGACCTTGCTGTTCTACGGCGGTATGGCTCTTGCCTGGCCGGATCCGCCGCACCGAATCGCGTACCACCATGGCGCCGTGCAGTAGTAGCGAACCGTGCGGCGCTTCCGGGCGCAGCAGACGCTGCTGGAGAAGATGTACCGCCTCGCTGCCGAGCTCATCCCGCGGCACATGAATCGCCGTCAGCGGCACGTCCTGAATCGCCGCCAGATTAAAACCGTCGATACTCATCACCGAGACATCCTGCGGCACCCGCAGGCCTCGTTTTTGCAGCGCGCTGACGGTACCGGCGGCCATAAAATCGCCGCCCACCAGAAACGCCGTCGGCATCGGGCGCCCCTGTAGAGCGTCGAGCCAGGCCCCGACCTGCTCTTCCGTTTCTCTGGCGCTAAAATTAGCGACGCTAATCAGGTCGCGGCTACCGGTAAATCGCAGGTTGCGCGCGCGCCACGCCTCCTTGATACCCACCAGCCGTAGCTCCATGGTATAGCGGCGCAGACACATCACGTTCATTACCGCCTGATGGCCCATATCAAACAGATAACGAGCGGCGCACTGACCAATCAGCCGATGGTCAGGCGCAATGGAGGGGAGACGCATCCCTTCATCCCGGCAGTTAATTAATACACAAGGTTTGCCAAGATCCGCCGCCAGCGCGTGGATATGCCGATCGTCGATCCCCAGCAATACCGCCGCCTGGGTATCGGTCTCGTTCATGCGGGCCAGAAACAGATTGGCGTCGCTGTCGTTTTCTTCCAGCGCGCAATAGCGCAGACGCACTTCATGCGGCGCCAGCGCGTTATTGATACTCTGGATGACGCGGTAGTAGAAGATATCTGAGCGTTCGTCGAAGGCCCGCTGTGGCGCAAAAATCAGCAGGTTGTTGAGCAGTAGCCGCCCGGCAGCCAATCCCTGCATCACCCCAAGTTCACGGGCGCAGGCCAATACCGCCTGACGGGCCTTTTCGCTGGTATTCGCTTTTCCGGCTAACACACGCGAAACCGTACTGGCCGACAGCCCGGTGCGGGCGGCAATTTCCGCGACTCGCAGCTTTTTGTCCATTCTGTGATCCAGCTCCAATTCAAAAATGAAAGAATTTTCATAGTCGCCAAACCCTGACCAACAAGCAAATACTCCGCCAAATTATGAGAACTACGTCATCTCATGAAAAATTTTGCATAAATAGCGCTACTGCCTGCCGACTTTCTCCCTTATTTTGAATTGGTCCAATATCTTCCATACTAGTTATACCAATGGATATTGAAATAAAAACAAATAATTCAAATGGTTAGAACTATTACGTGACGACCCAGCGCCTGGATCGTCACTTCCCCCTACAACGTCTTGTGGAGAGTTCTATGAGTCAAGGCCTCAACAATGATATGGCAGTCAGCAAAACGCGCCGGGTAGTGAAAAACCTGCGCTGGTGGGTGCTGGTACTGTTTTTACTTGGCGTCACCGTCAACTACATCACACGTAACTCGCTGGGGATTATCGCCCCGGAACTGAAAGCCACACTCGGTATTACCACCGAGCAATATTCGTGGATCGTCGGCGCATTTCAGCTGGCTTATACCATCTTCCAACCGCTGTGCGGCTGGCTTATCGACGTCATCGGGCTCAAGCTGGGCTTTATGGTTTGCGCCACGCTGTGGGCGGTAGCCTGTATCGCGCACGCCGGCGCCGGCAGTTGGCTGCATCTGGCTATTTTGCGCTTCTTTATGGGCGGCGCGGAGGCGGCCGCCACCCCGGCTAACGCTAAAACCATCGGCGAGTGGTTCCCGAAATCCGAACGGCCGATCGCCGCCGGCTGGGCTGGCGTCGGCTTTTCTATCGGCGCGATGCTGGCGCCGCCTATCATCTACTTCGCCCACGCCTCCTTCGGCTGGCAGGGCGCGTTTATGTTTACCGGCGTGCTGGCGCTGCTATGGGTCGTGCTGTGGTGGGTGTTCTACCAGAGCCCGGAAAAACACCCGAATCTCAGCCAAGGCGAGCTGGAGTACATCAAGCAGGATAACGAAGCGCCGCCGGTGAAGCTGCCCTTTTTTACCGCGCTAAAAACCGTCTCGAAGAATAAACGTTTCTACGGTATCGCCATCCCCGCTTTTATGGCCGAGCCCGCCTGGGCGGTGCTGAGCTTCTGGGTGCCGCTGTACCTGGCGAAAGAGCACGGTATGGATCTTAAACAGATAGCGATGTTCGCCTGGCTGCCGTTCCTCGCCGCCGACCTTGGCAGCGTGGTCAGCGGCTACCTCACCCGCCTGTACGTCCGTTGGTTCGGCTGTACGCGAGTCAACTCGGTCATCGCCAGTTCCGTTACCGGCGCGTTTCTGATGATCTCGCTGGCGCTGGTCGCCATTACCCGCGATCCCTATATCACCATCATCCTGATCTCCATTGGCGGTTTCGGCCACCAGATCATCTCCTGCATGCTCAGCGCGCTGGTGGTGGAGTCTTTCGACAAGGGACAAATGGCGACGGTCAACGGTATGCGCGGTTCCGCGGCGTGGATCGCCAGCTTCCTGTTCTCATTATTAATCGGGGTGACCGCCGACAAAATCGGCTTCAACCCGCTGTTTATCGCCATGGGGTTCTTTGACCTGATTGGCGCCGTTTTCCTGGTGGCATTTATTGCTGAACGTCGCGCCAAGCGCGCCTGAGAGTGGATGTAAAATATGAAGACGTTGAAACACTGGAGTTTGCACCAACAGCAGGAGCATCACGTTGAACTGACCGTTGATGGTCAGCACACTTTATGTCTGTATGTGCTGGAAGAGAATTTATTCCGCGTCCTGCTGAAGCGCCAGGGCCAACTGGCGCTGGATCGCACATGGAGTATCGCCCCGCAGCAGGATGTGCCGTGGGAAGGCCGCGCGCGGGATGACCTCAGCGGTTTTAGCCTCCCGGCCTGGCAGATGACCAAAGAAGATGACGCACTGACCATCGCCACCCGCCAGCTGCGCGTCACCGTCCACCAGCCGCTATGGCTGGAGTGGAGCTATCGCGACGACGCCGGCGAGTGGCAGACGCTCGCCAATGACCGCCCAACCAGCGCCTATCTGGCAAATGCCCACGGGGATGGCGTCGCCCATTATCTCAGCCGCCGTAAAGATGAGCGTTTCTATGGTTTGGGTGAAAAGGCCGGCGACCTGCAGCGTAACGGTAAGCGCTACGAAATGCGTAACCTCGATGCCATGGGCTACAACGCCGTCAGCACAGACCCGCTGTATAAACATATTCCGTTTACCATCACGCAGCGCAGCGATATCAGCTACGGCCTGTTCTATGACAACCTGAGTAGCTGCTGGCTGGATCTAGGTAATGAAATCGACAACTACCACACCGCCTATCGCCGCTGGCAGGCGGAAGCCGGCGACATCGATTATTACCTGTTTACCGGTAAGCAGGTGCTGGATGTGACCAAGGCGTTCGTCCGTCTGACCGGTAAAACGCTGTTTGGGCCGAAATGGAGCCTCGGCTATAGCGGCTCGACGATGCACTATACCGACGCGCCGGATGCGCAAAATCAGCTGATGAACTTTATCCGCCTGTGCGAGCAGCATGCGATCCCCTGTGATTCGTTCCAGCTCTCTTCCGGCTATACCTCAATCAACGGCAAACGCTACGTCTTTAACTGGAACTACGACAAGGTGCCGCAGCCAAAAGTGATGAGCCAGTCGTTCCACGATGCCGGGCTGAAACTGGCTGCCAATATCAAACCGTGCCTGCTGCAGGATCACCCGCGCTATGGCGAAGTGGCGGAACGCGGCCTCTTTATTCGCGATTCGCAAACCGATGCTCCCGAACGTTCCAGCTTCTGGGACGATGAAGGTTCGCATCTCGACTTCACCAACCCGCACACCGTGACCTGGTGGCAAGAAGGCGTAACCACCCAGCTACTGGAGATGGGTATCGATTCGACCTGGAATGATAATAACGAGTATGAGGTATGGGACGGCGAAGCGCGTTGCTACGGCTTTGGCCGCGAAATCGCCATTAAGCATATTCGCCCGGTGATGCCGCTATTAATGATGCGCGCCTCGCTGGAAGCGCAGCAGCGTTTTGCGCCGCAAAAGCGCCCGTATCTGATCTCCCGCTCCGGCTGTGCCGGGATGCAGCGCTACGTACAGACCTGGAGCGGCGACAACCGCACCAACTGGGATACGCTGCGCTATAACACCCGTATGGGATTAGGGATGAGTCTTTCCGGGCTGTTTAACGTCGGCCATGACGTCGGCGGATTCTCCGGCGATAAACCCGAGCCAGAACTGTTCGTTCGCTGGGTGCAAAACGGCGTGATGCATCCGCGCTTTACCATTCACTCGTGGAATGACGACCAGACGGTCAATGAACCCTGGATGTACCCGGAAATCACCCCGGCGATCCGCTCTGCCATCGAGCTGCGCTACCGTCTGCTGCCCTATTTGTACACCCTGTTATGGCAGGCGCATGCCGATGACGAACCCATGTTGCGCCCGACCTTCCTCGATCACCAGCACGATACCCAGACATTCGCCGAGTGTGATGACTTCATGCTGGGGCGCGATCTGCTGGTGGCAAGCGTAGTAGAGCCCGGCGCCCGTCAGCGCCAGCTGTGGCTGCCCGATAATCAGGACGGCTGGTACGATTTTTACAGCCACCAGTGGTTCGCCGGTGGTCAGTGGGTGACGCTGGACGCGCCGCTGGAAAAACTGCCGCTGCTGGTCCGCGCCGGCGCCGGTCTGCCGCTCAGTGAACGTATCAGCCACGTCGATGCGCAAAAAGACGATCGTCGCGAACTGCAGTTGTTCCCGCTGAAAGGCACCGGCTCAACCCGCGGCCTGCTGTTTGAAGACGACGGCGAAAGCTGGGGCTATAAAGAGGGTGATGCGCTATGGCTGGAGTGGGAAATGACCTGCAGCGCCACTAGTGTAAACCTGAATATTAACGCTCGCGGCAACTATCGCCCGGCGTGGAAAGCGCTGAAGCTCTTATTACCAGCGGGAGAAAAACGCCAACTGCTGGTGAATGGCGTCGAAGGGACCGAGTGGAGACTCTGACCAAGTCCCGCTGAAACCGCCGGTATTGGTGGTCTCGAAATCCCCGGTGGCGCTACCGCTTACCGGGGCTACAGCACTATGCTGTTTGGTAGCCCGGGTAAGGCGTAGCCGCCACCCGGGTAACGGAGAGGGGTTACTCGATACCTTTACTGCGCAGGTAATCTTCGTAGTTGCCGCTGAAATCGATGACGCGTTCTGGGGTGATCTCCAGTACGCGAGTTGCCAGCGAGCTAACGAACTCACGGTCGTGAGAAACGAAAATCAGGGTGCCCTGATACATCTCCAGCGCCATGTTCAGCGATTCGATCGATTCCATATCCAGGTGGTTAGTCGGTTCATCCATCACCAGGATGTTCGGTTTCTGCATCATCAGCTTACCGAACAGCATGCGTCCTTTCTCGCCGCCGGAGAGGACTTTCGCCGGCTTTTTAATATCGTCCTGGCTAAACAACAGACGACCAAGGATACTGCGTACCGCCTGCTCGTCATCGCCTTCCTGTTTCCACTGGCTCATCCAGTCAAAGACCGTCAGGTCGTTCTCGAAATCTTCGGCATGATCCTGAGCGTAGTAGCCGATACGGGCGTTTTCCGACCACTTGACGGTACCGTTATCCGCTTCCAGTTCGCCGACCAGCGTTTTCAGCATCGTTGATTTCCCGACGCCGTTGGTCCCCAGTACCGCCAGCTTTTCGCCAACTTCCAGCAGCAGATTAACCCCTTTGAACAGCGGGCCGTTATCAAAGCCTTTCGCCAGCGCTTCCACTTCCAGCGCGTTACGGAACAGTTTCTTATCCTGTTCGAAGCGAATAAACGGGTTCTGACGGCTGGAGGCTTTCACTTCATCCAGCTTAATTTTATCAATCTGACGGGCACGGGAAGTCGCCTGACGCGATTTTGAAGCGTTGGCGCTAAAACGGCTAACAAAGGCCTGCAGGTCGGCAATTTGCGCTTTCTTCTTGGCGTTATCGGCCAGCAGACGCTCACGCGCCTGGGTCGCCGCGGTCATATATTCGTCATAGTTGCCCGGATACACGCGCAGTTCGCCGTAATCGAGATCCGCCATATGGGTGCAGACCATGTTCAGGAAGTGACGGTCGTGCGAAATGATGATCATGGTGCTGTCGCGTTCGTTCAGCACCTGCTCCAGCCAGCGAATGGTGTCGATGTCGAGGTTGTTCGTCGGTTCATCGAGCAGCAGGATATCCGGATTGGAGAACAGCGCCTGCGCCAGCAGGACACGCAGTTTCCACCCCGGCGCGACTTCGCTCATTGGGCCGTAATGTTGCTCCACCGGAATACCGACGCCGAGCAGCAGTTCACCGGCGCGCGCTTCGGCGGAATAGCCGTCCATCTCGCCGTATTTTACTTCCAGGTCGGCCACTTTATAGCCGTCTTCCTCGCTCATTTCCGGCAGCGCGTAGATGCGATCGCGCTCTTGCTTCACTTCCCACAGCTCGCCGTGGCCCATGATAACCGTATCCAGCACGGTGAACTCTTCGAAGGCGAACTGATCCTGGCGCAGCTTACCGATACGCTCGTTCGGGTCGAGCGAAACGTTGCCCAGCGTCGGCTCAAGATCGCCGCCGAGGATCTTCATAAACGTGGATTTGCCGCTGCCGTTGGCGCCAATCAGGCCGTAGCGGTTGCCGCCGCCAAATTTGACGGAGATGTTTTCAAACAGCGGCTTACTGCCAAACTGCATGGTGACGTTGCTGGATACTAGCACGAGGATATCCTGAAAATAGAGAATTAGGGATGTGATGAACCAGACATTATGCCAGCAAATGGTTCACTTTTCACGGGCTGCGGTAAAAAGCCCGCCAATAACTATGCTATGGTCAGGGTTTTACCGCAAAATGACCGATTGCTAAGACATAATAATTATCCGCAATTCAGAGGGAATTTATGACCACCCGCACCAGCCATCCTGCATTTATCTCGCTTCAAGGCGGCATCAACTTTCGCGACCTCGGCGGTCAACGCGCGGCCGATGGCCGGCGCGTACGTTCTGGCAAACTGCTGCGCTCGGGTTCGCTGCACAACATGACGCCGGAGGATCTCAATCATCTCAGCGCTATTCCGCTGAGCCGGGTGCTGGATTATCGCGATCCGACAGAGGTCAATCGCAGCCCTGACCGGCTAAATAGCGAAGCCTTCTACCTCAACGCTCCGGCCAATCCGCTTTCCAGCAGCGTCAATGCGAAAGTCACCGAGTTTAACGCCGCGACCCTCAACACCATGGACGGCGAGCAGTTTATGCTACAACTCTACCGCCAGTTGCCGTTTGATAACGCCGCCTATCGCCAGTTGACTCAGTGGTTGATGGAACCTTTCGACGGCGCGCTGCTGCAGCACTGCGCGGTTGGTAAAGACCGTACCGGCGTCGGCTGCGCCCTGACGCTGTTCGCGCTTGGCTGCGATAGCAATACGGTCATGGAAGAGTATCTGCTGACCCAGGGGATGCTGGCGCAGGTCGAAGGATTCCTGCTCGACACCTTCGGCGAAGGCCTTAATGATAACGGACGTAAAAATCTCGCCGCCATCATGACCGTCCAGGAGTCGTATCTGGCGACCGCGTTGTCCAGCATTGAACAACGTTACGGTCATGTCGACCGCTGGCTGGAGCAGGAATATCGCCTGACGCCGCAGGCGCGCGAAGCGTTGCAGTCACGGCTGCTGGAAGATTAATCCGCGTTTCGATAACCAGACAATTCGCCGTGAAAGCGGCGCGTTGCGCACTACACTAGTAGCAACAGGAAAAAATTGTGATTTCGTACACATCTGATTTACCTGTTTATCGGAAAGCACATATAATGCGCTCCCATCTACTATCTGAATATCTAACAAGGCCCGTGTGGCGTTGACACCGCGCACGACATGAAGAATATGAAATTATCGACACTCTTAGCGGCAGCCTTCGCCATCGTGGGCTTTTGCAACACAGCTTCAGCTGTTACCTATCCTCTGCCGACCGACGGCAGCCGTCTGATTGGCCAGAACCAGGTCATTACTATTCCAGACGATAATAAACAGCCGTTGGAATATTTCGCTGCCAAATACCAGATGGGTCTGTCCAACATGCTGGAAGCGAACCCGGGCGTGGATACCTACCTGCCGAAAGGCGGTACCGTGCTGAATATTCCGCAACAGCTGATTCTGCCGGACACCGTGCATGAAGGTATCGTTATCAACAGCGCCGAGATGCGTCTGTACTACTACCCGAAAGGCACTAATACCGTCATCGTACTGCCGATCGGTATCGGCCAGTTGGGCAAAGATACGCCGATCAACTGGACGACCAAAGTTGAGCGTAAGAAAGCGGGCCCGACCTGGACCCCGACGGCGAAAATGCACGCCGAATACGCCGCGGAAGGCAACCCGCTGCCGGCAGTCGTGCCAGCAGGCCCGGATAACCCGATGGGCCTGTACGCGCTGTATATCGGTCGTCTGTACGCCATCCACGGTACCAACGCCAACTTTGGTATCGGCCTGCGCGTGAGCCATGGCTGCGTGCGTCTGCGTAACGAAGACATCAAATTCCTGTTTGAGAACGTGCCGGTCGGCACCCGCGTGCAGTTTATCGATGAGCCGGTGAAAGCCACCACCGAACCGGATGGCAGCCGCTACGTCGAAGTACATAACCCGCTGTCGACCACCGAAGCGCAGTTCAAAGGCGGCGAAATCGTGCCTATCAGCCTGACTCAGGCCGTGCAGTCGGTGACCAGCCAGCCTGACGTTGACCAGAGCGTAATGGATCAGGCGATCCAGAACCGTTCAGGGATGCCGGTGCGCCTGAACTAAGTTCAGCAACCACATGAAAACGGCGGGCCTGGTGCCCGCCGTTTTTTTATCTGCATCTGCTAAGCGCAGCGCCAGCAGGGAGCTCTCCCGGTTAGCCGTTATTGACCAGAATGACCCCGCCATGATCGTAGCGGTAGCGGCAGTGCGCGTACTCCAGCGGCGTACCGTCTTCCAGATAAATCACCTGCTCAACCTCCAGCACCGGGTCGGTCGGCTCGCAGTTAAGATGTAATTTATCCAGCTCATCCGGCTTCATCGCCCGCACCACCCGATACGACCCCATCAGCTTCAGCCCCAGCGTCTCCTGCACATAACGAAACACCGAACTCTGCAGATGGCTTTTATTGAGTCCCGGCACCAGCGCTACCGGCATCACCGTTAAATCCAGCGAAACCGGCTCGCCGTTAAGCAACCGCAGGCGGACGAAGTCATACACCGGCGCATCGGCGTCGATCAGCAGCGAACTCTGCTCCTTCTCGCTGGGAAAACGCAGCTCAAAGCGCACAACTACGCTTTGCACTTCGCCAAGATGCTCCCAGGTTTTGGTGGCGCCGAAATAGTCGCTGCCGGGCAGTTCCCACTGCGATAGCTGGAGGAAATTTTTCCGCACAAAGGTGCCCTGCCCTTTGCGGGTGTAGATAAGCCCCTCGACAATCAGCTGACGCATTGCCTGCTGGATGGTCATCCGGCTGGTATTGAACTCTGCCGCCAGCGCAAACTGGTCGGGTAACGGCGCGCTGGCAGGATACTGCTGGCTGATGATCCGCTTTTTTATTTCCCGCGCGATATTAAGATACTTCGCCGTCATTCTCCGATCCTTTACTATTTTGTGAAGGGCTGGCGGGCGGCATACACCGCCCGCGTGCCGTTACATCTCTTCGCCATTACTGTGAATCACCCGCTTCAGCCACGCGTAGCTTTTCTTCGGCACCCGCTTCAGATCCTTAAGATCGTGGTTTTCACGATTGACGTACACCACGCCGTAGCGTTTACGCATGTCGCCCTGCGAGCTAAGGATATCGATTAATCCCCAGCCGAGATAGCCTATCACCTGCGCCCCGTCTTCAAACATTGCCGCTTTCATGGCGTCAATGTGATCGCGGTGATAGGCAATACGATAATCATCAGCGACCGGATTTTCGCCATCCCAGGATTCAATTACCCCGATACCGTTTTCAATCGGGAAGACCGGCAGCCGCCAGTCGTTGTAATAGCGGGTAATGATCATGCGGAATCCCAGCGGATCGATCTGCCAGTTCCATTCCGTCGCCTTCAGGTATGGATTGTCCTGATTACCGAAGAGCATGTAGTTATTCACCGCCGTGCCCGGCGGAATCGCATCGCTATTGAGCGCGCGGCTGGCGTAGTAGCTGAATGCCAGATAGTCGACCTTCACCCTCGCCATCAGCGCGATATCTTCAGGGCGATAGATATCATCAAAACCTTCACGGGCGACAAAATGCATCACCTCCGGACTATAGCCCTCGCCCGCGTACGCGCGCAGCAGGTTCTGGTTTAAAAACTCGTCCAGTTGCTGGGCGCACAGAATATCGCGCGGCTTACAGGTTGCCGGATAGACCAGCGCATGGGCCAGCATTCCGCCCATTAGACACTGTGGTTTGGCCTGATGCAGATAGTCGGTGAGATGAACGTGCGCCATCATCACGTGGTGCTGAATTTGGTAAAGCTCGCGCAGCGTTTTATCGCCACGCAGATAACCGGTGATCAGAAAAGCCTCCGGCGAATGGTAAAGATTCTGTTCGTTGAAGGTCAGCCAGTACTTCACCTTATCGCCGTAGCAGTCGATCATCTTCTGGCCATAGCGGATAAAGGCGTCCATTACCCGGCGGTCGGTAAAACCGTTGTAGCGCTCCGCCAGCGACAAGGGCATATCGAAGTGATAGAGGCAGATCATTGGTTCAATACCGCGGGCAATGAGCTCATCAATAAACTGATGGTAGAACGCGATCCCCTCTTCATTGAACTCGCCATCACCCTGCGGGCAGACGCGGCTCCAGGCTATCTGGAAGCGATAGCAGTTCATGCCCAGATCCTGCATTAAATCGAAATCTTCGCGGAAGCGATGGTAAGAGTCGGTCGCTACCTTCCAGTCCGAGGCGAACTCCGACGGTTCACGGATATCGTATACCGACATCCCCTTCCCCCCCTCATTCCACGCCCCTTCGGTCTGCATGCTGGAGACCGAATTACCCCATAAAAAATTGGCCGGTAGTTTGTCTTTCATGGTTCGCCTCTGTATATGACTAGTCATTTAAATGTTATGACTAGTCATATACAAAAAAACCGCCGCCGAAGCAAAAGCAGGATCGTTTTCTGTGAGCCATACAAACAAAAAAGATCGCCGCAAGCGGCGATCTTTATAAGCACGGAAAAAACGGCGTTACTGCGCGTCAAGCTGCTTACGGCGATATTCCCCCTGGCGCTCCAGCATCCAACCCGGATACTCGCGCGGCAGCGCGCTGACCGCGTCAAGCTGGCGTAACTCATCTTCACTCAGGCGAATAGCGGTGGCGGCAATGTTATCCTGCAATTGTTCGGCCCGTTTGGCGCCAATAATAACGCTGGTGACCGCCGGCTGATGCAGTAACCACGCCAGCGCAATCTGCGCCACCGAGACCCCTTTCGCTTCGGCTATCACCTGCATAACGTCAATGCAGTCAAAGGCGCGATCTTTATTCACCGGCGGGAAGTCGAACTCCAGGCGACGACCGCCCGCTTCCGCCTGCCCATCGCGGCGATATTTACCGCTCAGCAGTCCGCCCGCCAGCGGGCTCCAGACCATCAGGCCGAGACCTTCGCTTTGCATCATCGGCACCAGTTCGCGCTCCAGGTCACGCCCGGCAATCGTGTAGTAAGCCTGAAGAGAAGCAAAGCGCGAGAGCCCAAGGCGTTCCGCGATGCCCAGCGCTTTGGCGATTTGCCAGGCCGCCCAGTTAGAAACACCGATGTAGCGCACGTGCCCCTGCTGCACCAGAGTGTCCAGCGCCGACAGCGTCTCTTCGATAGGCGTCGCCGGATCGAAACCGTGTAATTGGTAGAGATCGATATGATCGAGCTGCAGGCGGCGCAGGCTCTCTTTCACGCTGCCCATAATGTGGTAGCGGGAGCTGCCGCGCGAGTTCACCCCAGCGGTGCCGGTTTCGCCGAACACTTTGGTCGCCACCACCACGTTTTCACGCGGTATCTTCAGATTCTTTAACGCCTGGCCGGTTATCTCCTCCGAGCGTCCTTCTGAATAAACGTTGGCGGTATCGATGAAGTTGATGCCCGCATCCAGCGCGCTGCCCACCAGCTGTTCGGCTTCCGCCTGGCGCAGCTGGCCGATTTTTCCCCACATCCCCTCTTCGCCGCCGAAGGTCATGGTGCCAAGGCACAGCTCAGAGACAAACAGGCCGGTATTTCCCAGTTTTTGATAACGCATAGCAGTGTCCTCATTCGGATGATTAACGTCAGCCAGATAGTTATAGCCCGAGCGTCGTCATCGCGAATGGGGTGTTCCTGCCCGTTTCTTGCCCAATCCTCTGAAAATCAGCGCCACAGCGCGAGCAAGGCGTAACCGGTGAGTGCCGCCCAGATCAGCAGCGGAATGGAATAAAGATGAAAGCGCCACCAGATCCGGCGGTCGCCGGCCATCCGCAACGCAATCAGATTCGCCAGCGACCCGGGCAGTAGCCCAAAGCCGCCGACGTTCACCGCCCACGCTAACAGCATCGTTGGCGGTACGTAATTAAGCAGCAAAATAGTCGATGGCACGTTGCTGATAAACTGCGACAGTCCGATTGCCGTTAGCCACAGCCCGCCGGAAGAGAGCTGGCCGACGCCGTTCAGCCACTGCTGCAGCACCGGCAGCTGCGTCAGCAGGTGAACGTCGATAAACATCGCCATAAACACCAGCAGCAGCGACCAGTCGACGTTGATAATCACCGCTCGCGCCAGCAACAGGAACCCGACGGCAATGAGCGCCAGTCCCCAGAGTTCCTGCTTCATCTCCAGCGCCGCCAGAAAGATAAGGTAGAAAGCGAGGCAGCTCCACACCAGCTTAGGCCGCCACTCCGGCGCTTTGTCGCTACTTTGATAATTGAGCCGAGCGGCGGGGAAACAGAACCAACACAGCACCAACAGCGTGATCATCATCGCCGCCGCCAGCGGCAGCATCTGGCCGATAAAGGCAAGAAACGATAGCCCGGAGCGCCCCCACAGTAAGATATTCTGCGGATTGCCGATGGGCGTTAATAAAGAGCCGGCATTAACCGCCAGCGCTTCAAAAATAATCAGCCGGTTCACCGGGATGGCGCACCATTTTTTCAGCGTCAACGTGAGGGGGACGACGATGAACAGCGCGACGTCGTTGGTCAAAAAAGTGGAAAGCAGCGCGGCAGCCAACACCATAAAGATGGCCAGCTGGCGTTCGGTGACGAAACGGCGCGCCATTTTACGCCCCAGTAAATCAAAATAACCGCTCAGTTCAATCCCTTTTGTCAGCAGCATCAGCCCGCTGAGCGTGATGATAGTGTGCCAGTCGATAGCCTTCCCCCAGCGCCGAGGCGCGAAAGGAACGAACAGGCTAAGAATAATGGCGATAAGCAATAAAAGATGCAGGAAACGGTCACGGGCGAGCGACTGCACAAAGGGGAGATTCATTCCGCGTGTAATCTCTGGGTAAACAGCTTAAATTGCGCCAGCGTCTCTTCGCTGACGTGGTGCTCCATTCCTTCCGCATCGCGGCGGGCAATCTCCGCACTCACGCCAATCGCCAGCAGAAAGTTTTCCACAATCTGATGACGCTCGCGGCTTTCATGGGCCAGCTTTTCCCCTTCCGGGGTTAAGAAGATCCCGCGCCAGGGGATTTGTTCGATCAAGCCGACGCTCGCCAGACGTTTAAGCATTTTCGCCACCGTCGGTTGCGAAACGCCAAGACGCGCAGCCATATCCACCTGGCGCGCTTCGCCCACTTCGTTGATCAGATCGGAGATCAGCTCCACATAATCATCAATCAGCTCGCGACGATGCGCTTCGCGCACCTGACGGAACCCCTCTACGTGTTCTTCGACATTAACCAGCTGCGTCACTTTTTTAGTTATGGGCTTACCTGCGCGACGGTTCATTGTGCTTCCTCGTTGGTGTGACGCGTCAAGCATCATATAAAAGGATCCACATTGTAATGGATTGCGCCCGTAGCACAAAAAAATAACATTTTAGCCATAGCTATAAAATATAGCCTGTGCTATATCTGTATGTAATGCAAACAGCCATCACGGATTTGACGGCGCGAAAACGCAGGAGGAATAACCATGAACGAATTCAAGAGGTGCTTAAACGTGTTTAGCCATTCACCCTTTAAAGTACGCTTAATGCTGATCGGCATGCTGTGCGACATGATCAACGGCAAACCGCAGCAGGATAAACCTAACCACTAACGCGGCGTCGCGGTACGCCGCTTCATTTTTTTGTCATTTTTCCCCGTTAACCTACCCGGTTTCCTCGCCTTTCAGCGCTTTTTTCAAGTTTTGTAAGCTTTCTCGCAAAACAATCTGTTATGAACAGTTGACCTTACCATTCGCAGGCCCTATCGTTTGTCAGCCCTGCCACTACTGCGGCTCGCAGAGACCCTCTTCACGCACTGTCCAGCAGGTTTTACCCCCTTGATGCCAGGGGACGAACATGGCGTCTTGTTGATTACGAATTATGAATGTCACTCTGAAAGAAACGCTGGCCGCCCGCAGGCTGGCCCTGAACCCGTGGACAGGATTCTACTTTTTACAGTCGCTGTTGATTAATCTGGCGCTTGGGTATGAATTTAGCTTGCTCTATACCGTTGCGTTTACCTGCGTACTCCATCTGCTGTGGCGCACCTTCCCGCGGGTACAAAAAGGCGTTGTTGGCCTCTATTCCCTGCTGGCCGCAATGTACTATCCCTTCGGCCAGGCTTACGGCGCGCCGAACTTCAATACGCTACTGGCTCTGCACGCGACCAACGTTGAAGAATCGACGGAAATACTCACTATTTTTCCGTGGTACAACTATTTGCTGGCGGTATTTATCTTCGCCCTCGGCGTCATTGCCGTACGGCGGAAACCGCAGCCGCCCACGCGCCTTGGCAAAGTGGAATATCTGGGGCTGCTGTTTAGCATCGGTATCTTCTTTCTACAGCCAGTGCAAAATCTGGCCTGGGGCGGCGTCTTTAAAGTCATTGATAGCGGTTATCCCGCCGTGCGCTTCGTAAAAGACGTGATCGTTAATAACAACGAAGTGCTGGATGAACAGGCGCGGATGGCGCAATTGGCTAACATGAAAGATAGCTGGCACGTGCTGGCGGTGAAGCCGAAGTACCATCTCTATGTCGTGGTGATTGGCGAGAGCGCGCGCCGCGATGCCCTTGGCGCTTTCGGCGGCCACTGGGACAACACGCCGTTCGCCAGCTCGGTTAACGGCTATCTGTTTAAAAACTACGTGGCCGCCAGCGGCTCCACGCAGAAGTCGCTGGGCCTGACCCTCAACCGGGTGGTTGACGGCAAACCCCAGTATCAGGATAACTTCGTCACCCTCGCCAACCGCGCAGGCTTCCAGACCTGGTGGTTCTCCAATCAGGGACAAATTGGTGAATACGACACCGCTATCGCCAGCATCGCCAAACGTGCCGATGAGGTGCAGTTCCTGAAAAACGGTGATTTTGAAGCCAATAAAAATACTCAGGATGAGCAACTGCTGAAACTGACCGAGCAAGTCTTATCAGTCGAGCGCAGCCAGCCCCAGCTGATCGTATTGCATATCATGGGCTCACACCCGCAGGCCTGCGATCGTACCAAAGGCAAATACACCACCTTTGTGCAGTCAAAGGAGACCTCATGCTATCTCTACAGCGTGACGCAAACCGACGCGCTGTTGGCGAAGCTCTACGGTCAGCTGCAGAATTCCGGCAGCACTTTCTCGCTCACCTATTTTTCCGATCACGGTCTGGCGTTTAAAGAGCGCGGTAAAGCGGTGCAATATCTCGCCCATGATGACAAATATCAACAGAACTTCCAGGTGCCGTTTATGGTGCTCTCCAGCGACGATAAAGCGCATAAGATGATTAAAGCCCGCCGCTCGGCGAATGATTTCCTCAGCTTCTTCTCGCAGTGGACCGGCATCAGCGCACAGGAAATTACCCCACGCTATCGCTTTATCTCGGAACAGAAAGCCGGACCGGTGTATATCACCAATTTCCAGTTACAGAAGGTGGACTACAACCATCTGGGCAGCGACGAGTTTACCGTCAACTAAGCGGGGCCCGAATCGCAGGCAAAAAAAATCCGCCCCTTGAGGCGGATTTTTTATATCACCGAAGTGATTAGAAGCGGTAACCTACGCCAGCAATCCAGGTGCCGACGTCAACGTTACGAATGCGAGACTGCTCGTAGGAGAAGTCCAGGGCAACGTTTTCGATCGGGTTGAACTGCATACCAGCGCCGTAAGAGAAACCGTAGTCGCTCATGTCGGATTTCTGGTTCGGGAAGTTGTTGTTCTGGAACTTACCGTAGCCAACACCGATTACGCCGTAGATGCTCGCCCAGTCGTTCAGACGGTAAGCCGGACCAGCGGTGATGCCGTAGTACTGACCTTTGTTGTAAGTACCGTTGCTGGTGTTGTCTTTTTCGGTGTAGGTGAAGGAACCGATAACGCCCAGCGGGTTGTTATCTTGCTCGTAACGGTACTTAAGGTTGAAACCGCCTGCTTTGTTAGCTTTACCCTGCATGTCGCTCTGAGCGTAACCACCGGTAACGGTAGAAGTTGCAGCGAAAGCAGTAGTACCTACGGATGCAGCCAGAACAACGGCCAGTGCTGAAAGACGTGCAATTTTATTCATAACCACCTCAAATGTGTTTCTAATAAGTCCTAAGTCTTAAATATATCAAAAACTTTTGGGAAACTCTTTTGACTTTACATTGTCTAACATACTTTTTCATGTAAGCAAAAGTTTCCACGATTTCGTAACAATCTGGAAATCAAACACTTTTCGCGCAAAAAGTGCTTAACGTTTACCAGCCGTAAGCGCTGCGCATCCAGATTATTCTTAGTCGCGAAGGCATTCCCCTACGCATTTTACGCCATTGTACTGTTTTTCCACCCTCTTTTTTCAACAATCGCTAAACCGTTAAGCGGTTATTCCAGTACACTGGAACCTTTACCTCTTTTGACAAACCCTGACAGGAGAAAGGATGCCCGGCTCGTCCCGTAAAGTTCCGGCGTGGTTGCCGATACTGGTTATTTTGATCGCCATGGTCTCCATTCAGAGCGGCGCATCGCTGGCGAAATCGCTCTTCCCGTTGATTGGCGCACCGGGCGTCACCGCTCTGCGCCTGACGCTCGGCACTTTAATTTTAGTCGTTATTTTTAAGCCGTGGCGACTGCGCTTTGCCCCGCAGCAGCGGCTGCCGCTGTTCTTTTACGGCGTGGCGCTAGGAGCGATGAACTATCTCTTCTATTTATCGCTGCAGCGGATCCCGCTCGGCGTCGCGGTCGCGCTGGAGTTTACCGGGCCGCTGGCGGTGGCGCTCTTCGGTTCACGCCGTCCGCTTGATTTCGTCTGGGTGGCGCTGGCGGTGCTCGGGCTGTGGTTCCTGCTGCCGCTTGGGCAAAACGTAGGGCAAGTAGATTTAGTCGGCGCGCTATACGCGCTCGGCGCCGGCGCATTCTGGGCGGTCTATATTCTTACCGGCCAGCGCGCGGGTGAAGAACATGGCCCGGCGACGGTGGCCATGGGCTCGCTCATCGCGGCGGTGATTTTTGTGCCCATCGGCATCGTCCAGGCCAGCGATACGCTACTGCAATGGTCGCTGCTGCCGCTGGGGCTTGGCATCGCCATTCTCTCTACCGCGCTGCCCTACTCGCTGGAAATGATTGCCCTGACGCGGATGCCCACCCGCACCTTCGGCACGCTGATGAGCATGGAGCCGGCGCTGGCAGCGCTCTCAGGAATGGTGTTCCTCGGCGAGACGCTGACGCTGACGCAAACTCTGGCGCTAGGGGCGATTATCATCGCCTCAATGGGGTCGACGCTGACCATGCAGCGGCAAAGCAAAATTGAGAAAGTCGATATAAATTAAGATTTTGTTACCACACTGGCTCGCGGTCTTAGCGAGCCAGTCACTTACTTCTAATTATATGATTTAACAAAACTTTTTAAATAGCCAACAACTTAGCGCTATCGGACTGATATGGACAGCCGATGCCTCATATCCGATATCCCTTGCTATAATTATTCCCGAAGTCATTTGGGACAAACGCTCTACATAATTCAAATTTGAAGTATGACGAGTATCAATATCAAGAGGATATGAAACTATGAGTACCGCAAAACTGGTTAAAACTAAAGCGTCTAACCTGCTCTATACCCGTAACGATGTCGCAGACAACGAGAAGAAAGCTACCGTTGAGCTGCTGAATCGCCAGGTGATCCAGTTCATTGACCTGTCGCTGATTACCAAGCAGGCCCACTGGAATATGCGCGGTGCCAACTTTATTGCCGTTCATGAAATGCTGGATGGTTTCCGCACTGCACTCACCGATCACCTTGATACGATGGCTGAACGTGCCGTTCAACTGGGCGGCGTCGCTCTGGGCACCACTCAGGTCATCAACAGCAAAAGCCCGCTGAAAAGCTACCCGCTGGATATTCACACCGTTCAGGAACATCTGAAAGAGCTGGCCGACCGTTATGCCATCGTGGCCAATGATGTGCGTAAAGCTATCAGCGAAGCGAAAGATGAAGACACCGCCGATATCTTTACCGCGGCTTCCCGCGACCTGGATAAATTCCTGTGGTTCATCGAAGCGAATATCGAATAAACGTCCGTCGCCGTCAGCGCCCGCTGGCGGCTATTTCCATCCCCCCCTACAACCGCTTAACTCGCCCTCTTTTGGTGCACCACCTTGTACACAATACGTACTAAAGTAAAACATTTGTAATAATCACCTCACACAATCGTTACAGCAAGATTGTTTTCCCATCAGGGTTTGCGTTAAAAATGCTCTGGTTATTCGCTACGTTTATATTGCACCAAAATGACGCCCCATCACGGTGCATTTACCGTATTGGATAACCGAAATTGTGCAAGCGATATGAGAGCTCCTGTTGAAAAACAATGGCTTGTAAAACTGGCACGATTTTTTCATTAGGCTACACGTTCTCGCAGGGGCTCGTCCCGTGGATAAAAAAGGAAATACTATGAAGTCTGTATTAAAAGTGTCACTGGCTGCACTGACCCTGGCTTTTGCGGTTTCGTCTCACGCCGCAGATAAAAAACTGGTAGTCGCCACCGATACGGCGTTTGTTCCGTTTGAATTTAAGCAAGGTGATAAATACGTCGGCTTCGATATTGACCTGTGGGCCGCGGTCGCCAAAGAGCTGAAACTGGACTACACCCTGAAACCTATGGACTTCAGCGGCATCATTCCCGCGCTGCAGACCAAAAACATCGATCTGGCGCTTGCGGGGATCACCATCACCGACGAGCGTAAAAAAGCGATCGACTTCTCCGATGGCTACTACAAAAGCGGCCTGCTGGTGATGGTGAACGCGAAAAACAATGACATCAAAGACGTGAAAGACCTGAACGGCAAAGTGGTCGCCGTGAAGAGCGGCACCGGCTCCGTTGATTATGCGAAAGCCAACATCAAAACCAAAGATCTGCGCCAGTTCCCAAACATTGACAACGCTTATATGGAACTGGGCACCGGCCGCGCTGACGCGGTACTGCACGACACGCCAAACATCCTGTACTTCATTAAAACTGCCGGTCAGGGCAAGTTCAAAGCGGTAGGCGAATCGCTGGAAGCGCAAAGCTATGGTATCGCTTTCCCGAAAGGCAGCGACGAACTGCGCGAAAAAGTGAACGGCGCGCTGAAAACGCTGCGTGAAAACGGCACCTACAACGAAATTTATAAAAAATGGTTCGGTACTGAACCAAAATAATAATCAGGACGACTTCCCGCGGCCAATCCGCCGCGGGCTCCACGGCGCCAGGCTCTCTTTCCCCGGCGCCGTATTCGCAGAGGCTTTCTCTGCTTTCGACACGGTAACAGTAACAGGAACACATTATGCAGTTTGACTGGAGTGCCATCTGGCCCGCCATTCCTATTTTGCTGGAAGGCGCCAAAATGACGCTATGGATTTCGGTCCTCGGCCTGGTTGGCGGCCTTATCATCGGTCTGGTGGCCGGTTTCGCCCGCTGTTTCGGCGGCTGGATAGCCAACCACGTCGCGCTGGTATTTATTGAAATCATCCGCGGCACGCCAATTGTGGTGCAGGTGATGTTCATCTACTTCGCGCTGCCGATGGCGTTTAGCGACTTACGCATCGACCCATTCACCGCCGCGGTGGTGACCATCATGATCAACTCCGGCGCCTATATCGCGGAAATCACCCGCGGCGCGGTGCTGTCCATCCACAAAGGCTTCCGCGAAGCGGGTCTGGCGCTGGGGCTCTCCCGCCGCGAGACCATCCGCCACGTGATCCTGCCGCTGGCGCTGCGCCGTATGCTGCCGCCGCTCGGTAACCAATGGATTATCAGTATCAAAGATACGTCGCTGTTTATCGTCATCGGCGTCGCCGAGCTGACCCGCCAGGGCCAGGAAATTATTGCCGGTAACTTCCGCGCGCTGGAAATCTGGAGCGCCGTTGCGGTCATTTATCTGATCATCACCCTGGTGTTGAGCTTCATTCTGCGTCGTCTTGAAAGAAGGATGAAAATCCTGTGATTGAATTTAAAAACGTTTCCAAACACTTTGGCCCGACTAAAGTGCTGCACGATATCGATCTGAAGATCAACAAAGGCGAAGTGGTCGTGATCATCGGGCCATCCGGCTCCGGTAAATCTACGCTGCTACGCTGCATCAACAAACTGGAAGAGATCACCAGCGGCGATCTTATCGTCGATGGCCTGAAGGTGAACGACCCGAAAGTTGACGAGCGCTTAATTCGCCAGGAAGCCGGAATGGTATTCCAGCAGTTCTATCTGTTCCCGCACCTGACGGCGCTGGAGAACGTGATGTTCGGCCCGCAGCGCGTGCGCGGCGCGTCGAAGGCGGCGGCAGAAACGCTGGCGAAAGAGCTGCTGGCGAAAGTGGGTCTCGCGGAACGCGCACACCACTATCCATCCGAACTCTCCGGCGGCCAGCAGCAGCGCGTCGCCATTGCCCGCGCGCTGGCGGTGAAACCGAAAATGATGCTGTTTGATGAGCCGACTTCGGCACTTGACCCGGAACTGCGCCATGAAGTGCTGAAAGTCATGCAGGACCTGGCCGAGGAAGGTATGACGATGGTCATCGTAACCCACGAAATCGGCTTTGCTGAAAAAGTGGCGTCACGGCTGATCTTCATCGATAAAGGCCGCATCGCCGAAGATGGCGACCCGCAGGTTCTGGTGAAGAACCCGCCAAGCCCGCGTCTGCGCGAGTTTTTACAGCACGTAGCCTGATGCGCCCGGCTCTCCCCGGCAAAGGGAGAGCCGCTTTCCAGATTCATCCCACCGCTCCTCCTCGTGTGACCCCTTCTATACTTAGCAGTTTGAGATGCAATGGAGGCGCCCATGCCGTGGATCCTACTGTTGCTCGCTGCGCTGTGGATTTCTCCACTGTCGGCGGCGTCATTGCCCGGCATACCGGCGGCGACAACCGACAAAAGCACAGCCAGCGAGCCTGACCTTGAACAGAAAAAAGCCGCCTGGGCGGCATTGGCTGACGTTCTGGATAATCCGGACTCGCGGCAGGAGTTAATCGATGAGCTGCGCAAAGCCGCCGCCACCCAGCCGCCTGCCACCGCCCCCACGCTGACCCCGCCAGAAGTCAAAGATGAGCAAACCGTTCTGGAAAGCGTGACGGAAGTTAGCCGTCAGTATAGCGAGCGCCTGTCGTCGCGGTTTTCGCAGCTATGGCGCAATATCACCGGCTCGCCGCATAAGCCTTTCCATGCCGATGCTTTTCGCAATGCCGCTGGCGACTTCCTGCTGCTGGCCGGGCTGGTTTTTGCCTTCTGGTGGTTAGTACGCCTGGCGGCGCTGCCGCTGTATCGCAAAATGGGCCATTGGGGAAGGCACAAAAACCGTGAGCGCAATAACTGGCTTCAGTTACCGGCAACCATTGCTGGCGCTTTCATCATCGACCTGCTGCTGCTGGCGCTAACGCTGTTTATCGGCCAGCTGTTAAGCGATCGTTTAAACGGCGGCAACCGCACCATTGCTTTTCAACAAAGCCTGTTTCTTAACGCCTTCGCGCTGATCGAGTTTTTTAAAGCCATCCTGCGAGTGATTTTTTGCCCACGGATTGCCGATTTACGCCCCTTCAATATCAGCGACGAACACGCAATCTACTGGAACTTACGCCTCAGCGCCCTGAGTAGCCTGATTGGTTACGGGCTGATCGTGGCGGTGCCGATTATCTCCAACCAGGTTAACGTGCAAATTGGCGCCCTGGCCAACGTCATCATAATGTTGTGCATTACGGTGTGGGCGTTGTATCTGATTTTCCACAACAAACGCGCCATCACCCAGGGGCTTATCCATCTTGCCGACCGCTCGCTGCCTTTCTTCAGCCTGTTTATTCGCGCTTTCGCGCTGATCTGGCACTGGCTGGCCTGTGCCTACTTTATCGTGCTGTTCTTCTTTTCGCTCTTTGACCCCGGCAACAGCCTCAAATTTATGATGGGCGCGACGCTGCGTAGCCTGGCTATCGTCGGCGCCGCGGCGCTGGTATCCGGTATTTTGTCACGCTGGATAGCCAAAACCATCACCCTGTCGCCAGAAACGCAACGCCACTATCCGGAGCTGCAAAAACGGCTCAACGGCTGGATCTCCGCCTCGCTGAAAGCCGCGCGGATCCTGACGGTATGCGTGGCGGTGATGCTGTTGCTGAGCGCCTGGGGACTGTTTGATTTTCAGCAATGGCTACACAATGATGCCGGGCAAAAAACGGTGGATGTCCTGATTCGTATCGCGCTAATCCTGTTCTTCTCCGCCGTCGGCTGGACCCTACTGGCAAGCCTGATTGAGAACCGCCTGTCATCGGACATTCATGGACGCCCGCTGCCCAGCGCTCGCGCCAGAACGCTGCTGACGCTGTTTCGCAACGCGCTGGCGGTGGTCATTACCACCATTACGATAATGATCTTATTGTCGGAAGTGGGGGTAAACATCGCGCCGCTGCTGGCGGGCGCCGGGGCATTAGGGTTGGCTATCTCTTTCGGCGCCCAAACGCTGGTTAAAGATATTATTACCGGCATCTTTATCCAGTTTGAAAACGGGATGAACACCGGCGATCTGGTGACCATCGGGCCATTAACCGGCACGGTGGAACGGATGTCGATCCGCTCGGTGGGCGTGCGCCAGGATACCGGGGCGTACCATATTATTCCCTGGTCTTCGATAACCACCTTCGCCAACTTTGTGCGCGGGATCGGTTCGGTGGTCGCCAACTATGATGTCGACAGGCAGGAGGACCTGGATAAAGCCAATCAGGCGCTGAAGGCGGCGGTAGACGATCTGATGGCGCAGGAGGAGATCCGCGGGCTGATTATTGGCGAACCCTCGTTCGCCGGGCTGGTGGGGCTTAGCAATACCGCGTTTACCTTACGCGTCAGCTTTACGACGCTACCGCTGAAGCAGTGGACGGTACGCTTTGCCCTCGATACCCAGGTGAAGCAGCATTTCGACCGCGCCGGCGTGCGCGCGCCGGTACAAACCTGGCAAGTATTGCCGCCGCCGCGCAACGCAAACCCCGCGGCGGAGACTTAAAATGGACGACGGCGCTTTGCGTCGTCCATAAAGCTCCAGGCGATAAAGCGGCTCTGTTTCTGCCCCTGCGCCATCTCTTTTTTCACCACTTTCACCGCGCCGACTTCGGTCAGCAGGCGATACAGCGGCGGCAAATTATCGCCGCGGGAGACCAGCGAGGTAAACCATTTAACCTGGCGGCCGAACTGCTGGCTTTCGCGGATCATTTGCGAAATAAAGGCCACTTCGCCGCCTTCACACCACAGTTCCTGCTGCTGGCCGCCGAAGTTCAGTACGCTGTCTTCACCGAGCCCCAGATTACGGCGTTTACGCTCGCCGCCGGCACGCGCGCTGGCGGCGGAATCGTGGAACGGCGGGTTGCAGAGAGTCGCATCATAGGTTTCATTCTTATGAATGATCCCGGTAAAGATTGCCTGGCCCTCTTTCTGGCGACGCAGACGAATTTGCCGCGTCAGCCCTGGGTTGCCGTTGATAATCGCCTGGGCGCTGGCAAAGGCTTGCGGGTTGACTTCGCTACCGGTGAAGCGCCAGCCGTATTCATGCGCGCCAATCAGCGGATAGATGCAGTTCGCGCCGGTACCGATATCGAGAATGCTGGCATTTTTCGGGATCTCGCCGCTATCCTGCGCCAGCAGGTCGGCCAGATGGTGGATGTAGTCCGCGCGTCCCGGCACTGGCGGGCACAAGAAGCCGTCAGGAATATCCCAGTGTTTTACCGCGTAAAAGTGCGCCAGCAGCGCCTTATTCAGCGCCTTCACCGCCAGTGGGTTAGCAAAATCAATGGTTTGCTCACCGACCGGATTCAGGGTGATGTAGCTTTGCAGCTCGGGATGAGTCTGGCACAGCGCTGGCAAATCATAGCGTTGGTGATGACGGTTACGCGGGTGCAACCCCGGTTTTTCGGCTTTCATGGCAATCTCCTTTCAACAGCCGCGTAAGATACCCGTTGACGGCGGCGCGGTAAATAAGGGAGTCTGGATATCTTCTTATTTCGTTTTCTGGTGCTCTATGTACTTCTATCAACCTGCCGAAGGCCACGGCCTGCCGCACGACCCGCTGAATGCTATCGTCGGGCCGCGCCCCATCGGCTGGATCGCATCGCTCGATAACGCAGGGCAACGCAATCTCGCCCCCTACAGCTTCTTCAACTGCTTTAACTATCGGCCACCGATCATCGGTTTCGCCAGCGGCGGCTGGAAAGACAGCGTGCAGAACATTGTTGAAACAAAAGAGTTTGTCTGGAATCTGGCTACCCGGCCACTCGCCGAAGCGATGAATGAAACCTCCGCCTCTATTCCGCGTCATGAAGATGAATTCCTGCGCGCCGGATTGACCGCCGCGCCGAGCCGGATCGTCCGCGCTCCGCGCGTGGCGGAAAGCCCGGTCCACTTCGAATGCCGCCTGACGCAGTGTATTCAGTTGACGCGCGCCAGCGGCGAAGCCATTGATAGCTGGCTGGTGCTCGGCGAAGTGGTCGCCGTACATATTGATGAGTCGCTGCTGGAAGACGGGATCTATCAAACCGCGAAAGCGCAGCCGATTTTACGCGCCGGCGGGCCGACGGCCTACTACAGCATTGATGAAAGCCAGCGCTTCGATATGATCCGCCCGGACGCTCGTTAACTTTCACGTAATAAGGCTAACGCATGTCGCAGCGGGCGAATGCCCGGGCGGCATTAAGCGCGTAAAGTGGTTGTTTGCCCACGCTTATTTATCCGGTGGTTCTGCGCATCACGACCTAAACTTATGGTATGTCCCATGCTGTTAATGAGGATATAGCCATGAGAACCTTTCTGTTCGTACCCGCTTTTATCGCGCTCGCCCTTCTCTCCTCATTCACTTTGGCCAACACCGCTGAAACCGCTCCGGTGGCCGTTGGTCCGCTGCGCCCGTCCGGCTCCGTTTCCGCCTCCGGCGCCAGCACCCTCGACGACTTACAAGCGCAACTGGCGCAAAAAGCCCACCAGCAGGGGGCGATTGCCTGGCGAATTAACGCCGCCGGCGGCGGCAATAAATTAGCCGGCACGGCGATTATTTATAAATAATTCTTCCGCTCTCGCCGGGAATACGCAGGCGGAAATCCCGGCTGCCGGGACTTGGCTGCTCATTTTTCGCCCCCATATTTTCTATACTGTTTATAGATTGCAAACACGAGGAGCGCATCATGGCATCAGGTTGGGCAAACGATGGGGCCGTCCAGGATCAAATTGACAGCACGGTAAACGATGCTGTCGCCCGCGCCCGTAGCGAGCTTCCTGGCGGCGAGAGCAACAAATTTTGTGAAGAATGCGGCGAGCCTATTCCGGAGGCGCGGCGCAAGGCGCTGCCCGGGGTTAAATACTGCGTGAAGTGCCAGCAGGATAAAGATTTACATAACAATACATATTCAGGATATAATCGCCGCGGCTCCAAAGATAGCCAGCTGCGCTGACCTTCCTTTACCGTTCATTACCGCTGATTGCGCTATCTTTTCACGCACGTTTTTTGGCGAAAAAAGTAGCAATATGTGCCTTTAGTTGCCATGGCAACTAGTTTGTCCCTCGACCGTAGCAATAGCGGAAAATAATTTATTAATAATCAATAAATTATTAATCATTCAAAAAATTCGATTAAGACTGTGAATTTCCTTCGATTTTATCTCGCGGCAAAAAACGTGATACTCATCACATCGACAGAACATCGTCCCCCTACAGAACACACTGCGAGAGATTAATTATGAAAAACATCAAATACGCTGCCGCTGCTATCGCCCTTTCCGCTCTGTCTTTCGGCGCATTCGCCGCTCAGCCGGTGACCTCCGCACAGGCAGAAAGCATGAATAAAATCGGCGTCGTTTCCGCTGAAGGCGCAACGACTCTGGATGGCCTGGAAGCCAAACTGGCTGCTAAAGCAGATGCCGCTGGCGCAACCGGCTACAGCATCACCTCCGCTAACACCAACAACAAAGTTAGCGGTACCGCGGTTATCTACAAATAATCGCAGCAACACTCTGAAATGCCACTGAATTAACCCTGAAAAGACCTTTTAAATACCCTTGTTTGCCCGTCCGAGCCACCGGACGGGCTTTTTTTTGTCCGTTTACCAGCGTTCGGCAACCTGCGCCAGGCCATTGGCGAGCGAACTCGCCTGACCGGTGGCGACCAGGCAGCAGGCAAGCTGAATTTTCAGCGACTGCGGAACCGGCTCGCTACCGCTCACGCAGCGCTCAATCCAGCGCGCGGTAACTTCGGGATCTTTAGATTCCGGCAGCGCCACCTTGTCCTGCTGGCTTTCATCGGCTCGCTCATGCAGCGCTCGCGTCCCCGCCGCATCAATGAGATTGATTTGTGGACAACGCTGCGGATTGGCGTAAACCTCACCTTCGGTACCGTGCATCAATAGCGCGCGACCGCCGATTTCAGTAAAGAACTTCGCGACCTTATCGACGTATTCCGGATGCGAGACGCTCGACAGACGCAGCGCGGCATCTTCAGCGAACGGCGTCGCCAGCTTGGCCAGGGTATGGGCGCTGTTGCGCACCCCCATCCGCCAACGCAATGCCAACTGCTTTTCCAGCGGCGGGCACAGCGCGCCGACCGGGATATAGACCGGCTCATGGCTGTCGAGACGCGCCTGGGCCTGACCCGCGTGGGTGGTGGCCGGGATCCCCATCAGCGCAAATATGGTCTCGGTCAGTACACGGGTTGGATCGTGGCTGACGCCGTGAACCACCACCGGGAAACCAAGTTTATGCAGCAGTACCGCCAGCAGCGGCGTCAGGTTGGCCTGTTTGCGCGCGCCGTTATAGCTGGGGATAACAATTGGCATCGGTTTCGCTACCGGCGGCGTCAGGCGGATGGTCTGTAGCTGCATCGCCTCATAGAAGCCCTGCATTTCGGCTTCGCCTTCGCCCTTGATGCGCAGCGCAATGAGAATAGCGCCCAGTTCCAGATCGTCCACTTCGCCGTTTAACATCCGCGTATACAGCGCACGGGCCGTGACTAAATCCAGGTCGCGAGCGTGATTTTTGCCGCGCCCGACTTTTTTGATGATTTTGGTGTAATCCATCAACTTGCTCCCTCCAGCGGTAGGCTCCGCCGACCGCACCGCTTATGCGCTTAGCGGCGTCGGCGACGCGTCTGTTTTGCTTTGCTTTTTACTATAACCTCGGGAACGCCCGGCTGCTCTATGGGAAATACCGGTAACGCATTTAACAATCGCGCGCCGTAATTTTTAGTCAGCAGACGCTTATCGTAAATAATGACTTCGCCCCAGCACTGATGGCTACGTATCAGGCGCCCGACCTGTTGAATCAGGTTGAATGAAGCGCTCGGCAGGCTTTGCACCTCAAAGGGATAGCGGTTGAGGCTTTTCAACCACTCGCCTTCGGTGATCACCACCGGGCTGTCGATCGGCGGGAAGGCGATTTTATGGATATGTACCTGGCTTAACAGCTCGCCTTTTAAATCCAGCCCTTCGGCAAAAGATTGCAGGCCAACCAGTACGCTGCGCTCCCCACCTTCAACGCGTTTACGATGCAGCTCGACCAGCCGATAGCGCGGCTGGTCACCCTGCACCAGCAGCATCAGGCGCAGATCGGTAACATGTTCCAGAAAGCGATTCATGGCACGCCCGCTGGCGAACAGCACCAGCATACCAAGATGCTTTTTGCTCTCGACCTGTTCACGGAAAAAAGCCGCCATTTCGGCGATGTGCTGCTCTTCGTTATCAATAAGCGGCTCATAGCGCATCTGCGGAATAATAATTTTTCCCTGCTCGACGTGATTGAACGGCGAGTCCAGCGCCACGAAACGATCGCCCGCTTTTTCCTTCAGACCGCTCATCTCCTGCAGTCGCGAAAAGCTATTCAACGAACGCAGGGTCGCCGAGGTGACGACAATATGCGGCACGCTGCGCCATAGCAGGCGTTCAAGCTGATCGCTGACGCGGATCCCGACGCAGTGGAACCAGACATGGATCTGGCCATCGCGAATCTCACGGGTGGCCCACTTGGTCACCGGCGCGCCGGAAGACTGCGCCATTGAGGCCAGCCGCCACAGCTTGCTCTGGCTTTCGAACATGCCAAGGGCCCGGTTCATCTGCAGCAGGATACGATGCAGACGCACCACGTCGTGGCTGCCGGTCTTTTCGCTGAGATCGTTGAGAAACAGCTCCGCCAACCCGCGCAGCATTTCGGTGAGCTTGGCCAGCCGCTGGCAAATCTCCATCACTTCCTGCGGCAGTTCGCCCATTGGGAAGCGATGCTCCGCCTCCTGAGCGGCAGGCATATAGAGATTGAGAATATTATTGAGCGAGGCGATAAGCTCATACAGCTCTTCGCAGTGTTCGTTCAACCGTTCCGGATTGGCCAACGGCGGTGTGGTCTTCGGACGGAACTGCTCCATGCAGGTCGCCACCAGCTTGCTGAACAGATCCAGCTGCAGCCGGTACCAGGGCGCGGTTATTTCCGCGCTCATCTCTAAGGCGTCGCGGGCGACGTCCGGCAGATGGTGGCCTTCATCAAGCACCAGCAGCAGGTTTTTCGGCTCCGGCAGCACCGCTTCGCTCTCCATCGCCGCCATCACCAACGCATGGTTGGCCACCACCACTTCCGCTTCCTGAATTTCGCGCCGGGCCACGAAAAACGGGCATTCACGGTAGTAGTGGCAGTTGCGGTTAAGACAGCTGGCTTTATCGGTGCTTAGCCGCCCCCACAGGGCGTCGTCAATGGGCTTATCGGTATGGTCGCGCAGGCCGTCCCATTTATAGCCGTCGAGATCGGTTTTCAGCGTCGCGCACAGCTTTTGTTCGGCCTGGTTTTTTGGCGTCAGATCGTCATCAAGGAACGCCAGCAGGTCCTGCTGCGTCGCCTCGGTGCTGGCCAGCGCCGCCAGATTACGCGGGCAAACATAGCGGCCGCGACCAAAGGCGGCGGTAAAGCGCAGGTCGGGAATAATCTTGCGCAGCAACGGCAGGTCTTTACTGTAGATTTGATCCTGCAGCGCGACGTTGGCGGTACTGACCACCAGCGTTTTTTGTTCCTCACGGGCGATGGCGATGCCGGGGATCAGATATGACAGCGTTTTGCCGACGCCGGTCGGCGCTTCGATAGCCAGATGCCGTCCCTCTTCCCCGGCGAGCGTTTTCGCCACATCGGCGATCATCTGCCGCTGCGGGGCTCGGGGGATAAAGTCCGGGATCTGTTCCTGAAGCGCCTTATACCAGGCGGCGATTTGCGCTTTAAGCGCAGCGGTCAAAGCCATGAGAAAACCTGAATACTGTATAAACAGCCACTATTGTGCCATTTTTGCCGGCCAGGAGGTATTGCTTTCTGTAGAGGGTGGAATCGCGCTCGATAAAAAACGCAATGAACGGCAAAGAAACGGCCCGCCGCCGCGCATGCGGACAAACGAGCCGTGATGATGCCTGAGCGCTTTATCGTCCCAGGCAACAGCGTCTTATTCGCCGGCAGGTTTACGTGGGCGACGACGACGCGGTGGTTTACCGTCCTGGGTACGCGCTTTCGGCGCTTCGCCATCCTGACGACGCGGCGCCTGCTGGCTACGGCCCTGGCTCTGACCACCGCGTCCTTGCCCCTGACCGCGACCACCGCCGCCGCCACGCTGCTGACGACCGTTTTGAATCGGCTCCGCTTTAATCGACGGATCCGGCTCGTAACCGGCAATAGCAATACGCGGGATCTCTTTTTTCAGCAGGCGTTCGATATCACGCAGCAGCTTATGCTCGTCCACGCAGACCAGCGACAGCGCTTCGCCGGTCGCCGCCGCGCGGCCGGTACGGCCAATACGGTGCACGTAATCTTCCGGCACGTTCGGCAACTCATAGTTAACCACGTGCGGCAGCTCTTCGATGTCGAGCCCGCGCGCGGCGATGTCGGTGGCGACCAGCACACGAATGCCGCCGGATTTAAAGTCAGCCAGCGCACGGGTACGCGCGCCCTGGCTCTTATTGCCGTGGATGGCGGCGCTACGGATACCGTCTTTATTCAGCTGCTCCGCCAGATGGTTGGCGCCGTGCTTGGTGCGGGTAAAGACCAGCACCTGCTGCCAGTTGCCTTCGCCAATCAGCTGCGAGAGCAGTTCACGCTTACGTTTCTTATCCACAAAGTGGACGTGCTGGGTGATCTGCTCAGAGGCGGTGTTGCGGCGCGCCACTTCGACTTCCAGCGGGTTATGCAGCAGTTTTTCCGCCAGCGCTTTGATTTCGTCGGAGAAGGTAGCGGAGAACAGCAGGTTTTGACGACGCGGCGGCAGTTTAGCCAGCACGCGGCGAATGTCGTGGATAAAGCCCATATCCAGCATGCGGTCGGCTTCATCCAGTACCAGCACTTCAACTTTATCCAGGCTGACCGCGTTCTGATGTTCAAGGTCCAGCAGACGGCCCGGGGTGGCGACGAGGATATCGACGCCGCCGCGCAGTTTCATCATCTGCGGGTTGATGCTCACGCCGCCGAAGACCACCAGCGAGCGGATATTCAGATATTTGCTGTAGTCGCGGACGTTCTCGCCCACCTGCGCCGCCAGTTCGCGGGTCGGCGTCAGGATCAGGGCGCGCACCGGACGGCGCCCCTTCGCGTGCGGCTGCTCCTGGGTCAGGCGCTGCAGCAGCGGCAGCGTAAAACCGGCGGTTTTGCCGGTCCCGGTCTGGGCGCTGGCCATCAGATCGCGGCCCTGCAGTACTGCCGGGATCGCCTGCTGCTGGATAGGGGTCGGCTCAACGTAACCCTGCTCGGCGACGGCGCGCAGGATATCGGGATTCAGGCCAAGGGAATCAAAAGACATAACAACTCCGAACCGCCCCGGCCCGTTTAAGGGCGTAGTTTTCAGGGAGATTATTGCGATAGAGATGGCAAAAACCACAATGCCATGAAGGGGCGCAGTCTAGCAGATTTTGTGACGAACCGCATAAAATATCCCCGCAGGAATTACCAGCAAAATAATGCTCGCTTGCGCCGGGTCACTTTTAGTATTCACCATTGTGGACAGTTCAGCGAATCGCCCCTATTCTTAATCAATCGATTGATTAATTTTTTTAGGCGCGATGAATAATACTTCCGTGACCAGTAAAGGCGAACAAGCCAAAAACCAGCTTATCGCCGCCGCTATCGCGCAATTCGGCGAGTATGGCCTCCATGCGACGACCCGCGATATCGCCGCGCAGGCCGGGCAAAATATCGCCGCCATCACCTATTATTTCGGTTCGAAAGACGACCTGTATCTCGCCTGCGCGCAGTGGATCGCCGACTGTATCGGCGAGAATTTCCGCCCGCATGCCGAAGCGGCCGAAGCCCTGCTCGCCCAGACGAAGCCAGACAAACCGGCGCTGCGGGAATTGATTCTGCGCAGCTGTCGCGATATGAGTCTGCTGCTAACCCAGGACGATACGGTCAACCTCAGCAAATTTATCTCTCGCGAGCAGCTCTCGCCAACCGCGGCTTACCAGCTTATTCACCAGCAGGTTATCGCCCCGCTACATAGCTATTTGACCCGGCTTATCGCCGCCTGGACCGGGCGCGATGCCAATGATACGCACATGATTCTGCACACCCACGCCCTGCTTGGCGAGGTACTGGCCTTCCGGCTCGGGCGGGAAACCATTTTACTGCGTACCGGCTGGGCGCAGTTCGATCAACAAAAGGCTGAACAAATTTTTCAGGTGATTACCTGTCATATCGATTTCATTCTGCAAGGGTTAGCGCAAAGGAGCCTGGGATCATGAAAAAACCCGTCGTCGTTCTACTGGTCGTCATCGTGCTCGCCGCGATCGGCGGCGGCTGGTGGTGGTATCAAAGCAGCCAAGCGAAAGATCTCACTCTCTACGGCAATGTCGATATTCGTACTGTGAATATGAGCTTCCGCGTCGGCGGACGGCTGGCAGCCCTGAACGTCGATGAAGGCGATGAAATTCGCCGCGGGCAAACCCTCGGCGAACTGGACCGCGCGCCGTATGAAAACGCGCTGCAGCAAGCGCAGGCCAACGTCTCTACCGCCCAGGCGCAGTACGATTTGATGATGGCGGGTTATCGTGCCGAAGAGATTGCGCAGGCGGCGGCCGCGGTTAATCAAGCGCAGGCCGCGTGGGTCTACGCGCAGAATTTTTATCAACGGCAGCTCGGTCTGCGCGCCAGCAGCGCGATTTCCGCCAACGACCTCGAAAACGCCCGTTCTTCACGCGATCAGGCGCAGGCGACCTTAAAGTCAGCGCAGGATAAGCTGCGTCAATATCGCGCCGGTAACCGCCCGCAGGAAATTGCCCAGGCCAAAGCCAGCCTTGAACAGACGCAGGCGGCCCTGGCGCAGGCCAAACTGGACCTGCATGATACCGTGCTGACCGCGCCTTCCGACGGTACCCTGATGACCCGCGCCGTCGAACCCGGCACCATGTTAAACGCCGGCGGCACGGTGCTGACGCTGTCATTAACCCGTCCGGTTTGGGTACGCGCCTACGTTGACGAGAAAAATCTCGGCCAGGCGCAGCCGGGGCGCGAAGTACTGCTGTATACCGATAGCCGGCCGAACAAGCCCTATCATGGTAAAATCGGCTTTGTCTCCCCCAGCGCCGAATTCACGCCGAAGACCGTGGAAACACCGGATTTGCGTACCGATCTCGTCTACCGTCTACGCATCGTGGTGAACGACGCCGACGGCGCCCTGCGTCAGGGCATGCCGGTGACTGTCTCATTCAGCAACGGAAACGGGCATGAGTAAGGACGTCATTACCGTTAACGGCCTGACCCGCCGTTTTCCCGGCATGGATAGGCCGGCGGTCGCGCCGCTGAACTGTACGATTCACTCAGGCTACGTCACAGGGCTCGTCGGCCCCGATGGCGCTGGGAAAACCACCCTGATGCGAATGCTGGCCGGTTTACTTAAGCCCGATGAGGGCAGCGCCAGCGTAATCGGCTTCGATCCGCTCAAGGACGACAGCGCGCTGCACGCGGCGCTCGGCTATATGCCGCAGAAATTTGGCCTGTATGAAGATCTGACGGTGATGGAAAACCTGAATCTGTACGCCGATCTGCGCAGCGTCACCGGCGAGGCGCGGAAGAAAATATTCGAGCGCCTGCTGGAATTCACTTCTCTTGGCCCTTTCACCGGGCGATTAGCCGGCAAACTCTCCGGCGGCATGAAACAAAAGCTGGGGCTCGCCTGTACGCTGGTGGGCGATCCTAAAGTACTGTTGTTAGATGAGCCCGGCGTCGGGGTCGACCCTATTTCGCGCCGCGAGCTGTGGCAGATGGTGCACGAACTGGCCGGCGACGGTATGCTAATTTTGTGGAGCACCTCTTATCTCGATGAAGCCGAGCAGTGCCGGGATGTGCTGCTGATGAACGAAGGTAAATTGCTTTACCAGGGTGAACCGAAGGCGCTGACGCAAACCATGGCCGGGCGCAGCTTTCTGGTCTCCAGCCCGCTGGAAAACAACCGCCGCCTGCTGCAGCGGGCGCTAAAACTGCCGCAAATTAGCGATGGCGTGATTCAGGGCAAATCGGTGCGTTTGATCCTGAAAAAGGAAGCCCGCATTGCTGAGGTTAAGCAACATGACGACATGCCGCCGCTACAGGTGGCCGAAACCGCGCCGCGTTTTGAAGACGCCTTTATCGACCTGTTAGGCGGCGCCGGAACCGCCGAGTCGCCGTTAGGCGAGATTATTCATCACGTTGACGGCAGCAAAGACGAAACGGTCATTGAAGCACGGTCGTTAACGAAAAAGTTTGGTGATTTCGCCGCCACCGACCACGTCGATTTCCAGGTTAAGCGCGGTGAGATTTTCGGCCTGCTCGGCCCCAACGGCGCCGGCAAATCCACGACCTTCAAAATGATGTGCGGCCTGCTGGTGCCGACCGACGGAAAAGCGCTGGTGCTGGGGATGGATCTCAAGGTTAGCTCCGGTAAAGCGCGCCAGCATCTGGGCTATATGGCGCAAAAATTCTCGCTGTACGGCAACCTCAGCGTCGAGCAGAACCTGCGTTTTTTCTCCGGCGTTTACGGCCTACGCGGCCGGGCGCAAAATGAAAAAATCGCGCGGATGAGCGATGCCTTTGGCCTGAAAAGTATCGCCGGCCATGCCGCCGACGAGCTACCGCTCGGCTACAAGCAGCGGCTGGCGTTGGCCTGCTCGCTGATGCATGAACCCGACATTCTGTTCCTCGATGAACCCACCTCCGGCGTCGACCCGCTTACTCGCCGCGAATTCTGGCTGCATATCAACAGCATGGTCGATAAAGGGGTCACGGTGATGGTGACTACCCACTTTATGGATGAGGCGGAATATTGCGACCGCATCGGGCTGGTCTACCACGGCAAGCTTATCGCCAGCGGCACGCCGGACGCGCTGAAGGCGCAGGCGGCGAATGACAGTCAGGCGGATCCCACTATGGAACAGGCGTTTATTACCCTGATTAACCAATGGGACAAGGAAAACGGTCATGAGCAATAGCATTCTTTCCTGGCGACGGGTTCGCGCGCTGTGTGTCAAAGAGACCCGACAGATCGTCCGCGATCCCAGTAGTTGGCTGATTGCGGTGGTGATCCCCCTGCTCCTGCTGTTTATCTTCGGCTACGGCATAAACCTCGACTCCAGCAAACTGAGAGTCGGCGTATTGCTGGAACAGCAGAGCGAAGAAGCGCTGGATTTCGTCCATACCATGACCGGCTCGCCCTATATCGACGCCACCGTCAGCGATAATCGCCAGCAGTTGATTGAGCTGATGCAGGCCGGGCTCATTCGCGCGATGGTCGTCATTCCCGTCGACTTTGACCGCCAGATGGCCCGCGCCGGCGCCAATGCGCCGATTCAATTAATTACCGACGGTAGCGAGCCGAATACCGCTAACTTCGCGCAGGGCTACGTCGAAGGTATCTGGCAGATCTGGCAACAGCAGCGGGCGGAAGACCGCGGTGAGACCTTTGAACCACTTATTGACGTGCAGATGCGCTACTGGTTTAACCCGGCGGCCATCAGTCAGCACTTTATTATCCCCGGCGCAATTACCATCATCATGACCGTGGTCGGGGCGATATTGACCTCTCTGGTGGTAGCGCGTGAATGGGAACGCGGCACCATGGAAGCGCTGCTATCCACTGAAATCACCCGTGCCGAACTGCTGCTGTGCAAGATAATTCCCTACTATTTCCTCGGCATGCTGGCGATGTTGCTGTGTATGCTGGTATCGGTATTTATTCTCGGCGTGCCCTATCGCGGCTCGCTGCTGATTCTGTTTGTCATCACCAGCCTGTTTTTGCTCAGTACGCTGGGAATGGGGTTACTGATCTCGACCATTACCCGCAACCAGTTTAACGCCGCGCAGGTCGCGCTGAACGCCGCTTTTTTACCGTCAATTATGTTGTCCGGGTTTATTTTCCAGATAGACAGTATGCCGGCGGTGATCCGCGCGGTGACCTACGTGATCCCGGCGCGTTACTTCGTCAACACCCTGCAAAGCCTGTTTCTGGCGGGCAATATTCCGGTGGTACTGCTGGTGAACGTGCTGTTTTTGATTGCTTCGGCGGTGATGTTTATCGGCCTGACGTGGCTTAAAACCAAACGGCGTCTGGATTAACCCTGGCGCTCGAATTTTGCCCGGTGGCGCTACGCTTACCGGGCCTACGGTAAGTTTCGGTCGCCCGGGTCCGACATGAGGAAGGTTCTATGTTTCATCGTTTATGGACATTAATCCGCAAAGAGCTGCAGTCGCTACTGCGTGAACCGCAAACGCGGATGATTTTAATCATGCCGGTGCTGATTCAGGTACTGTTGTTTCCCTTTGCCGCCACGCTTGAGGTGACCAACGCTACCATCGCTATCTTTAACGAAGATAGCGGCCGCCACGCGGTGGAGCTCACCCAGCGCTTTGCCCGCGCCAAAGCCTTTACTCACGTTCTGCTGCTGAAAAGCCCGCAGGCGATCCAGCCGACCATCGATGAACAAAAAGCCCTGCTCGTGGTGCGCTTCCCGGCGGATTTCTCGCGTAATCTCGACAACTACCAAACCGCCCCGCTACAGCTACTGCTCGACGGGCGTAACTCCAACAGCGCGCAAATCGCCGCTAACTATCTACAGCAGATTGTTAAAAACTATCAGCAGGATCTGCTGCAGGACAAAGCGAAACCGAACAACAGCGAACTGGTGGTGCGCAACTGGTACAACCCGAATCTCGACTATAAATGGTTCGTGGTGCCGTCGCTTATCGCCATGATCACCACCATCGGAGTGATGATCGTCACCTCGCTGTCGGTGGCACGCGAGCGCGAACAGGGTACCCTCGATCAGCTGCTGGTTTCACCGCTCGCCACCTGGCAAATCTTCGTTGGCAAAGCGGTACCGGCGCTGATTGTCGCCACGATGCAGGCGACTATCGTGCTGGCAATCGGCATCTGGGCCTATCAAATCCCATTTGCCGGCTCGCTGCTGCTGTTCTATTTCACCATGCTGATCTACGGACTCTCGCTGGTGGGCTTTGGCTTATTGATTTCTTCGCTGTGTTCAACCCAGCAGCAGGCATTTATCGGCGTGTTCGTCTTTATGATGCCGGCGATTCTGCTTTCCGGCTACGTTTCACCGGTAGAAAACATGCCGCAGTGGCTGCAGGACATCACCTGGATCAACCCTATCCGGCACTTTACCGATATCACCAAACAAATTTATCTGAAGGATGCGAGTCTGAAGATTGTGTGGGGAAGTTTGTGGCCGCTATTAGTCATAGCGGCCACTACCGGCTCAGCGGCGTATGCGATGTTCCGAAGAAAGATTGCGTAGTTTTTTATCTTTCGCCAGCAGCGATACCACCGCCGGGCCTGCCAATATGACCAGCCCGGCGAGGGCCAGCAGCAGGTTGTTGTGCAACACGCGCGACAACAACCAGAGCACTATCATGGCGGCGCCGAAGTACCAGGTTGTGGTGAGCTCCTCAAGGAAGTCCCCCACGTCGCGCCAGCGCGCCTCATGGTGACGCTGCAAATACAGCATCGCCAGCAGCGTGACGCCGTACAGTACGCACAGCCCTAATCCGACGCGCACCAGCGCGCCGCTCATCCAACCCATCACCAGTACTGCCACGACCAGTAGATGCAACATAATCTGCCAGCAACTAAGACCCGTTGCGACGCGTACACGTTGTTGCCACTTCATGGCTTCTCTCCTGAAGGATTTTTCTCTGCTACTCAGAGTACCGCACTTTACGGAAAATTCCGTATCACCGCATCTTTTTGTGACGTCTACTACACTATTTTATTCAGGAAAGTGACATTAACTGGAGAATTATGGCTGAGCCAACGTCGCGAATTTCGGTGAACGTGCTGACAATTAACACTCATAAAGGCTTTACGGCGTTTAATCGGCGTTTTATTTTGCCCGAACTGCGCGAGGCCGTTCGCAGCGTCAGCGCCGACATAGTTTGCCTACAGGAAGTGATGGGCGCGCACGAAGTGCACCCTTTGCATATCGAAAACTGGCCTGATACCACCCATTACGAGTTTCTTGCCGACACCATGTGGAGCGATTACGCCTACGGGCGCAACGCGGTCTACCCCGAGGGTCATCACGGCAATGCCGTACTGTCGCGCTTTCCCATTGAATATTATGAAAATCGCGATATTTCGGTCGGCAATGGCGAAAAACGAGGCCTGCTTTACTGTCGCATCGTACCTCCGCACAGCGGCGTGACGATCCACGTCATCTGCGTGCATCTCGGTCTTCGCACGCACCAGCGGCAGGCACAGCTAACGATGCTGGCGGAATGGGTCAACACGCTACCGGCAGACGATCCGGTGGTAGTAGCTGGCGACTTCAACGACTGGCGCCAGCAGGCTAATCAGCCATTAAAAGCGCAGGCAGGGCTTGAGGAGATTTTTACCCGCGCCCGCGGGCGGCCGCTACGCACCTTTCCGGTCGCTTTCCCGCTGCTACGACTCGATCGTATTTACGTTAAGAATGCTCATGCCAGCCATCCGAAAGCGCTGGCGCTTAAACACTGGCGGCATCTGTCCGATCATGCGCCCCTGAGCGTGGAGATACATCTGTGAAATGTCGCTGGCAGGAAGGCAATCGTATTACCCTACTGGAGAATGGCGACCAGTATTATCCGGCGTTATTCGCCGCCATTGGCCGCGCGCAGCGCAAGGTGATCCTTGAATCCTTTATCTGGTTTGAAGACGAGGTGGGCTGGCGACTGCATGCGGTGCTACTGAAAGCCGCCCGCCGCGGTATTCAGGTGGAAGTGCTGCTCGACGGCTACGGCTCGCCGGATCTCAGCGATGAGTTTGTCGGCGAACTCACCGCCGCTGGCGTGGTCTTCCGCTACTACGATCCGCGCCCGCGGCTAATGGGTATGCGTACCAATTTATTCCGCCGCATGCATCGAAAAATCGTGGTGATTGACGACACAACGGCGTTTGTCGGCGGCATCAACTACTCTGCCGAGCACATGAGCGATTACGGTCCGGAGGCGAAACAGGATTATGCCGTGCAGGTTGAGGGGCCGGTGGTGCTCGATATTCTCCAATTCGAGCTGGAGAACCTGCCCACCAGCGAGGAGGCCCGCCGCTGGTGGCGTCGCCGTCGCCATCAGCCGGAAATTAACCAAACCCCTGGCGAAGCGCAGGCGCTGTTTATCTGGCGTGATAATCACGAACACCGCGACGATATTGAACGTCACTATCTGAAGATGCTGACCAGCGCCCGCCGCGAGGTCATCATCGCCAACGCCTATTTCTTTCCCGGCTACCGTCTGCTGCACGCCATGCGCAATGCCGCCCGGCGCGGCGTACGGGTCAAGCTGATTGTCCAGGGCGAGCCGGATATTCCGATTGTTAAGTTTGGCGCCCATCTGCTGTACCACTACCTGATTAAAGGCGGCGTTCAGGTGTATGAATACCGCCGACGTCCGCTGCATGGCAAGGTAGCGCTGGCGGACGACCACTGGGCCACCGTCGGTTCCAGTAACCTCGACCCGCTGAGTCTGTCGCTGAATCTGGAGGCCAATCTGATTATCCACGACCGCGAGTTCAACCAGACCCTGCGCGATAACCTCAACGGCCTTATCGCCAGGGACTGCCAGCAAATAGATAAATCCATGCTGCCAAAACGCAACTGGTGGCGGCTCGGCGTCAGCGTACTGGCGTTCCACTTTCTGCGCCACTTCCCCGCCTGGGTCGGTTGGCTGCCGGCGCACACCCCGCAGTTGGCCAGGGTCAGCCCGCCGGTGCAGCCGGAAATTGAAACCCAGGATCGGGTAGAAACGCAAACCAGAGACAATCCGCTATGAGCAAATCGCATCCCCGCTGGCGGATGGCGAAAAGAGTGCTGACCGTGCTCTTTTTTATCGCCGTCATCGTATTGCTGGTGATTTACGCGCAAAAGGTCGACTGGCAGGATGTATGGAGGGTTATCCGCGGCTACGATCGTCTGGCGCTATTTAGCGCCGTTGGGTTGGTTATCGTCAGCTACCTGATTTATGGCTGCTACGATCTGCTCGGGCGCGCCTGGTGCGGCCATAAGCTGGCAAAAAAACAGGTGATGCTGGTATCGTTTATCTGCTACGCCTTTAACCTGACGCTGAGCACCTGGGTTGGCGGGATCGGAATGCGCTATCGGCTATACTCGCGGCTAGGGCTGAACGGCAGCACCATTACCCGTATTTTCTCGCTTAGCATTACCACCAACTGGCTGGGCTATATTCTGCTGGGCGGCGTCATATTCACCGCGAATCTGGTGACGCTGCCGCCGCACTGGTACATCAGTCAAACTACGTTACGTATTATTGGCGGCGTTCTGCTGCTTTTTACCCTGCTCTATCTTTTCGCTTGCGCCTTCGCTAAACGCCGCCATATGACGATTAAGGGGCAGCGGCTGGTGCTGCCCTCTTTTCGTTTCGCTCTACTACAGATAGGGATTTCCGCGGCGAACTGGATGGTGATGGGGGCGATTATCTGGCTGCTCCTGGGCAGCGAGATTAACTATTTTCTGGTGCTGGGCGTGTTGCTGGTGAGCAGTATCGCCGGCGTGATCGTTCATATTCCCGCCGGAATTGGCGTGCTGGAGGCGGTGTTTATCGCCATGCTCTCCGGCGAGTCGATTTCGAAGGGGGCGATAATTGCCGCTCTGCTGGCGTGGCGCGCGCTGTACTATTTTCTGCCGTTGCTGCTGGCGACCGTCGCCTACCTGGTACTGGAGAGTCGGGCGAAAAAGCTGCGGCAGAAGAACGAACGCAAGCTGGCCCGCGGATGAAACGGCCCGGTTGCGCTTACCGGGCGACATTTTTGCGGATTGCCTGGATTGGTAGCCCGGATAAGGCGCATCGCGCCGCTATCCGGGATAAGATTAACGGCGGTTGCCAAAGATACGCAGCAGCATCAGGAACAGGTTGATAAAGTCCAGATACAGCGTTAAAGCGCCGAGAATCGAGTATTTACGCAGCGTGGCGCTATCGCGGGTATCAATCTGCTCGCCGATGTTTTTCAGCTTCTGGGTGTCGTAGGCGGTCAGGCCGACGAACACCAGCACCCCAATGTAGGTTACCGCCCACATCAGCGCTTCGCTCTTCAGCCACAGGTTAACCAACGACGCCAGCACGATACCAATCAGCCCCATAAACAGCATGCTGCCGAAGCCGCTCAGATCGCGCTTGGTGGTGTAACCATACAGGCTCATCGCGCCGAACATCCCGCCGGTGACCACAAAAGTGCTGGCGATAGACGAATAGGTATAAACGATAAAAATGCTCGCTAACGTTAGCCCGGTCAGCGCCGAATAAAGCATAAATAGCGTCGTTGCCATACCCGCGCTTAAGCGCTGCACCATCCCCGAGAGCACAAACACCAGCGCCAGTTGGGCGATGATCAGCCCGAAGAAAGTGATTTTGCTTGAAAAGACGAACATCATGACCGCCGGGGTATTCGCCGCAAACCACGCGATAAACGCGGTTAACAACAACCCGACCGTCATCCAGCCGTAAACCTGCGCCATATAGGTCTGCAGGCCGCTGCGGCTCTGAACAATGGAATCGGAACGAGGGAATCTGTCCATGACTATCTCCTGATTAACAAGTTTCTCTCAATAAGCGTATCACACTACCAGCGCTCTGCCGCCTGGTGATCGCTGTCGCGGGCATCGACCCAGCGTTCGCCATCCGGCGTCGCCTCGCGTTTCCAGAACGGCGCGCGGGTTTTCAGGTAATCCATGATGAACTCGCCGGCGGCGAAGGCGCTGCCGCGGTGGGCGCTGGTCACGCCAACAAAAACAATCTCTTCGCCCGGCCACATTTCGCCAATGCGATGGATAACCGTCACCCGGCCAAGCGGCCAACGCTCCCGCGCCTGTTCGACGATTTCCGCCAGCGATTTCTCGGTCATGCCAGGATAGTGCTCCAGCGTCAGCGCTTTCACGCTGTCGCCGAGATTATGATTACGCACTTTGCCGGTGAAGGTGACCACCGCGCCGTCTTCATCGCGCTCGGCCAGCCACGGATACTCATCGCCGACGCAAAAGCGCGCCGGGCTAACCACGATACGAGTTTGCGTCATCTTAGCCCCCGGTGACCGGCGGGAAAAACGCCACTTCGTCGCCGCTCGCGACCGGATGGTCAAACGAGGTCAGCGTCTGGTTGACTGCCGCCAGCAATTTTCCTTCTTCCAGCGCCAGCGCCCAGCGGTCCCCGCGCGCGGCAAGCTGCTGACGCACGGCTTCAACGGTCGGCAATTCGCTGGCGTCGAGTGTCAGGGTATCGGTGCCAACCAGTTCGCGCACCTGGGCAAAAAACAGGACGTTAATCATGGGCTTCCTCCACCTTAAAATCGCCGGACTTGCCGCCGCTTTTCGCCAGCAGACGTACCGGACCAATCACCATATCTTTTTGTACCGCTTTACACATATCGTAGATAGTCAGCGCGGCAACCGAGGCCGCGGTCAGCGCTTCCATTTCTACGCCAGTTTTACCGGTCAGGCGGCAGAGTGACTCAATGCGCACGCGGTTATGCTCCGGCTGCGCCTGCAGGTTCACTTCTACTTTGCTGAGCATCAGCGGATGACATAGCGGGATCAGCTCCCAGGTACGTTTCGCAGCCTGAATACCGGCGATACGCGCGGTGGCGAATACATCGCCTTTATGGTGGCTGCCGTCGATAATCATCGCAAGCGTTGCGGCCTGCATTTCGACGTAAGCCTCAGCGCGCGCCTCACGCACCGTTTCCGCTTTGCCGGAGACGTCAACCATGTGGGCTTCGCCCGCGGCGTTAATGTGGGTCAGTTGTGACATAAACTATTTCTTTAGATGAGGAATGAAGTTGCACGGGCGAGTACGCGCATCCAGCTGCGGCGCGATAATATTTTCCCACGCGGTGGCGCAGGCCTTGGTCGAACCCGGCATGGCGAAAATCAACGTGCGGTTGGCAACGCCGGCAACGGCGCGGGACTGCAGCGTCGAGGTACCAATCTCTTCAAACGAAAGCATACGGAACACTTCGCCAAAACCTTCGACCTCGCGATCAAAAAGCGGCAACAGCGCCTCCGGCGCCTGATCGCCGTCGGTAAAACCGGTGCCACCGGTGATCAGCACCACCTGCACCTCATCGCTGGCAATCCACGCCGAGACCTGGGCGCGAATCGCGTAGCGGTTCTCTTTCACAATCGCCTTATCGACGAGGGTATGTCCCGCTTCGTGCAGCGCATCGCGCAGCCAGAGGCCGGAGGTATCGTCCTCTTCGCCGCGACGGTTGGAAACGGTAAGAATAGCAATACGGGTCGGGATAAACTCAGCGCTAGCCTGGCTCATCTGAATGCTCCTTTCGAAAACGATTATCCGCCAATATACGACAGGTTCTGCGTAATACCGGTGTTGCCCTGGTGCAGGAAATGGGTCTGCTTTTTATGGGTTAAGGCTTCGGCTATCCGCGCTTCCAGCTCGGCCTGCTGCTCATCCTCGGCCATCAGGTCGCGCAGATCTACGCCGCCTTCGCCAAACAGACACAGGTGCAGTTTGCCAACGGATGAGACGCGAAGACGGTTACAGGTGGCGCAGAAGTCTTTTTCATACGGCATGATCAAGCCGATTTCGCCGGCGTAATCCGGATGGCAAAAGACCTGGGCCGGGCCATCGCTTCGCTGACGGATCTGGTGGATCCAGCCGCGACGCAGCAGTTCATCGCGCAGCACCATGCCGGAAATGTGGTGACGGCGGAACAGGTCGCTGCCCTCGCCGGTTTCCATTAACTCAATAAAACGCAGCTGAATACGACGTGGTTTGATCCACGCGAGGAAGGTGTCGAGCTGGTGATGGTTGACATCACGCATCAGCACGGTGTTGACCTTAACCTTTTCAAAACCGGCGGCAAAGGCGGCGTCAATACCGTCCATCACCTGCTGGAATTTATCCTGACCGGTAATGGCATGGAACTGGCGAGCGTCGAGGCTATCGACGCTGACGTTAATCGCCGTCAGCCCGGCATCGCGCCAGCGTTCGACATCGCGCGCCAGACGATAACCGTTGGTGGTCACCGCAATCTGACGAATCGCGCTGTTTTCACGCACGGCGGCAATAATCTCGGTAAAGTCGCGACGTAAAGAGGGTTCGCCGCCGGTGAGGCGGACTTTTTCCGTGCCAAGGGCGGAAAAAGCGCGCGTCACGCGGCGCACTTCGTCTACGCTAAGAAAGCCCTTGTTGGTCACGGCGCCGGGCTTGTAGCCGTCCGGCAGACAGTAGGTGCAACGAAAGTTACACACGTCGGTAATCGACAGGCGCAAGTAATAAAACTTACGCGCAAATGCATCAGTAAGCTGTGAGGCCATATACACCTTTCCAAGTACGGGAGGCGTGGTCATTTCTTTCCACGCCCTGGCGACAGCGCGGCTGCCGCGGCCAGAGCACCATATCTTGCGACACAGGTACTAAGGCTAGAGTGTTAGTGGGTTATGCCGATAGTAGCGCTTTCACGATGGTTTCGCCATTTTCATTTTCGCTATATAATCATCTATATATCGCTAATATCTTGCATTTTCAGTACAGAATAGCCAAAAATCACACTTTAACATTGATATCGGTCAGTTTGACGGAAACCGGGCATTATCTTTTAGGGGTAGATCGGATACGCTAAACCCGAACATTGAACAGAAGGAATTCGTATGCGCAATCGCACTTTCGCCGATCTGGACCGCGTCGTCGCCCTTGGCGGAGGCCATGGTCTGGGGCGGGTGATGTCGTCGCTCTCGTCGCTCGGCTCACGCCTGACAGGCATCGTGACCACCACCGATAACGGCGGATCAACGGGGCGAATTCGCCGCTCGGAAGGTGGGATCGCCTGGGGTGATATGCGCAACTGCATTAATCAATTAATCGCCGAACCCAGCGTCGCTTCTGCGATGTTTGAATATCGTTTTGGCGGTAATGGCGAGCTTTCCGGACATAACCTCGGAAATTTGATGTTAAAGGCGCTGGATCACCTGAGTGTACGGCCTTTAGAGGCCATCAATTTGATCAGAAATCTGCTTAAAGTAGATGCTTTCCTGATTCCGATGTCGGAACAACCGGTCGATCTGGTGGCGCTCGATCATGAAGGCCATGAAGTGTATGGTGAAGTGAATATCGATCAGTTGGATCACGTCCCGCAAGAACTGATGCTCAGCCCACCGGTACCGGCGACTCGCGAAGCGGTTGAGGCCATCGCCGAGGCCGATCTGATCCTGATTGGGCCAGGGAGCTTCTACACCAGCCTGCTGCCGATTTTACTGCTCGACGAAATGGCCCAGGCGCTGCGGCGGACCCCGGCGCCCATGGTGTTTATCGATAACCTGGGCAAGGAACATAGCCCAGCCGCCAATCTGACGCTGGCGGACAGAATGACTATTCTGGAACATTACGTCGGCAAAAAAGTGATTGATGCCGCCATCGTCGGGCCGAAAGCCGATGTTAAGGGTATGGAAGAACGACTGGTGATTCAGACCGCGCTGGACGCCAGCGATGTCACCTATCGTCATGACCGCGTGCTGCTGCGCCAGGCGCTGGAACACGCTATTCAGGCATTAGGTTAATCCTCAACCGGCCCCCTTTTAAACAAGATGACGCCTCAGATTAAAATCTTAAGGTTGTCTTAAAATAACGCTGTCAACATAACGAGCATCTCCTACTACGGGTATTCGTTATGTCGTTTATTTCTTTACGTCGGCCGGTACTCGGCCGCACGGCTTATTTGATTCTCTTTGCTTGCTATATCGGTATCTTTCTTAACCTGGCCTTTTATCGCCAGGTTTTCCCGCTACTGCCGGTAAACAATCTCCATAACTGGCTGGTTTTCCTCAGCATGCCGATCGTGGCAATTTGCGTGATGAACATCATCACCACCCTCGCCTCGTTCTTAAAACTCGACCGGGTGGTCATCAGCCTGTTTATTCTGCTGAGCGCCTCGGCGCAGTACTTTATCTGGACCTTCGGCGTGGTGATTGACCGTTCGATGATCGCTAATATCTTCGATACGACGCCTGCGGAAAGTTTTGCCCTGCTGTCGACGAAAATGGTCATCGTGCTGGGTCTCTCCGGGATATTGATGGTTCTGGTCGCCTGGTGGATTAAAATTCGCAAACCGGCCTCTTTCTGGCGCGGCGCGGCGATGCGCCTGCTCAATATCGCCGTTTCAGCGCTGCTCATTGTGCTGGTGGCGGCGCTGTTCTACAAAGATTACGCGTCGGTATTCCGTAACAATAAAGAGCTGGTGAAATCATTGAGTCCATCCAACAGCATTGTGGCGCTGAACTCATGGTATGCGCATAATCGGATGGATAACCTGCCGCTGGTGAAGATTGGCGAAGATGCCAAACAGAAAGCGGTGATGCATAACGGCGCGCGTAAAAATCTGACCATCGTGGTGCTTGGAGAAACCTCACGCGCCGAGAATTTCTCGCTGGGCGGCTACGATCGCGAGACTAACCCGCGCCTGAAGCAGGACGATGTGGTGTACTTCCCGAAAACCACCTCCTGCGGCACCGCAACCGCGGTTTCCGTCCCCTGCATGTTCTCCAATATGCCGCGCGCGCATTACGATGAAGAACTGGCGCACCATCAGGAAGGCGTTCTGGATATTCTGCAACGCGCCGGTGTGCAGGTGCTGTGGAACGACAACGATGGCGGCTGTAAAGGCGCCTGCGACCGCGTGCCGCACCAAAACGTCACCAACCTGAACCTCAGCGGCCAGTGCATTGATGGCGAGTGCTACGATGACGTGCTGTTCCATAATCTGGATAGCTATATCGATAATTTACAGCAGGATGGCATTATCGTTCTGCACACCATTGGTAGCCATGGCCCAACCTACTACAACCGCTATCCGGCTGAATTCAAAAAATTCACTCCGACCTGCGATACCAATGAAATCCAAAGTTGTACGCAACAACAGTTGACCAATACCTACGACAACACCATTTTGTATGTCGACTATGTAGTTGATAAAGCGATAAAATTGCTGCAATCAAAACAGGATAAATTTACCACCAGTCTGGTGTATTTGTCTGACCACGGCGAATCGCTGGGTGAAGACGGCGTGTATTTACATGGTCTGCCGTACTCCATAGCGCCGGACACGCAAAAACACGTGCCGATGCTGCTGTGGCTGTCACCGGATTATCAGCAACGCTATGGCGTATCCAGCCAGTGTTTGCAACAACAGGCTAAGACGAACGATTATTCTCAAGATAATCTGTTCTCTACCCTGCTTGGCCTGCTCGGGGTAGACACCCGCGAGTATCAGGCAAAAGACGACCTTTTAACGCCATGTAGAGAGACCGGCAGATGAAAATCTTAGTCATTGAAGACGATGCGCTCCTGTTACAAGGGTTAATCCTGGCCATGCAAAGCGAAGGCTACGTCTGTGATGGCGTCGCCACCGCGCACGAAGCCGCGCTGTCGTTAGCCAGCAACCATTACAGTCTGGTGGTGCTCGACCTGGGCCTGCCGGATGAAGACGGTCTGCATTTCCTGGCGCGTATGCGCCGGGAGAAATTCACCCAGCCGGTGCTCATCCTCACCGCTCGCGATACCGTGGGCGACCGCATCAGCGGGCTGGATACCGGCGCTGACGATTACCTGGTGAAACCTTTCGCGCTTGAAGAGCTCAACGCCCGTATTCGCGCGCTGCTGCGTCGCCATAATAATCAGGGCGATAATGAGCTGACCGTCGGCAACCTGCGCCTTAATGTTACCCGCCGTCAGGTGTGGCTGGCCGGCGAATCGCTGGAGCTGACGCCAAAAGAGTATGCCCTGCTCTCGCGCCTGATGATGAAGGCCGGCAGCCCGGTGCATCGCGAAATTCTCTACAATGATATCTACAGCTGGGATAACGAACCGGCCACCAATACCCTCGAAGTGCATATCCATAATCTGCGCGACAAGATTGGTAAAGCGCGGATCCGCACCGTCCGCGGCTTTGGTTACATGCTGGTGAATAATACGGAGTCAGAATAACGCTATGGCACTGTTTGCGACCGAAACCTGGACCATGCGCCACCGCCTGCTGCTGACCATCGGCGCGATTCTGGTGGTCTGCCAGCTGATCAGCGTATTTTGGCTATGGCATGAAAGCAAAGAGCAAATCCAGCTGCTGGTTGCCAGCGCCATTGAGGGTCATAACAATCAAAGGCACGTCGAGCATGAGGTACGCGAGGCGGTCGCCAGCCTGCTGGTGCCAAGCCTGCTGATCATCGGTCTGGCGCTGTATATCAGCCTGGTGGCGGTGAAGAAAATCACCCGTCCGCTATCAAATCTGCAGAGCGAGCTGGAAAGCCGGACGCCGGATAATCTGCAACCCATTATTCTGCAGGAGTCGGTGCCGGAAGTAACCGCAGTAACCATGGCGATTAACCAACTGGTGTCGCGGCTGACCCTGACGCTCGATCGCGAGCGTCTGTTTACCGCCGACGTCGCCCACGAACTGCGTACCCCTCTTGCCGGGCTGCGCCTGCATCTGGAACTGCTGGCGAAGGTTCACGGCGTCAGCGTTGATCCGTTAATTCAACGCCTCGATCAGATGACCAACAGCATTTCGCAGCTGCTACAACTGGCGCGCGTCGGGCAGTCGTTTTCCGCCGGGAGTTACCAGCAGGTGCATTTGCACGAAGATGTGGTGGAGCCTCTGCAGGATGAGCTGAAAACAATGCTCGAAGCGCGCCAGCAGACGCTGGAGATAGAAAGCGGCGCCGGCGAGGATCTCATTTCCGGGGATGCGACGTTAGCGCGGGTGATTTTACGCAATCTGGTGGAGAATGCGCACCGCTATAGCCCCGTGGGGTCGAAGATTAAGATTTCGGTAAAACCGGGAAATACGCCGATTCTGGCAGTTGAAGATGAAGGGCCGGGCATTGATGAGGCCAAGAGCGGCGAACTGAGTAAAGCGTTTGTCCGTATGGATAGCCGCTATGGTGGAATAGGCCTCGGTTTAAGCATTGTCACCCGCATCGCTCAACTGCACGATGCGCAATTCTTTTTACATAACCGTCAACCCGGACCGGGCGTCCGCGCCTGGGTGCTGTTCCCACGCAGTTCGCGTCAGAAGGTTAATACCCATTGATGTAAGAAGGCGACCACAATCACAAAGGCGGTCGCAATGGCCAGATATTCACGGTTGGTCAGTTTTTGCATGGCGCTATCCTCATTAAACTGAGGATAGTTTGGCTGAAGAAAATTAAGCCAACATTAAGATCCTAAGATAATAGCGTGACGGCAATTGCAAATTACGCATTGCCGTCATTGTTTAACCGTTCCTCGTATCGCCCTCACGATGCCGCAATAAACAGTTCGCGTAGCTGATGCAATTGATCGCGAATCTGTGCCGCTTCCTCAAACTCAAGGTTCTGCGCGTGCTGCATCATTTGCCCTTCCAGCTCGTGGATCTTCTGCTGCAGCGCTTTCGGCGTCAGTTCGACGCTATCGGCTTCCACCGGAGAACGGGCTTTGCCGCGGCCTTTGGTTTTGGTCTTCGCGATGTTCTGACCCAGCGCCAGAATATCGACCACTTTCTTATTCAGCCCCTGCGGCACAATACCGTGCTCTTCGTTATAACGCTGCTGCTTCTCGCGGCGGCGTTCGGTTTCACCGATCGCCTTCGCCATCGATGGCGTAATTTTATCACCGTAAAGGATCGCCTTGCCGTTCACGTTACGCGCCGCGCGGCCGATGGTCTGGATAAGCGATCGCTCGGAACGCAGGAAACCCTCTTTATCGGCATCAAGTATCGCCACCAGCGATACTTCCGGCATATCCAGCCCTTCACGCAGCAGGTTGATACCCACCAGCACGTCGAACTCGCCAAGACGCAAATCGCGAATAATTTCCATGCGCTCGACGGTATCGATATCTGAGTGCAGATAGCGCACCCGCTCGCCGTGCTCTTCCAGATATTCGGTTAAATCTTCCGCCATGCGTTTGGTCAGCGTCGTCACCAGTACGCGCTCATTAATCGCCGCACGGGTACGGATTTCAGATAACAGATCGTCGACCTGCGTCGCCACCGGCCGCACCTCGATAACCGGATCCAGCAGCCCGGTTGGGCGGACGACCTGATCTACCACCTCATCGCCGGATTTTTCCAGCTCATAGGCGCCCGGCGTCGCCGAAACGTAGATAGTCTGCGGCGCCAGCGCTTCAAACTCTTCGAACTTCATCGGCCGGTTATCCAGCGCAGACGGCAGGCGGAAGCCATATTCCACCAGCGTCTCTTTACGCGCCCGGTCGCCGCGGTACATACCGCCGATTTGCGGGATAGTCACGTGCGATTCATCGATAACCAGCAGACCATCCGCCGGCAGGTAGTCGAACAGCGTCGGCGGCGGCTCGCCCGGCCCGCGGCCGGAGAGAAAGCGCGAGTAGTTCTCAATTCCCGAGCAGTATCCCAGCTCGTTCATCATTTCGAGATCGAACTGAGTGCGCTGGCTCAGCCGCTGCTCTTCAAGCAGTTTGTTGTTCGCCAGCAGTACCTTGCGGCGGTCAGCCAGCTCGTCTTTGATCTCTTCCATCGCCTGAACGATACGCTCACGCGGCGTAACATAGTGGGTCTTCGGATAGATGGTATAGCGTGGAATGGACGATTCCACGTGGCCGGTCAGCGGATCAAACAGCGATAGCCGTTCGACCTCTTCGTCAAACAGTTCAATACGCAGCGCAATATCATCGGATTCCGCCGGGAAGACATCGATAACCTCGCCGCGCACGCGGAAAGTGCCGCGCTGGAAGGCCTGATCGTTGCGGGTGTATTGCAGTTCCGCCAGCCGACGCAGGATCGCCCGCTGGTCGATCAGCATGCCGGTGGTCAGATGCAGCATCATCTTCAGATACAGATCCGGATCGCCAAGACCGTAGATGGCGGAAACCGAAGCCACCACCACCACGTCGCGCCGTTCAAGCAGCGCTTTGGTGGCCGACAGACGCATCTGCTCAATGTGTTCGTTCACCGAGGCGTCTTTTTCGATAAAGGTATCCGAGCTCGGAACGTAGGCTTCAGGCTGGTAATAATCGTAGTAGGAGACAAAATACTCCACCGCATTCTCGGGAAAGAACTCTTTCATCTCGCCATACAGCTGCGCCGCCAGGGTTTTGTTCGGCGCCAGCACCATCGTCGGGCGCTGTAAATCAGCGATAACGTTGGCGATGGTGAAGGTTTTCCCCGAACCGGTTACCCCAAGCAGGGTCTGATGCGCAAGGCCATCTTCCAGCCCCTCTTCCAGGCGGCGGATGGCTTCGGGCTGATCGCCGGAAGGACGGAATGCGGAGTGCAGCTTGAACGGTTTGCTCATATTTCAGGACCTGAAGATGGGATTGGCCAGCAGGTGTTTAATTCTACCCTTCAGTTTGACTTTTGCCAATAAATAACACTGGATATAAAAACAGTATCGCATTATTGTATGGCGGTAAACGGACGCGTTGTACTCTGAGGGCGGGCGTAAAATGCGCGCTTTGCGGAATAATCCACCAGCCTGTGTGGTTATCCCCAGAAACATTTATCATTTAACATTTGTCAAGCAAGGTAATGAATCTTTTATGGCAGCCGGTGACACTTTTCTGACAGCCATTGCTTTTATTTAACTTGCTGAAATAAAACATAATTTACCAAAAGACGGGTTTCGCGCCAATTTGCTCGCAGGCCGCGTACTCTCTAGCTTACCGCAAGTTTTCTAACTCTAATACACAAGGTTATCCACAGGAATAGTGGATAACTGTCTGCAGGCCGCGAGGTCTGCCACCCGGCAGAAAAGTCTCATCGGACCAAAGCCCGCGGCTAAAAAAAATTATCGAATTTTTTTTGATATTTATCAGCTAAAGACGGCTGGATTTTTTGCGTTTCCTGGACCACATTTCATCGTCCTGTCAACAAAAAATAGAGCCGTCTCGCAGGCTTATGGGGGTTATTGCAGTGGGCTCAGATCCAGGTACTGCGCGAGTTCCTTACGCTGCGATGCGTCGGCAAGCCAGGGAATTTCCCCCAGCAGCGGCGCTGGCAATACCCGCGTTAAGGTTTGCAGATATTCGCGATGGCGTTTACCCGGCGGCTGGATATCGTTGGCGATCCAGCCCACGAGCGGCAGCCCGGCTTCGCGTACCGCCTGGGCGGTGAGCATCGCGTGATTGATACAGCCGAGTTTGACGCCAACCACTAAAATCACCGGCAATTGCTCCTGCTGCGCCCAGTCGGCGAAGGTCAGGGTTTCCGAGAGCGGCGTAAACCAGCCGCCCGCCCCTTCCACCAGCACCCAGTCTGCCAGGCGCTCAAGTTCGCGCAAGCCGTTGGAAAGCGTCGTCGCGGCGATTGGTCGCCCTTCATCGGCGCTAATAATATGCGGCGAGGTCGGCTCGGCAAAGGTATAAGGGTTAACCTGTTCATAGCGCAGCGCCACCCGGCTATTGCGCTGCAGGGCCAGCGCATCTTCATTGCGTAACCCATTTGCGGTCATGTCGCTACCGGAAGCCACCGGCTTATAGCCTGCGGTGTTAAATCCCAGCTGATTCGCCGCCTGCAGCAGCGCGCTGCTGGCGACGGTTTTACCGACTTCAGTATCGGTTCCGGTGACGAAGAAACGTTTAGTCACGTTCAATGACTCCTGTAAAAAGATGATACGTCAGCGGGCACTGGCCCTGCTGTTGCGGCCAGGCAAGCTGCAGTTCGCGCAGCTTGCCGCGGCTAAGCGGCGCAGACGTCCGGCCCTGATGTAAGTGGGTTGCGCCAATGCCCTTTAGCGAGCGCATGGCGCTTAGCGCGTCGGCGAACGGTAAGCTAATCTGATGCACGACGCCTTCGGCGCGCAGGCCGCTCAGCGTCGCCCTTACCGCCCGTTCGCTAAGAAAACGGTTGGCATGGGGATGGTCGTCGACTGCCCGCCACGCTTGATTGAGTTCCGGTAGCGATCCGGCGAGCAGCGTGGTGAACGCCACCCGTCCGCCGGGCCGCACCACCCGGCACAGTTCGCCGATTGCCGCGCTCAAATCGTCACACCACTGCACCGCCAGGTTGCTCCATGCCAGATCGAAGCAGGCATCCGGCAGCGGCAGCGCTTCGATATCGCCCTGCAGATAATGCTGCGCGGCGACGTTGCGTTGCGCCTGCGCCAACATCCCGGCGGAAAGATCCAGCGCGGTAACTTCGCTTCCTGCTTCGCGCCAGTAACGGCTCATGCTGCCAGGGCCGCAACCGGCGTCCAGCACCTGGGGGAAATCACCTTTCGCCAACTGGCGCAGTAGCAATTCGGCGCTGCGGCGCTGCAGCTCATCATGTTGCGTATAGCCGCTGGCCGCCCGACCAAACGCCGCGGCCACCGCCTGCTTATTCACCGTAGCCATGCAGCACCTCCAGTAAACGCGCAATGTCTTCAGCCTGATGAGCGGCGGTCAAAGTGAGGCGCAGACGCGCGCCGCCGACAGGAACCGTCGGCGGACGAATGGCGGTAGCCCAACAGCCGGCCTCGCGTAGGCTGGATGCCAGAGCCAGCGCTCGCGCGTTATCGCCGACGATCAACGGCTGAATCGCGCTCCGGGAATCGGTCAGGCCCAGCGAAACATCGCCCATTCCTGCGCGGAACTGACGGATGCGGGCGCTCAAGATTTCCCGCCGCTGCTGGCCCTCATCGCTACGAATGATCCGCAACGCCGCGCTTAACGCTACCGCCTGCGCCGGCGGCATCGCGGTGCTGTAGATGAGATGACGGGCAAACTGCAGCAGATAATCGGCCATCGATTCACTGCACAGTACCGCCGCGCCGCTCACCCCAAACGCCTTGCCGAAGGTGACCACCAGCAGCTCCGGACGAACCGCCTGCGTATGACAGCTTCCTCGTCCTTCATCGCCAATCGCCCCGATTCCATGCGCATCATCAACCAGAAATAATGCTCCGGCGCTGCGGGCTGCCGCCTGAATATCAGCGAGCGGCGCGCTGTCGCCGTCCATGCTGAAAATCCCTTCGGTAACGACTAACTGCTGGCCGTCCAGCGGTTTCGCCAGCAATTGAGCAAGCTGTTGCGGGTCATTGTGAATAAAGCGGCGCAGCTGCGCCGGGCTGAGGCTTGCCGCCTCCAGCAGGGAGGCATGGCTCAGGCGATCGGCCACAATCCGATCGTCTTTTTCCGCAAGCGCAGCAATCAACGCCTGATTCGCGGCAAAGCCGGAGATAAACAGCAACGCGCGCGGGTAGCCCAGCCAGTCGGCAAGTTCTTCTTCCAGCTCGCGATGTGCCTGACTATAGCCGCTAACGTGACCCGATCCGCCAGAACCGACGCCATAACGTTCCGCCCCCTGCTGCCAGGCGGCGATAATCGCATCATGCTGGCTCAGGCCCAGGTAGTCATTACTGGAGAAGTTGAGCCAGCGCTCCCCTTCTCGCTCCAGCCAGCGTCCGGCGCCGTGGCTTACCGGCAGGCGGCGGCGGAAAGCATCCGCCGCCCGCCGTTCGTCCAGCGCCCGATCGATTCGTTGCTGCCAGCTCATAGCGCCGCCGCGTTGTAGTATTCCTCAGTGTCGGGGGTGAGTAAGGCCTGCTCCAGGCGCTGCTGCTGCTCATTATCACCTTCCAGTACCGCCGTCTGCTGCGGATTGATCCCCAGCTTGCGGAACAGCTGCAGGTCTTTATCTTCTTCCGGGTTAGGCGTCGTCAGCAGCTTGCAGCCATAGAAAATCGAGTTAGCCCCGGCCATAAAGCACATCGCCTGGGTCTGCTCGTTCATCTGCTCGCGCCCGGCGGACAGACGCACGTAGGAGGTTGGCATCATGATGCGCGCAATGGCGATCGTGCGGATGAAATCGAAGGCGTCGACATCGTCGTTATCCGCCAGCGGCGTACCCTTAACCTTCACCAGCATATTGATTGGCACGCTTTCCGGCGGCGTTGGCAGATTAGCCAACTGCAGCAGCAGCCCGGCGCGATCTTTCACGGTTTCCCCCAACCCGACAATGCCGCCGGAGCACACTTTAATCCCGGCATCGCGTACCTTATCCAGCGTATCCAGACGTTCCTGATAGGTACGGGTGGTGATGATGTTGCCGTAAAATTCCGGTGAGGTGTCGAGGTTATGGTTGTAGTAATCAAGCCCCGCGCCGGCCAGGCGCTGCGCCTGACTATCGGTAAGGGTACCGAGCGTCATGCACGACTCTAGCCCAAGCGCCTTCACGCCTTTGACCATCTGCTCCAGATACGGCATATCGCGGTCATTGGGATTCTTCCACGCCGCGCCCATGCAGAAGCGGGTCGAGCCGGCGTTTTTCGCCTGACGCGCTGATTCCAGCACCTGCTCGACTTCCATCAGGCGCTCGGATTCAAGACCGGTTTTGTAGCGTGCGCTTTGCGGGCAATATTTACAGTCTTCCGGACAAGCGCCGGTTTTAATCGACAGCAACGTACTGACCTGCACCTGACGCGGGTCAAAATGCTGGCGGTGGATTTGCTGCGCTTCAAAGAGCAGATCGATGAGTGGTTTATTAAATAACTCAGTAACTTGCGACATTGTCCAGCGTGCGTGGTGAGCCATTGGCCTCTCCAAAAGGTTTTGTTAATTTGCGGTTCGGTTTATACTCGTAAACCTAAATGTTTTCAAAATGGTTTACAAGTCGCTTATGACACTGGACGATCTCGCTTTCGATCGGCGCCACATCTGGCACCCCTACACCTCTATGACTTCCCCCCTGCCGGTCTACCCGGTGGTTTCCGCCCACGGTTGCGAGCTGTCCCTCGCCGGCGGCGAACAGCTGATTGATGGCATGTCCTCCTGGTGGGCGGCGATCCACGGCTACAATCACCCGCGCCTGAATGCGGCGATGAAAGCGCAGATCGACCAGATGTCGCACGTGATGTTCGGCGGGATCACCCATCCGTCGGCGGTGGCGCTATGTCGCCAACTGGTGGCGATGACGCCGGAATCGCTGGAGTGCGTTTTCCTCGCCGATTCCGGTTCGGTGGCGGTAGAAGTGGCGATGAAAATGGCGCTGCAGTACTGGCAGGCTAAAGGCCAACCGCGCCGTCGTTTCCTGACCTTCCGCAACGGCTATCACGGTGACACCTTCGGCGCGATGTCGGTCTGCGATCCGCAGAACTCGATGCACAGCCTGTGGCAGGGCTACCTGCCGGATAATCTGTTTGCCCCCGCGCCGCAAAGCCGCTTCGATGGCGAGTGGGATGAGATGGATATGGTGCCGTTTGCCCGCCTGATGGCCGCGCATCGCCACGAAATCGCCGCGGTGATCCTCGAACCGGTAGTCCAGGGCGCCGGCGGGATGCGCATGTACCACCCGGAGTGGTTGAAGCGAGTGCGTAAAATGTGCGACCGGGAAGGGATTTTGCTGATCGCCGATGAGATTGCCACCGGCTTTGGCCGTACCGGCAAACTGTTCGCCTGTGAACACGCTGGCATTTCCGCCGATATTTTGTGTCTGGGTAAAGCGCTGACCGGCGGTACCATGACCCTTTCCGCCGCTATAACCACCCGAACGGTAGCTAAAACCATCAGCGATGGTGAAGCCGGTTGCTTTATGCACGGCCCCACCTTTATGGGCAATCCGCTGGCCTGTGCGGTGGCAAGCGAAAGCCTGCGCCTGCTGGAGAGCGGCGAATGGCAACAGCAGGTGGCGGCGATTGAAGCCCAGCTGAAGGCCGAGCTGGCTCCGGCACGAGAGTCAGAATGGGTCGCCGACGTGCGCGTACTGGGCGCGATTGGCGTGGTTGAAACCCGGCATCCGGTCAACATGGCCGCTCTGCAGCGCTTTTTCGTTGAACAAGGGGTGTGGATCCGCCCGTTTGGCCGGCTGATTTACCTGATGCCGCCGTATGTCATCAGCCCACAACAGCTGACTCGCCTGACCCGTGCGGTCAACGCGGCGGTACGGGAAGAAACATTTTTTAGCGAATAAACAGCGGAATTGCGCCGTCGGGAAGGCTACACTTCTTTGTTAATCAGCGTATTATCAACGAGGATGAAGCATGAAACTGACCAGTCACGATCTGCAAGACGGCGGCAAGCTGCCTAATCGTCACGTATTCAACGGTATGGGGTACGATGGCGATAATCTTTCGCCGCATCTGATGTGGGACGACGTCCCTGCGGGAACTAAAAGCTTTGTCGTTACCTGCTACGACCCGGATGCGCCGACCGGCTCCGGCTGGTGGCACTGGGTGGTAGCCAACCTGCCTGCCGATACTCGGGTTTTGCCGCAGGGGGCCGGTTCCGGTCAGGCGGAGCTACCGGAAGAGGCCATTCAGACCCGCACCGATTTTGGTAAGGCAGGCTACGGCGGCGCCGCGCCGCCGAAGGGTGAAACCCACCGCTACATTTTTACCGTGCACGCGCTGGATATCGATAAGATTGATGTCGATGCCGAGGCGAGCGGCGCGATGGTCGGCTTTAATGTCCATTTCCATTCGCTCGCCAGCGCTTCCATCACCGCCCTGTTCAGTTAATTATCCCCCCGGATAGCGGCTTGCGCCTTATCCGGGCTACTCGCGGCACCGGTATATTGTCGGGTGGCGCTGCGCTTACCCGACCTACGGTCCGTGCGGCCTGCCTTTAATTTATTCACCATGCTTGCTGAAACTGCCGTTGTTGGCGGCCTCAAAATCGCTGAGACGTTCCCGGAAGGCCGGGGCAGCCCGCATGGATGCGGGCTGAGGGCCGTGTTTTGCAAGGACGCTGCCTCGGCCCGACCCGAAGCCTGCAGGGATAAGTCGAAGGTACCACGAAGTGGCGATTTTGGCGGCCAGAGCCCGGGGGTACAGGGGGCGGCGGCGACTGGCCGCCCCCTGTGCGCTCCCTGCGCCATGAGGGACATAACGCAGAAGAAATATTGGGAGCGCAATGTGTCGGAATTAACACAAAGCACATGTTTTCCCCGACCAAAACCGTTGCAAACCGATAACAGTATCTACGGTCCAAACGTAGCCCCGGTAAGCGCAGCGCCACCGGGGAGATTAACCTTACTGTTCAGTGGCTACCTGCAGCGCGGTTTTACGCACGCGAGCGTACCACACCACCGTCAGCAGCCCCAGCCAGACCAGCCCGGCTAACAGCGCCACGCGCGTCTCTTCCACCATTCCCAGCACGGCGATCACCAGCCCCATAAACAGTAGCGTCAACAGCGGGCCAACCGGCCAGAAGGGGATCGGGAATTCAATCTTACTGCGCTCTTCGGCCGACAAACCGCGGCGCATCGAGAAATGAGAGAGCAGGATCATCAACCACACCCAGACGGTGGCGAACGCCGCCAGCGAGGCAATCAGGACAAAGACCTGTTCCGGCATCAGATAGTTAAGCACCACCGCCACCAGCAGCGCCACGCCCATCACCACGACCGTCATCCAGGGTACGCCGTTGCTGGCGATCCGCTGGAAGCACTTCGGCGCCAGCCCCTCTTTCGACATACCGTACATCATGCGTCCGGCGCCAAAAATATCGCTGTTAATCGCCGAGATACTGGCGCTAATCACGATGATATTCAGCACGGTCGCCGCCGCCGGGATCCCGAGGCCATCGAAGATCAGCACAAACGGGCTGCCCTGCTCGCCAAAACTATTCCACGGGAATATCGCCATCAGCACCGCCAGGGTGCAGACGTAAAACAGGATAATACGCAGCGGAATGGTGTTGATGGCCTGTGGGATAACCTTCTTCGGGTTCTGCGCTTCCGCCGCGGTGACGCCGATAATTTCCACACCGCCAAAAGCGAACATCACGATGCCAAGCGAGGCGATGACCCCCTGCCAGCCATTTGGCGCAAAGCCGCCATGGCTCCACAGATTTTCCAGCCCGGTGGCCGGGAAACTATGGCCAAAGCCAAAGAAGATGATCCCCGCGCCCGCCGCCATCATGGCGATAATCGCCACCACTTTAATCAGCGACAGCCAGAACTCCATCTCGCCGAACACCCGTACGTTGCACAGGTTCATCGCGCCAATAAAGAAGATGATACTAAGGATCCAGATCCAGCGCGGCACATCGGGATACCACAACCCCATATAGATACCGAACGCGGTGACGTCGGCCAGCGCCACGATCACCATTTCAAAGGTGTAGGTCCAGCCGGTAATAAATCCGGCCAGCGGCCCGAGATACTGGCGAGCGTAGCTGCCGAAGGAGCCGGAAACCGGATTGCGCACCGCCATTTCACCCAGCGCGCGCATGACCATAAAGACCGCCGCGCCGCCTATCAGATAGGCCAGCAGTACCGCCGGCCCCGCCGCCTTAATGGCGGAGGCCGAACCGTAGAATAGCCCGGTGCCGATAGCGGAACCGAGCGCAATAAAACGAATGTGTCGGGCATTCAGCCCGCGCAGCAGATGCGGTTTGTGTTGTTGTTGCATATACAGGTGTCCTGGTTTTTTTATATGACGACAAATATGCGATGTAGGACGGCCGGGGGGATGACATCCCCCCGACGCGGGTACAGAGAACAACGGTGATTAATTCAGGCCAGGCAATACGGCAGGCAGCAGACGCGTCAGGTGACGTGCGGCCAAAAGCTCGGTGGCATTTTCAATATCAGGAGCGAAGAAACGGTCTTGGGTATAATGCGGCACGCGTTCGCGCAGCAGATGACGCGCCTCTTCCAGCAGCGGACTGGTGGTCAGCCCTTCGCGCATATCCAGCCCCTGCGCCGCCGCCAGCCACTCGACGGCCAGCACTCCGCGGGTGTTTTCCGCCATCGCCCACAGGCGACGACCGGCAGCCGGCGCCATCGAGACGTGGTCTTCCTGGTTCGCGGAAGTTGGCAGGCTGTCAACGCTATGCGGGTGCGACAGCGCTTTGTTTTCACTGGCTAAAGCCGCCGCCGTGACCTGAGCAATCATAAAGCCGGAGTTGACGCCGCCATTTTTCACGAGGAATGGCGGCAGCTGCGACATATGGCTGTCCATCATCAGCGCGATACGACGCTCGGAGAGCGAGCCGATTTCCGCGATCGCCAGCGCGATATTATCCGCCGCCATCGCTACCGGTTCGGCATGGAAGTTACCGCCGGAGATGACGTCATTTTCAGCGGCAAAGACCAGCGGGTTATCGGAGACCGCATTCGCTTCGGCTAACAGTACTTCCGCCGCCTGGCGGATCTGCGTCAGGCAGGCGCCCATCACCTGCGGCTGACAGCGCAGAGAGTACGGATCCTGTACCTTGGCGCAGTTATGGTGCGACTGCGAAATCGCGCTGTCATCGGTCAACAGGTGGCGATACAGCGCCGCCGCATCAATCTGGCCACGCTGGCCGCGTACCTCATGAATACGCGCATCGAACGGACGACGCGAGCCCAGCGCCGCTTCGGTGGTTAACGCTCCGCAAACGACCGCTGAGGCGAACAGATCTTCGGCTTCGAACAGGCCGCGCAGCGCAAAGGCCGTCGACGCTTGGGTGCCGTTCAGCAGCGCCAGACCTTCTTTCGCCGCCAGGGTAATCGGCTCCAGCCCCGCCTGACGTAACGCTTCCGACGCCGGCAGCCATTCGCCGCCGCGTACCCGCGCTTTGCCTTCGCCAAGTAGCGTCAGCGACATATGCGCCAGCGGCGCGAGGTCGCCTGAAGCGCCGACGGAACCTTTCGCCGGGATCCACGGCGTCACGCCGGCATTGACCAGACCAATCAGCGCCTGGATCACGCTCAGGCGGATCCCGGAGAAGCCGCGAGACAGGCTGTTAATCTTCAGCACCATAATCAGGCGCGCCAGATCATCGTCCAGCGGCTCGCCAACGCCCGCCGCATGGGATAACACCAGTGAACGCTGCAGGTTCTCCAGATCTTCCGTCGAGATACGGGTCTGGGCCAGCAGGCCAAAACCGGTGTTAATACCGTAGGCGGTCCGCCCTTCGGCAAGGATGGCGTTGACGCAGGCCACGCTCTCATCGATTGCCGCAAACGCGCTGCTATCGAGGGTGATGTTCAGCGGGTGGCTGTAAACGTCGCGGAGCTGCGACAGGCTCAGTTGCCCCGGAATTAGCGTTAAAGATTTCATTTAGCGTTCCCCTGCGTTGCCGCAACCATCGGAAGATTCAGACCCTGTTCCGCCGCACATTCAATGGCGATATCGTAACCCGCATCGGCATGACGCATTACGCCGGTCGCCGGGTCATTATGCAGGACGCGAGCGATACGCGCCGCCGCTTCATCGGTACCATCACAGACGATAACCATCCCGGAGTGCTGCGAGAAGCCCATGCCTACGCCGCCGCCGTGGTGCAGCGAGACCCAGGTCGCGCCGCTGGCGGTGTTAAGCAGTGCGTTGAGCAGCGGCCAGTCGGATACCGCATCCGAACCGTCGCGCATGGCTTCGGTTTCGCGGTTCGGGCTGGCGACGGAGCCGGAATCAAGGTGATCGCGGCCAATCACGATCGGCGCGGAGACTTCGCCGCTACGCACCATTTCGTTAAAGGCCAGCCCCAGCTTCTGCCGCCACTCCAGACCTACCCAGCAGATACGCGCCGGCAGTCCCTGGAAGCTAATGCGCTCGCGCGCCATATCCAGCCAGTGGTGCAGATGCTTATCATCTTTAATGATCTCTTTCACTTTCGCGTCGGTTTTGTAGATATCCTGCGGATCGCCGGACAGCGCCACCCAACGGAACGGGCCGATACCGCGGCAGAACAGCGGGCGGATATACGCCGGCACGAAGCCCGGGAAATCGAAGGCGTTGCTGACGCCCATTTCCTGCGCCATCTGGCGGATGTTGTTGCCGTAGTCGAAGGTCGGTACGCCCATTTCATTAAAGGCCAGCATCGCCTGAACGTGATCGGCCATCGAGCGTTTGGCCGCCAGAATAGTGCCTTGCGGATCGGATTCGGCTTTCTGCTGATACTCTTCCCAGCTCCAGCCTTTCGGCAGATAGCCGTGCAGCGGGTCGTGGGCGCTGGTCTGGTCGGTGACCATATCCGGGCGCACGCCGCGTTTCACCAGTTCCGGAACGATATCCGCGGCGTTGCCGCACAGCGCGATAGAGATAGCGCGGCCTTCGGTGGTATATTTTTTGATGCGCGCCAGGGCGTCATCCAGAGAAGTGGCCTGTTCATCCACGTAGCGGGTACGCAGACGGAAATCGATGCGGCTCTGCTGACATTCAATGTTCAGCGAGCAGGCGCCTGCCAGCGTCGCGGCCAGCGGCTGCGCGCCGCCCATGCCGCCCAGACCGGCGGTTAACACCCAACGGCCTTTCAGGCTGCCCTGATAGTGCTGGCGACCGGCTTCGACGAAGGTTTCATAGGTGCCCTGTACGATGCCCTGGCTACCGATGTAGATCCAGCTGCCGGCGGTCATCTGGCCGTACATCGCCAGCCCTTTGGCATCCAGTTCGTTGAAGTGTTCCCAGGTAGCCCAGTGCGGAACCAGGTTGGAGTTAGCGATCAGCACGCGCGGCGAGTTTTCATGCGTTTTAAATACGCCGACCGGTTTACCGGACTGCACCAGCAGGGTCTCATCGCTTTCCAGGTTTTTCAGCGCCTTCACGATAGCGTCATAGCATTCCCAGTTGCGCGCAGCGCGACCAATACCGCCATAGACCACCAGCTCATGCGGGTTTTCGGCGACATCGGGATCGAGGTTATTCATTAACATACGCAGCGGCGCTTCGGTCAACCAGCTCTTGGCGGTCAGCGTCGTGCCTCTCGGGGCACGTACGTCCAGCTGGCGATATTTGCTTTGCGACATCGGGGTTTCTCCTGACAATTAACGTTGTGTACGTAGATACATATACTTGTCTATACAACTCTACGCAAGCCAGGATTTAACAGAAATGATACAATTTTGTTATATTGCGTCAGCAATCACGTTTTGCTGACGCCAGGGGAAATTACGAGCTGAAATGGCCCTGCAGACGGTAGCGCGCGCCCGGGAACAGCAGGCGAGCGTGTGAGACAATATGCGTCGTCGACCAGGTTCGGCGGCGAATAAGCAGACAGGGATCGTGCGGCATGATGCGCAGCAGCGCGCACTCTTCTGACGTTGCCTGCACCGCCTCGACAATATGTTCGCCTTCGGTTAACGGCGCGATGAGCGATAGATAATCATGCGGCGTGGTGGCGGTGTAATCCTGTAATAGATAGTCCGGCACCACCGCGGCATTGACGCAGCGATCTTCGATTTGTACCGGGACCTCGTTTTCAAAATGCACCATCAGCGAATGGAAGATACGCGTGCCTTCGGCGACGTTGAGCGCCTCCGCCTGGATAACATCCGCTTCGGTCTCCTCTAAAAGCAGCACGTCGCAGCGGTGCTGGTGACGGCGGGAGGCAATCTCATCGGCTATGCTGCGCACTTCAAACAGCGCCGACTGCCCTTTCGGCTCGGCGACGAAGGTACCGACGCCCTGTAGCCTCACCAACAAGCCTTCATCCGTCAGCTCGCGCAGCGCGCGGTTGATGGTCATGCGGCTGAAGCCGAACTGGGCGACCAGTTCAGCCTCCGAGGGAATTCGGTCGTGCGGACGCCACTCGCCGCGGTGGATCTTTTCGCTGATCGCCTGCTTCACCTTTTCATAGAAAGGCGCGGGCGCGGAACGAGGTTGTTGTGCAAACATGGCCTGGCTTTCCTTATGCGTAATAAGCGGAGCGGCGAAACGAAAATAATAGCGCGGATCGCTAGCGCCACCAATGGGCGATTTGCCATGCCAGACGGGCCGCCGCGCGAGCGCCCTGTCCGTCGACGTCAAATTGCGGATTAAACTCGACCAAATCCACCGCCTGTAGCTTACCGCTGCGGCACAACGGCTCGACGATCCGCAACAGGGTCGCCAGCGGCACGCCCAGCGCCGCCGGCGCGGAAACCGCCGGCATTTCGCGCGCCGGCAGCACGTCGAGATCGATAGTCAGATACAGACGGTCGAATTGCGCGATATTGCGCTCAAGCTCCGGCAACACGCGAGTTTCGAAGGCCTCCAGCACCTCCAGATCCTCAACGATAGCCACCTGACGGCGCGCCGCTTCATCCCATAACGCCTGGGTGTTCGCCGCCCGGCTGACGCCAATGCAGGTATAATGAAAACCTCGCTGCTGCGCTTCACACTCCAGCGCCAACTGGCGGAACGGCGTCCCGGAGCTGGCGCATTCGGCAAAGCGTAAATCAAGATGCGCATCGAGATTAATAATACCCACCTTTTCGCCCGGGAAGGCATCCAGTACCCCAGCGCCGTGGCCGAAGGCCGTCTCGTGGCCGCCGCCCAGCACCAGCGTGCGTTTGCCGGCGCGTTGACAGGCGACCACCGCCTCGCGCAGCGCCTGATGTGCGGCTTCTAACTGTTCGCCATCGACGCTAATCGTGCCCATGTCTACGCAGCGGTCATGGCCCTGATGGCTGGCCATATTGGCCAACGCCCGGCGTAGCGTTTCCGGGCCATGTCCGGCGCCGGTACGACCTTTATTACGCCGTACGCCTTCGTCGCAGGCGAAGCCGAGCAGCGCGATATCGCCGGGAATCTCCTGCGGCGCAAAGCGTTCCGCGCGGGCGATGGTCTGGAACAGGCGCAGCGCATTGGGCGCCTCCGCGCTATCATCGCGCCCCTGCCAAAGGTTGGCGGGCGTAGCTTGCCACAGCATCATTGCAGTTCTCCTCGTACCACGCGCCCCCAGAGCGGCGCGCGCCCCGGCTCATACACCATCTCGACCGGATGCTCGGCATCCCAGATGGCGAAGTTTGCGACAAAGCCCGCCGCCAGCTGACCGTGACTCTCCTGTCGCCCCAGCGCCCGCGCGGCATGGCGAGTCACCCCGGCCCAGGCCTCTTCCGGCGTTAAACCAAACTTGACGCAGGCCATATTCATCGCCAGGTGCAGGCTGGCGAAGGGGCTGGTGCCCGGGTTGAAATCGGTCGCCACCGCCATCGGCACCTGGTACTTGCGCAGCAGTTCCACCGGCGGTTTGCGGGTTTCGTTAAGGAAGTAGAACGCGCCGGGGAGCAGGGCCGCCACGGTGCCGCTTTCGCGCATCGCCGCCACGCCCTCTTCCGTCAGATACTCGATATGGTCGGCGGAAAGCCCATGATAGCGGCTCACCAGCTGAGCGCCGCCCAGCGACGAGAGCTGCTCAACGTGGCCTTTTACCGGAATGCCCAGCGCCTGCGCGGCCTGAAATACGCGCTCGGTTTGCTGTGGACTGAAGCCGACGTTTTCACAGAAGACGTCAACGCTTTCAAACAGCCCCTCTTGCCACAGCATCGGCAGTATGGTCTCGCAGACCAGCGAGATATAGCCATCGGCGTCGCCATGATATTCCGGCGGCGTGGCGTGGGCGGAGAGCAGCGTCGCCGACAGTTCCACTCCGTTGTCGTCGGCCAGTTTTCGGGCGACCCGCAACATTTTGCGTTCGTTTTGCAGATCGAGACCGTAGCCTGATTTAATCTCCAGCGTTGTCACCCCTTCACGAAGCAGGCGAGCGAGACGCGGCTGCGCCAGCGCCAGTAGTTCAGCTTCGCTGCTTTCGCGCGTGGCGCGCACGGTGGAGTTAATGCCGCCGCCGTTGGCGCTGATGGTTTGATACGACACGCCGTTCAGCCGCTGCTCCCACTCCTGCGCCCGGCTGCCGCCAAAAATCAGGTGCGTGTGGCAGTCAATAAGACCCGGCGTCAGCAGCCGGCCTTCGAGGTCGATATGACGCCCTGCCGGGGCATCAGCATCGTCGACGATCGCCTCGATGCGGCCATTACGCACCAGCAGCGCATGGCGCTCCAGCAGGCCATACGGTTGGGAATAATCAGGGTTCAGGGTGGCGAGACGCGCGTTTCGCCAGATAACGAGTTCAGAGGTGGCTTCAGTCATAGCATTCAACTTGTCATGGGTTGTATAGACATTTATTTTCATAACGCCGGTAATGTCAATAAAAGCGCGGGTAAATGTTATTTTTTTGTGACTAAAGACGTTCCGTCAGCGCTTCGCGTTGCGTAAAGAAGTGAAGTTTTTGAACTGGCATCTTCCCGTTTCGTTCAAGTTAGTATAAAACAGCAGGTTTTAAAGGACTTATACCCTGTCGCGCACAAAGGGTATGTAACTTTGCATATTATCGCCCGGAGCAACATGAACACATATTCCGTTTCCCGTCTGGCGCTGGCGCTGGCCTTCGGCGTGACGCTGTCCGCCTGTAGCTCGACGCCTGCCGATCAAAAGCCCTCAACGCAGACTGCACCGGGCAATACCGCACGGCCGATTCTTAGCGCCGATGAAGCGAAAAACTTTACTCAAGCGGCCTATTTCCAGTCGCTGACGCCGAATGCCGCCGCGTGGACGCCATCCGCTATCAGCCTGCCGGCGCAGCCTGATTTCATCGTCGGCCCAGCGGGCGCCCAGGGCGTGACCCACACGACTATTCAGGCCGCGGTCGATGCGGCGATTGCCCGTCACTCTGCCCGTCGCCTGTTCATCGCCGTTATGCCGGGCGAATATGCGGGTACCGTCTACGTACCTGCCGCGCCGGGCGCGCTGACGATTTATGGTACCGGTGAAAACCCTGCCGACGTCAAAATCAGCGAAGCAATTGATTCCGAAATGGACCGTAATAGCTGGCGTCATCTGGTTAATCCGGGCGGCAAATACATGCCGGGCAAGCCCGCGTGGTATATGTTCGACAGTTGCCAGAGCAAATCCGCCGCCACCGTGGGCGTGATGTGTTCCGCGGTCTTCTGGTCGCAGAACAATGGCCTGCAGCTGCAGAACCTGACTATCGCCAACAATCTCGGCGATAGCGTCGATGCCGGTACCCACCAGGCGGTGGCGTTGCGCAGCGATGGCGACCAGGTGCAGATCAACAAGGTCAACATTCTTGGCCGCCAGAACACCTTCTTTGTGACCAATAGCGGCGTGCAGAACCGTCTGCAGGACAACCGTCAAACCCGCACGCTGGTGACCAATAGCTATATTGAAGGCGATGTGGATATCGTTTCCGGTCGCGGCGCGGTGGTATTTGATAATACCGATTTCCGCGTCGTGAACTCGCGTACGCAGAAAGAAGCCTACGTTTTCGCGCCGGCAACGCTGAAAAGCGTGACCTACGGCTTCCTGGCGACCAACAGCCGCTTCACCGCGTCCGGCGATAACGTCGCGCAACTGGGCCGCGCGCTGGACGTCGACGGCAACAGCAACGGCCAGGTGGTAATCCGCGATAGCGTCATCAATGAAGGCTTTAACATTGCTCAACCGTGGGCGGCGGCGGTAGGCTCTAACCGAGCCTTCAGCGGTAACGTTGGCGCGCAGGATGACAAAGGCCACCCGCAGCGTAACCTTAACGACAACGGCTTCAACCGCATGTGGGAATATAACAACCGCGGCGTGGGCAGCTTTGTGGTTGCCGCTCCGAAACAGTAATATTATCGGCCCGCGCTCCCCCCGAGCGCGGGCTTTTCTTATCGACGCATACTCTCGCCACAACGCCAATTAATAATTTTCGCCAACGGCGAATAAATCCCCCCGCTTGCGCGTTTACTCCTAAGAACCGGCAACGCGATGCCTTATCGCGTCTCTCGCCCACCTGGAGGTCACCATGAACGCACAAATTTCTCCCATCAGGCGCTTAGTCGTTCCGGCGCTGCTATTTTTGTTATATACCCCGGCGGCGTTGGCCATGGGCGATAACAGCCCGAGCAAACAAACCCCGGATTGCCCGAGCGGAGAGGCCTACGACAGCGTGAGCCAAAAATGCGTCCCGCAGAAAACCAGCAGCCTTAGCGATGAAGATAAAACCAATTATGCCTGGCATCTGGCGAAAAAAGGGGAATATCAGGCCGCGCTTAACCTGCTGGATACGCTGCACAACGCCAATACGCCTGAGGCGTGGAACTATCGCGGCTACGCCACGCGTAAGCTCGGGAGAACCGATGAAGGAATTGGCTATTATCAGCGGGCGCTGGCGCTGAAACCAGACTACGCGAAAGCCCGCGAATACCTTGGCGAGGCATGGATGGTTAAAGGACGCCCCGATCTGGCCAAACAGCAGTTGGCGGCGATTGCCGGCATTTGCGGCCAAAGCTGCGAAGAGTACCGCGATCTTCAGTCGGCAATAAACGGACATCCTGAATCCTGATAGTCGTGATTCGCCAGAATCAATAAGGATAAGAACATCGCTAACCGTATCGTTGATAGCCAACTTGCCGCCCATCTTCCTCGCCTGTGGCGCTACGGCCTCGTACTCTCGCACAACCGCGACGTCGCCGAGGAGCTGGTGCAGGCCACCTGCCTTCGCGCGCTCGAAAAGAGCGCGCAGTTTACCCCCGGCACCCGCATCGACAGGTGGCTATTCTCCATTTTACACTCCATCTGGATTTCAGAGCTGCGCGCCCGCCAGGTCCGCCTCGGCCAGGGGTTTGTCGAGTGTGAGGAGCTGGCTGCCCCTGAGCCGGGCGAGCAGGACGAGACGCAGTGGCGCTATCGGCAACTGATGCTGCGGGTTAATCAACTGCCCGAGGCGCAGCGTAATGCCGTCTTTTTGGTGTATGTCGAGGGGTTTAGTTATCAGGAAGCCGCCGAGACGCTATCGGTACCTATTGGCACCATTATGAGTCGGCTAGCCGCCGCGCGAGAAACGCTGGCCAAAACGCCGGCGATTTCGCCCCCGGCGCAGGAGAAACGCTCATGAACCCTATTCGCTTTTCCCCACCCTGGCAGGACGAGGCCATTGTCGCCTGGCTTGATGGCGAAATGTGCGCGCAGGACGCCCGCCGTTTTAGCGAAACCTTTGCCCGCGACCCGCAGCTCGCCAGCCGCACCGCCACGTTGATGAATAATCATCAGCCTTATCAACATGCTTTCGCCGCCCTGCTTGATGAAGCGCCCGTGGCGCGGATGCAGGCGAAACTGGCGCCCTACCTCACCGGGTCGGAAAGTAAAGCGCAAAATCAGGCGCGCTTCAGCCGTCGCGCGCTGATCGGCGCCTCACTGGGCCTGTTGGTTATCGGTAGCGCAACAAGTTTCTTCTGGCGGCCTGCGCCGCAGGAAGACGATGACGAGAATATTCGCCGTCTTGAAGCCCAGTACATGTCGCTATATAGCGCGGAAACCGTGGCCGATGTGGATAATTCACCCGAGATGCTCGACCGTGGCCTGCGTCGTTCGGCGCAGGATACAGGACTGTTTCTAGAACGACGGCAGCTCGCCTTGCCTGAGGCGGAGCTGAAAATGGTCCGTATGCTGCGTTACGAAAGTACCTCGATCACGCAAATCCTCTGGCTGCATACCGGTTACGGCCCGGTCGCGCTTTGTATTTCACCCGCCGCCCGGCAAACCGCCTCGCCGCCGCAAAATGAGCAGCGACAGGGCATGAACCTGCGCTGGTGGCGCCACGGCGGCTACCAGTTTGCGCTGATCGGCCGTATGCCGGCGCCCGCGCTCAACGATGCGGCGCACACCCTGCGGCAGGCGATAGTTTAAGCCTTCGCCTGCGGCACCCAGACCAGTTTGTTAACCGCAAAACCGAGCTCAGCGGCCAGGGCAAGGTATTGTTGTCGGATGTGGGTCGGAATATCCGGGGTGCGCGAAAGTAGCCATAAATAGTCGCGATTTGGCCCGCTCACCAGCGCGTATTGATAATCGTCGTCGAGCGCGATCACGTTATATCCGCCATAGAAGGGACCGAAGAACGAGACTTTCAGCGCTGCCGTGGTGGAAGCGCCGGTGAAATAGGCTTTGCCTTCGCTTTCGCGCCAGCGGTTGTTGCGCGGGTCAAATCCACGATTAAGTACGCGAATGCCGCCGTCATCACGCATGCTGTAAGTTGCCGTCACCTGCTGCAGACCTCGTTCAAAACGGTTTTCCAGGCGCGCGACTTCATACCAGCGCCCCAGATAACGGCTGGCGTCAAAGTGGTTTATCGGTTTGACTCCTCGAGGCGGCGTGGGGGTCTTACAGGCGACTAACGCCAGCGATACCGCTACCCCGGTCAGAATTGGCCATAGTTTCATCGCATTCCCTTATTCTTCACCTTCTTGGCCGACAAGTATAACCCAGAGCAGTGAGCGCCGGTCATTTTTCAGAGATTTTCACTGCTCTAATTGTACAATGACGGAAGAAAACAAATTCAATAATATCAATAAAATACACTTAACCCGACAAATAAAAATTTAATGTGTACAAATTTTTTCGCAGAAATTTGTACAAGTTTGTTCTGAGCGTCTATAGTTGACGGGTAGCTCGATTTTGCGCGGGCGTTCGGGTCAGCACTCTGCGCCGATACCGCGGTTATTTTGAGGTGGTTCCTGCTTTACCGTTGCCTGTCCGCAATGTTTTGGCGTAAACGATGAGCAAATCGTTTACGCCAGCGGCTTTTATTTTTCGCGTGGGAGATTCAGGGTTATGCACATCAAAAATACAATTCCCGCGCAGTTTATTGCTAACTGCGCATTGCTGAAAAACATTGAAAATAGCTTATTGCAGGAAAATAAAACAGTTGATGACCTTCAATTAATTACCGAGATTAACCAGCGACTGCAAACAGAAAGTAATGAAATACTTTCTGATCTCTATTTGCAGGCGTTGGATATTCTACGCCGCGGTATTCACCATTAATTCGTCCACCCGCTTCGTGGAGACCAAAATGTTCAGTAAACACACGCACATTTGTTCCGAACGCTACGACCTGTGGATTGACAACCACTATCTTCTGAGCGGCATTAGCCTCATTCTGCGTACGCTGCCAGAAAGGTGTTTCAGTAAAAAATATGTCTTTTTTACCAGCGACAGTTATTTTTCGGTATTACAACATAAATATAATCGCCGGGAGACGGTTTTTGTTTTATTAACCGAAGGCAACGATCTTAATTTTCTCAGCGAATTGCCAATGTTACGCATTCCCGCTAGATCGACGCCAGCAGAATTAAAAACATTTCTCAATCAACCCACCCGGTATTATAAAACGCATACCTCCCCTGGTGAACGGGTGCAGTTTACCGAGCGAGAAAAGAAAGTCATTCAGCTCATCAGTAATGGCGAAGCCATTGCCAGTATTGGCCGCTCGCTCAACTTGCATATTAAGACAATTTATCAAATCCGTTTGAATCTGATAAAAAAACTGGGCTGCAGCGGCAGGACAGATTTCTTTAATATCAGCCGTAGCGAAACATTTAAGTCCTGGAGTCAAATCCATCTGTAAGCACGCGCGACGTAAGCAAACAGAAACCTGCCTCACTTACAAGGCAGGTTTTTTTATTCGTTACCGTGGAAGTGAATACTGAAGCCCTGCTCCTGCCAGTGGCCCAGCAGCTCCAGCTGCAGCGGCGAGGCGGCGCGCCCGGTCCAGACGAAAATATGTTGCCCAGGAAACAGTTCCGGGCGGGGAGATTCTAACGGTTCCGCCAGCACGTTGACGTGCCAACCACGCTGCGAAAGGCGCCAGGCTTCCAGCCATAGGCCGGTGCGGTCTTCATTCCCCCACCCCACCAGCAGCGTCTCCTTGCCATTTTTCTTACGCGACTCGGCTAAAAACAGCGCCACGCAATCAATCAAAATGCCATCCAGCATGCTGCTAATAACCAGCGAGGTGTTTTGATCGAGCTTCAGCCGCTGGCGCACCGGCGCAAACAGGCTATCAAGCAGGGTGTCGACAGGATACTGATGGCTTAATGCGGTGATTTTGGCGCGGATTTTTGCCGGCTGCATATAGCGCAGGATACTCATCATCTCTTCCTGCAGTTGGGCAGATTCATCGCGTGCGGCAGGTAGCTGGCCTTCCAGCAGCGCTTTCACCTTGCCCACTGAAACGCCACGTTCTATCCAGCGCTTAATCTCTTCGATTCGCTGAATATCTTCTTCATCAAACTGACGGTGCCCGCCTTCGCTACGCTGCGGTTTCAGCAAACCGTAACGCCGCTGCCAGGCTCGAAGGGTGACCGGATTGATTCCGCAACGCTCGGCTACTTCACCGATACTGTAAAAAGCCATAAGCCGCCTTATCTCAACCTGATACTTTAGCGCCTAAACTAACGAATTTAGGCATACTGTACAACTCTCTTTTCTTGTACAGATAAAGATATCAGGTTGCAGCTCACAGCGTGCGGGAAAAAGGATGAAAGTGCGTTTACGCTATCTCAGGATGGATCATATTTTCCCCGGCCAGAGGATTGCCGGCAGACCAGCCAGTCGCGGGCTGGCAAACAGATTTCCCTGGAAATGAGAAATACCCGCCGCCTCAAGCCACATCCACTCCTCCGCCTGCTCAACGCCAACCACCGATACGGCAATTTCCAGTGAATGGCAGCATTTGATGATCGCCTGCACGATAGCCTGGCGCGGCCCGTCACGATGGATGTTGCGGATCAGCTGCTGGTCGATTTTAATTCGATCCGGTTGATATTGCGCCAACAGCGATAGCCCGGCAAAACCGGCGCCAAAGTGATCGATAGCGACGCGAATTCCCGCCCCCTTAAGTTTGCGTACGGCATCGGTAAACTCATCCATCCGCGAAATCACTTCACGCTCGGTGAATTCAACAATTATCTGTTCCGGAATCAGGTCATTGCGCTGAATTTCCGTTAACAGGAATGGCACCGCATCCGCCACTTTCACCAGCGTCATCGGCAGCAGATTGATGGTCAGGGTACGTTCACGCAGGCCTAATTTGCCAGCAATGGCCAGCGCAACCCGTTTACTTTGCAAATCCGCGACATAAATCTCATCGCCTGACAAACCGGCAAAATAGGCCGCAGGCGGTTCTCCGTCAACGGTACGCAGCAGCGCTTCCCAGGAGACTATTTCACAGGCAAAAGGGTCAACCACCGGCTGAAAAGCAAAACAGCATGTTTCAGCACGGTCGATACAGGGCACGGCCGGGTAAAACGAGCTCTCATCGGCAATAAAATCCCAGCTATCAGCTGACGGAATTTCATAGTAGTTCTCTTTTTCCGTCGCTTCGACAAAGGTACGGAAAAAATGCAGCGCCCGGTCGTCGTAAGTCAGCTGATATTTTGTCGTCCCCTTATCCAGCACGGCCTGTAGTACCGCATCGCGATCGTGTTCCCTTAAATCAAACAGCTCCATGCCAACCTTACCAAAGCGGCGAGACGGCGCGTAATCGCACAGAAGCTCCACCAGATTGTAATGACGCGGGTCCGCGCAAATATGCCGATAAATTTGCTGTACGTTTTCTTCCGGCCCCTCAATGAGTTGGAAAAAATGCGTGCCGTTAAAAAGTAAAATACCGGTGACATCCGCCTGACCATTTCTCTCGTTAGCCGCAGCAACCATCGACTCGAGCGATTTGAATGAGACATCGTCGCAGATATGGCTGCGATAAATGATGGTGGTGAGCATAGCGGTTCCAGATGAGAGGTATAAGCATTCACAGTAGCAGTTACTGCTCGATACGTCTTGCGAAACAAGTATTTATATTAACAAAAATTGAACACACGACGCCGCCTGGCCGCATAATCTTGTACAGATTGTCACGCTTACAACCCTCATGGCAATTTTACACAAAATAAAAAAACAATAAATTTATCAATAAATTTCAATAGACTATACTCTAAACGCGATTTATTGCGCAACACGCTATGTACAAGTTACAAATTATTGTATAAGTTTACTCACAATTAACAGATGAGTGAAATTAAAGGAGCGCATATGCAGCAGAATGGTTACATTCCAGATACAGCGAACGCGATAGCCCAGTATTTCAACAAAGCATCGTTACCTTCTCAGCAGGAGACGCTGGGCGAAATCGTGATGGACATTCTCACCGAAGGGCGGCATTTAAACCGCAAAGCGCTTTGCACCAAGTTACTGAGCCGTCTTGACGTCGCACGAGCCCCCGAAGAAGAAGATCATTATCAAACGTTGATTGGCCTGCTGTTTGAGCGTCAGGAGTAAACGCTGACTGTCGGCCTGCACCTGACCTGGCTTACAGGAACACGAGGCATGCAGAGGGACGATGATGAAAAGCAGTCAATCAGATCGGGTTAGCGATGAGATTATCGGCGAGGCGGTTTTATCTCTTCTTAAAACAAACCGGCCAATTAATATTCCGACGCTACTAGTCAAACTTCGGTTAATGCAGGCAGCGGAAACGAACCACCAGCGAAGGAATGCAATTATTGCCGTTATTGATGAAATTAGCGTCAGACTCACGACGCGCGGCAATCACGCTCCAGTCATTAAAAAGATTAACGGCCAGTGGGAAAACAGAGCCGTTGTTGTGGATAGTAACGTCGAACCGACGGGCAAAAAAATACACTGATCCCCGATCAAGTTTAATAAACAAGTGAGAATATGATGAGACAGACTATGCATCAGCAATCAGATATTTACGCAGGACTGCAGGATACAGCGCTCTCAGAATATTTCCGCAGCGCCGGAGATAAATTAGTCGATGAATCTGCGGTCATGTCGCTGGCAATCGACAGTATCCTCAGCTCAGATGGGCATCTGAGCAATAAGGCGCTTATTTTATGGTTGATCAATGCTCTGGAAACCACCGATAACGTGGTCACCGCGGATGTGATTCGTAAGACGCTGGAAATTGTCGTCGGCTATACGATGGATGATATTTAGGCCTGTCAGTCCAAATAAAAAAACCTCGCCGGCGCGAGGTTTTTTTCTATCAATAGCAAATTAATGCGCGTTAACCACTACCCACATCGGGCCCTGACCAACGGCATAACGCCCTTTCTCTTTTAATAGCCCCTGCTCGCCGGCAATTTCATATACCGCGATATGATGCGATTTCTGCCCGGCGGCAATCAGATACTTACCGCTGTGATCGAGATTAAAGCCGCGCGGCTGCGCTTCGGTCGGCTGGTAGCCTTCAATAGACAGTACGCTACCGTCTTCAGAAACGCTGAAGATGGTGATAATGCTGGCGGTACGATCGCAGGCATACAGATGGCGGCCATCCGGCGTAATATGAATATCCGCAGCCCAGCGCACGCCGGTGAAATCTGGCGGCATCATATCCAGCGTCTGCACGCACTCAATTTTCCCGTGCGGATCTTTAAGCTCCCACACGTCAACGGAGCTATTCAGTTCGTTCACGCAGTAGCCGTACTGCTGGTTCGGATGGAACACCATGTGCCGCGGACCAGCGCCTTCCACGGTAGTAACTTCCGCCGGCTCCTGCGCGGCCAGATAGCCGTCATCGCTCAGATTAAACAGGCAAATACGATCCTGCTTCAGCGCCGGGACCCATAGCGTGCGGTTGTCCGGCGAAATATTGGCCGAGTGACAGCCTTCCAGCCCCTCGACGACGGTGACCGTTTCGCCCGGTACGCCGTCAATCAATGGCGTCACGCTCACGCAGCCCTGATTGTAGGAAGCGCTGAAAACAAAACGGCCCTGATGGTCGGTGGAGATATGCGTCGGGCTCCCCGGCAGCGCGGCTTCACCGGCGAAAGTCAGCGCGCCATTATCTGGCGCAATGCGGTAAGCCAGGACGCGAAACTCCGGACGAACGCCGACATAGAGATACTCTTTGTTCGGGCTTACCACCATCGGCTGCACCTGGCCCGGGGCATCAACAACCTGAACCAATGTCAGATTTCCCTCAGCATTGAGGCTCCAGACGTGAATCTGATGGCTCTCCGGGCTGGCGGTATATACGGTTTGTTTCATGACTACTCCTTTCCTCACTGCTCGTGAAACTGCTCGTGGACATCGTTATACATTTCATCCGGCGCGCGGCGCAACGATGAATGGTATAGACGTTTTTAACGGTAGATGCTGAAAAATTTGCCCCTGAGACGAAGCCGTGTACCATCATGGCAGACCCTTTTTCACCATTTACCGGAACCAACACATGACCTCACGCGTGATCGCCCTCGATTTAGACGGCACCCTACTGACCTCAAAAAAAACGATTCTTCCGGCGTCGCTCGATGCGCTGGCTCGCGCCCGGGAGGCTGGATATCAGGTGATCGTCGTAACCGGCCGACATCACGTCGCTATCCATCCTTTTTATCAGGCACTGGCTCTCGATACACCTGCAATTTGTTGTAATGGCACTTATTTGTATGATTATCATGCAAAAAAGGTTCTCGAGGCCGATCCGATGCCGGTAGATAAAGCCCTCAGCCTCACCAACATGCTCGCCGAACACGATATTCACGGTCTGATGTACGTTGATGACGCCATGCTTTATGAACGTCCGACCGGCCACGTGATACGCACCACTAACTGGGCGCAGTCGCTGCCGGTTGAACAGCGCCCGGTTTTCACCCAGGTGGATTCTCTGGCCCAGGCGGCGCGTGAAGTGCAGGCGGTGTGGAAATTCGCCCTCACCGATGAAAATATCCCGAAACTACAGGACTTCGCGCAGACCGTCGGCCAGAATCTGGGCCTGGAATGCGAATGGTCGTGGCACGATCAGGTGGATATCGCCCGCGCCGGCAATAGCAAAGGCAAACGCCTGGCGCAGTGGGTCGCCGCGCAAGGATTATCCATGCAGGATGTTATCGCCTTTGGCGATAACTACAACGATCTCAGCATGCTGGAAGCCGTCGGGACCGGCGTGGCGATGGGTAACGCGGTTGAGGAAGTAAAAGCGCGGGCAAAAGTGGTGATTGGTGAAAACGAAACCACCAGCATCGCCGACTTCATCAATCGCCATCTGTTGTAATCAGGCCGCGATCGATACACTTTTAATTTGCGCATACAGCCACTGACCTGGGGTGATGCCCAGGTCATCCCGCGCCCATGGGCTAATTCGCGCCCATAGCGTTCTGCCGCTGACCGTAAGCTGTACCTCAATCTGGCCGTTGGTTTCCACGCAACCAACAACCTGCGCGCGCAGGATATTACGGATACTGGTCTGTCGCGGGTGCTCCAGCACCAGCGACACATCCGACGCCTGAATACGAACACGCGCCGCTTCGCCCGGCTCTCGCGCCAGCTGATTAACCCATAGTTGCTGATCGCCCAGCGCCAGCGCGGTCATTGCATACTGCGGATGCTGCGCGATCACCGAGACGTTAAGAATCGTGCTCTGCTGCTCCTGCGGCAGCCACGGATGCATCACGCTGCTGCTCCACACCGTTTCGAGATCGCCAAACGCCTTCACTTTTCCCGCTTCCAGCACCAGCACGTTATCGGCCAGGTGCTGAATTTCATCCAGCGAGTGGCTGACATACAGCATCGGGATATGGATCTCGCGCGCCAGCCGCTGTAAATAGGGGAGTAATTCGCGCTTTCGCGGAATATCCAGCGAGGCCAGCGGCTCATCCAGCAGCAGCAATTCCGGCGCGGTCAACAGGGCGCGGCCAATCGCCACCCGCTGTTTTTCGCCGCCGGACAAACTACCGGGCAGCCGTTCGAGCAGATGCTCAATGCCCAATAACGCCACCAGCTTGTCAAATTGCGCGGCCATGCTTTTAGCCATCCCATATTTCAGGTTGCCGCGCACTTTATAGTGCGGAAACAGCCGCGCGTCCTGAAACACATAACCGATACGCCGCTTCTCCGGCGCCAGGCAGATGCGCTGTCGCGCGTCATTGAGCACCCGGCCATTGAGCACAATGCGCCCCTGCTGCGGCTGCGTCAGCCCGCTGATAGCATTAATCAGTGAGGTTTTGCCCGCGCCTGAGACGCCGAAAATAGCGGTGATGCCGCTGGCGGGAAGGGTTTCATGCACTTCCAGGCAGTGATTGCCTAACGTCTGGCTAAAATCGAGCTCCAGCATAGTTATTTTCCCATCCGCTTACGGCTAAGGCGCGCCAGCCATTCGGACACCAGCAGCGATACCAGCGCCAGAACAATAGAGATGATGCATAACCGCGCGGCGGCGCCTTCGCTGCCGGGCGTTTGAATCAGGGTATACATCGCGGAAGGAATGGTGCGCGTTTCGCCAGGAATGTTTGAGACAAAGGTGATCGTCGCGCCAAACTCCCCCAGCGAACGGGCGAAGGCCAACACCGTGCCGACAATAATGCCCGGCAGGGTCAACGGCAGCGTGATGGTGAAAAATACCCGCCAGCGATTAGCCCCGAGGGTGCGCGCCGCCTGTTCAAGCTTCACGTCCACCCCTTCAAGGGCGAGGCGTATCGCCCGCACCATCAGCGGAAATGACATCACCGCCGCCGCCAGCACCGCCCCCCGCCAGCTGAAGGCGAAAGTCAGACCAAACCAATCATATAACCAACTACCGATAAAGCCGCGTCGCCCCATGGAAATCAGCAACAGATAGCCGACCACCACCGGCGGCAGCACCAGCGGTAAATGTATAATGCTATCGAGTAACGCTTTGCCGGGAAAATGGCGGCGCACCAGCAGCCAGGCGAAAAAGATCCCAAAAGGTAAGCTGCAAACCACCGCCAGGGATGAAACTTTCAGGCTCAGCAGTACCGCCTGCCATTCGGGATCGCTTAAAATCATTGCTGTGTGGTGAATCCGTAACGTTTAAAGATAGCCGAGGCTTCCGGGCCTTTGAGGTAGTCGTAAAACGCGGTTACGGTAGCATTTTTATGCCCATCAACGATAGCCAGCGGATACTCGACTTTTTTGTGCGATTCCTCCGGGAAGGTGCCCACCACTTTGACCCCCTTGCTGGCGACGGCATCAGAGCCGTAGACAATGCCCAACGGCGCTTCGTTGCGCTCCACCAGCGCTAGCGCGCCACGCACGTCTTCTGCCGGCGCGAGCTTCGGCGACAGCGTCTCCCAGGCCCCGAGTTTCTGCAGCGCTTCTTTCGCGTAGATCCCTGCCGGCACGTGGTCCGGATCGCCGACCGCCAGACGTCCGCCTTGCAGCAGGCTGGTCCAGTCGGTTTTATCATTAATGGCGATATCGCCGCGATCGCTGGCTTTCGGCGCGACCACCACCAGACTATTGCCCAGCAGCGTAGTGCGGGAAGCCGTATCGATTGATTTTTTGTCTACGGCATAGTCCATCCATTTCTGGTCCGCTGAAATAAACAGATCGGCGGGCGCGCCGGCTTCAATCTGCCGCGCCAGCGTGGAGGAAGAAGCAAAGGAAGAGACCACGTCGACACGATGCTCTTTTTTATACGCTTGCGCGATATCCTGCATAGCGTTGGTTAACGACGCCGCGGCAAAAACGGTAATTTTGCCGTCCTGCGCCAGCGCATGACCAGAAACGCAGAGCGTTAATGCCGCTCCGGTGAGAAAACGCGACCATTGACCTGCCATTGGAAACTCCTGTTTATTCGTTATGTAGTAGATAATATAACGACTATGGTGAGAATTTCACAGCGTCAATTAGGGGGAATCGGGATCGGTACAAAAGAAAACGCCCGGCGGACCGGGCGTTGGGGAATCAGTGATTTTGCTGGCTGCTGTCTTTATGACCGACGCCGGAGAAAAGGTTAAACACTTCACCGAGGCCGTAAATCAGACCGAGGATGACCGCCATCACCACAGGTACCATGACGACAGCAAATACCAGACTTTTCAACAGCTCTAACATGGTTGGCTCCAGATAGTACGAATACTTCATTGTAACCATTTCAGCCGGAAAAACACGCCCCATTTGTGCGGTGCCTCGCCGCCGCCGCGGCAGATGCCTGTTGCAAGATGGGCGCTATCGTTCACAATACGCTTTTTACGTCAGGAATTGATTATGCAGGCCGAAATCCTTCTTACGCTTAAGCTTCAGCAGCGCCTGTTCGCCGATCCCCGCCGGATAGCCTTACTCAAGCAGATCGATCGGACTGGCTCAATTAGCCAGGGCGCGAAGAACGCCGGTATCAGCTATAAAAGCGCATGGGATGCGATCAACGAAATGAACCAGCTCAGCGAACAGTCGCTGGTCGACCGCGCCACCGGCGGCAAAGGCGGCGGCGGCGCGGTGCTGACCCGCTATGGCCAGCGGTTGATTCAGTTATACGATCTGTTGGCGCAGATTCAACAAAAAGCCTTCGATGTGTTAAGCGACGATGACGCCCTGCCCCTCGACAGTTTGCTGGCTGCGATTTCCCGCTTCTCGTTACAAACCAGCGCCCGCAACCAGTGGTTCGGCACCATCACCGGTCGCGACCACCAGCAGGTACAGCAACATGTCGACGTGCTGCTGGCGGACGGTCAGACCCGTTTTAAAGTCGCCATTACCGCTCAAAGCGCCGACCGCCTCGGGCTTGATGAAGGCCAGGAAGTGCTGGTGTTGCTGAAAGCGCCGTGGGTCGGCATCACGCTTGACCACGCCGTAGCGCAGCAGGCGGACAACCAGCTTACCGGGCGCATCAGCCACATTGAACGCGGGCCGGATCGGTGCGAAGTTATCATGGCGTTGCCGGATGGGCAAAACCTGTGCGCCACGCTGCCAACGGCGCAAACCGACGGTTTGCAGGAAGGCGCGCAGGCGATCGCTTACTTCAATGCCGATCGTATCATTCTGGCGACCTTATGCTAATGGCATTGACTTTATTGCCGTGAAGTCGTATCCCTGAAGCACAACGCTGCAAAAAGTGGGATACACAATGTCATCATTGCAAATTTCGCAAGGTACGTTTCGCCTTAGCGATACTAAAACATTACATATCGATCGCCTCACGCTGCGCGCTGGCGAAAGCTGGGCTTTCGTCGGCAGCAACGGTAGCGGTAAATCGGCGCTGGCCAGAGCGCTGGCCGGCGAACTGACTCTACTCAACGGGCAGCGCGAAAGCGCATTTCAGCGTATCACTCGCCTCTCTTTTGAACAGCTGCAGAAACTGGTCAGCGACGAGTGGCAACGCAACAACACCGATATGCTGAGCCCCGGCGAAGAGGATACCGGGCGCACTACCGCGGAAATCATCGAAGATGAAAAACGCGATCCGGAGCGCTGTGCCCAGCTGGCGGAGCAGTTTGGCATTAGCCACCTGCTGACGCGGCGCTTTAAATATCTGTCGACAGGCGAAACCCGCAAAACGCTCCTCTGCCAGGCGCTGATGAGCGACCCCGATCTGCTGATCCTCGACGAGCCGTTTGATGGCCTGGATGTCGCTTCGCGCCAACAGTTGGCCGACCTGCTGGCCTGCCTGCATCAGGCTGGTATCACCCTGGTACTGGTACTCAACCGTTTTGATGAAATCCCGGAATTCATTGAATATGCCGGCGTGCTGGCGGATTGCACGCTGAGCGAAACCGGCGAGAAACAGGCGTTATTACAGCAGGCGCTGGTTGCCCAACTGGCGCATAGCGAAAAACTGGCCGGTATGACGCTACCTGAACCGGATGCCCCCGCCGCACGGCATGATTTAGCAGAGAACGCTCCACTTATCGTTCTTAACGACGGCACGGTGTCGTATAACGATAAAGCGATCATCAACCAGCTAAGCTGGACGGTGAACCCCGGCGAACACTGGCAAATTGTCGGCCCTAACGGCGCGGGAAAATCCACATTGCTAAACCTGATCACCGGTGACCATCCGCAGGGTTACAGCAACGATCTGACGCTCTTTGGCCGCCGTCGCGGCAGCGGCGAGACCATCTGGGATATCAAAAAACATATTGGCTATGTCAGCAGCAGCCTGCATCTGGAATACCGCGTCAGCACAAACGTGCGTAACGTGATCCTTTCCGGCTACTTTGATTCGATAGGCATTTATCAGGCGGTCTCTGATAAGCAGCACAAGCTGGTCCAGCGCTGGCTGGATATTCTCGGCATTGATAAACGCACCGCCGACGCCCCGTTTCATAGTTTGTCGTGGGGACAGCAGCGGCTGGCGCTGATCGTTCGCGCGCTGGTTAAACATCCGACTCTACTGATACTCGACGAACCGTTACAGGGGCTGGATCCGCTGAATCGTCAACTGGTACGTCGTTTTGTTGATGTTTTGATTAGCGAAGGGGCCACGCAGCTGCTGTTTGTATCGCATCACGCCGAAGATGCCCCTGACTGCATCACTCACCGTCTGGAGTTCATTCGCAGTGGAGACGGTTACACTTACCGTCTCGGCGCGCTGGCGGAATAGCGCTATACAGGGGTCTGCGGATCCCTGTATTTTTTCAGAGAAATAACCAAAAACCACAACAACACACTGTTTTATAAATAATTACATAAAATCAGTCTTAATACACCATCAAGTGTAAACGATTCCACTATTTTAGCCTGTGTCACACTTTTGCCTTCTTTGGTATGCTATCTTCTTCTCACACGATAAGCCTATTGGAGCGAATCATGAAAGTACTGGTCACAGGTGGTAGCGGTTACATTGGAAGTCATACTTGCGTACAGCTGCTGCTGCAGGGACATGATGTGATTATTCTCGACAATCTCTGCAACAGTAAACGCAGCGTATTGCCGGTCATTGAACGTCTCGGCGGCAAGAAAGCCACCTTTGTCGAAGGCGATATTCGTAATGAAGCGCTGATGACGGAAATTCTGCACGATCACGCTATTGAAGCGGTGATCCATTTTGCCGGCCTGAAAGCCGTCGGCGAGTCCGTCGCCAAACCGCTGGAATATTACGACAATAACGTCACCGGTACACTTAAATTAGTTTCCGCTATGCGCGCAGCCGGCGTTAAAAACTTTATTTTTAGCTCCTCCGCGACCGTCTACGGCGACCAGCCAAAGATCCCTTATGTTGAAAGCTTCCCGACCGGTACCCCGCAAAGCCCCTACGGTAAAAGCAAACTGATGGTTGAGCAGATCCTCGCCGACCTGCAGAAAGCCCAGCCGGACTGGAGCATCGCGCTGCTGCGCTACTTCAACCCGGTCGGCGCGCATCCATCAGGCGATATGGGCGAAGATCCGCAGGGCATCCCGAACAACCTGATGCCGTATATCGCCCAGGTTGCCGTCGGCCGCCGCGAATCACTGGCAATATTCGGTAACGACTACCCGACCGAAGACGGCACCGGCGTGCGCGACTACATCCACGTGATGGACCTCGCCGACGGCCACGTCGCGGCCATGGAAAAACTGGCGAATAAAGCCGGCGTTCATATCTACAACCTTGGCGCAGGCGTCGGCAGCAGCGTGCTGGACGTGGTCAACGCCTTCAGCAAAGCCTGCGGTAAACCGATTAATTATCACTTCGCGCCGCGCCGCGATGGCGATCTCCCGGCCTATTGGGCTGACGCCGCCAAAGCCGACCGCGAGCTGAACTGGCGCGTGACGCGCAACCTTGACGAAATGGCGCAGGACACCTGGCACTGGCAGTCCCGTCATCCGCAGGGTTATCCGGACTAATAGCCTAAAGGTAAGGCTCTAAGGAAATACCATGACGCAATTTAACCCCGTCGACCATCCGCACCGTCGTTATAACCCGTTAACCGGGCAGTGGATTCTGGTTTCACCGCATCGCGCCAAGCGCCCCTGGCAAGGGGCGCAGGAGACGCCGGCAAAACAAACGTTGCCCGCGCACGATGCGGATTGTTTCTTGTGCCCGGGTAATACCCGCGTCACCGGCGACACTAACCCGAATTACACCGGCACTTACGTGTTTACCAACGATTTTGCGGCATTGATGACCGATACTCCGGACGCCCCGGAGAGCGACGATCCGCTGATGCGCTGCCAAAGCGCGCGCGGCACCAGTCGGGTTATCTGCTTTTCGCCAGACCACAGCAAAACGCTGCCGGAACTGAGCATTGAAGCACTGGAAGGCGTGGTTAAAACGTGGCAAGAGCAGACCGCGGACCTTGGGAAAAGTTATCCCTGGGTCCAGGTCTTCGAAAATAAAGGCGCGGCGATGGGCTGCTCCAATCCGCACCCTCACGGCCAGGTATGGGCCAACAGTTTCCTGCCCAATGAGGCGGAACGTGAGGACCGTCTGCAAAAGAAATATTTCGCTGAGCAGGGTTCGCCGATGCTGGTGGATTATGTGCAACGCGAACTGGCCGACGGCAGCCGTACCGTTGTAGAAACCGAACACTGGCTGGCCGTGGTCCCCTATTGGGCGGCCTGGCCCTTTGAGACGCTGCTGCTGCCAAAAGCGCATATCCAGCGTCTGACCGATTTAACCGTAGCCCAGCGCCACGACCTGGCGCTGGCGCTGAAAAAGCTGACCAGCCGTTACGACAACCTGTTCCAGACCTCCTTCCCCTACTCCATGGGCTGGCACGGCGCGCCGTTTAATAACGAAGATAATCAACACTGGCAGCTGCACGCTCACTTTTACCCGCCGCTGTTGCGCTCCGCCACGGTGCGCAAATTTATGGTCGGTTACGAAATGCTAGCCGAAACCCAGCGCGATCTCACGGCGGAACAAGCCGCCGAAAAGTTACGTGCCGTTAGCGATATCCATTTTCGTGAATCAGGAGTTGAACAATGAGTCTGAAAGAGAACACCCAGGCGCTGTTTGCTGAACAGTTTGGCTACCCTGCTAGTCACGTCATTCAGGCGCCGGGCCGCGTCAACCTGATTGGCGAACATACCGATTACAACGATGGTTTCGTGCTGCCGTGCGCCATTGACTATCAAACCGTAGTCAGCTGCGCGCCGCGTTCTGACCGTATCGTGCGGGTCATTGCCGCCGATTACGATAACCAGCGCGACGAGTTTTCCCTCGATGCGCCCATCGTTAGCCACGACACCCAGCAGTGGTCAAACTACGTACGCGGCGTGGTCAAACATCTGCAGAAGCGCAATAACCACTTCGGCGGCGCCGATCTGGTCATCAGCGGCAACGTACCGCAGGGCGCGGGGTTAAGCTCCTCGGCGTCGCTGGAAGTCGCCGTCGGCACCGTGTTCCAGCAGCTGTATCATCTGCCGCTCGACGGCGCGCAAATCGCCCTTAACGGCCAGGAAGCGGAAAACCAGTTTGTCGGCTGTAATTGCGGCATTATGGACCAGCTTATTTCGGCGCTGGGTAAAAAAGATCATGCGCTGCTGATTGACTGCCGCACCCTTGGCACCAAACCGGTGTCGATGCCGAAAGGCGTCGCGGTGGTGATTATCAACAGCAACTTTAAACGCACGCTGGTCGGCAGCGAATACAACACCCGCCGCGAACAGTGTGAAACCGGCGCGCGTTTCTTCCAGCAGCCTGCTCTGCGTGACGTTGAACTTGCGCAGTTTAATGCCGTGGCCCACGAGCTGGACCCGATTGTGGCGAAACGCGTGCGCCATGTATTAACCGAAAACGCCCGTACCGTCGAAGCGGCGAGCGCGCTGGCAAACGGCGACCTGCAGCGCATGGGCCAACTGATGGCGGAGTCTCACGCTTCCATGCGCGATGATTTTGAGATCACCGTACCGCAAATTGATACGCTGGTTGAGATTGTCAAAGCGGTTATCGGCGACCAGGGGGGCGTGCGGATGACCGGCGGCGGCTTTGGCGGCTGTATCGTTGCCCTGATGCCGGAAGCACTGGTTGAAAAAGTACAGCAGGCGGTTGCCGCTCAGTATGAAGCGAAAACCGGCATTAAAGAGACTTTTTACGTCTGCAAACCATCCCAGGGAGCCGGCCAATGCTAACGCCAACCCGCGAACTCGCGCCCGACGGACAGCCGTGGAACGTGCTAACGCTGCGTAATAACGCCGGGATGACGGTGACGGTGATGGACTGGGGCGCAACGCTAATCTCCGCGCAAGTGCCCCTTGCCGATGGTAGCCTGCGCGAAGCGTTACTGGGCTGCGCCACGCCGCAGCAATATCGCCAGCAGGCGGCATTTCTGGGCGCGTCCGTTGGCCGCTACGCTAACCGTATCGCCAACAGCCGCTTCACGCTCGATGGCGAGATCGTGAATTTAACCCCGTCGAACGAGGCCGGCCACCAGCTCCACGGTGGGCCGGACGGCTTCGACAAGCGTCGCTGGCAAATTGTCAGCCACGACGACAGCCAGGTGCTGTTTGCGCTCGACTCCGCCGATGGCGATCAGGGCTTCCCGGGTCATCTTCAGGCAACCGCGCGCTATCGCCTGACTGACGATAATCGTATCGCCATTGAGTACCGCGCCACCGTTGATAAGCCCTGCCCGGTCAATATGACTAACCATGTCTATTTTAACCTCGACGGCGCGCAGGGCGACGTGCGCCACCACCGCCTGCAGATCTTCGCCGACCAGTATCTGCCGGTGGAGAGCGATGGTATTCCGTATGGCGATTTGCGCGACGTGGAGTACACCAGCTTTGATTTCCGCGCGCCGAAGGTGCTTGCCGACGAGTTCCTTGCCGATGCTGACCAGCAAAAAGTGAAAGGTTACGATCATGCCTTTCTGCTGCAGGCCAAAGGCGACGCCCGCCAGCCGGCGGCGCATGTCTGGTCGCAGGATGAAAAGCTACAGCTGACGGTGTACACCTCCGCCCCGGCGCTGCAGTTTTATTCCGGCAACTATCTCGGCGGCACGCCATCGCGCGGCAGTCAACCTTACGGCGACTGGCAAGGGCTGGCGCTGGAGAGCGAGTTCCTGCCGGACTCCCCAAATCATCCGCACTGGCCGCAGCCAGATTGCGTATTACGGCCCGGCGCCGAGTACGTTAGCCTGACGGAATATCAGTTTATCGCCGGATAACGTCATAACCCTCCCTGCGGAGGGTTTTTTTTCGCCTTTTTGCTCTAATTTGCACCGCTAAAAGACAAAAAACTAACCGGTGTTTTACAAGCATCTTACACTGCGTCACTATTTTCGCTATGGTTAGGGATAAGCATTGCCGTGAGGCAAATCACGGCAATATAATGAGAATAGTTATCAATCAATAAACACATACACCACAGTAGTCGGGTTGCGTGTAGGAGGAGTAAGAGAATGGCTGTAACTAAGCTGGTACTAGTTCGTCACGGCGAGAGCCAATGGAACAACGAAAACCGTTTCACCGGTTGGTACGACGTTGACCTGTCTGAAAAAGGCGTTAGCGAAGCGAAAGCGGCGGGTAAACTGCTGAAGGAAGAAGGCTTCAGCTTTGATTTTGCTTATACCTCCGTGCTGAAACGTGCCATCCACACCCTGTGGAACGTGCTGGACGAACTGGATCAGGCCTGGCTGCCGGTTGAGAAATCATGGAAACTGAACGAACGTCATTACGGTGCGCTGCAGGGCCTGAACAAAGCCGAAACCGCTGAGAAGTATGGCGACGAGCAGGTTAAACAGTGGCGTCGCGGCTTTGCCGTCACCCCGCCGGAACTGACCAAAGATGACGAACGTTATCCGGGCCACGATCCGCGTTACGCGAAGCTGACCGATGCGGAACTGCCGACCACCGAGAGCCTGGCGCTGACCATCGACCGCGTCGTACCTTACTGGAACGAAACCATTCTGCCGCGCCTGAAAAGCGGCGAGCGCGTCATTATCGCCGCTCACGGTAACTCCCTGCGTGCGCTGGTGAAATACCTCGACAACATGGGCGAAGACGAAATCCTCGAACTGAACATCCCGACCGGCGTACCGCTGGTGTATGAGTTCGATGAAAACTTCAAGCCGATCAAACACTACTACCTGGGCAATGCTGACGAAATCGCTGCGAAGGCCGCGGCCGTCGCCAACCAGGGTAAAGCGAAGTAATACGCAACTGAATTATTTCGCCAACAAAAAAGCGTGGAATTTTCCACGCTTTTTTATTTTTAGCTATCGCTGGCGCAACGCGAAGGCAGCCAGCGATGGCAAAGCACAGGCTAGCCGCGGCGCGCTTTAACCGCATCCGCCAGCTGGCGCAGGATGGTCTCGGTATCTTCCCAGCCGATGCAGGCGTCGGTCACGCTCTTGCCATAGGTCAGCGGTTCGCCGCTTTCCAGGCTCTGATTGCCTTCCACCAGGTGGCTTTCAATCATCACCCCCATAATCGCGTTTTCACCACCGGCAATCTGCTGGCACACGTCGGCGCCGACTTCCATCTGCTTTTTAAACTGCTTGCTGGAGTTAGCGTGGCTGAAGTCGATCATGATTTGCGCCGGCAGACCGGCTTTTGCCAGACCCACTTTCACTTCGGCAACGTGCTGAGCGCTATAGTTCGGCTCTTTACCGCCGCGCAGAATGATATGGCAATCGCTGTTGCCGCTGGTGTTCACAATAGCGGAATGGCCCCACTTCGTTACCGATAAGAAACAGTGCGGCGCGCCAGCTGCGTTGATCGCATCGATAGCGACCTTGATGGTGCCATCGGTGCCATTTTTGAAGCCAACCGGGCACGAGAGGCCGGAAGAGAGTTCACGGTGCACCTGGGATTCAGTGGTACGCGCGCCGATTGCGCCCCAGCTCATCAGGTCCGCCACATATTGCGGGGTAATCATATCAAGGAACTCGCCCGCCGCAGGCAAACCGCTGTCGTTGATTTCCAGCAGCAGCTTACGCGCGATACGCAGCCCGTCGTTGATGCGGAAGCTGTTATCCATATGCGGATCGTTAATTAGCCCCTTCCAACCGACGGTAGTGCGCGGTTTTTCAAAATAGACGCGCATAACGATTTCCAACTCGCCTTTGAGCGCTTCACGCAGCGTCAGCAGGCGGCTGGCGTACTCTTTCGCCGCGGCAGGGTCGTGAATAGAGCACGGACCAATTACCACCAGCAGACGATCGTCGTTGCCTTTGAGGATGTTGTGGATCGCTTTGCGAGCATGTGCAACGGTATTAGCAGCATTTTCGGTAGCGGGGAATTTTTCCAGGAGCGCAACGGGAGGTAATAATTCGTTGATCTCTTTAATGCGTAAATCGTCGTTCTGATAATTCATCTTCTTTCCAGGCGTTGCCATACTTATACAATGAAATGCAATCCTTCCAATCTATCTCTTCGGTCAAAAAGTGTAAACGTGATTTTACACTGACGATGGAATAATCCTGGAATTAGGGAAAAATACGCCATAAAGTAGCGAAATCCCGCCAGCCAACTACAATTTTTAACTGCAACATCCAATTAAATGTTTATTTTCAGTATTATATTTTAAATCCTCACGCTAAGGCGGAGTGTTAAACCATAGCACCGCAGATCCCTGGCACATCTCTGTTGGCCGCGTTTAGCCAACAAATCGACTAAGCAGGAGTATCCGATGAATATGAATAAACTCACAGCCCTACTTCTCACCGCCACCTTAAGCTTAGCCAGCGGCGCCGCGCTGGCCGCCGATAGCGGCGCGCAATCGAACAACGGCCAGGCCAATTCCGCCGCTGATGCCGGACAGGTTGCGCCCGATGCCCGTGAAAACGTGGCGCCTAATAATGTCGATAACGACAAAATTAACTCCGGCGGCACCATGCTTCACCCTGATGGTTCGACGATGAATCATGACGGAATGTCGAGCGACGAGGTCCATAAAAACAGCATGTGCAAAGATGGACGCTGTCCGGATACGGATAAAAAAATGGAAAGCGGCAATGGCATGAACCACGATGCCAGCAAAACGGATGGCACTACGCAGTAATTGAAACGGGTAAGAAAAGGGATCGAGGTGACCAACGTTCACCTTGATCCCTTTGTTCGCTGAATTTCGGTAAGATGTCATAGTGTAATAATGATAACTATTAAGGGATGACATCATGGCGCATGCACATTCACCGACCCCTGCTGGCGAAAACAGTAACGCCAACCGGCTGCTTTGGGCTTTTATCGTAACCGCCGGTTTTATGATTATTGAGGCCATCGGCGGCGTCATTTCCGGTTCGCTGGCCCTGCTGGCCGATGCCGGACATATGCTTACCGACTCCGCCGCCCTCCTGTTCGCTCTGCTGGCGGTACGCTTCGCCAGCCGGCCGCCAAATAGCCGCCACACCTTTGGCTGGCTGCGTTTAACCACTCTCGCCGCCTTCGTCAACGCCATCGCCCTGGTAGTCATTACCATTTTCATCTTCTGGGAAGCGGTACAGCGTTTTAACCATCCGCAGCCTGTCGCGGGAAAAACCATGATGGTTATCGCCGTCGCCGGACTACTGGCCAATATTCTCGCCTTCTGGATCCTGCACCGCGGCAGCGCCGAAAGTAATCTTAATGTCCGCGCGGCGGCACTGCATGTGCTGGGAGATCTATTGGGTTCCGTCGGCGCTATCGTGGCCGCTATCGTCATTCTGATGACCGGCTGGACGCCGATTGACCCGATCCTCTCGGTGCTGGTGTCGTGTTTAGTACTGCGTAGCGCCTGGCGATTGCTGCAGGAGAGTATGAATGAGTTGTTGGAGGGCGCGCCGCGCTCGCTGGATGTCGAAGCATTAGGCCGCGATCTACGCCGCTCGATACCTGAAGTCCGCGACGTTCACCACGTTCACGTCTGGCTGGTGGGGGAAAAACCGGTGATGACGCTGCACGTACAGGTCGTGCCGCCGCACGATCACGATGCGCTACTTGATAGCATCCAGCATTTTATTGAGCATAAATATGAAATTGAGCATGTGACGGTACAGATGGAGTACCGTCCCTGCAGCGGCCCGGAATGCCACCTGAATCTGGCGCATTCCGGACATGAGCATCATCATCACCATTAACGTGAAAGCGCGTGAGACCCCCGCTCACGCGCGCTGTTAATCCACATCCGGCTGCCATTCAGGGCAATGAACGTCAGCAGCAAATATTCCAGCGACATCGCGTATACGCCCTGTAGAGCGAAAATCACCACGCTGATGACGTTGATGATCACCCACAGCAGCCAGTTCTCCACGTATTTACGCGTCATCAATACCATCGCGGCAATCGACAGCACCATCATGCAGGAATCCCAGAATGGGAAAGCATCGGGTTCCAGCGTCGGCATCGCCACCTGCAGCCCGAGCATTTGCATCAGGTTGACGGCGATGCGGGTCAGGAAGGCAAATACCGGGTTAATAAACACCGTCATCAGGCCGATAGCCACCACGCAGCCCGCCAGCCAGGCCAGCGCTTTTGGCAGCGGTAGCCAGCGAATTTTCAGTTCCGCTTCGTTATCGCTGGTCTGCCTTGACCACGCGTACCAGCCGTAAACGTTCGCCGCGAAGAAAAACAGCTGCAGCAGCAGGCTGGCGTACAGTTGGATCTGGAAGAAGATGATCGCAAAAAGCGTCACGTTCACCAGGCCGAAAGCGTAGTTGCTGATTTTTTCCAGGCTCGCCAGCCAGATGCACAGCAGGCCGGCGATGGTGCCCACCGCCTCAATCCACGACAGATCGTAGCCGCCGGCGCCGATCGGTATATGCACTAAAATATTCTGCGTACTGAAAAAATCCATTTTATCCCCTAAGCGTAACGCGACGCGGTAATGAGTTATCCCCGTAGTGTAGCCGCAAATTCCAGCATACGGTTAAGCGGAATTAATGCCCCGGCACGCAGTTTGGCGTCGACGTGAATTTCGTGTTCAACGCCGCCCTGCTCTAACCCTTCCGCTATCGCTTTCAGGCCGTTCATCGCCATCCAGGGGCAATGGGCGCAGCTGCGACAGGTTGCGCCCTCACCTGCCGTAGGCGCTTCCAGCAGCTCTTTTTCCGGTACCGCCTGCTGCATTTTATAGAAGATCCCGCGATCGGTTGCCACGATAAGCTGGCGCTGCGGCAGGCTTTTCGCCGCGGCAATTAATTGGCTGGTTGATCCTACCGCATCCGCCATGTCGACAATCGCCTGCGGTGATTCCGGATGCACCAGGATCGCCGCGTCGGGGTAGAGCCCCTTCATGCGCGCCAGCGCCTGGGTTTTGAATTCATCATGGACGATACAGGCGCCCTGCCAGCACAGCACGTCGGCCCCGGTCTGGCGCTGTACATAGCGGCCAAGATGGCGGTCCGGCGCCCAAAGTATCTTTTGTCCGAGGCTATCGAGATGTTCAATCAATTCCACCGCGATGCTGGAAGTCACTACCCAGTCGGCACGCGCTTTTACCGCCGCTGACGTATTGGCATAGACCACCACGGTGCGATCCGGGTGAGCATCGCAAAACGCGTTAAAGTCATCAATGGGACAGCCGAGATCCAGAGAACACTCCGCATTCAGCGTCGGCATCAGGATGGTCTTTTCCGGACTAAGGATTTTGGCCGTTTCGCCCATAAAACGCACTCCGGCAACCAGCAGCGTGGAGGCCGGGTGACGCGCGCCAAAACGCGCCATTTCCAGCGAGTCGGCAATACAACCGCCGGTCTCTTCGGCCAGTTGCTGAATTTCAGGATCGGTGTAGTAATGCGCCACCATCACGGCGTCGCGTTCACGCAGCAGGCGTTTAATTTTCTCGCGATAAAACGCTTTTTCGTCACGGTTCAACGGTTGTGGTTTTGGCGGGAAAGGATAAATCGCCGTTTCAGGATCAAACATTACGCTCATCATGCAATCTCGTTTTACTGGCTTAACTTTGAAACCGTAAATATCGCTCTGTATCGCCTTAATACGGTTCTTGTGTTTTATATGCTAAACAAGATAGCCGATTGCAAGCGAAATGTCGTGATGAATTTTGTATTCCCCGGGGACGATGCTGCGCATCTTCCCGGGCTACCGGTTCGTGCGCTATGGAGTCACGGTAAGCGTAGTGCGAACATGGAGTTGATTGTGGAGAATGACGCATAGCAAAAAGGCGCCTTTAGGGCGCCTTTTTACATTGGTGGGTCGTGCAGGATGACTCAGCTTCGCCTCGCCCTACGGGCCGTTGCTGACGCAACGTTATCCTTCACGTTCAACATCAAAGTTCAATGTTGAATGGTGGGTCGTGCAGGATTCGAACCTGCGACCAATTGATTAAAAGTCAACTGCTCTACCAACTGAGCTAACGACCCCTTGCGGGATTTTACTGCTGTAATCATTCAGGATGGTGGGTCGTGCAGGATGACTCGGCTTTGCCTCGCCCTTCGGGCCGTTGCTATCGCAACGTTATCCTTCACGTTCTACCAGAAACCACCGTTAAAGATTGGTGGGTCGTGCAGGATTCGAACCTGCGACCAATTGATTAAAAGTCAACTGCTCTACCAACTGAGCTAACGACCCTAAGGGTGTTACCTGAAAGATTTTGTACTCGGCACCATCATTTTAGATGGTGGGTCGTGCAGGATTCGAACCTGCGACCAATTGATTAAAAGTCAACTGCTCTACCAACTGAGCTAACGACCCGAGTGGTGGGTGATGACGGGATCGAACCGCCGACCCCCTCCTTGTAAGGGAGGTGCTCTCCCAGCTGAGCTAATCACCCGAAACTGCGCTGGATACTACCGATACTGCTTCCACCGACCCCATCATTAAGATGGTGGGTCGTGCAGGATGACTCGCTTCGCTCGCCCTACGGGCCGTTGCTGAAGCAACGTTATCCTTCACGTTTAACATCGAAGTTCGATGCTAAAAATGGTGGGTCGTGCAGGATTCGAACCTGCGACCAATTGATTAAAAGTCAACTGCTCTACCAACTGAGCTAACGACCCGGTGGTGGGTGATGACGGGATCGAACCGCCGACCCCCTCCTTGTAAGGGAGGTGCTCTCCCAGCTGAGCTAATCACCCGATACTACGCTGGATACTACAATTAAAACTAATTAGTGGTGGGTCGTGCAGGATTCGAACCTGCGACCAATTGATTAAAAGTCAACTGCTCTACCAACTGAGCTAACGACCCACTCTGGCGTCGCTTTGGGCTTGTTCGATATCCCTTGGCAACGGCGGCATATATTACTGATTTCAGATTTCAGCGCAACTAAAATTTCGATAAAGATCACTTAACTGCTTGGGTTTCGTGCGACAAGACCAGAAATAACGCGATTTCTGGTCATGCCATAATCAACCCAGGGCGTTAAGGCGTTTTTGCGCTTGTTTCGCACCATCGGTGCCAGGGAATTTGCTGACCACCTGCTGGTAAACCGCTTTCGCTTTCGCGGTGTCGCCTTTGTCCTGCATGATGACGCCGACTTTAAACATCGCATCCGGCGCTTTCGGGGATTTCGGATAGTTTTTCACCACCGAGGCAAAATAATATGCCGCATCGTCTTTTTTCCCCTTATTGTAGTTCAACTGTCCGAGCCAGTAGTTGGCGTTCGGCTGATAGGTTGAATCCGGGTACTTCTTGACGAAGTTCTGAAACGCCACCATCGCGTCATCCTGGCGGGACGAATCTTTAACCAGCGCAATAGCCGCGTTGTAATCGGTGTTGGCATCCCCGGTCATCGCAGGCGCCCCAGAAGAGGCCGCCGGCGCTGAACTGGCGGTAGCCGAACTCTGATCGCCAGAAGACGATGGAGCCTGCGCCTGCGCGCCTGCCGCTGCTGCTCCGCCACCGCTCGTCAGCCCGTCGATCTGTTGCAGAATCTGCTTCTGGCGTTCGACAATCTGATTGAGCTGATACTGATTTTCCTGAATCTGACCGCGCAGGGAATCAATATCGCTTTGGTTATCGGAGAGTTGTTGCTGGAGTTGGGTTAAAAGCTGGCTGTGAGCATTGGAAATACGCTCAAGTTGAGTGACGCGGTCTTCGACCGAGCCTGAGCCGACACTACTGATTGGCGCCTGAGCAAAAGCGGCCCAGGGGGCCGCTATGCCAACCAGTAACGACAGACTCAATAAATGATGTCTGAAGTTACTGCTCATGCAATTCTCTTAGTAAACCAGTACGGCGCGACGGTTTTTGGCATATGCCGCTTCGTCATGACCCAGTACTGCAGGTTTTTCTTTACCGTAAGAAACGATGGAAATCTGGTCAGCAGAAACACCTTTGCCCTGCAGATACATCTTAACGGCGTTAGCACGACGCTCACCCAGAGCGATGTTGTATTCCGGAGTACCGCGCTCATCCGCGTGACCTTCTACGGTCACTTTGTAGGACGGGTTGCTACGCAGGAAGTTAGCGTGCGCATCCAGCATTGCAGCGAAGTCAGAACGGATATCGTACTTGTCCAGATCGAAGTAAACGATGTTGTTCTGCTGCAGCTGCTGCATCTGCAGACGAGCTTGCTCTTCGGAAGACATGTTGCCGCCGTTAGCGTTAGCGTCCATACCAGTGCCGGCACCCAGCATGCCTTCACCGCTCTGGTCGTTGCTGGCGTTCTTGTTGGAAGAACACGCCGCGATTGCCATAACCGGCAGAGCGATCATCAGCCCTTTCAGCACTTTGTTCAGTTGCATTTCTTTGATTCCTTTAATAATCAATTATTTATTATCACAGATACGGCGACCAGGCAGGGAATTTTACCTGTCCATCAGTTGCCGGAAGACGCGCTTTGAAACGCCCATCTGTAGAAACCAGATTCAGCACGGATCCCATCCCCTGAGAAGAGCTGTAGATTACCATAGTGCCGTTAGGTGCCAGACTTGGCGTTTCATCTAAAAACGTTGATGACAGAACCTGTACACCACCCGCTTCCAGATCTTGCTTAGCAATGTGTTGCTGACCGTTGGCCGAGCTCACCATTACCATAATTTTACCATCAGCGCTGACGTCAGCATCCTGGTTCTGCGAACCTTCCCAGGTAATACGCTGCGGCGTACCGCCGTTGATGTTGACTTTATACACCTGAGGACGGCCAGCCTGGTCGGAAGTAAACGCCAGATTCTGGCTATCCGGGAACCAGCTCGGTTCGGTGTTATTGCTGCGACCGTTAGTCACCTGACGAATCTGGCCGGAGCCGAGGTCCATCACGTACAGATTCAGGCTACCGGTTTTCGACAGTGCGAATGCCAGTTTGCTGCCGTCCGGCGAGAAGGCCGGCGCGCCGTTATGCTGCGGGAAGGAGGCAATCTGACGGACTGAGCCATTCGCCAGCGTCTGGACTACCAGCGCGGAGCGGCCGCTTTCGAAGGTCACATAGGCCAGTTTAGAACCGTCCGGAGACCATGCCGGCGACATCAGCGGCTGCGATGAACGGTGAACCAGGAACTGGTTGTAGCCATCGTAGTCAGAGACGCGCAGCTCATACGGGAACTGGCCGCCGTTGGTGCGAACCACATAAGCGATACGGGTACGGAAAGCGCCTTTAATCCCGGTCAGCTTTTCGAATACCGCGTCACTAGCAGTATGTCCGGCATAGCGCAGGTACTGCTTGGTCACTTTGAAAGAGCCTTGCGACAGGATGGTACCCGGCGCACCGCCGGTATCCACCAGCTGATAGGCAACCTGGTAAGAACCGTCAGGGTTCGGCGTCACCTGGCCTACGACCACGGCGTCAACGCCCAGCGCAGACCATGCCGCAGGCTGCACTTCCTGAGCGCTACCCGGCTGCTGAGGCAGGCGCGAGCGATCCAGCGGATTAAACTTGCCGCTGTTACGCAGGTCAGCCGCTACCACGCCGCCAATATCTTCAGGCGCAGCGCCCGGGCCAGCCCACTGGAATGGCACCACACCGATGGGGCGCGCCGAGTCCACCCCCTGGGTGATCTCGATGCGTACTTCTGCGTGCAGCACCGCCGCCCACAGCATCAAAAAACCAAATGCTACTCGTAATGCCTGCTTCATCATATCTCCCTTATCCGGGCGGAAAGCCCACGATAATTTAGCAGAATGTTAACAAACCCAAATACACAAAACTACCAAAACCCTGTGACTACCATAGATTGTTTTTCCCCGCCTGCACGGGGAAAAACGATTACAGTTTAAAGTCTAGTGTGGCATTTTTTATTTTCTCATAAACAGCCTGACTTGGCGGTTTAGGAATACTCGCAGTACGTGCTGCCGTTAATGCCGCCTGACACAGCGCAGGGTCGCCTCCTTCAGAGGTGATATCCTTTAATGTGCCGTCAGGCCCAAGGTTGATATGCAACACGCAACGCTTGCCTTGATAGAGGCTGGCATCATACAGGCGGCTTTGAATAGCCATCTGTATTTGCTTTGCGTATGCGCTGATATCAGCGCCCGTTGCCCCGCCGTTGGCGCCAGAGGCACCGCTATCTTTCGATGGCTGGCCATTACCTTTAGCGCCACCGCCGGTTTTCGGCGCATTCTTACCTGAGCTCAGGTCACCAAGCAGATCGTCAACACCGCTTGCTTCTTTAGCAGCAGCGGCTTTCTTGGCCGCGGCGGCCTTCGCGGCGGCGGCTTTGGCCGCTTTATCAGCCGCCGCTTTTTCTGCGGCGGCAGCTTTGGCGGCGGCAGCTTTTTCGGCGGCTGCGGCTTTTTCAGCAGCGGCCTTCTCGGCTGCTGCTTTTTCCGCGGCAGCTTTCTGGGCAGCGGCTTTTTCAGCGGCGGCCTTTTCTGCCGCAGCCTGTTTCGCCGCTTCCTGCTGGGCTTTCTTCTCGGCCTGCTGCTGCGCTTTCTTCTCTGCATCCTGCTGAGCTTTTTTCGCAGCTTCCGCTTCGGCTTTCTTCTGCGCATCCGCGGCGGCTTTCGCCGCTTCGGCTTCCGCCTGTTTCTTCGCGTCGGCAGCTGCTTTAGCCGCCGCCTTAGCGGCAGCCGCTTCCGCGACTTTCGCCTGAGCATCGGCCTTAGCTTTGGCATCAGCGGCGGCTTTGGCGGCAGCTTCCTGCGCCTCTTTCGCCTGGGCATCCGCTTTCGCTTTTGCCGCGGCGGCAGCCTTAGCTGCGGCCTCTTCAGCCTGTTTCTGCTGTTCTTTCGCTTCTTTCGCCGCTTCCTGCGCCTGCAGACGTTCTTGTTCCATTTGCTTCAGGCGTTCCTGCTCGGCAGCCTGTTTTTCCCGCAGCTCTTCAGCCTGCTGCTGAGCCTGCTTTTCACGCTGCTCGGCCGCGCGACGCGCGCTGGACTGCTGCTGCTGCTGGCGGTTGTAGTTGTTGACTACCGCGCCAGGATCGACCATCACCGCATCAATGGACGAACCTCCGCCGCCGCCGGAAGTATCCAGATGCTCGTCGAACGAACTCCAGATCAGTAGCGCAATCAGAATGATGTGCAGCACCACTGAAACTATGATCGCTCGTTTAAGCTTATCGTTTTGTTCGGTTGCCTTTGACACTATCGGTTCCCAAAAACTGTTCGCCTGTTGCCGCTTAAAAGCAACGGCGGAATGCTATCGATATCCACCGCCGCTCGCTTTGCGGGCCGATTAAATAGGCTTGGTCATTAAGCCAACCGATTTAACCCCTGCGCTATGCAACAGGTTAAGCGCTTTAATAATTTCATCGTAAGGCACATCTTTCGCGCCGCCGATAAGGAACACCGTCTTCTCATTCGCTTCGAGTCGGCGCTTCGCTTCAGCAATGACCTGCTCCGGCGGCAACTGAGACAACGTTTCCTGACCGACTTTCACGCTGTACTGCCCTACTCCGGAGACTTCAACGATAACCGGTGGTTCATCGTTGCTTTTCACCGCTTGCGACTCCGTGGCGTCCGGCAGATCGACTTCCACGCTCTGCGTAATGATCGGCGCTGTCGCCATGAAGATCAGCAACAGCACCAACAGGACATCCAGCAGCGGAACGATGTTAATCTCGGACTTCAGTTCGCGACGTCCGCGTCCACGTGCTCTGGCCATGGCTTACCCCTTATTGCTTTCGCTGCTGGTAAACGCCTGACGGTGCAGAATGGCGGTGAACTCTTCCATAAAGTTGTCGTAGTTAAGTTCAAGTTTGTTCACGCGCTGGTTCAGACGGTTGTAGGCCATAACCGCTGGGATGGCGGCAAACAGACCGATTGCCGTGGCGATCAGCGCTTCCGCGATCCCCGGCGCAACCATCTGCAGCGTCGCCTGCTTCACCGCGCCGAGGGCGATAAAGGCGTGCATGATCCCCCAGACGGTACCGAACAGGCCGATATACGGGCTGATAGAACCCACGGTGCCAAGGAACGGAATATGCGTTTCCAGCGTTTCCAGCTCGCGATTCATCGAGATACGCATCGCGCGCGACGCCCCTTCGACAATCGCTTCCGGCGCATGGCTGTTGGCGCGATGCAGACGAGCGAACTCTTTAAAGCCGCTGTAAAAAATCTGCTCGGAACCGGCGAGACTATCGCGACGGCCCTGGCTCTCCTGGTACAGGCGAGACAGTTCAATGCCGGACCAGAACTTATCTTCAAACGCTTCGGCTTCGCGGCTGGCGGAATTGAGGATACGCGTTCTCTGAATAATAATAGCCCAGGAAGCGATAGAAAAACCAATCAAAATCAACATGATAAGTTTAACCAGAAGGCTCGCCTTCAGGAACAAATCAAGGATATTCATGTCAGTCACTGCTTAAACTCCGCGACAATAGACTTGGGAAGCGCACGAGGCTTCATTAAGAGTGGATCAACGCACACAATGAGAACTTCAGCTTCGTTCAAAACTGTATTCTCGGCGTTGACGATTCGCTGCGTGAAAACCAAAGAGGTGCCTCGCATCGAGGTAATTTCCGTCTGGATTTCGAGCATGTCGTCGAGTCTGGCGGGCGCAAAATACTCCAGCGTCATTTTGCGAACGACAAAGGCAACTCGTTCAGCCAACAGAACCTGCTGACTGAAGTGATGGTGGCGCAGCATCTCTGTGCGTGCTCTTTCATAAAAAGCGACGTAACTGGCGTGGTAAACCACACCACCGGCATCGGTATCTTCGTAGTAGACCCGGACCGGCCATCGAAACAGCGTTGTATTCACTTTACATCCCGGTAATGCAAAAAAAGAGTAGTGCTTTCAAACTTCGCTACTATACGCGCGGGAATCGTGGTTTGGAATGGGAGAAAGTAAACGGCGAGTAAATTTTTATGGGCTTATGCAAGCCCATGCGGTTAACAGACTTCTCTTATACTCTTATCTTTCAAAAGAAGAAAAAGATCAGGCCTGCGAAGAGAACGATATCAGCGATAAGCGGACAAAAAATCCCCTGCCAGTGCACGGCTTTCGGACGGAAGCCCACACCGTGAATGACGCCAGCGCACACCGCCCACATCAGCAAGAATCCATGCCAGATTTCAAGCTCGCTGGTCTTCGCCGCAAAGCGCGACGGATCCCAGAAGATGCAGCCTGCCAGCAGCAGCGCCAATAATAAGGAAAGCGCCCTTAACGGGCGCTTGTCCATTATCGCGTAAAGGGTCGCGATAATTTTCATCAATGCTCTTCTTTACCTGCTTTGGTGGCTTCCACGTGCTCAAGCGCCAGCGCGGTAATCACCCCAAAGGCACAGGCAAGCAGCGTTCCCAAAATCCATGCGAAGTACCACATATATAGCTCCTTACCTTAGTACAGCGAGTGGGTGTTCTTTTCGATGTCTTCGCGGGTAATGCGGCCAAACATCTTCCAGTAACACCAGGTGGTGTAGCCGAGGATAATCGGCACAAACACGATAGCCACGTAGGTCATCACATTCAGCGTCAGCTGGCTGGAGGTGGCATCCCACATCGTCAGGCTCGCATTCAGCATCGTGCTGGACGGCATGATGAACGGGAACATCGCGATACCCGCGGTCAGGATGATGCAGGCCAGCGTCAGCGAGGAGAACAGGAACGCCATGGCGCCTTTATCTGCTTTTGTTGACGCGACGGTCAGCAGCGGCAGCACCACGCCCAGGGCAGGAATAGCCCACAGCGCTGGCATATTGTTAAAGTTCACCATCCACGCGCCGGCTTCACGCGCCACTTCTTTGGTCAGCGGGTTAGACGGGCCGGTATGATCCAGCACCGATTTCACCACATAGCCGTCGATGCCATAGTAGACCCAAACGCCCGCCAGCGCGAAGCAGACCAGCGTCACCAGCGCCGCCACCGTGGAGACGGTGCGGGTGCGCAGATGCAGTTCGCCTACGGTACGCATCTGCAGGTAGGTCGCGCCCTGCGTCAGGATCATCGCCACGCTGACGATACCCGCCAGCAGACCAAACGGATTCAGCAGCTGGAAGAAGTTGCCGGTGTAGTACAGACGCAGATACTCATCGATATGGAACGGTACGCCCTGCAGCAGGTTGCCGAAAGCCACGCCGATAACCAGCGGCGGCACAAAGCTCCCCACGAAGATGCCCCAGTCCCACATGTTGCGCCAGCGGGTATCTTCAATCTTGGAACGGTAGTCAAAGCCCACCGGACGGAAGAATAAAGACGCCAGCACCAGAATCATCGCCACGTAGAAACCGGAGAACGCGGCGGCGTATACCATCGGCCAGGCAGCAAACAGCGCGCCGCCGGCGGTGATGAGCCACACCTGGTTTCCGTCCCAGTGCGGGGCGATGGAGTTGATCATGATTCGACGCTCGGTGTCATTACGACCGAGGAAACGGGTGAGCATGCCCACCCCCATGTCGAAACCGTCGGCGACGGCAAAGCCAATCAGCAGAATGCCGATCAGTAGCCACCAGATTAAACGCAATACTTCATAATCGATCATTTGACGACTCCTGTCTTAGCGTGCCGACTGAATAGCCGCGGAGGACTGTTCAAAGTGATAGCGACCCGTTTTCAGGCTGCTCGGTCCTTTGCGGGCAAACTTGAACATCAGGAACAGTTCAGCCACCAGGAACAGCGTATACAGACCGCAGATCAGCAACATCGAGAAGATCAGATCGCCCGCGGTCAGCGATGAGTTCGCCACCGCTGTAGGCAGCACTTCACCAATCGCCCACGGCTGACGGCCATACTCGGCAACAAACCAGCCCGCTTCAACGGCAATCCACGGCAGCGGCAGGCCGAAGAACGCGGCGCGCAGCAGCCATTTTTTCTCGCCAATGCGGTTGCGAATCACGGTCCAGAAAGAGGCGCCGATAATCAACAGCATCAGTACGCCGCACGCCACCATGATACGGAAGGCGAAGTACAGCGGCGCTACGCTCGGAATAGAGTCTTTGGTCGCTTTAGCAATCTGCTCTTCCGTGGCGTCGGCGACGTTCGGGGTATAGCGCTTGAGCAGCAGGCCATAACCGAGGTCTTTCTTAACATCATTGAACCGATCGCGTACCGCCTGATCGGTGGAACCGGCGCGCAGCTGTTCCAGCAGCGCATAGGCTTTCATCCCGTTACGAATACGCTCTTCATGCTGCGCCATCAGATCTTTCAGGCCGATAACCGGCTTATCCACCGAGCGGGTAGCGATGATACCCAGCGCGTAAGGGATCTGGATGGAGAAGTGGTTGGTTTGCGCTTCCTGATCGGGAATACCAAACAGGGTAAAGGCAGCCGGCGCCGGCTGAGTTTCCCATTCTGCTTCAATCGCCGCCAGTTTGGTTTTCTGCACGTCACCCATTTCGTAACCGGACTCATCGCCGAGGACGATAACGGAGAGGATAGCGGCCATACCAAAGCTTGCAGCAATCGCGAAGGAGCGCTTAGCAAAGGCGAAATCACGGCCTTTAAGCATGTACCAGGAGCTGATAGCAAGGATGAACATCGCGCCAGTCACATAGCCGGAGGCCACGGTGTGGACGAATTTAACCTGAGCAACCGGGTTCAGGACCAGCTCAGAGAAGCTGACCATCTCCATACGCATGGTTTCAAAGTTGAAATCCGATGCGATCGGGTTCTGCATCCAGCCGTTGGCCACAAGGATCCACAGCGCGGAGAGGTTAGACCCCAGAGCGACCAGCCAGGTCACCGCCATGTGCTGAACTTTGCCCAGACGATCCCAACCGAAGAAGAACAGACCTACAAAGGTAGATTCGAGGAAGAAGGCCATCAGACCTTCAATGGCTAGCGGCGCACCGAAGATATCGCCCACATAGTGAGAATAGTAAGACCAGTTAGTCCCGAACTGGAACTCCATGGTCAAACCGGTTGCGACACCCAGAGCGAAGTTGATACCAAACAACTTGCCCCAGAACTTGGTCATATCTTTATAAATCTGTTTGCCGGAAAGGACGTAGACCGTTTCCATGATGGCCAGCAGGAACGCCATACCGAGCGTTAGCGGCACAAAAAGGAAGTGGTACATCGCGGTCAAGGCAAACTGTAAGCGCGACAGTTCGACTATATCTAACATCATGACTCCTTGCTCATCGCATGAAGACTCCGAGAACGAACCCAAAATTCAGGTTCATACGCATGCCCCAATACAAAATTATTTGCTCCCTGGTACGTTACTGCTCATCTGGCGATGAAACAGCGCCCTCGCAAAGGTTACAAATACGTTAACGAAAAAACCAAATGATTCTCTAATATATTACGCCGCAATAACCTTACAATAAATAGGATTTTATTGTTCCAGCTTTACATTTTTCGACGGTGATCAATATATAGCGAAAATGCCCTGAATAGGCCAATTTGATTTGCGACAATTTAACGTTTTTTGGGGATTTTTTCCAAGTATTAAGCATTGATATAAATCAATTTTTCCCGCCCATGTTAATTATGTGGCGCAATAAAGAATAACAGTGAAATTGATGTTAAAAATGTGTTTAAAGTCTGCCGCTAGCGGTTACTAAAAAGAGAGAGATGAGAATTATAGGTAATATAATTTTAACTTTGACCAATTTAAGGTAAGAAATGATGCGATCCTAATAATGTTAGACCGGTCACACTATTTTTCCCAATCGAAATGCAAAAAATAACGTCTGCGTTTTTCTGTTTATTTTCACATAAAATTAACCATCTCCCCTCCCCCGGAAAGCGGCGAGTGATTATTCCTAATAATATTCATCAAATCAATACAATAGCGTTTTTTAACGCAAGGGAGAGCCTGCGGCATGACGACAAGGCAAAAAAAAGGCCACCTGACGGTGGCCAACCATGTCGAAATCGGACATTAGTCTGCTCCTGAGGAGCAGTGAGGGTTTACTTGATGATTGCTTTCAGCGCTTCGCCGATATCCGCCAGGCTGCGAACGGTTTTCACACCGGCCGCTTCCAGCGCAGCAAATTTCTCATCAGCAGTACCTTTACCGCCAGCGATGATGGCGCCGGCGTGGCCCATACGCTTGCCTTTCGGCGCGGTAACGCCCGCGATGTAGCCGACAACCGGCTTAGTCACGTGCTCTTTAATGTAAGCTGCCGCTTCTTCTTCCGCGCTGCCGCCGATTTCACCGATCATGACGATCGCTTCGGTCTGCGGGTCTTCCTGGAACATTTTCAGGATATCGATGAAGTTGGAGCCCGGGATCGGGTCGCCGCCGATACCGACGCAGGTAGACTGGCCGAAGCCATAGTCGGTGGTCTGCTTAACCGCTTCATAGGTCAGGGTACCGGAACGGGAAACGATGCCCACTTTGCCCGGCTTGTGAATGTGACCCGGCATGATGCCGATTTTGCACTCGCCCGGAGTGATAACGCCCGGGCAGTTAGGGCCGATCATGCGAACGCCAGCTTCGTCCAGCTTCACTTTCACGGTCAGCATATCCAGGGTCGGGATACCTTCGGTGATGGTGATAATCAGCTTAATGCCCGCGTCGATAGCTTCCAGAATGGAGTCTTTGCAGAACGGCGCCGGAACGTAGATGACGGTCGCAGTCGCGCCGGTGGCTTCAACGGCTTCGCGCACGGTGTTAAATACCGGCAGGCCCAGATGAGTGGTGCCGCCTTTACCTGGCGTTACGCCGCCAACCATCTGAGTGCCGTAAGCGATCGCTTGTTCAGAGTGGAATGTACCCTGGCTACCGGTAAAGCCCTGGCAGATAACCTTGGTGTCTTTATTAATTAAAACTGACATTATTTCCCCTCCACTGCGGCAACAACCTGCTGTGCTGCGTCCGTCAGACTTTTCGCTGCAATAATATTCAGGCCGCTGTCAGCCAGTTTTTTCGCGCCCAGTTCGGCGTTGTTACCTTCGAGACGAACCACAACCGGTACGTTAACACCCACTTCTTCAACCGCGCCGATGATGCCGTCAGCGATCAGGTCGCAACGTACGATACCGCCGAAGATGTTAACCAGAACCGCTTTAACGTTGTCGTCAGAGAGGATGATTTTGAACGCTTCGGTCACGCGCTCTTTGGTTGCGCCGCCGCCAACGTCGAGGAAGTTAGCCGGTTCGCCGCCGTGCAGCTTAACGATGTCCATGGTACCCATCGCCAGGCCTGCGCCGTTAACCATGCAACCGATGTTGCCGTCGAGCGCAACGTAGTTCAGTTCCCACTGCGCCGCCTGAGCTTCGCGCGGATCTTCCTGAGACTGGTCGCGCATTTCACGCAGATCCGGCTGGCGGAACAGCGCGTTGCCGTCAGCGCCCAGTTTACCGTCGAGGCAGATCAGGTCGCCCTGCTTGGTGATAACCAGCGGGTTGATTTCGATAAGCGCCAGGTCGCGCTCCAGGAAGATGGTCGCCAGACCCATGAAGATCTTGGTGAACTGCTGAACCTGTTTACCTTCCAGACCCAGTTTGAACGCCAGTTCACGACCCTGGTAAGGCATCGGGCCCGCCAGCGGATCGATAGCGATCTTGTGGATCAGGTGTGGGGTTTCTTCCGCTACTTTTTCGATTTCCACGCCGCCTTCGGTAGACGCCATGAACACCACGCGACGGGAGCTACGGTCAACAACCGCGCCCAGATACAGCTCTTTATCAATATCGGTCGCCGCTTCAACCAGGATCTGGTTTACCGGCTGGCCGTTAGCATCTGTTTGGTAAGTCACCAGGCGTTTGCCCAGCCAATGCTCAGCAAAAGCGCGAATCTCTTCTTTGCTCTTAACTACTTTCACACCGCCCGCTTTACCGCGGCCACCAGCGTGAACCTGACATTTCACTACCCACGGACCCGCGCCGATTTTTGAAGCGGCTTCTTCTGCTTCACGCGGAGTAGTACAGGCATAACCCACCGGCGCCGGTAAGCCATAGCGGGCAAAAAGTTGTTTTGCCTGATATTCATGTAAGTTCATGTGTTCAGTCCATCCTTCAGGTAATCGTTATCATGTAGCCGACACAATTGCAGGCCGATGATGTTTTTATTGGCCCGGGCAGACGCACCGGGCCATTGTGACTACTACACGTCCAGCAGCAGACGAGTCGGATCTTCCAGCAGCTCTTTAATCGCTACCAGGAAGCCTACCGATTCACGTCCATCGATCAGACGGTGGTCGTAGGAGAGCGCCAGGTACATCATCGGCAGAATTTCTACCTTGCCATTCACCGCCATCGGACGGTCTTTAATGGCATGCATACCCAGGATGGCGCTCTGCGGTGGGTTGATGATCGGCGTGGACATCAGAGAACCGAATACGCCGCCGTTGGTAATGGTGAAGTTACCGCCGGTCAGGTCATCTACGGTCAGCTTGCCGTCACGGCCTTTCACTGCCAGCTCTTTAATATTCTTTTCGATATCCGCCATGCCCAGCAGGTCAACGTCACGCAGAACCGGAGTCACCAGGCCGCGCGGCGTAGAAACCGCCATACTTACGTCGAAGTAGTTGTGATAAACCACGTCGTCGCCATCGATGGAAGCATTCACTTCCGGGTAGCGTTTCAGCGCTTCAACCACCGCTTTCACGTAGAAGGACATGAAGCCCAGACGGATACCGTGACGTTTTTCGAACGCTTCGCCGTACTGCTTACGCAGATCCATAATCGGCTTCATGTTGACTTCGTTGAAGGTGGTCAGCATGGCGGTAGAGTTTTTCGCTTCCAGCAGACGCTCGGCAACGCGTTTACGCAGACGGGTCATCGGTACGCGTTTTTCAGAGCGGTGGCCCAGTTGCGCAACCGGCGCCGCAGCAGCGGCTGGCGCTTTCGCTTCAGCTTTCGCCGGCGCGCTCGCCAGATGCTTCTCAACGTCTTCGCGGGTCAGGCGGCCGCCAACGCCGGTGCCTTTAATCGCCGCCGCGTCGAGGCTGTGTTCAGCCAACAGACGACGGATAGCCGGGCTAAGCGCGTCGTTGCTTTGCTCTTCCAGAGACGCTTGCTGACGCTGAGCCGGGGTGGACTCTTTAGTATCAGCTTTCGCATCAGCGGCTTTACCGGCACTGTTGCCTTCACGCAGGCGGCCCAGAATCTGACGAGACAGCACGGTGGCGCCTTCGTCTTCCAGTACTGCATCCAGAATGCCGTCCGCTGATGCCGGTACTTCCAGTACCACTTTGTCAGTTTCGATTTCGACCAGAACTTCGTCGCGGACTACCGCGTCGCCCGGTTTTTTGTGCCAGGTGGCGACGGTTGCGTCAGCTACAGACTCAGGAAGGTCGGGAACCAGAATATCTACGCTACTCATTGTGTATCCTTTAATTAATCGACGTTCAGCGCGTCATTGACCAGATCTTGTTGCTGTTTCTGGTGAACGGACATATACCCTACCGCCGGAGAGGCGGAGGCCGGGCGGCCTGCATAACGCAGAGAGGCCCCAAATGGAACTACTTCACGAAGGTGGTGCTGGCTGCAGTACCATGCGCCCTGGTTGAGCGGCTCTTCCTGGCACCAGACAAAATCGTGGACGTGCGAATAAGCTTTCAGCGCTTCCTGCACCGCCTGATGCGGGAACGGATAGAGCTGTTCGATACGCACGATGGCGACATCTTTTTGCTCGTTTTTGCGGCGCTGTTCCAGCAGGTCGTAGTAAACCTTACCAGAGCACAGTACGACGCGTTTCACGGCTTGCGGATCGAGCTCGTCGATTTCGCCAATCGCCGGCATAAAGGTGCCGTTCGCCAGTTCGTCCATGCTGGAAACCGCCAGCGGGTGGCGCAGCAGAGATTTCGGCGACATGACCACCAGCGGACGGCGCATACCGCGCAGCGCCTGACGACGCAGCATGTGGTAAACCTGTGCCGGAGTGGACGGTACGCAAACCTGCATGTTCTGCTCAGCACACAGCTGCAGATAACGTTCCAGACGCGCGGAGGAGTGCTCCGGGCCCTGCCCTTCGTAGCCGTGCGGCAGCAGCATCACCAGGCCGCACATCCGGCCCCATTTCTGCTCGCCGGAGCTGATGAACTGGTCAATCACCACCTGCGCGCCGTTGGCGAAGTCGCCGAACTGCGCTTCCCAGATGGTCAGAGTGCGTGGTTCCGCGGTGGCGTAACCGTATTCGAATGCCAGTACCGCTTCTTCAGACAGCACGGAGTCCCAGACGCGGAACTGGCCCTGGCCGTTGTGTACGTTCTGCAGCGGCGTATAAGTAGAGCCGTTGCTCTGGTTGTGGATAACCGCATGACGGTGGAAGAAGGTGCCGCGACCGGAGTCTTCGCCGGACAGGCGTACCGGAATACCTTCGTCAACCAGGGTGGCGTACGCCAGGTTTTCCGCCGCGCCCCAGTCGAACAGCTTCTCGCCCGCCGCCATCAACTGACGGTCGCCGTAGATTTTCGCTACGCGAGACTGCATCTCAACGCTTTCCGGTACCGTGCTGATGCGTTTGGCCAGCTCTTGCAGACGTTTTGGCTCAACTTTATCCGGATAGCTCTCGTCCCACTCATGGTTGAGGTATGGAGACCAGGTAAAGGAGTGCATGTTCATCGGACGCCATTCCGCTACCACGCAATCGCCGGCATCCAGCGCATCGCGGTAGAGGTTAACCTGTTCGGTAGCGTCTTCCAGCGTCGCGACTTTGTCCTGCTCCAGCTTGTCAGCATAGATTTTGCGCGGAGTCGGATGCTTTTTGATTTTCTGGTACATCAGCGGCTGGGTTGCGCTCGGCTCGTCGGCTTCGTTGTGGCCGTGACGGCGGTAGCACACCAGGTCAATGAAGACATCGCGTTTGAAGGTATTACGGAAATCCAGCGCCAGACGGGTAACGAAAGCGACCGCTTCCGGGTCATCCGCGTTAACGTGGAAAATCGGCGCCTGAACCATCTTACCGATATCGGTGCAGTAAGGCGTAGAACGCGCATCCAGCGGGTTGGACGTGGTGAAGCCAACCTGGTTGTTGATAACGATGCGAACGGTACCGCCCACTTCGTAACCGCGCGCTTTGGACATGTTCAGGGTTTCCTGAACCACGCCCTGGCCGGCTACCGCGGCGTCGCCGTGGATGGTGATTGGCAGAACTTTGTTGCTGCTCGGCTCGTCCAGACGATCCAGACGGGCGCGTACGGAGCCGATAACCACCGGGCTTACGATTTCCAGGTGCGACGGGTTAAACGCCAGCGCCAGGTGAACCAGGCCGCCTTCGGTTTCCATATCGGAAGAGAAGCCCATGTGGTACTTCACGTCGCCGGTGCCGAGGTGTTCTTTATGTTTGCCCGCGAATTCGTCGAACAGATCCTGCGGTTTTTTACCCAGCACGTTAACCAGTACGTTCAGACGACCACGGTGCGCCATGCCCAGCACCACTTCACGGGTGCCGCTCTTACCGGCGTGACGGATGATCTCTTTGAGCATCGGGATTAACGCATCGCCGCCTTCCAGCGAGAAGCGTTTCGCGCCCGGGAATTTGGCGCCGAGGTAGCGCTCCAGGCCTTCCGCGGCGGTCAGTTCGCTCAGGAAGCGCTTTTTCTCTTCCGCGGTGAAGCTCGCTTTACCAGCTACTGACTCAATTCGCTGCTGGATCCAGCGTTTTTCTTCAGTAGAGGTGATATGCATGTATTCCGCGCCGATGGAGCCGCAGTAGGTTTGCTTAAGCGCCGCAATCAGGTCGCCCAGCTTCATCGTATCTTTTCCGATGGCGAAAGAACCTACGTTATAGCTTTCCTGGAAATCGGCCTCAGTGAGATCGTGGTAAGCCGGATCGAGATCCGCCACTCTCTCTTGCTGCCACAGTCCCAGCGGATCGAGATTCGCCTGCTGGTGACCGCGGAAACGGTATGCGTTGATGAGCTGCAGGACTTTAACCTGCTTCACATTGGTATCAGGGTCGGATATCGAAGAAGTGTAACGTGAGGCATCCTTCGCCAGTCGACGGAAATAATCACGTGTTTTCGAATGAAATTGATCCGGTTTAACTCCGGTGCCAGGTAACTGCTGGAACATCGAACGCCAGTTGGCGTCAACAGAGTCAGGATCGGTTAAGAAGTCTTCATAGAGCTGTTCTATCCAGCTCTGGTTCGAACCAGAGAGGTAAGAAGAGTCCAGCCAGGCTTTCATTGCGCCGTTCTGCATCGTGATCCCTTAAGCATTTTTATGCTTATTTCGCCGTAGAAACTACCACGCACACCGAGTGCACGTGCCGGGGTTCACTTGTTGCGGACGAGTTGTGGTTTCTATCCGCTAAGGAACCTTTAAAAACTGTCTAACTATCAGGGGCAGTTTTTAGAGGTTTCCTGCTATCTCTATTGCCTGATGGCGCTTCGCTTATCAGGCCTACAAGATACGATCCTGTAGGCCGGATAAGACGTATACGTCGCCATCCGGCAACGAAAACAACTTACGCGCTGCGCTGCAGCAGCATCGACTTAATATGGCCGATGGCGCGCGTTGGGTTCAATCCCTTAGGACACACACTGACGCAGTTCATAATGCTGTGACAGCGGAATACGCTGAAAGCATCGCTCAGACCTTCCAGACGCTCGCTGGTTTCGGTATCGCGGCTGTCGATCAGGAAGCGATACGCGGCCAGAAGGCCTGCCGGGCCGATGAACTTGTCCGGGTTCCACCAGAACGACGGGCAAGAGGTCGAACAACATGCGCACAGAATACACTCGTACAGACCATCGAGTTTCTCGCGCTGCTCAGGCATCTGCAGATGCTCGCGAGCCGGAGGATTTTGCCCATTATTCAATAAGTAAGGCTTGATCTTCTCATATTGTGCGTAGAATTGCCCCATGTCTACCACCAAATCGCGGATAACCGGCAATCCAGGCAGTGGACGGATAACAATTTTCTTACCCGGCTGGTTCAGCGCGGAGATCGGCGTGATGCACGCCAGACCATTTTTACCGTTCATGTTCAGACCATCGGAACCGCACACCCCTTCACGGCAGGAGCGGCGGAACGACAGCGACGGATCTTTTTCTTTCAGCTGGATAAGCGCATCCAGCAGCATCATGTCGCGACCTTCTTCCGCGTCGAGGGTGTAATCCTGCATATGCGGAGCGTCATCAACATCCGGGTTATAGCGATAAATTGAAAACTCGAGTTTCATATTCCTGTCTCCGCATTAATAAGTACGAATCTTCGGCGGGAATGCCGGACGCAGTTTCGGTTCCATGTTGACCGCTCGACGCGTCATGGATTCCGACTCTGGCAGATACAGGGAATGGCACAGCCAGTTTTCATCATCACGTTCCGGGAAGTCGAAGCGGCTATGCGCGCCGCGGCTTTCGGTACGGAAGTTAGCGGATACCGCCGTGGAATACGCCGTTTCCATCAGGTTATCCAGCTCCAGGCACTCAACGCGCTGGGTGTTGAACTCGCTGGAAGTGTCGTCCAGGCGCGCATTTTTCAGACGCTCGCGGATCTCTTTCAGCTGTTCCAGACCTTTATGCATCGCGTCGCCTTCACGGAAGACCGAGAAGTTATGCTGCATACATTCCTGCAGCGCTTTGCGGATAGCAACCGGGTCTTCGCCGGAACGGGTGTTGTTCCAACGGTTGAGGCGATCCAGGGAAGCTTCGACATCGGACTCGCTGGCAGCACGCAGCGCGCCCTGCTCGGCGATGGATTCCTGCAGATGCAGACCCGCCGCGCGGCCGAAGACTACCAGGTCCAGCAGCGAGTTGCCGCCCAGACGGTTGGCGCCGTGTACCGATACGCAGGCGATTTCGCCAACGGCGAACAGGCCCGGAATCACCACATCTTCGCCCTTCTCGTTCACGGTCAGCGCCTGGCCGGTCACTTTGGTCGGAATACCGCCCATCATGTAGTGGCAGGTTGGGATAACCGGAATCGGTTCTTTAACCGGGTCAACGTGGGCAAAGGTACGAGACAGTTCAAGAATGCCCGGCAGACGGGATTCCAGCACTTCTTTACCCAGGTGATCCAGTTTCAGCTTGGCGTGCGGGCCCCACGGACCATCGCAGCCGCGGCCTTCGCGGATTTCGATCATGATGGAACGCGCCACCACGTCACGACCCGCCAGGTCTTTCGCGTTCGGCGCATAACGCTCCATGAAGCGCTCGCCGTGTTTGTTCAGCAGGTAACCGCCTTCGCCGCGGCAACCTTCGGTGACCAGCACCCCTGCCCCGGCGATACCGGTCGGGTGGAACTGCCACATTTCCATATCCTGCACCGGAACGCCCGCGCGCAGAGCCATACCGACGCCGTCGCCGGTGTTGATGTGGGCGTTGGTGGTGGATTGATAAATACGGCCTGCGCCGCCGGTCGCCAGCACGGTAGCGCGGGCTTTGAAGTACACCACTTCACCGGTTTCGATGCACAGAGCGGTACAACCGACCACCGCGCCGTCCTGGTTTTTCACCAGATCGAGGGCATACCATTCGGAGAAGATAGTGGTGTGGTTTTTCAGGTTCTGTTGATACAGGGTGTGCAGCAGCGCGTGACCGGTACGGTCGGCCGCCGCCGCGGTACGTGCCGCCTGCTCGCCGCCGAAGTTTTTCGACTGGCCGCCAAACGGACGCTGATAAATACGGCCGTCATCAAGACGGGAGAACGGCAGGCCCATATGTTCCAGCTCAAGAATCGCTTCCGGGCCGGTCTTACACATATATTCGATGGCGTCCTGGTCGCCGATATAGTCCGACCCTTTCACGGTATCGTACATGTGCCATTCCCAGTTATCTTCATGGGTATTACCGAGCGCAACGGTGATGCCACCCTGCGCGGAAACGGTATGGGAACGGGTAGGGAAAACTTTAGAGAGCAGCGCACAGGTCTGTCCGCTCTGGGAAATCTGCAGCGCCGCGCGCATACCTGCGCCGCCGGCACCAATTACAACTGCATCAAATTCTCTGACTGGCAATTTCATTACACACCCCACACCACAACAAATCCATAAAGAACGTAAGCCACCAGCGCCACAACGATAATCAGTTGCAGAACTAAGCGCACGGCCAGTGGTTTAACGTAGTCCGTCAACACCTGCCACATACCGATCCAGGCGTGAATCAGGATGGAAACGAGAGCCAGCAGGGTAAAGACTTTGGTGAACGCGGAGGAGAAGAATCCGGTCCAGATTTCCCAGGAGATCTCACCGGAGGTGGCGAAGAAGCCAACCATGTAGATGATGTAGAGGGTCAGAACGATGGCGGTAGCACGGACCAGAATAAAGTCATGTACGCCGTTGCGTCCCAGTGCTGAGGCGTTGCTTACCATACGAGGACTCCTGCGAGAAGTGAAAGCACGACAGTAATAACAAAAGAAATTTTGGCGGAGCGTGTCCCTGCTTCGAGGGTTTCTTCCAGATAGCCAAAGTCCATCAGCAGATGGCGGATACCGACAACGGCGTGATAAGCCAGAGCGGTGAGGATGCCCCACATGATGAACTTCACGAAGAAGCTATTCATGATGGAAGCGGCCGTCAGGAAGCCCTCCGGAGAGGAAAGGCTGGTGCCCAGCAACCAAAGCAGAATACCGACCGCCACAAAAGTGATCACACCGGATACGCGATGGAGAATGGACGCTATCGCCGTGATTGGGAATCGAATCGTTTGTAGATCCAGATTGACAGGTCTTTGTTTTTTCACATTTCTTACCATGAATAACGCCCACATGCTGTTCTTATTGTTTCCTTCCTCCGGTCTGCTTGCGGGTCAGACAGCGTCCTTTCTATAACCAGAAGTCATGTTAAAACCCCTTTCCAGGAGTAAAAGCGTGACCAAACAACGCTGGGTGGCTCGGGATTGCAGGGTGTTCCGGAGACCTGGCGGCAGTATAGGCCGTTCACAAAATCATTACAATTAACCTACATATAGTTTGTCGGGTTTTGTCCGGAACAGTGATCAAGGTCACGATTACAACATTATTTTAAATTTTAATCACCTGATTTGACAAATATTAAACATTCTTGTTACAACCATTACTAGATTAATGCAATAATGCCCAAAAGTTATGGGGTCACTCTTTCACCTGAGAATAAGTTATGTAACAGTGTGATGGTATTGACCGATGTAATCAGGACAGTTATTAGTGGTATACAGGTTTTAATATTCGGGCTGCTAAAACGCTGATTTGCTGCCGTTTCACTCCCGGGCTGAAGACGTACCATCAAGCGCCTGCGCTCTGTACCCTGCAATTTTCGCGACACAGAGCTGTGAGCAACATAACAATCTGGTAACGTAGTCAGGTTCGGGCCGAATGCAAATCCACCACCCGGCAGTCTTAAGCAATAAAAGGCGCTAAGGAGACCATAAATGTCTGATGCTAAAGCAAAAATCACCCTGGGTGGTGACACTGCTATTGAACTTGATGTGCTAAAAGGCACGCTCGGTCAGGATGTTATTGATATTCGTAGTCTTGGTTCAAAAGGTGTCTTCACCTTCGACCCCGGTTTCACTTCAACAGCCTCGTGTGAATCTAAAATTACTTTTATCGACGGCGATGAAGGGATCCTGCTCCACCGCGGTTTCCCGATCGATCAGCTGGCTACCGAGTCAAATTATCTTGAAGTGTGCTACATCCTGTTGAACGGCGAAAAACCGACTCAACAGCAGTACGACGAATTCAAAACTACCGTTACCCGCCACACCATGATCCACGAGCAGATTACCCGTCTGTTCCACGCGTTCCGTCGCGACTCTCACCCGATGGCGGTGATGTGCGGTATTACCGGCGCGCTGGCGGCGTTCTATCACGACTCCCTGGACGTAAATAACCCACGTCACCGTGAAATCGCCGCCTATCGTCTGCTGTCTAAAATGCCGACCATGGCAGCAATGTGTTACAAATATTCTATCGGCCAGCCTTTCGTGTATCCGCGCAACGATCTCTCCTACGCGGGTAACTTCCTGAATATGATGTTCTCCACGCCGTGCGAAACCTATGAGGTTAACCCGGTACTGGAACGCGCAATGGACCGTATCCTGATCCTGCACGCTGACCACGAACAGAACGCATCAACCTCTACCGTGCGTACCGCTGGCTCTTCCGGCGCTAACCCGTTCGCCTGTATCGCTGCGGGTATCGCCTCCCTGTGGGGACCGGCGCACGGCGGCGCCAACGAAGCCGCGCTGAAAATGCTGGAAGAGATCAGCTCCGTTGAACACATTCCGGAATTCGTGCGCCGCGCGAAAGACAAGAATGACTCTTTCCGCCTGATGGGCTTCGGCCATCGCGTGTACAAGAACTACGATCCGCGCGCCACCGTAATGCGTGAAACCTGCCACGAAGTACTGAAAGAGCTGGGCACCAAGGACGATCTGCTGGAAGTGGCTATGGAACTTGAGCACATCGCGCTCAATGACCCGTACTTCATCGAGAAGAAACTGTATCCGAACGTCGATTTCTACTCCGGCATCATCCTGAAAGCGATGGGTATTCCATCCTCGATGTTTACCGTCATCTTCGCGATGGCGCGTACCGTCGGCTGGATTGCCCACTGGAACGAAATGCACAGCGACGGTATGAAAATTGCCCGTCCGCGTCAGCTGTATACCGGCTACCAGAAGCGCGATTTCAAGTCCGATCTCAAGAAGTAATTTCACCCCTTTTGGGGTTAGCAAAAAAAATCGGGGACCTTCCCCGATTTTTTTTATTTAAGCGTACAAAAAAATTTTAATCGCTCAACAACTGGCGTTAGTGCTGGCAGCCAGGGCACCAGTAAAAGGGTCGCGATGACAGCATCGTTTTCTCAATGATGCTGCCGCAACGTTCGCAGGCCTCCCCCTCGCGATGGAAAACCTTAAAGCGGAATAGCGCGCCATGATGTTTGTTTTCATCCACCTGGCCGCGGGTGCGGTAAGAAAGGCGCGGGATATCCAGCAGCGCGTGCGCCAGCGCATCGAGCTGCGTGTCATTGAGCTCGGCGGCCTTATGCTGCCCGGTCAGCCCTACCTGCCACAGGATCTCCACCCGCAGATAGTTACCGAGCCCGGCGAGAAACGCCTGGTCCAGCAACAGGCCGGAAAACTGGCGATTGCGAAATTTCGCCGACAACAGGCGCTCTCTGACCTGCCCGGCGGTTAACGTCATATCCAGCACATCCGGCCCGACCCGTTGTAAAAACGGATGATCGGCCAGCTGTTGCGCCGTCAGCATCTCAATCTCCGAGGCGCTATAGAGCAAAATCGCCTTGCGTGCGGTCTGCAGTCTGACGCGCAGTACGCGGTTCGATTGCGGCTCAACGCCGGCATCCACCACGCGCCAGACCCCATACAGCTGGTTATGGCTATACAGCGTCAATCCGCCGGAGAAGTGGGTTAACAGGGCCTTGCCGCGGGTAGCGATATGGGTCACCCGTTGGCCAATCAGCTGGCTTTGATAGGGTTGCAACTGTGGAAAGGCGAACCAGGCTTCGGTTAACGGTTCGCCTTTGATAGCCGCCTCCAGGTTATCCGCCGCGCGGCGGATCTCCGGGCCTTCAGGCATAGTATCGTCCTTCTGTTAGTGCGTGGCGCCGCCGCCAATTTTGACGTCGTCATCCTGTTCAAGAGCGACGGCAATCGCCGTTTCCAGCGCCGCGCGTACCGTCGCGACCGACATACTCGCCTGCCCCGGATGAGCCGCCGCCTGTTCAGGCAGATACGGAATATGGATAAAACCGCCCTTCTGCCCGGCTTTGCCCTGCAACTGATGTAGCAAACCATACATCACGTGATTGCAGACAAAAGTGCCCGCGGTTTGCGACACCGAGGCCGGGATCCCCTGCTGGCGCAGCGCGCTAACGATCGCTTTGATCGGTAGCGTACTGAAGCAGGCCGCGGGGCCATCAGCGACGATCGGCTCATCGATCGGCTGTTGGCCTTTATTGTCGGGGATCCGCGCATCATCGACATTGATAGCCACTCGTTCGACGGTAATATCGACACGGCCGCCGGCCTGGCCGACGGCAATCGTTAGCTGCGGTTGATAGATTTCCAGCGCGGCCTTCAGCGCCGTCAGCGCCTCGCCGAACACGCAGGGTAACTGTTTAGCCACCACCTGCTGCCCGCGAATCATCACGCCATCAAGTTGCTTAACCACTTCCCATGAAGGGTTAATCGTTTCGCCGCCGAACGGCTCAAAACCGGTAATTAATACGCCAGCCATCATCCCTCCTTACAGGAACATCAGGAAATAGAGTAAGAATACGTTGACGATAAGCAGCAGGATACCGGTCGGTACCTGGGCTTTAATCACCGCGTTTTTATCCGGCAGTTCCAGCAGCGCCGCCGGCACGATATTAAAGTTCGCCGCCATCGGCGTCATCAGCGTACCGCAGTAGCCGGAAAACATACCAATCGCCGCCATCACCGCCGGATTGCCGCCGTGCTGCAGGACTAAAATCGGAATGCCAACCCCGGCGGTCACGATCGGGAAAGCGGCAAAGGCGTTGCCCATCACCATCGTCAGCACCGCCATGCCGATGGCGTACACGGCCACGGCGATAAAGCGGTTATCTACCGCCAGATAGTGCTCGGTCAGCCATGAAATGCTGGTTCCGACGCCCGCCGCGGTAAATAGCAGCCCCAGCACCGCGAGGATTTGCGGCAGGATAAAGGCCCAGCCGACGGAATCCAGCAAACGGCGCGCTTCCTGCATCGGTTGCGCCACCGTTTCATGCGTCATACGAATCGCCATCGCCAGGCCAATCAGCGTACCGACGGTCATCGAGAACAGGGTAATCAGCGTCGCGTGGTTGCCCGGCCCGAAGAGCGCCACCTGCCATGAAGGCAGATTGTTAAACAGCAGAACGCCAATAACGGTGACGACCGGAATCGCCAGCGCCGGATAGAAAAGTTTGTTGCCGAGGCGTTTCGCGCTGGCGGTTTTCTCTTCCTGGGTACGCTGATGGTAGCTGCCGAGGCGCACGCCGCCAAAACCAGCGATTAGCGCCAGTACAACCACCAAGCCGCCGACGGCGATGTTCACCGTACGCTTATCGCCCACCAGTTGATACGTCCAGTCGCCGAGCAAGAACACCAGCCCGTACAGGCCCCAGAACAGGCCGGTTGTCAGGCGCCGCGGATTGCTTTTGTCGCGCCAGGACATGATAGCCACGACCAGCAGTACCGCGCCGGCCAGCCAGTATAAATACGTTTGCTGGAAGTTCATGCCGCACCGCCTTTCGCCTGCCCGGCGTTAACGCGGTCCAACTCGCGCTGGAGATGGCGATCGAGGCGCCACAGGCGCGCGGCGTGGATCAGGAAGGCGCAGATAGCCGTCGGGATCCCCCACAGGGCAATATGCAACGGTTCCGTCTGGATCCCGCCCGACTCCAGCATAAAGTTGTGCATGAAGATGATCGCGCCAAAGGCGACAAAAATATCTTCACCGAAGAACAGGCCAACGTTGTCGGTCGCCGCCGACATCGCACGCAGGCGGTAGCGCACATGACCCGGCAGCGGGCCAAAGCGCTTTTCCGCCGCCCCCTCCGCCATCGGCGCCAGCAGCGGGCGCACCATTTGCGGATGTCCGCCGAGGCTGGTCAAGCCCAGGGCGGCGGTGGCTTCGCGCACAAACAGATAGACGATCAGCAGACGTCCGGCGGTCGCGCTATGGATCTTCGCGATCCACGCCTGCGCCCGCTCTTTCAGACCATGGCGCTCCAGCAGCCCGATCACCGCCAGCGGCAACAGCAGAATAAACGGCAGATTACGGGTATTAAGGAAGCCCTCGCCCAGTTTCTCCAGAATAGTGGCTATTGGCATATGCGCCGCCACGCCGGTGACGATCCCGGAGATAATCACCACCAGCACCGGGTTAAAGCGTAATACAAAACCGACCACAATCACGGCAATGCCGATCAGCGGCCAGAGGGATATCGCCTCTTGCATAATAACGTCCTGTTCAGTTGTGAGTGTTGTTAGTTATTTGATTTAATTATTATTAAAATACTAAGGCGGACTATTAATCGATGTCCGCGCTGACGTCGATATTGCGCCCTGCGAAAGCAGCGCGCAAGCGTCGGGCGAAATCGAGCGCATGAGCGCCATCGCCATGCAGGCAGACCGTTTCCGCCTTCACATGCGCCCATTCGCCGCTCAGGCTGCGCACCCGATTGTGTTGCACCATTTCCAGCGTTTGCGCCAGCGCCTGCTCTTCGCTCTCTATCAGCGCGCCCGGCTGGCTACGCGGCACCAGGCTACCGTCGGCGAGATAGCCGCGATCGGCGAAGACTTCCTGACGCGTCGTCAGCTGATAATGCTGTCCGGCGCGAATAAGCTCGCTCCCCGCCAGCCCGACCAGCACCAACCCGGCGTCGGCATCGCGCACCGCACGGGCGATGGCATCGGCCAGCGGTGGCTCTTTCGCCGCCTGGTTGTACAACATGCCGTGCGGTTTAACGTGCCGCAGCTCGCCGCCCTGGGCATGCACAATCGCCGCCAGCGCGCCAATTTGGTACAGTACCTGGGCGTAGACCGTTTCTGGCGGTAACTGCATTGCGGTTCGACCGAAATTTTCCCGGTCCGGGAAGCTCGGGTGTGCGCCAATAGCGACGCCGTTTTTCAGCGCCTCGCGCACGCACTGCTGCATAAGCAGCGCATCGCCGGCGTGAAAGCCGCAGGCGATATTGGCGGAAGAGACCAGCTGCAGCAGCGCGCTATCGCTGGCGCAGCCTTCGCCGAGGTCGGCATTTAAATCAATTTTCATCGCTCAATCTCCAGGCCAGTTGTTCAAGGTAACGCTGCTGGTCGGCGCGCGCTTTCAGCGCTTCTTCCAGCGAACAGGGGACGAAATGGATCGGCTGACCCAGCGGAATTTGCGCCAGTTGGTACATATCGGCTTCAATAATGCAGGCTATACGCGGATAGCCGCCGGTGGTCTGCGCATCGTTCATCAACACGATCGGCTGGCCGTTATGCGGCACCTGTACCACCCCAGGCAGTAGGCCATGGGAGAGCATTTCACGGTCGGTTGTGCGCTTGAGCGGCTGACCCTGCAGGCGGTAGCCCATACGGTTGCTCTGCGGGCTAAGCCGCCACGGCGAACGCCAGAACGACTCCTGCGACACGCTGTCGAATTCGTGATACTCCGGCCCCGGCAGCGCACGAATGATATTACCGGTCGGTAGCTGTTTAACGCCGCGCGAGGCGCTAAAGCGGCGGGAGGATTTCCCAATCTTCAATTGATCGCCATCCTGCAATCGGCGCCCTTCGATTCCGCCGATGCCAACTTTCAGATCGGTAGAGCGGGAACCTAAAACTTCAGGTACGTCGATGCCGCCCGCCACCGCCAGGTAGCTGCGGATCCCATGCTGAGGATTTTTCAGCACCAGCCGCTGCCCGGCCTTTGCTTCCATTCGCCAGCCCAGCCAGACCGGCGCGCCGTCGAGCGTCGCTTCACAGGCGGCGCCGGTCAACGCGAACCAGCAGTGGCGGGTAAACTGCACATCGATCTGACCCAGCGTAATCTCCAGCGCCGCCGCCTCCGGCGCATTGCCTACCAGCAGATTGGCAATGGTCATCGCCGGTTTATCCAGCGCGCCGCAGCGGCTAATCCCCCACTGCCGCTGGCCTTCCCGGCCGCCATCCTGTACCGAGGTATACATGCCGGCGCGGATAAATTTCAACATACCCCCTCCTTCTGCGGCACAAAGCGTACGCGATCGCCAGAACGTAGTAGCACCGGTTCTTCACGCTTTGGATCGAATAATGCCAGCGGCGTGCGCCCCAGCAGCTGCCAGCCGCCCGGCGTCGCCAGCGGATAAATACCGGTTTGCGATCCGCCGATACCGACGGATCCCGCCGGTACCAGTACGCGCGGCTCGGCGCGACGCGGCATGGCCAACTGCTCCGGCAGGCCGCCAAAGTACGGAAATCCCGGCTGGAACCCCAGAAACCACACCACATACTCCACCGAAGAGTGCAGTTCGACCACCTGTTTTTCGCTCAACCCGCTATGGCGCGCGACGTCGCCAAGATCTGGCCCCGCTTCACCGCCATAGATAACCGGGATACTTATCTCACGGGATTCCGGCTCCAACGCATCGCTCTCTTCCCACCAGCGCTGCAGCTTGTCAATCGCCTCCCACGCCATCTCCTGCGGACGACGCAGCACAACGGTGATGTTGTTCATCCCCGGGATCACTTCAATCACCTCTTCGTGATCGGTTAACCGCTGCGTCAGGCCCCAGATACGTTTTTGGCTCTCCAGGGTCACCGGAGGCTCAAGCTCCAGGACCACCGCCGTTTCACCTAATAGATAACAACGCGCTCGCTGCACTTTTTTCTCTCTCATCAGGCCGGGTTAGGGATATCAATAAAGGTGACGTCCAGGTCGGTATTTTCCGTCAACCACTCGCTCAGGGCGCGAATACCGCCGCGCTCGGTGGCATGATGGCCGGCGGCATAAAAATGCAACCCCTGCTCACGAGCGGAATGGATGGTCTGCTCAGACACTTCACCGGTAATAAAGGCATCGACGCCAAAGCGGGCCGCGCTATCGATAAAGCTCTGGCCGCCGCCGGTACACCAGGCGACGCGGGTAACTTTGTCCGGCCCGGTATCGCCGCACCACAGCGGTTTACGCCCTAATCGCGCTTCAATCCACGATGCCAGTTCCAGCCCGGATACCGGCATAGACAGCTCGCCCCAGGGCACCAATGGTTCGATTTCCCCCATCACATTGATCCCCAGCAGCTGCGCCAGTTGGGCGTTATTGCCCAGCTCCGGATGCGCATCCAGCGGTAAATGCCAGCCATAAAGATTGATATCGTTGGCCAACAGCGTTTTCAGGCGATTGCGCTTCATGCCGCGGATCACCGGCGATTCGCCTTTCCAGAAGTAGCCGTGATGCACAATCACCGCATCCGCCTGCAGACGCACGGCTTCATCGAGCAGCGCCTGGCTGGCGGTGACGCCGGTGACGATTTTCCGCACCGTCTCCCGCCCTTCCACCTGCAGGCCATTCGGGGCGTAATCACTGATGGCCGCGCTATTCAGTTTTTCGTTAATTAATTGTTCCAGTTCGCTATTTTTCATTGCCGCTCCATCAGAAAATCTGTTTGTACAAACCTATAACATAACCACATCCGCCCGAGTCGTCGATAGCGACGCCAAAGGGTCCATTTCAGCCATTCGCATAATCGCCCAAATTGCCTCTTCCCCTCACCGCGCATTAGTGTATATTTATGCACTTATAAAGCATATTAAATAACAAGAAAGCCATTTAGGCCATGAATAACACCAGACAAACGCTATTCATGCAGAAAGATCGACTTTCGTTTTACGGCCAGGAAATGAACGTTACATGAACAGACAAACTTCACAGCCACGGGCGATTTACTACGTCGTTGCGCTGCAAATTTGGGAATACTTCAGTTTTTACGGCATGCGGGCGCTGTTAATCCTGTACCTCACCAACCAGCTCAAGTACGACGATAATCACGCCTATACCCTGTTTAGCGCCTACTGCTCCCTGGTCTATGTCACCCCTATTCTCGGCGGCTTCCTCGCCGACAAACTGCTCGGCAACCGCATGGCGGTGATGCTCGGCGCGCTACTCATGGCTATCGGCCATCTGGTGCTCGGCGCCAGCGAAGTCGCCCCCACCTTCCTCTATTTATCGCTGGCGATTATCGTTTGCGGTTACGGGCTGTTTAAATCCAACGTCAGCTGCCTGCTTGGCGAACTGTACGAGCCGACCGATCCGCGCCGCGATGGCGGCTTCTCGCTGATGTACGCCGCGGGAAATATTGGTTCGATCATCGCGCCTATCGCCTGCGGCTACGTGCAGGAAGAGTACAGCTGGGCGATGGGCTTTGCGCTGGCGGCAGTCGGTATGATTGCTGGACTGGTGATCTTCCTTTGCGGCGGTCGCCACTTCCGCCACACCACCGGCGTTAACCGCGAGGCGCTGCGCGCCCGGACCTTCCTCCTGCCGAACTGGGGCTGGCTGCTGGTATTGCTGGTGGCGACGCCGCTGCTAATTACCGTCTTGTTCTGGCAGGAGTGGTCGGTGTATGCGCTGATTGTGGCGACGGTGATTGGCCTGGCGGTACTGGCGCGTATTTACCTGCGCGCGGAGAACGACAAACAGCGTAAAGAGCTGCGTCTGATTATCGTCCTCACCGGTTTTAGCCTGCTGTTCTGGGCCTTTGCCCAGCAGGGCGGCAGCTCCATCAGCCTGTATATCGACCGTTTCGTGAACCGCCACGTCATGAGCTATGAAGTACCAACCGCGATGTTCCAGTCGGTTAACGCCTTCGCGGTGATGCTCTGCGGTATGGTGCTGGCATGGCTGGTTAAAGAGAACATCAAGGGCAACCGCACCGTGCGTATCTGGGGGAAATTCGCCCTCGGTCTGGGGCTAATGAGCGCCGGGTTCTGCATTCTGACCTTAAGCGCCCGCTGGTCGGCCGCGTATGGCCACTCTTCCATGCCGCTAATGGTACTGGGGCTGGCGGTGATGGGTTTCGCCGAACTGTTTATCGACCCGGTAGCGATGTCGCAAATCACCCGGATCGAAATCCCCGGCGTCACCGGGGTGCTGACCGGTATCTATATGCTGCTTTCCGGGGCGATCGCCAACTATCTGGCCGGCGTCATCGCCGACCAGACATCGCAGGCGTCGTTTGATGCCGCGGGCGCGGTTAACTATTCGATTGAAGCCTACATCGACGTCTTCAGCCAGATCACCTGGGGCGCGCTGGCCTGCGTCGGCCTGGTACTGGTCATCTGGCTGTATCACTCCGTGAAGGTCAAAACCCGCCAACTGGCGGTAGAATAAAAACTATCTGGCGGCTTCCCAGGCCGCCAGCGTCTCCAGCCGCGCCTGCTTATGGTCAACCAGCGGGCGCGGATACCTCAGCGCTACCCCCTGTTTATCCGCCCACAGCCACGGCTGATGCAGCGCTTTCTCTGGTACTTCAGCCAGTTCCGGCAGCCAGCGGCGAATAAACTCGCCCTGCTTATCAAACTTCTCCCCCTGGGTCGTCGGATTGAAAATACGAAAATAAGGGGCTGCATCGGTACCGGTCGAGGCCGCCCACTGCCAGCCGCCGTTGTTGGCCGCCAAATCGCCGTCGATCAGCTGACTCATGAAATAGCGCTCTCCTTGCCGCCAGTCGAGACGAAGGTCTTTCGCCAGGAAGCTGGCGACAATCATCCGCAGGCGATTGTGCATCCAGCCGGTGGCGTTAAGCTGCCGCATGGCGGCATCGACGATGGGGAAACCGGTTTGCCCCTGTTGCCAGGCCTGCAGTTCATCCTCATTGCTGCGCCAGGCGACCTTGTCGGTCCAGGCGACAAAGGGCCGGCCTTTACACAGTTTCGGGTAGTAAACCATCAGATGACGATAGAACTCGCGCCAGATAATCTCGTTCAGCCAGCTTGCGCCCGCTTCGCCATCCAGCGCGCCGGGCTGCTCCCGTAACAAGCGATGCAGGCACTGGCGCGGCGACAGTACGCCTACCGCGAGACACGGCGATAGCCTGCTGGTTCCTTCTATTGCCGGAAAATCGCGCTGCTGATCGTAATCCGCCGCCGGCTGCTGGCAAAACGCGCGCAATCGAGCCAGCGCCGTTTTTTCATCTGCCGCGAACAGATCGGTGTCAAATGCCGTTTGCGGATAGTTGATCTCAGGCAGCGGCGGCGCCTGCCCGGCGGCTGACTGGCGTGCTTTCGGCGCCGCCACGCACTCCGGCAGCCCTTCACGCAGGCGGCGGATAAACGCATTTTTAAACGGCGTAAAGACTTTATACATCTCACGGTTGCCGGTCATCACGCTGCCCGGCGGCAACAGTACGCTGTCGTCAAACCCCTGGCAGGTGACTTCTGTCAGGGTTTTCTCGACGTCGGCGTCGCGTCGGCGCTCATTAAACTCATACTGATAGTTATAAAATAGATGGCTCACCTGGTGCTGTTTACAGAAGCGCGTCAGCAACTCGATGCTGGCGGCGAAATCGTCCGCCTCTTCTACCAGCAGCGGAATACCGCGTTCCGCTAATGCCGCGTGCAGGCTGCGTAAATGGCTGGCGATAAAGGCCGCCTGGCGCGGCGCCATATGATGCTGGCGCCACTGCTCTGGCGTGGCGATATAGAGCGCCAGCACCCGCGCCTGCGGGTCGCGGCAGGCGGCGGCCAGCGCCAGATTATCGTGTAGGCGTAAATCCATGCGAAACCAGACCAGATGGGTGGCCATAAAACTCCTCACTCTCCGTAAGCAAAACTCATCACTCAGGCCGGCAAAATAGCGCGCTGCGGCAAAATAAGCACCTGCCAATTCTGCCACGGCGCGTGAAAGCTAAGTGTAGACAGCAGACGAAAAAAAACCGCCGGTCGTCAACCGGCGGTTTTTATATTCGTCGCAGCAGCGCGGATTAGTAGAAGTCGTGCGCGGCTTTTTCCGCCTGCGCCATCCATACCGGCTGTTCACTGGTTTTCGCCCATACGCGATGCAGCCAGCTGTAGTAACGGGCGCGATCTTTCCAGAACAGCATCACCGGCAGCGCAGCAACCCCGGCCACGACGGCGAAAGCGCGACGCATCAGGATAATGTGAGCAGGATAAGCTTTGTACAACGCCATAATTTCTCTCCCCTTTGTCAGGCCGGCAAGCAGCGCCGGTAAATGTCACAATGTTTGTCTGCACAAATAGTACCGCGCTGGTTGTAATTTTACTACTCATCCGACCACTAAAAAGCACTTATTTATACTTAATTTACATTCACGGCGTAACTGAGTTACAAAAAAGTTAAATTAATACTAACCATTAGTTAAATTGTGCCTTTAGCCATTTTTATACTTTTTTTACACCGCCCGCGGCGATTTTTGCGAAATCTTTGCGCCGAAATTCCTACCCTCTCGGTATATCAATAAGAGACACACCCGGAGGTGGAAAGTGACTACAGGCATCATTGCTGGCGTAACGCTGGTATTCCTGCTGCTGGCGTATCTGGTCTATGCCCTGATACATGCGGAGGCGTTCTGATGGCCGCGCAAGGGTTCTTACTTATCGCCAGCTTCCTGCTGGTACTGCTGGTACTGGCGCGGCCGCTCGGTTCGCTGCTGGCGCGAATGATCAACGACCTCCCGCTCCCGGGGCTTGCCGGCGTTGAGCGCGGTATCTGGCGGCTGGCGGGGATTCGCAGCCAGGAGATGGACTGGCGGCAGTACTTGATCGCCATTGTGCTGTTTAACGCGATTGGTCTCGCGGCGCTGATGGCGCTGCTGATGTGTCAGGGTTGGCTGCCGTTCAATCCGCAGCACTTCCCCAATCTGTCCTGGGATTTAGCGTTGAATACCGCGGTAAGCTTCGTCAGCAACACCAACTGGCAGGCCTACGCCGGGGAAACCACCATGAGCTATCTCAGCCAGATGGTAGGTCTGGCGGTGCAAAACTTCCTGTCGGCCGCGACCGGTATTGCGGTTATCTTCGTGCTGACCCGCGCCTGGGCGCGACAGAAAGTCAGCACCCTCGGCAACGCCTGGGTCGACCTGACCCGCATTACGCTGTGGCTGCTACTGCCTCTTTCTCTGCTGATCGCGCTGTTCTTTGTGCAACAGGGCGTGCCGCAGAACCTGCAGGCTTATCAGCCGTTCACCAGCCTGGAAGGCGTTCGCCAGTGGCTGCCGATGGGACCGGTCGCCTCGCAGGAAGCGATCAAAATGCTCGGTACCAACGGCGGCGGCTTCTTTAACGCCAACTCATCGCATCCGTTTGAGAACCCGACGGCGTTAACCAACCTGGTGCAGATGCTGGCGATCTTCCTGATCCCGGCGGCGCTGTGTTTTGCCTTTGGCGAAGCGGTCGGCGATCGCCGTCAGGGACGCGCAATCCTGTGGGCAATGGCGCTGATTTTCGTGGTCTGCGTGGCGGTGGTGATGTGGGCGGAAACTCGCGGAAATCCGCACCTGCTCAGCCTTGGCGCCGACAGCAGCCTGAATATGGAAGGGAAAGAGAGCCGCTTTGGCATTCTCGCCAGCAGCCTGTTTGCGGTAGTCACTACCGCCGCCTCCTGCGGCGCGGTCAACGCGATGCATGATTCCTTCACCGCGCTGGGCGGCATGGTGCCGATGTGGCTGATGCAAATTGGCGAGGTGGTCTTCGGCGGCGTGGGCTCCGGGCTGTACGGCATGCTGCTGTTCGTCATGCTGGCGGTATTTATCGCCGGGCTGATGATTGGCCGCACGCCGGAATATCTCGGCAAGAAAATCGACGTGCGCGAAATGAAAATGATCGCGCTGGCGATTCTGGTGACCCCGACGCTGGTACTGCTCGGCACCGCGTTGGCGATGATGACCGAAGCCGGTCGCAGCGCCATGTTGAATCCGGGCCCGCACGGCTTTAGCGAAGTGTTGTACGCGGTCACCTCGGCGGCCAACAACAACGGCAGCGCCTTCGGCGGCTTAAGCGCCGGCACGACCTTCTGGAACCTGCTGCTGGCGTTCTGCATGCTGGTGGGCCGCTTCGGGGTGATCGTCCCGGTGATGGCGATTGCCGGGTCGCTGGTGAACAAGAAAATTCAGCCCGCCAGTTCCGGCACGCTCGCCACCCACGATGCGCTGTTTATCGGCCTGCTGATCGGTACCGTCCTGCTGGTCGGCGCCCTCACCTTTATCCCCGCACTGGCGCTCGGCCCGGTGGCGGAACACTTCTCTTTACTTTAAGCGATGCGGAGCAGCCTGTTATGAGTCGCAAACAATTAGCCCTGCTGGAGCCGACGCTGGTGCGTCAGGCGCTGCTGGATGCCGTGAAAAAACTCAGCCCTTCGGTGCAGTGGCGTAACCCGGTGATGTTTATCGTCTGGATTGGCAGCGTGCTGACCACCCTGCTGGCGATGGCCATGGCCGGGGGATATCTTACGGGTCACGCCGGCTTTACCGCAGCCGTGAGTCTGTGGTTGTGGTTTACCGTGCTGTTCGCCAACTTCGCCGAAGCGATGGCCGAAGGACGAAGCAAAGCGCAGGCCAACAGCCTGAAAGGGGTGAAAAAAACCGCTTTCGCCCGTAAGCTGCGCGCGCCGCAGCACGATGCCCCGATGGATCACGTCCCGGCGGAAGAGTTACGCAAAGGCGATATCGTACTGGTGGAAGCCGGCGACATTATCCCCTGCGACGGCGAAGTGATCGAAGGCGGCGCTTCGGTAGATGAAAGCGCCATCACCGGGGAATCCGCGCCGGTTATCCGCGAGTCCGGCGGCGATTTCGCCTCGGTCACCGGCGGCACCCGGATCCTCTCTGACTGGCTGGTGATCCGCTGCAGCGTCAATCCGGGTGAAACCTTCCTCGACCGGATGATCGCCATGGTTGAAGGCGCGCAGCGCCGTAAAACGCCGAACGAAATCGCATTGACGATCCTGTTGATCGCCCTGACGCTGGTGTTCCTGCTGGCCACCGCCACCATCTGGCCCTTCTCGGCGTGGAGCGGTAATGCGGTTAGCGTGACCGTACTGGTGGCGCTACTGGTATGCCTTATCCCAACCACCATCGGCGGCCTGCTCTCCGCTATCGGCGTCGCCGGGATGAGCCGGATGCTTGGCGCCAACGTTATCGCCACCAGCGGGCGCGCGGTGGAAGCCGCCGGCGATGTCGACGTACTGCTGCTGGATAAAACCGGCACCATCACCCTCGGCAACCGTCAGGCCTCGGCGTTTCTGCCGGCTCGCGGCGTCGAAGAGCGCGTGCTGGCCGATGCCGCCCAGCTATCGTCGCTGGCGGATGAAACGCCAGAAGGCCGCAGCATCGTGGTGCTGGCGAAACAGCGCTTTAATCTGCGCGAACGCGATCTGCATTCGCTGCACGCCACATTTGTCCCCTTCACCGCCCAGACCCGTATGAGCGGTATTAACATCGACCAACGCATGATCCGTAAAGGGTCGGTGGACGCGATTCGCCGCCATATCGAAGCTAACGGCGGCCACTTCCCGGCCGATGTCGATAAGCAGGTAGAAGAGGTCGCCCGCCAGGGGGCCACGCCGCTGGTCGTCGCCGAGGGCGAACGCGTGCTGGGGATTATTTCGCTCAAAGATATCGTCAAAGGCGGCATTAAAGAGCGTTTCGCCCAGCTGCGCAAAATGGGCATTAAGACGGTGATGATCACCGGTGATAACCGCCTGACCGCCGCCGCCATCGCCGCCGAAGCGGGGGTTGATGATTTTCTGGCCGAAGCAACGCCGGAAGCCAAGCTGGCGCTGATTCGCCAGTATCAGTCGGAAGGACGGCTGGTGGCGATGACCGGCGACGGCACCAACGACGCTCCGGCGCTGGCGCAGGCTGATGTGGCGGTCGCAATGAACTCCGGCACTCAGGCAGCGAAAGAGGCGGGCAACATGGTGGATCTCGACTCGAACCCGACCAAGCTGATTGAAGTGGTGCATATCGGTAAACAGATGCTGATGACCCGTGGGTCGTTAACCACATTCAGTATCGCCAATGACGTCGCCAAGTATTTCGCGATTATTCCGGCCGCCTTCGCCGCCGCCTATCCGCAACTGGCGATGCTGAACGTGATGCATCTGCACTCGCCCTCTTCGGCGATCATGAGCGCGGTTATTTTTAACGCCCTGATTATCGTCTGCCTGATCCCTTTAGCGCTGAAGGGCGTGAGCTATCGTCCGCTGTCGGCGTCGGCGATGCTGCGCCGCAACCTGTGGGTTTACGGCCTCGGCGGGCTGATCGTGCCTTTTGTCGGTATTAAAGCTATCGACCTGTTGCTGACCCTGACCGGTCTGGTGTGAGGAAATTACCATGTCATTGATTCGTCCGGCACTTGTGCTATTTATTCTGTTAACCCTGCTCACCGGCGGCCTGTATCCGTTACTGACTACCGCCTTAGGGCAGTGGTGGTTCCCGCAGCAGGCTAACGGCTCGCTGATCCATCTCGACGGCGAGGTGCGCGGCTCCGCTCTGATCGGGCAGAACTTTACCGCCGCCGGTTATTTCCACGGCCGCCCTTCCGCGACGGCAGAGGTGGCGGATAATCCGCTGGCCTCCGGCGGCAGTAATCTGGCGGTCAGCAATCCGGCGCTGGATAAAGCGATAAGCGAACGGGTACAGGCATTACGCGCCGCTAACCCGCAAGCGAGCCCGACGGTGCCGGTCGAGTTGGTTACCGCGTCGGCCAGCGGACTGGATAACAACCTGACCCCAGCCGCGGCGCTGTGGCAGGTACCGCGCGTCGCCAAAGCGCGCAACCTCAGCGATGCGCAGGTGAAACAGTTAGTGGACCAGGCGACGCAAAAACCGTTGCTCAGTTTTCTCGGTCAACCTGTGGTAAATATACTGCAACTGAACATGGCGCTGGATGCCCTAAAGGATTAATCAATGAGTGACGAGCCGCTGCGTCCGGACCCCGACCGTCTGCTGCAACAAACCGCTGCGCCGCATCGCGGCAAGCTGAAGGTGTTTTTCGGCGCCTGCGCCGGGGTGGGTAAGACCTGGGCAATGCTGGCGGAAGCGCAGCGGCTGCGCGCTCAGGGGCTGGATATTCTGATCGGCGTGGCGGAAACCCACGGCCGCAAAGATACCGCCGCCATGTTGGAGGGGCTTAGCGCCCTCCCGCAAAAGCGCATTTCCCACCGCGGACGCTACGTTCATGAGTTTGACCTTGATGCCGCGCTGGCCCGCCGCCCGGCGCTGATCCTGGTGGACGAACTGGCGCATAGCAACGCGCCGGGTTCGCGCCACCCGAAGCGCTGGCAGGACGTCGAAGAACTGCTCGAAGCCGGTATCGACGTCTTCACCACCGTCAACGTCCAGCATCTTGAAAGCCTCAATGATGTAGTCAGCGGTATTACCGGCGTGCAGGTACGCGAAACCGTCCCCGACCCCTTCTTTGACGCCGCCGATGATGTGGTTCTGGTGGATTTGCCGCCGGACGATCTGCGCCAGCGCCTGAATGAGGGCAAGGTGTACATCGGCGGCCAGGCCGAACGCGCCATCGAAAACTTCTTCCGCAAAGGTAATCTGATCGCCCTGCGCGAACTGGCGCTGCGTCGTACCGCCGACCGGGTAGATGAACAAATGCGCGCCTGGCGCGACCGCCAGGGGCAGGAAAAAGTCTGGCACACCCGCGACGCCATTCTGCTGTGCATCGGGCACAATACCGGCAGCGAAAAACTGGTTCGCGCCGCCGCCCGGCTGGCGGCCAGGCTCGGTAGCGTCTGGCACGCGGTCTATGTAGAAACGCCCGCGCTGCACCGACTGCCGGAGGCCAGGCGGCGGGCGATCCTCGCCGCGCTGAAGCTAGCGCAAGAGTTAGGCGCCGAAACCGCGACGCTCTCCGACCCATCGGAAGAAAAAGCGGTGCTGCATTACGCTCGCGAGCACAACCTCGGCAAAATTGTGATTGGTCGCCAGGGAGAGCGCCGCTGGTGGGAACGAGCCGGGTTTGCCGACCGTCTGGCGCGTCGCGCCCCGGACCTCGATCTGGTGGTGATCGCGCTGGATGAAAAACCGGCCTCCCTGCCCGCCCGTGCAAATGACAATCGTACGGCTATTGATAAATGGCGCCAACAGTTGAAGGGTTGTCTGTTGGCCGTGGCGCTGTGCGCCATTATCACCGTAGTCGCCATGCAGTGGCTGATGGCCTTTGAAGCCGCCAACCTGGTGATGCTCTATCTACTGGGCGTGGTGATAATCGCCCTGCTGTATGGCCGCTGGCCATCGGTGCTGGCGACCTTTATCAACGTGATTAGCTTCGATCTCTTTTTTGTCGCCCCACGCGGTACGCTGGCGGTTTCCGACGTTCAGTACCTGCTGACGTTCGGCGTGATGCTGACCGTTGGTCTGGTGATCGGCAACCTGACCGCCGGGATGCGATACCAAGCGCGGGTGGCGCGTTATCGCGAGCGGCGTACCCGCCATCTGTATGAAATGTCAAAAGCGCTGGCGGTCGGCCGCAGCCGTGAAGATATCGCCGCCACCAGCGAACGCTTTATTACTTCCACCTTTCAGGCCCGCAGCCAGCTACTGCTGCCTGATGAGAACGGGCAGTTGCAGCCGATGACCCAGCAATCCGGCGTTTTCTCGTGGGATGATGCGATTGCCCGCTGGAGTTTCGATAAAGGTCAGCCAGCCGGGGCCGGTACCGACACTCTCCCCGGCGTGCCGTATCAAATTCTGCCGCTACAAAGCGCCGCCCGCACCTGGGGGCTGCTGCTGGTCGAACCGGAAAATCTGCGCCAGCTGATGATCCCCGAACAACAGCGGCTGCTGGAAACCTTTACCCTGCTGGTGGCCAGCGCGCTTGAGCGCCTGACCCTGACCGCCAGCGAAGTGCAGGCGCGCTTGACCAGCGAACGCGAAAGCCTGCGCAACTCACTGCTGGCCGCCCTCTCTCACGATCTGCGGACGCCGCTGACGGTCCTGTTCGGCCAGGCGGAGATCCTGACCCTCGATCTGGCCAGCGAAGGGTCGAAGCACGCGCCGCAGGCCAACGAAATTCGCCAGCACGTGCTCAACACTACCCGGTTGGTGAATAATCTACTGGATATGGCGCGTATTCAGTCCGGCGGTTTTAATTTGCATAAAGAGTGGTTAACTCTCGAAGAGATCGTCGGTAGCGCCCTGCGTATGCTGGAGCCTGGGCTTGGCGGCCAGCGCATCCAGCTGTCGCTGCCGGACCCGCTGCTGCTGGTCCACGTTGACGGCCCGCTGTTTGAACGGGTGCTGATCAACCTGCTGGAGAACGCGCATAAATACGCCGGCGCACAGGCGCAGATTGGCATTCATGCCGAAGCGGATACACAACAGTTGATCATCGAAGTCTGGGATAATGGTCCAGGGATCGCGGCAGGCCAGGAACAGGCTATCTTTGATAAATTCGCCCGCGGTAATAAAGAGTCGGCCATCCCCGGCGTCGGCCTGGGGCTGGCGATTTGCCAGGCCATTGTCGAGGTGCACGACGGCAGCATTACCGCCAGCAACCGTCCGGAGGGCGGCGCCTGTTTCCGTGTTACACTGCCGCGAGAAGCCCCCCCAGAACTGGAAGAGTTAGCCGAGGAAATGTGATTAACGTTTTAATCATCGAAGACGAACACGCTATCCGCCGCTTTCTGCGCACCGCGCTGGAAGCCGACGGCATGCGCGTATTTGAAGCCGAAACCCTGCAGCGCGGACTCATCGAAGCCGCCACCCGCAAACCGGATTTAGCGATCCTCGATCTTGGCCTGCCGGACGGCGACGGTAATGATTTTATCCGCGAAGTCCGCCAGTGGAGCCAGATGCCGATTATCGTGCTGTCGGCGCGCAGCGAAGAACATGACAAGATCGCCGCCCTTGACGCCGGCGCCGATGACTACCTAAGTAAACCGTTTGGTATAGGCGAACTGCAGGCGCGGCTACGCGTCGCGCTGCGCCGTCACGGCAGCGCGCAGGCCGATGAGCCGGTGGTGCGTTTTGCCGATATTAGCGTCGACATCCCCGCCCGCCGTATCGTGCGCGGCAGTGAAGAAATTCACCTGACGCCCATCGAGTTTCGCCTGCTGGCAGCGCTGCTGAACAATCCCGGCAAAGTGCTCACCCAGCGCCAGCTTCTGAATCAGGTATGGGGGCCTAACGCCGTCGAACACAGTCACTATTTGCGGATTTATATGGGACACTTACGGCAAAAGCTGGAGGTTGACCCGGCGCGGCCGCAGCATCTGCTGACCGAAACCGGGATTGGCTATCGCTTTATGCCCTGAAATTCGCCTCTGCAGTACCAGAGAGTGGCGATTTTCAGCCCTTCAGAGAGCAGCAGGAAGCCTGCCAGGATCGCTAAATTCCTGACGCCGGCGGCTTGAATCAGCCACAGACCCAGCGACAGCGAAGGCTGCATAAATACCAGCCTGAGCGGCGCCTGCCCCCAGGCCAACCACAGCGCATAGCGGCTCTGACGGAAAAATAGGATCATCGACAGCGGAATGCTGATAATCAGCAGAACATTCAGCGGGTACAGCCAGGCCGCCGCTGCGCCGTAAGTGTGCAGCAGCTGAAGATACGCCAGTAGATCGTCGTAGAAAGGAAGACGGCGGTGGGAAATATTCCACCATAAGAATTGCAGGACGAAAAAGAGATCCATCCACGCCCAGAACAAAAAAAGGGACTTCCGTTGTAATTTCATCGCATTCCTTGCGAAATAATCAGGCCCGCAGGGGGCCTGATGCTGATAGGACAATCAGGCGTTTTTCAGCACTTCGCTGACAATCTCTACCGCTTCTTTTTCAATCAGCTTGCGATGCTCTTCGCCAAGGAAGCTCTCACAGTAGATTTTGTAGGCGTCTTCGGTGCCTGACGGACGGGCCGCGAACCAGCCGTTGTCGGTCATCACTTTCAGCCCGCCGATAGAAGCGCCGTTGCCCGGCGCCGCGGTCAGACGCGCGGTGATCGGATCGCCCGCCAACGTATCGGCGCTCACCATTTCCGGCGATAGCTTAGACAGCGCCGCTTTCTGCGCGGAAGTGGCCGATGCCTGCAGACGGTTGTAGCTTGGGGCGCCAAAGCGTTCCGCCAGCTCGTTGTAGTGTTCCTGCGGGTTCTTACCGGTCACCGCGGTGATTTCCGCCGCCAGCAGGCACATGATGATACCGTCTTTATCGGTGGACCACGGCGTGCCGTCGAAACGCAGGAACGATGCCCCCGCGCTCTCTTCGCCGCCGAAGCCGAAGCTGCCGTCGAACAGACCGTCAACAAACCATTTAAAGCCCACCGGCACTTCCACCAGCTTACGGCCCAGATCGTTAACCACGCGGTCAATCATCGCCGAAGAAACCAGCGTTTTACCAACCGCAACATCTTTGCCCCACTGCGGACGATGCTGGAACAGGTAGTTGATAGCCACCGCCAGATAGTGGTTCGGATTCATCAGGCCAGCCGGGGTCACGATACCGTGACGGTCGTAATCCGGATCGTTGGCGAAAGCCAGATCGAACTTATCGCGCAGCGCCAGCAGACCCGCCATCGCACACTCGGAGGAGCAGTCCATGCGGATCGCGCCATCTTTATCAAGGTGCATAAAGCGGAACGTCTGATCGACCTGATCGTTGACGATGGTCAGATCCAGCTTGTAGTGTTGGCCGATGCGTTTCCAGTATTCGATACCCGAACCGCCCAGCGGGTCGACGCCCAGTTTCAGGCCCGCTTTCTGAATAGCCGCCATATCGACGATATCCGCCAGCCCTTCAATAAACGGCTGTACCAGGTCCTGCTCTTTCACGTGGCCGGAAGCCAGCGCGGCGTCGAGAGAAATACGTTTCACGCCCTGCAGACCGGCAGCCAGCAGTTCATTAGCGCGGTTCTCTACCACTTTAGTCACGTTAGTATCAGCCGGGCCGCCGTTTGGCGGGTTGTACTTAATACCGCCATCTTCCGGCGGGTTGTGCGACGGGGTAATGACAATACCATCCGCCAGCGGGCCGCCTTTTTTGTTATGCACCAGAATCGCGTTGGAAACCGCCGGCGTCGGGGTGAAGCCGTTGTTTTCCTGAACGATCACATCAACACCGTTTGCCGCCAGCACTTCCAGCACGGAAATGAAGGCCGGTTCGGATAAAGCGTGGGTATCCTTACCCACGTAGCACGGGCCGGTGATGCCGTTTTTCGCGCGGTTTTCCGCAATCGCCTGCGCAATCGCCAGAATATGCTGCTCATTGAAATTGTGGCGCCCTGCGCTACCGCGATGGCCGGAGGTGCCGAATTTAACCGCATGCTCCGCATTGCCCGCTTCCGGCTTCAGCACATAGTACTGAGCGGTCAGCTGGGCGACGTTAATCAAATCACTCTGTTGTGCCGGCTGACCCGCACGTTTATCGATTGCCATTGCCTGATCCTTCTGGTGCAAAGTTTAATTAACTAGATCGTGCCGCAAACCTTTTCAATGAGCTCCGCAGGGAACTGCATTGATTGCATGATGTGTTCGATCATGCTGCATTTACGGCCGGTATTAGTATTGGTGATAACCCACCACGGCGTACCAGGAACCTGTTTCGGTTTGGTCTGATTACCGCTTTTCAGCAGCGTCCGTGAGTCTTCGGCGAAGTATACGCGGGTGCGTCCGTGCAGAGACTCAGTGGCTTCTGAAAATGCCTTACTGTCTAACGAGTAAAGCGTAGTCAACACCAGCATGAAGCGGTTAACCGCGCGCTTTTGTTCAGCGTATTCGTCAGATAACAGCAGCTCGCGCATCGCGCGGACTTTATCTTTAACCGGGTTGGCCGGCTTCGCTTCGACGGCTGGCGCCGCCGCAGGAGCAGCCGTCGGCGCGGCTTTCGCCGCTGGCGCGCCAGATGCAGGCTGAGAAACGGCGGAAAATTTCAGCATGCGCCGTAAAATGTCGGATGCGCTCTCGCCAATATGCTGAGTGTGGCTGGCAATATAGCGGTAGAGCTCATCATCAACTTCGATTGTTTTCATCTTAATCCAGTGCGATTTCTTTGTTTCTGAATACAAGTCGTCGGGATTAACTATCCTTTGTCTTTCACGCCGCAGCGCAACAGGCAGCAGATAGAGGACAAATCCCAACCGCGAATAGCGTCAAACCAGGATGGCGTTAAAACTCAGAATGCTTCCGGGTCTTGCAGCCTAATGGCAGAATGTCCAACATAATACCCTAACCCGACGGAGCGAAAAAAAGAACTTTGCCATGAAATTAAATAGCCGAGCGCAATCTGCACAAAACCCGCACAATAAATCCCCAATCGTCCTGGTACATGGCCTGTTCGGCAGCCTGGACAATCTTGGGATCCTCGCCCGCGATCTGGTCGCCGACTACGATATATTGCAGGTCGATATGCGAAACCACGGTTTATCCCCGCGTTCGCCGGAGATGACCTACCGCGCGATGGCGCAGGATCTGCTGGATACTCTTGACGATCATCAGATAGAGAAAGCGACTTTTATCGGCCATTCGATGGGCGGCAAAGCGGTGATGGCGCTGACCGCGCTGGCGCCGGATCGCATCGCCGGGCTGGTGGCGATTGATATTGCGCCGGTGGCTTATCACGTCCGCCGTCATGATGAGATCTTCGCGGCGATTAACGCGGTCAGCGAATCCGCCGCCAGCACCCGCCAGCAGGCGGCGCAGGTGATGCGCGAGCATATAAAGGAAGAAGGCGTCATTCAGTTTCTGCTGAAATCCTTTGTCGACGGCGCGTGGCGCTTCAACGTGCCGGCGCTGTGGGATCAATACCCGCATATTGTCGGCTGGGAAACCGTGCCAGCCTGGCCGCACCCGGCGCAAATTATTCCCGGCGGCAACTCCCCTTATGTCACCGATGAATACCGCGACGCGCTGCTGGCGCAGTTCCCGCAGGCCCGCGCCCACGTCATTGCCGGCGCCGGACACTGGGTGCATGCGGAAAAACCCGAGGCGGTTTTACGCGCAATTCGCCGTTATCTGAGCACAATTGAAGCCTGAGTGGCTAAAAAACGCCCGACCGCGCGGCAGAATGCCCGCGGTCGTTGGCGCAGCGGTTCGCCTGATGTATTATGGCGCGCTATCTGCGCCGGCTATAGCCCGGCAGCTTGTTTCCCCGAAGTCACTCTGAATCATGGCAAAAGAACAAACGGACCGAACGACATTAGATTTGTTCGCAAATGAGCGTCGCCCGGGTAGACCGAAAACCAATCCGCTTTCGCGCGATGAACAACTGCGCATCAACAAACGCAATCAGCTCAAACGCGATAAGGTTCGCGGCTTGAAGCGCGTTGAGTTGAAGCTCAACGCCGATGCGGTCGACGCGCTTAATGAGCTGGCGGAAGCCCGCAATATGAGCCGCAGCGATCTTATCGAAGAGATGCTGATGCACCAACTGGCCTGCCTGCGTAACCAGGGCGAAGTCTGAAAAACGCAAAAAAATCGCTTTCATGTAGCAGAGTGTGCACCAGGACGTTATTGCTGTTTCCGCGCCCTTCCCTGTTCTGCTATGATTGCCGTTAACTGTAGGCATAATGCCACTACCACATCATTAAGTTTCAAGAGGTTATTTTACTCATGGCAATCATCGGCATCTTTTTTGGCAGCGACACCGGCAACACCGAAAATATTGCAAAAATGATCCAAAAGCAGCTCGGTAAAGACGTTGCTGAAGTTCACGACATTGCCAAGAGCAGCAAAGAAGATCTGGAAAGCCACGATATTCTGCTGCTCGGCATCCCAACCTGGTACTACGGCGAAGCGCAGTGCGACTGGGACGACTTCTTCCCGACGCTGGAAGAGATCGACTTCAACGGTAAGCTGGTAGCCGTCTTTGGCTGCGGCGACCAGGAAGATTACGCAGAATACTTCTGCGATGCGCTGGGCACCATTCGTGACATCATTGAACCGCGCGGCGCAACCATCGTTGGCCACTGGCCGACCGCGGGCTACCACTTTGAAGCGTCGAAAGGCCTGGCGGACGACGATCACTTCGTAGGTCTGGCGATTGATGAAGACCGTCAACCGGAACTGACCAACGAGCGCGTTGAGAAGTGGGTGAAGCAGATTTCCGAAGAGCTGCATCTGGAAGAAATCAAAAACGCCTAAGAATCAAACGGCGCAGCTATTAAGCTGCGCTGAATTAATAGATAAAAGCAATCAAACTAATAGCTACAAGTTTTTAACTTTTCATCACATATCTGTACAATGTCCTCTGATTCCACGAGGTCACGTGACACAGTTTGTAGCTGGTAATTCGTTTTTGACAGCTTACAAGGCGCGATGCTTGCAGTTTTCATTTCAGAGTAGCAGCTCTATAATGAGACGCATTACATCGGGTGATTCTCTGTATTGCTTCCCTTTGAAGGAAGCCGATCTTTAGCAACAGGACAGATTCCGCATGACTGACAACAATATCGCATTAAAGAAGGCTGGCCTGAAAGTCACACTTCCCCGACTGAAAATTCTGGAAGTGTTGCAGGAACCGGATAACCATCACGTCAGTGCGGAAGATTTATATAAACGCCTGATCGATATGGGTGAAGAGATTGGTCTGGCTACCGTTTACCGCGTGCTGAACCAGTTCGACGATGCAGGCATCGTGACTCGTCACAACTTCGAAGGCGGTAAATCCGTATTCGAGCTGACTCAGCAGCACCACCACGATCACCTGATTTGCCTCGACTGCGGCAAAGTGATCGAGTTCAGCGATGATTCGATCGAATCCCGCCAACGTGAAATTGCTGCGCAACACGGCATCCGCTTAACTAACCACAGCCTGTACCTGTACGGCCACTGTGCGGAAGGCGACTGCCGCGAAGATGAACATGCCCACGATGCGGTGAATAAGTAATTTCCCGTCTCGTTTGTCGTAAAAAGCCAACCTGAAGGTTGGCTTTTTTTATGGGCGAAATCCGCCTGAATGCGTATTCTGTCAGAGCCTATCGCCTTGTACGGAGAGTCACTATGGAGCTGCGCCAGCTACGCTATTTTGTCCGCATCGTGGAAACCGGCAGTATGGGCCGCGCCGCGCTCGATCTGAATATTGGCGTCTCTGCGCTCAGCCAGCAAATGGCGCGTCTGGAAAATGAACTCGCTATCCGCCTGCTGCAACGGACTTCGCGTGGCGTAATGCCCACCAGCGCCGGGCTCGCCTTTTACTCACAGGCGCAACTGGCGCTGCGCCATGCTGACGATGCCATTCTCGCCGCGCGTGAAGCGCGCCTTTCCGGTCACGTCAGCGTCGGTATGGCGCCCAGCACCGCTTCTGTACTGGGCGTACCTTTTATCAACGCCATGCGCGAAAGCTACGCCGACGTCCGCCTGCACCTGGTGGAAAGCCTCTCCGGCAATCTGGAACGGATGATCAATACCCGCCAGCTCGATTTAGCCATCGTTTTCCAGAAAGAGAAGATCCTGCGCTGGAGCGCCAGACCCATTCTCGAAGAGCGTCTGTTTCTCATTGGCGCCCATGACGTGCTGGCGCCGCTGCCCGGCGATAGCATCTCCCCGAACCAACTGGCCGCCATCCCGCTGATTATGCCAAGCCAGGGGCATGGCCTGCGCGGCAGGCTGGACGCTATTTGCCAGGAGCACGCCATCAACGTTGACGTGGTAGCTGAAATCGATGGCCTGGCCCTGCTGATGCGGGCCGTCCGTGATGGCCTCGGCGCCACGCTGCAGCCGGGCGCGGCGATTTCTCATCTCGACAGCGAGGCGCTAAGAGTGATCGGCGTCGACAATCCGGTACTAAGCCGACCGAATTTTCTGGTCAGTCTTTCCGATGACGAACTCACCCCGGCAGGCCTTGCGGCACGGGTAATGCTGGCAAAAGTCATGCGCCAGCTAGTTGAATCCGGCAACTGGCCGGGCGCCAGTCTTTACACTTCCTAAACCCCTTTTTAGCTTTACGCCATAGCGCCTGCCGCCCCTGCACCTTACATTTCCATTACAAATTTAACAATTAGTCAAAGCGTAATGGAGCCGATAATGGTGGATGTACTGGTGATTGGCGGCGGCAACGCCGCGTTATGCGCCGCCTTAACCGCCCGGGAAGCAGGCGCATCCGTACTGCTGCTGGAGGCCGCGCCGCGGGAATGGCGGGGCGGTAACTCTCAGCACACGCGTAACCTGCGTTGTATGCACGATGCGCCGCAGGATGTCTTAGTTGACAGCTACCCGGAAGAAGAATACTGGCAGGATCTGCTGCGCGTCACCGGGGGCAACACCAACGAAACGCTGGCCCGGTTGGTGATCCGCACCTCGTCGCAATGTCGGGACTGGATGCGCCGTCATGGCGTTAACTTTCAACCGCCCTTATCCGGCGCCCTGCACGTCGCCCGCACCAACGCCTTTTTTATGGGCGGCGGTAAAGCCCTGGTCAATGCCTATTACCGCAGCGCCGAGCAGATGGGCGTGCAGATCCGCTATAACACGCCGGTGCAGGCGCTTGAATTACGTGATGGCGAATTCGTCGCCGCGCTGGCGGGCACCGAGCGGATCGCCGCGAAAACCTGCGTGCTCGCCGCCGGCGGTTTTGAATCTAACCGCGAGTGGCTGCGCGAAGCCTGGGGGCAAAATGAGCGCGGCGAATGGCCTGCCGACAACTTTCTCATCCGCGGCACCCGTTTTAATCAGGGGGTGCTGCTCAAATTTATGATCGACGCCGGGGCCGATATCATCGGCGATCCTTCGCAGTCGCACTGCGTCGCCATTGACGCCCGGGCGCCGCTCTATGACGGCGGCATCTGTACCCGCGTCGACTGCGTGTCGCTGGGGGTGGTGGTGAACCGCGATGCTGAGCGCTTTTATGATGAAGGGGAGGATTTCTGGCCCAAACGTTACGCCATCTGGGGCCGTCTGGTCGCCCACCAGCCGGGGCAAATCGGCTATTCGATCATCGACAGTAAAGCCGTTGGACAGTTTATGCCGCCCGTTTTTCCGGGAGCCCAGGCCAATACCATCGCGGAACTGGCCCGCCAATTGGGGCTGGATGGCGAACGTTTGTCGCAGACCATCGCCAGCTACAATGCCGCCTGTACGCCAGGCCAGTTCGACCATACCCGTCTTGATAACTGCGCTACCTCCGGCCTTACGCCGCCAAAAACCCACTGGGCGCGGCCTATCGATACGCCGCCTTATTATGGTTATGCCCTGCGTCCAGGGATCACCTTCACCTACCTCGGGCTGTACGTCAATCAACACGCCGCCGTCCACTTTGCCGGCAAGCCGAGCCGCAATCTGTTTGTCGCCGGCGAAATGATGGCCGGCAACGTGCTGGGCAAAGGCTATACCGCCGGCGTAGGCATGTCGATCGGGACCACATTCGGCCGCATTGCCGGTCAGCAAGCCGCCCTGGCGGCACAGCAGGAGAAACATCATGAAGTCGCTTGAAAAGCTGATCATCGAGGCGCAAATCATCACCGAGCCGGAAGCGGAAGTCGAACGGGTGATGCAGGTCTGTAACGCCTGCCGCTATTGCGAAGGCTTTTGCGCCGTATTTCCGGCCATGACCCAGCGTCTGTCCTTTGGCAAGGCGGATATTAACTATCTGGCGAACCTGTGCCACAACTGCGGCGCCTGCCTGCACGCCTGCCAGTATGCCCCGCCGCACGAGTTTGCGATTAATGTTCCCAAAGCGATGGCGGAAGTGCGGCTGGAAACCTATCAACATTACGCCCGGCCCGCCGCTTTCGGCAGTTTATATCGCCGTGCGGGGATCGCCACGGTGCTGGCGCTGGTCGCGGGTCTTGTCCTGTTTCTGCTGCTGGCGATGGGGCTCAAAGGCTCGCTGCTGCACCCGCCGCTGGCCGGCGATTTCTACCAGATTTTCCCACATAACCTGCTGGCGTGGATGTTTGGTTCAGTCTTTATTTTGGCCATCGGTTTACTGATGAGCGGGGTGATTCGTTTCTGGCGCGAGATCTCGCCGGGCCAACCGCAGGCGGCTGATATCGCCAGGGCCTCACATGATGCGCTGACCTTGAAATATCTCGACGGCGGACACGGTAAAGGCTGTAACGAGGCCGATGACGCCTTCACCCTGATGCGCCGCCGTTTTCACCACTTCACATTTTACGGTTTTATGCTCTGTTTCGCCGCCACGGTTGTGGCCACCGGCTATCACTATTTCGCCGGCTGGGAAGCGCCCTACCCGTTCTTTAGCGTACCGGTGCTGCTGGGCACGCTTGGCGGGATCGGGCTACTGGTGGGCCCAGCGGGTTTGCTATGGCTGAACCTGCGCCGCTCGCCGCTGCACGGCGACGCGCGGCAAAAACCGATGGATCGTGGTTTTATCCTGCTATTGCTGCTGACCAGTTTTACCGGGCTCGCGCTCCTGGCGGGCCGGGACACCTCGTGGATGGGCATTCTGCTCGCTATCCATCTCGGGGTGGTGATGGCGCTGTTTTTAACGCTGCCTTACGGAAAATTTGCCCACGGATTTTATCGCTGTGCGGCGTTACTCAAGTGGGCGATTGAGAAGCGGCGCGGAAAACAGGCGGCAGTCGCAGGCGACTAACCCGCTCACTCTTACCTCTATAACAACAAGATAAAGACAATGGAGAGCAAACTCTATGACCCAACCAACCTCGCGCGCCGGTACCTTCGGCGCAATTCTCCGCGTAACCAGCGGTAATTTTCTCGAGCAATTCGACTTCTTTCTGTTTGGTTTCTATGCCACCTATATCGCCAGAACCTTCTTTCCGGCAGAGAGCGAGTTTGCGGCGTTGATGCTCACCTTTGCCGTATTTGGTTCCGGCTTTCTGATGCGCCCCATTGGCGCGGTGGTGCTGGGCGCCTATATCGACAGGATCGGGCGCCGTAAAGGACTGATGGTCACCCTGGCGATTATGGGCTGCGGCACGTTACTGATTGCGCTGGTGCCGGGCTACCAAACCATCGGCATGCTGGCGCCGGTGCTGGTATTAATTGGCCGTTTGCTGCAAGGATTCTCGGCCGGGGTCGAGCTCGGCGGCGTGTCGGTCTATCTGGCGGAAATCGCCAAACCGGGGAAAAAGGGGTTCTATACCAGTTGGCAGTCCGCCAGCCAACAGGTGGCCATCGTCATGGCGGCGCTGATTGGCTACGCACTGAACGAGACGCTGGGTCACGACGAGATTGCAGAATGGGGCTGGCGCATTCCCTTCTTTATCGGCTGCCTGATTATCCCGCTGATTTTCGTGCTACGGCGTTCGCTGCAGGAGACCGAAGCCTTTCTTCAGCGTAAGCATCGTCCCGATACGAAAGAGATACTGACCACAATTGTTAAAAACTGGCGCATCATCAGCGCAGGCACCTTACTGGTAGCGATGACCACCACCACCTTTTATTTTATTACCGTCTATACCCCAACTTACGGCAGAGCGGTACTGCATCTGAGCGCGCGCGACAGCTTGCTGGTGACGATGCTGGTCGGTATCTCTAACTTTATCTGGTTGCCGATTGGCGGGGCGCTGTCAGACAAAATAGGTCGTCGTCCGGTGCTGATGGGAATCACCGTCCTGGCGCTGCTGACCACCTGGCCGGTGATGCAATGGCTCACCGCCGCGCCGGACTTCACCCGCATGACGCTGGTGCTGCTGTGGTTCTCGTTCTTCTTTGGTATGTATAACGGCGCAATGGTGGCGGCGCTAACGGAAGTGATGCCGGTCTACGTTCGCACCGTGGGCTTTTCGCTGGCGTTTAGCCTCGCCACCGCTATCTTCGGCGGTCTGACGCCAGCTATCTCTACCGCGCTGGTGGAAATCACCGGCGATAAGAGCGCGCCGGGCTGGTGGCTGATGTGCGCGGCGCTATGCGGATTCGCCGCCACCGCCATGCTGTTCATGCGTCTGAGCCGCGGCTATCAACCAGCGGAAATACCGCGTTAAAATAGCGACGGGCGGAGTGTGCGCTCCGCCCGTATACGCTTAACTGTCTGCTTTACTTCGTGGTGTTATTACTGCGGATCTCCTGCCAGATTTTATCGCAGCGCGCTTTGACCGCCTGGTCATTACCGGTGCGCGTCGCCTGAATACAGGCCTGATAATCCAGCACTCTGACGCTCTCCTGCGTCGCAAACTGCTGATGCGGTTTCTCTTCCTTCAGGACGTTGAGTACGCTCTGACAGGCTTCAATCTTGTCCGGATTACCTTCTGCCGTGTTGATACAGGCGCTATAGGCATCTTTCAATTTGGAATCTTCTTTCGGCGCTGGCGATGGCGCGCAGGCAACCAGACCCGATGCCATGATGGCGATGAGCAGCAGCTTTTTCATAGTTATTCTCCCAGAGGGGCGGCAGGCTCACGCCCGCCGCGCAGGCATCAGAAAATGGTGAACGGCGCGATAACCATAAACTTCACGTCACGCTCATCCTGGAAGATGTTGCCGTAACCACCGCTCCAGCTTGGGATGTCGGAGTGGTTGTCGTATTGCGTGAAGTGCAGTTTGAACATCGTTCCTTTCGCCCGGCCTTCCTGCAGGGTGTAGATAGCATCCAGGCTGTAGGCGGATTCTTTCAGACGATAGTTAGGATCGTAGTAAGCATCCGGGGATGCCATTCTGCCAGGCTTAGCATCCCAGGCGTAAACATAGGATGCGCCAAACGCCCAGCCCGGCATGTCCCAGTTCTTCATGTCGTACATCGCACCGAAGAACACCGCTTTCTCGCCGTTGGCGTTAAAGTCAGAGCGGTTATCCCACCAGATATCGAGACGACCGTTAGAGGAGGCATAGGTTGGCGTCATACGCTGCAGGAAGTAGCCCTGCTGACCATCGGCTTTCACCCAGGTCCCTTCCAGACGCAGATCCAGCACATCGGCCGCTTTATAGCCGAAAGTGATCGCCTGCAGCCACGCGGTGCCGTCGTAGATATCGTTGACGCCGCCGTTGCTGACTTTATCGCGGGTACCGTAGAACTGATAGCTGGTGCTCAACGGCGAACCCGCGATATCAAATTTGTAGCTGGCTTTAGCAAAGTACTGATCGATATAGCCCTGGGCCTGTCCAAATGCGGCTTCCAGCACCAGATCGTTTTTAAAATCGTACTTCGCGCCAAGAGAGTGAAGATAGTCAACTTTGGTTTTCTTATCGTTCTGGTAGAAATCATCCATCTCGATATGCCACGGCGCCTTATATTCGTTCGTCCACATATAGGAGAAACTCAGCGCGCCGTTATCGCCATAGTCGAAGTTGGCTCCGGCTTCCGCACCCTGATAGGTACCCGGCATAAAGCTCCAGTGCGGCGCCAGCAGCGTTTGTCCGGTCGGCTGGATATAACCCGCGCGCGCCCACGCCGGGCCAAATTTAAATTTTGCTGCCGCTTTATACAGGCTTATCCCGCTCTTATCGCCGGTATAATCTTCGCTGTACGCACGGTTGCTGGAGGAGAAAGCAATTTCGTTCGGATGGCCGCTGTCGCCGTTTTCCGCCATTTCAATCGCGGTGAAGGCAGCAATATCCAGACCAAACATATCGGCGGCATAGCCGGACTGGAAATCCAGGTTGGCGTTCCAGGTAGAATGGGAAAGGTTAGTTTCGTATTTGTCGGTTTCTACGTTTTTACGGTCGCGCTCGCGCTGCCAGTAATAGATACCGCCGGTTAAGGTAGAATCATCGATAAAGCCTGCTGCGCTGGCCTGTGGAGCCACAACCCAACCCGACATCGCGGTGACGGCGGCAATAGCCAGCGCCAGCGTACTACGTTTGCCACTAAACGTACGCATGTGCATATCCTCTTTGACGTTTTAAAATTGCGATTGCCAAAGGCAGCTCGCTAAAAAAATAAAAAAGTACTAAAAGCGGCGCGGTTAAAAGTCCGCGAAACCACTATGGATAGACTATTTTTCGTGACGCGAATTATCAATCTCTTTCGCAGAGCAAAGCTTAAGATTATGACAAAGCGCACATAATTTATGTCGTTTTGTTACAGACTTACTTCTCAGCTTTTTTAACGATAAGTCATGGTTATATCGAAAAAAAATTGAAAATCCGTCAAAGCTGAAACGGTTAAATGTAAATACGCAGGCAGGAAGAGATGGGGAATTATTACTGCGTTTTAATAAGATTAATTCGCATCGAAAAAATATCGATTCTTAATTCACTGATTCTGAAATAAAAAAACGCCGCAGTGCGCGGCGTTTCATGAAGACGGTGAGCATTACTCGCCGATTTTAGCCCAGGTGTCACGCAGGCCAACGGTGCGGTTGAAGACCAGATGGCTCTCGGTGGCGTAGCGGCTGTCGAGGCAGAAGTAACCTTCGCGCTCGAACTGGTATGCTTTACCCGCCTGCGCTTTCGACAGGCTCGGCTCCGCGAAACCTTGCTTGATGACCAGCGATTCCGGGTTCATTACCGCCAGGAAGTCATCCGCCGCGCCCGGGTTCGGCACGCTAAACAGACGGTCATAGAGGCGAATTTCAACCGGCAGCGCGTGCGCCGCGCTCACCCAGTGGATAACGCCTTTAACCTTGCGGCCATCGGCCGGGTCTTTGCTCAGGGTGTCGGCATCGTAAGTACAGAAGATGGTAGTGATATTACCTTCTGCATCTTTCTCAACGCGTTCCGCTTTAATCACGTAGGCGTTGCGCAGACGCACCTCTTTACCCAGCACCAGACGCTTGTACTGTTTGTTGGCTTCTTCGCGGAAGTCCGCGCGATCGATCCAGATCTCAGCGCTGAATGGTACCTCGCGGCTACCCATTTCCGGCTTGTTCGGATGGTTCGGCATCGCCACCATTTCGCTTGCGCCCTGCGGATAGTTTTCGATAACCAGTTTAACCGGATCGATTACCGCCATCGCGCGCGGCGCGTTTTCGTTAAGATCTTCACGAATGCACGACTCCAGCGACGCCATCTCAATGGTGTTGTCCTGCTTGGTCACGCCGATGCGTTTGCAGAACTCGCGGATGGATTCAGCGGTATAACCGCGACGGCGCAGACCGGAAATAGTCGGCATACGCGGGTCATCCCAGCCTTCCACGTGCTTCTCGGTCACCAGCTGATTCAGCTTACGCTTGGACATCACGGTGTATTCGAGATTCAGGCGCGAGAATTCATATTGACGCGGATGCACCGGAATACTGATGTTGTCGAGCACCCAGTCGTACAGACGACGGTTGTCCTGGAACTCCAGGGTACACAGCGAGTGGGTGATACCTTCCAGCGCATCGCTGATGCAGTGGGTGAAGTCGTACATCGGGTAGATGCACCACTTGTTGCCGGTCTGATGGTGTTCCGCAAATTTAATGCGATACAGCACCGGGTCACGCATCACGATGAACGGCGACGCCATGTCGATCTTCGCGCGCAGGCAAGCTTTACCCTCTTCAAAGCCGCCGGTGCGCATTTTTTCGAACAGCGCGAGGTTCTCTTCCACGCTGCGATCGCGGTAAGGGCTGTTTTTACCCGGCTCTTTCAGGGTACCGCGGTATTCGCGGATCTCGTCGGCGGACAGTTCGTCAACGTAGGCCAAACCTTTGTTGATCAGTTCAACCGCATACTGATGCAGCTGATCGAAGTAATCAGAGGAGTAGCAGACATCGCCGGACCAGTGGAAACCTAACCACTGCACGTCGTTTTTAATCGACTCCACGTATTCGATATCTTCTTTCACCGGGTTGGTGTCATCGAAACGCAGATTACATTGACCTTGGTAATCCTGAGCGATGCCGAAGTTCAGGCAAATGGATTTTGCATGGCCAATGTGCAGGTAGCCGTTCGGTTCCGGCGGGAAGCGGGTATGAACGGTGGTGTGCTTACCGGTAGCCAGATCTTCATCGATGATCTGACGGATAAAGTTAGTCGGGCGGGCTTCTGCCTCACTCATCACGGGTTCCTCAAAGCGTAAACAACGTATAACGGCACATGATCTTACAAGCAGGGCGCAGAGACAACTATTAGTTACGCAAAATACGTATCTGTTGTTGGATATGGGGGTATTTGCGGCAAAAAAAAGCGGCGCAGGTTTCGCTGCGCCGCTGAGGCAAAACTCTACTCAGGAGCCTTACTTGCCTTTAATCTCGAACAACGGCGTTTGGCCGGCGACAACGTTACCCGTTGCCTGAATCACCAGCGCGCTGTAATCATCGCTGTTGCTGCAGACGACCGGACTAATCATCGAGCGGGCGTTGGCGTTGAGGAACGCCAGATCCATTTCCAGAATCGGCTCGCCGGCTTTCACCTGTGCGCCCTCTTCAACCAGACGTTTAAAGCCTTTGCCTTCCAGCGCGACGGTATCGATGCCCATATGGACGACGATTTCCGCGCCATTATCGGTTTCCAGGCAGAATGCGTGGTTGGTGTTGAAGATTTTCACCACCGTACCGGCCGCCGGCGCGACAACGATGTTATCGGTCGGTTTCACCGCGACACCGTCACCGACGGCTTTGCTGGCGAAGGCTTCATCCGGCACCTGCTCAAGCGCCACCACTTCGCCGGTAATCGGGGAAACCAGCGCTTCGACGGTTTTAGCGTTTGCAACCGCCTGCGGTTTGGCGGCAGGCGCGGCGGCTGGCGCGCTGTCAGTCGAGACGGCGGTAGCGGCAACCGGACCACGGGCAACCACTTTCTTCATGGCGTCGCCAACGGATTCCGCTTTCGCGCCAACGATGACCTGGATAGTCTGTTTGTTCAGTTTCACCACGCCGGAGGCGCCGAGACGTTTACAGGCGGCATCGTTGACTTTCGCCGAGTCGCCGACGGTCAGACGCAGACGGGTGATACAAGCATCAATGGCTTTCAGGTTATCGGTACCGCCTACGGCTGCGATGTAGTTGGTCGCCAGCTGAGTCAGACCTTCTTCGGTGTTGCTGTTAGCTTCTTCAGTCACGACGTCGTCGGTTTTATCTTCACGACCCGGCGTTTTCAGGTTGAACATGCGGATAACCGCGCTGAACAACAGGAAGTAAACGAAGAAGAACACCACGCCCATCACCAGCAGCATCCAGACGTTTTTGCTGGCTGCCGGCAGGCTGTACATCAACACGTAGTCGATAGCGCCCGCGGAGAAGGAGAAGCCCGCATGGATACCCAGCGCCGTTGCGATGAACAGGCTGATACCGGTCAGGATAGCGTGCAGGAGGTACAGCAATGGCGCCAGGAACATGAACAGGAATTCCAGCGGCTCGGTCACACCGGTCAGGAACGCGGTGATGGCCACGGACAGCAGCATACCGCCGACCATCGGACGACGCTCTTTCGGCGCAGCCATGTACATCGCCAGCGCAGCGCCCGGCAGACCAAACATCATGATCGGGAAGAAGCCGGACATGAACATCCCCGCGGTACCGTCACCGGCATAGAAGCGGTTGATGTCGCCGTGGAAGACCGCGCCCGCGGCGTTGGTGAACTCGCCAATCTGGAACCAGGCGATGGTGTTCAGCACCTGATGCAGACCGGTTGGGATCAGCAGACGGTTGATGAAACCGAAGATACCGGAACCCAGCGCGCCCGCAGACACGATCCATTCACCGCCCGCATGAATAGCGTGCTGCACCGGCGGCCAGACATAGCCGAAGATGGCAGCCAGCACCAGACAGAAGAAGCCGGTAGCGATAGGTACGAAGCGTTTACCGCCGAAGAAGCTCAGGAAGTCTGGCAGTTTAATGCCGGCCCAACGGTTATAAACAGCACCCGCGACCAGACCGGTAATGATACCCGCCAGCACGCCCATGTTAATTTCCGGGTTAATGGTGACCATCGCTTTGGTCATCACGAAATAACCTACCGCGCCGGCCAGCGCCGCAGAACCCGCGTTATCTTTGGACCAACTTGATGCCACGCCGATGGCGAAGATCAACGCTAAGTTGTCAAAGATTGCCCCACCCGCTTGCGCGATGAAGGGTACGTTCAGCAGATCTGGTTGCCCGAATCGCAGCAGCAAGGCCGCGACCGGCAGCACTGCGATAGGGAGCTGTAACGCCCTACCCAGCCGCTGAAAGAAACCTAAAATATTCATCTTATTCCCCCTATGAGACCCCGATGAGGCTCATTTCAAAGCCACTTTTTTATTGTGTAACAAGGTCGGATTTATCACTTACCGGCAAAGTGTGTGAAAAATTAATTCGTATCGCAAATTAAACGGGTATTTTTTGTGACTATAATCACCAAATATCGTATTCCCCCCTCCCTTTGACTGGCTAACATCGAAAACTTATTTTATCATTCAAAAAATCAACACGGATTGACCCCGGTCGGCGCAGTTGCTGCAATACTCTTCATAGTATGCTGGCGCCAATCCGCCAGGTTCTAATTTAACTATAGAGGTGAAGAATGAGACTGATCCCCCTGGTAACAGCTGAACAAGTAGGTAAATGGGCTGCCCGTCATATCGTTAACCGCATTAACGCGTTCAAACCGACCGCGGACCGTCCGTTCGTACTGGGTCTGCCTACCGGTGGTACGCCTCTTACCGCTTACAAAGCGCTGGTTGAAATGCATAAAGCAGGCCAGGTTAGCTTCAAGCACGTTGTTACCTTCAACATGGATGAGTATGTCGGCCTGCCGAAAGAGCATCCAGAAAGCTATCATAGCTTCATGCACCGCAATTTCTTTGACCATGTTGATATTCCAGCTGAAAATATCAACCTGCTGAATGGTAATGCGCCGGATATCGATGCAGAATGCCGTCGTTATGAAGAAAAAATCCGCTCCTACGGTAAAATCCACCTGTTTATGGGCGGTGTAGGTAACGATGGTCATATCGCGTTTAACGAACCGGCCTCTTCTCTGGCGTCCCGTACCCGTATTAAAACCCTGACCCATGACACCCGCGTGGCCAACTCCCGCTTCTTCGACGGCGATGTGGATCTGGTGCCGAAATATGCGCTGACCGTGGGCGTGGGTACTCTGCTGGATGCGGAAGAAGTGATGATTCTGGTGCTGGGCCATCAGAAAGCGCTGGCGCTGCAGGCGGCGGTCGAAGGTAACGTCAACCACATGTGGACCATCACCTGTCTGCAGCTGCATCCGAAAGCGGTTGTGGTCTGCGACGAGCCGTCCACGATGGAACTGAAAGTGAAGACTCTGAAATATTTCAACGAATTAGAAGCTGAAAATATTAAAGGTCTGTAATGTAGTCCGTCCCGCGCCCTGGCGTGGGACCATCTTTTTCTTTGTATGCCACACCAGAACAATGCGAGTTGAGCTGGTGGGGCGTATATACCGGGGGTCGTAATGTATGCATTAACCCAGGGCCGGGTTTACACCGGTCATGAAATTCTCGATGACCATGCGGTTGTTATCGCCAATGGCCGTATCGAACGTCTCTGTCCGCTGGCTGATTTGCCGTCTGAAATTGAGCAACGCTCGGTCAACGGCGCGATTATTGCCCCCGGTTTCATCGACGTCCAGCTGAACGGCTGCGGCGGCGTGCAGTTCAACGATAGTCCGGATGCGGTCACCGTCGAAACGCTGGAAATTATGCAGAAAGCGAATGAACGTTCCGGCTGCACCAACTTCCTGCCGACGCTGATTACCTCCAGCGATGACCTGATGAAGCAAGGCATTCGCGTGATGCGCGAATACCTGCAAAAACACCCGAACCAGGCGCTGGGTCTGCATCTGGAAGGGCCGTGGTTGAATATCGTTAAAAAAGGCACTCACAACCCGGACTACGTGCGTAAACCGGACGCCGCGCTGGTCGACTTCCTGTGCGACAACGCCGACGTTATCACCAAAGTGACGCTGGCCCCTGAACGCGTCGAACCGGAAGTGATCCGTAAACTGGTTGCCGCCGGCATCGTCGTTTCAGCAGGCCACTCTAATGCTACGCTGAAAGAGGCGAAAATCGGTTTCCGCGCCGGTATCACTTTTGCGACGCACCTTTATAATGCCATGCCATATATTACCGGTCGCGAACCAGGCCTGGCCGGCGCCATTTTCGACGAGCCGGATGTCTACTGCGGTATCATCGTCGACGGTATGCACGTCGATTATGCCAACGTGCGTAACGCTAAACGCCTGAAAGGCGATAAACTGTGCCTGGTGACTGACGCCACCGCGCCGGCAGGAGCTAATATTGACCAGTTCATTTTTGCTGGTAAAACAATATACTACCGCAATGGTCTGTGCGTGGATGAAAACGGCACCCTCAGCGGCTCTTCGCTGACCATGATTGAAGGGGTACGTAACCTCGTTGAACATTGCGGCGTGGCGCTGGACGAAGTGTTGCGTATGGCGACGCTCTACCCGGCGCGCGCGATTGGCGTGGACAAGCAGCTCGGCAGCATTGCGCCGGGTATGGTCGCTAACCTGACCGCTTTCAGCCGCGATTATAAAATCATCAAGACCATCGTTAATGGTAACGAGGTCGTCACTGAGTAAGTAAAAGTATGACAGCAGGCGGACAAGCTCAAATTGGTAACGTCGATCTGGTAAAACAGCTGAACAGCGCGGCCGTCTATCGGCTGATTGACCAACATGGTCCCATCTCGCGCATTCAGATAGCGGAACAAAGTCAGCTTGCCCCTGCCAGCGTAACCAAAATTACGCGTCAGCTTATTGAGCGCGGCCTGATCAAAGAAGTCGATCAGCAGGCCTCCACCGGGGGGCGCCGCGCCATCTCTATCATTGCGGAGACCCGCAATTTCAACGCCATCGGCGTGCGGCTTGGCCGCTATGACGCCACCCTGACCCTCTATGATTTAAGCAGTAAGACGCTGGAAGAAGAGCATTTCCCGCTGCCGGAGCGTACCCAGGAAACCCTCGAGCACGCGCTGCTGAATATCATCGCCACCTTTATTGAAAATTGTCAGCGCAAAATCCGCGAGCTTATCGCCATTTCGGTCATTTTGCCGGGGCTGGTCGATCCGGAAAGCGGCGTTATCCGCTATATGCCGCATATTCAGGTCGAGAACTGGGGGCTGGTCGGCGCGTTGGAAAAACGCTTTAGCGTCACCTGTTTTGTCGGCCACGATATCCGCAGTCTGGCATTGGCCGAGCACTATTTTGGCGCAAGCCAGGATTGCGAAGACTCCATCCTGGTGCGTGTACACCGCGGTACCGGCGCGGGCATTATTTCCAACGGGCGTATTTTTATCGGCCGTAACGGTAACGTCGGTGAAATTGGCCATATCCAGGTTGACCCATTAGGCGAGCGCTGTCACTGCGGCAACTTCGGCTGTCTGGAAACCGTCGCCGCGAACGCCGCCATTGAGCACCGCGTCCGTCATCTGCTTGAGCAGGGCTATCAAAGCCGTATCACGCTTGATGACTGTAATATCAAAACCATCTGCAAAGCGGCAAATAAAGGCGATGCGCTGGCCTGTGAAGTGATCGAATACGTTGGTCGTCATCTGGGTAAAACCATCGCCATCGCCATCAATCTGTTTAACCCACAAAAAGTGGTGATTGCCGGCGAAATCGTCGAGGCGGAAAAGGTGCTGCTGCCGGCCATTGAAGGTTGTATCAACGGCCAGGCGCTGAAAGCGTTTCGTAAAAACCTGCCCGTGGTACGTTCGACGCTCGATCACCGCTCGGCCATCGGCGCCTTCGCGCTGGTCAAGCGCGCGATGCTCAACGGCATCCTGCTACAGCATTTGCTGGAAAGCTAATCCAGCTTTATAGTTTCGCCTTTCGTTAATGATGTTGGACTGTCCATGACCATTCAAAACGTAATTTGTGATATCGACGGCGTGCTGATGCACGATAACGTGGCTGTTCCCGGCGCCGCTGAATTTATCAAACGCATCCTGGATAAAGGCATGCCGCTGGTGATGCTGACCAACTATCCTTCGCAAACCGGCCAGGACCTGGCCAACCGTTTCGCCACCGCCGGTATCGAAGTGCCGGATACCGCGTTCTACACCTCCGCCATGGCCACCGCCGATTTCCTGCGTCGCCAGGAAGGTAAAAAAGCCTATGTGGTTGGCGAAGGCGCGCTCATCCACGAACTGTATAAGGCCGGCTTCACCATCACCGACGTTAACCCTGATTTCGTCATCGTTGGCGAGACTCGCTCCTTTAACTGGGAAATGATGCATAAAGCGGCTTTCTTTGTCGCCAACGGCGCGCGTTTCATCGCCACCAACCCGGATACTCACGGCCGTGGCTACTACCCTGCTTGCGGCGCACTCTGTGCGGGAATCGAAAAAATCTCCGGCCGTAAACCGTTTTATGTCGGTAAGCCGAGCCCGTGGATTATTCGTTCTGCGCTGAACAAAATGCAGGCCCACTCCGAGCAAACGGTGATCGTCGGCGATAACCTGCGTACCGATATCCTCGCCGGTTTCCAGGCGGGCCTTGAGACCATTCTGGTGCTCTCCGGAGTCTCCACGCTGGACGATATCGACAGCATGCCGTTCCGCCCGTCGTGGATTTATCCGTCGGTCGCCGAAATCGACGTTTTTTGAGCCGAAACCACGTCCCAGGACGTGGTTTTTTATTTTTGGCGCCTCCAAAAATAGATTCATCTAATGAAAATGGCTTATCACTAAACAATCATCAATAAAGCCGAGCTAAACATACTCATTTTTCAACATCCGGCAATCAGCATTGCACTTTTTACTTTTCAGCCGGTAAATCTCTTGCGCCCCACTCTCCTTTACGGCATTTTCTTTAACACACACTAAGACCTTGCAAGAGACGAGGTCTGCATAACATCACTACAAGACAGGGTAACGGAGAAGGCTATGTGTTCTATTTTTGGCGTACTGGATATCAAAACTGACGCAGGCGAACTGCGTAAAAAGGCACTGGAACTTTCCCGCCTGATGCGCCACCGCGGACCGGACTGGTCCGGCGTTTATGCCAGCGATAAAGCGATTCTCGCCCACGAACGTCTGTCGATCGTCGACGTCAACGCCGGGGCCCAGCCGCTCTATAACCAACAAAAAACCCATGCGCTGGCGGTCAACGGTGAAATTTACAACCACCAGGCGCTGCGCGCCGAATATGGCGATCGCTACCAGTTCCAGACCGGTTCCGACTGCGAAGTGATCCTCGCGCTGTACCAGGAAAAAGGGCCTGAGTTCCTCGATGAACTGCAGGGGATGTTTGCCTTCGCGCTGTATGACAGCGAGAAAGACGCTTACCTGATTGGCCGCGACCATATCGGTATTATCCCGCTGTATATGGGCCACGACGAGCACGGCAACTTCTACGTCGCCTCTGAAATGAAAGCGCTGGTGCCGGTCTGCCGCACCATTAAAGAGTTCCCTGCAGGTAGCTACCTGTGGAGCCAGGATGGCGAAATTCGTCAGTACTACCAGCGCGACTGGTTCGACTACGACGCGGTAAAAGACAACGTTACGGATAAAAATGAACTGCGTCAGGCGCTGGAAGAGTCGGTGAAGAGCCACCTGATGTCCGACGTACCTTACGGCGTGCTGCTCTCCGGCGGCCTGGACTCTTCGGTGATTTCGGCCATTACCAAAAAATACGCCGCCCGCCGCGTTGAAGATCAGGAGCGTAGCGAAGCCTGGTGGCCGCAGCTGCACTCATTCGCGGTCGGCCTCGAAGGCTCCCCTGACCTGAAAGCGGCGCAAGAAGTCGCGAACCACCTCGGCACCGTGCATCACGAAATTCACTTTACGGTGCAGGAAGGGCTGGATGCGATCCGCGACGTTATCTATCACATCGAAACGTATGACGTGACCACCATTCGCGCCTCGACGCCGATGTACCTGATGTCGCGTAAAATTAAAGCCATGGGCATTAAAATGGTGCTCTCTGGCGAAGGTTCCGATGAAGTATTCGGCGGGTATCTCTATTTCCACAAAGCGCCGAACGCCAAAGAACTGCATGAAGAAACGGTGCGTAAACTGCAGGCGCTGCACATGTTTGACTGCGCTCGCGCTAACAAAGCGATGTCCGCCTGGGGGGTAGAGGCCCGCGTACCGTTCCTCGATAAGAAATTCCTCGATGTGGCGATGCGCATCAACCCGCAGGATAAAATGTGCGGCAACGGCAAAATGGAAAAACATATTTTGCGTGAATGCTTTGAGTCCTATCTGCCAGCCAGCGTCGCCTGGCGCCAGAAAGAGCAGTTCTCCGACGGCGTGGGCTATAGCTGGATTGATACGCTGAAAGAAGTGGCGGCAAAACAAATTAGCGACCAGCAGCTGGAGACGGCAAGCTTCCGCTTCCCGTACAACACGCCGACCTCTAAAGAAGGCTACCTGTACCGCGAAATCTTCGAAGAGCTGTTCCCGCTGCCCAGCGCGGCGGAATGCGTCCCCGGCGGCCCGTCCGTCGCCTGCTCTTCAGCGAAAGCCATCGAGTGGGATGAAGCGTTCAAAACCATGAACGATCCATCAGGACGCGCGGTCGGCGTCCACCAGTCAGCTTATAAATAAGCCATTCTGGCGAACAACGGACCCTACGGGGTCCGTTTTTTTTATGCCAAAATTGGCAAATAAAAACGATAAATAATCAATTCTTGCCGATTATTGCAGCATGCTGTTCGCAACCTAACCAAACAGTCACATTACGACGATTTTCCTTGAAAAAGTGGTTGACGCTCGCAGGCCCAATACGCATAATGCGCCCCGCAACGCCGATAAGGTAACGCGAAAAAAAGATGGCTACGTAGCTCAGCTGGTTAGAGCACATCACTCATAATGATGGGGTCACAGGTTCGAATCCCGTCGTAGCCACCATCTTTTTTGCGGGAGTGGCGAAATTGGTAGACGCACCAGATTTAGGTTCTGGCGCCGCAAGGTGTGCGAGTTCAAGTCTCGCCTCCCGCACCATTCACCAAAAAGCGTTGCACGGATGGGGTATCGCCAAGCGGTAAGGCACCGGTTTTTGATACCGGCATTCCCTGGTTCGAATCCAGGTACCCCAGCCATATTTCTTCGATATTTGCGGTTAGCCGCGACGGTATTGGGGTATCGCCAAGCGGTAAGGCACCGGTTTTTGATACCGGCATTCCCTGGTTCGAATCCAGGTACCCCAGCCATCGAAGAAACAGCATGACAATTTGGCTACGTAGCTCAGCTGGTTAGAGCACATCACTCATAATGATGGGGTCACAGGTTCGAATCCCGTCGTAGCCACCATATTCAGGACTATCGGTTAACATCGGTAAATCCGTAAAAATTTGTTGGGGTATCGCCAAGCGGTAAGGCACCGGATTCTGATTCCGGCATTCCGAGGTTCGAATCCTCGTACCCCAGCCAAATTCTAAAGACGTTCCTCTGTGAACGCAGCCTGTTGGGGTATCGCCAAGCGGTAAGGCACCGGATTCTGATTCCGGCATTCCGAGGTTCGAATCCTCGTACCCCAGCCACTTATTCACAAAAAAGCTCACTTCGGTGAGCTTTTTTGCTTTCTGCGGATAGTCACATTGCCGATGTAGGTACTGCAAAACCTCAGTCTGCAGCCCCCATCGGCAAAAGCCCCTTTACAACCCTAATGCATACTTCAATGCCTGGCGCTTTAATACTCCAGCACGTTCGGCTGCCATCAAGCCAATATTACGCAACACGCGTACCGGCGCTAAATCGTTGCTGAAGCCCGCATAGAACAGATCCATGCCGGATTGCATAATAAAGTTATCCGCCCGACGCCGCGCCTGATAGCGCTTCAGCACCGGCAAGCTGGACCAGGCTTCCCCGCGCCCGCGGGCTTCCGCCAAAATATCCAGCAGCGCGTCAACGTCGCGATAGCCAAGGTTAACCCCCTGCCCCGCCAGCGGATGAATGGTATGCGCCGCGTCCCCCACCAGCGCCAGTCCCGGTTGCACGTACTGCAATGCATGACGGCGGGTTAACGGGAAGGCGCCGGCGCTCATCGGCGTCACGCCGCCCAGACGTTTTGGAAAATGCGCGCTGATTTCCTGCTGCAGTTGGGACATCGACATCCCCTGCAGCTGGCGGATGCGCGCCGGGGTGTCGTACCACACCAGCGACGCCCAGTTATCGAATAGCGGCAGGAAGGCGCGTGGCCCGCTGGGGGTAAACTGTTGCCAGGTGCTATCACCGGGATCGTCGGCGCACTGCACGCTAATTAGCATACAGGATTGTTGATATTGCCACGCCTGAACGCCGATGCCGGCCAATTCGCGCACCTGAGAATTCGCGCCGTCTGCGCCGATCGCCAGTTGCGCCGTGCAAACGCTCTCATCGCTCAGGCGCAACGAAACGCCCTGCGGCTCACGATTAAGCTCGCTTAACGTCACGCCAACCCGCAAGGTCACCTGCGGATGGGCTTCGAGCGCCTGCCACAGCGCCAGCTGTAGCACGTTATTTTCCACCATATAGCCAAGCTCAGGCAGCTTCAGTTCGGCGGCATTAAAGTCAACGTGCGCGCTTTCCCACTCCCAGGTTTCAAGACGACGATAAGCATGCGCGCGCATAGCGCGCACCGCCTCCCAGACGCCGAGGCTTTTGAGCAAGCCGACCGACGACGCGCTGATCGCCGAAATACGCACATCCGGCGCCGCAGCGGCATCAAAGGCCGGAGGCGCGTGTTTTTCTATCACCGTCACCGAAAACCCGTGTTGCGCCAGCCCCAGCGCCAGCGCGCCGCCGACCATTCCGCCGCCGACAATGGCGATATCTGTTGCATGAATTGTCATGGCAATTATCCTTAAAGCTGATTTCCTTAAGTTTACCGGATTTTTTGCGCCTTGCGGGGGATCGTGGTCGCACTGGTCAGGTGGCAACCAAAGCATTACAATGCGTACCCTGCAAACGAATTCTAATTCTTAACTTATACCCGTCTTTATAATTGAGCATGAGCAAGTCGATGACAAAAAAACTCCATATTAAAACCTGGGGCTGTCAGATGAACGAATACGATTCATCCAAGATGGCCGATCTGCTGGATGCCACCCATGGGTATCAACTCACAGAAGTGGCCGAAGAAGCGGACGTGCTGCTGCTCAACACCTGCTCAATTCGCGAGAAGGCGCAGGAAAAAGTGTTCCATCAGCTTGGCCGCTGGAAACTGCTGAAAGAGAAAAAACCCGGCGTGATTATCGGCGTCGGCGGCTGTGTTGCCTCCCAGGAAGGCAAGCTGATTCGCCAGCGCGCCCATTACGTTGACATTATTTTTGGCCCGCAGACGCTGCACCGCCTGCCGGAGATGATCGACGCGGTGCGCAACAACCATAAACCGGTTATCGACGTGAGCTTCCCGGAAATCGAAAAATTCGATCGTCTGCCGGAACCGCGCGCCGAGGGGCCGACCGCCTTCGTTTCCATCATGGAAGGCTGCAACAAATACTGCACTTACTGCGTGGTGCCCTATACCCGCGGTGAAGAAGTAAGCCGTCCGTGCGACGATATTCTGTTTGAAATCGCCCAACTGGCGGCGCAAGGGGTGCGTGAAGTCAACCTGCTCGGGCAGAACGTGAACGCCTGGCGCGGCGAAAACTACGACGGCACGACCGGCAACTTTGCCGATCTGCTGCGTCTGGTCGCCGCCATCGACGGTATCGACCGTATTCGCTTCACCACCAGCCACCCGATTGAGTTTACTGACGATATCATCGAGGTCTATCGCGATACCCCTGAACTGGTGAGCTTCCTGCATTTGCCGGTGCAGGCCGGTTCCGATCGCGTACTGAACCTGATGGGCCGTACCCACACCGTGCTGGAATATAAAGCGATTATCCGCAAGCTGCGCGAAGCGCGCCCGGATATTCAGATTAGCTCCGACTTTATCGTCGGCTTCCCGGGCGAAACGACGGAAGACTTCGAAAAAACCATGAAGCTGATTGCCGAGGTTAACTTTGACGTCAGCTACAGCTTTATCTTCTCTGCCCGCCCGGGCACCCCGGCGGCGGATATGGTCGACGATGTCTCTGAAGCCGATAAAAAACAGCGCCTGTACATTCTGCAGGAGCGTATTAATCAGCAGGCGATGGCGTGGAGTCGCCGCATGCTCGGCACCACCCAGCGTATTCTGGTAGAAGGCACGTCGCGTAAGAGCCTGATGGAGCTCTCCGGGCGCACCGAGAACAACCGCGTGGTGAACTTCGAAGGTACGCCGGATATGGTCGGTAAATTCGTCGACGTGGAAATCGTCGATGTCTACACTAACTCACTGCGCGGCAAAATTGTCCGCACCGAAGACGAGATGGGGCTGCGCGTCGTGGAATCGCCGGAATCGGTCATTGCGCGTACGCGTAAAGAAAACGATCTGGGCGTCGGCATCTACCAGCCGTAATCCCCGCAGGCCTGTCGGTTCCGACAGGCCTTGTATTTCCCCTCCTCGCCCCTATATCTACAGCAATGCTTGCGCCATATTCCCGTGACGTGAATAATTTCCTTATTGGCCGGATGACGAACGCCCTCCGGCAACACGCGTAATAAGAGGAACAGTTTGAACATAGAAACCCGTGAAATTACCCTGGAGCCAGCGGACAACGCCCGCCTGTTAGGGCTGTGCGGCCCGTTTGACGACAACATCAAACAGCTGGAGCGCCGGTTGGGTATTGAGATCAACCGCCGCGACAATCATTTTAAACTGACCGGCCGCGCCATCTGCGTGCACGCCGCGGCAGATATTCTGACAAGCCTGTATGTTGATACCGCGCCAATGCGCGGCCAGATTCAGGATATTGAACCGGAACAAATCCACCTGGCTATTAAAGAAGCCCGGGTGCTCGAGCAAAGCGCCGAGAGCGTGCCGGAATACGGCAAGGCCATCAATATCAAAACCAAACGCGGGGTCATCAAACCGCGTACGCCAAACCAGGCGCAGTACATCGCCAATATCCTCGACCACGACATTACCTTTGGCGTCGGGCCTGCGGGTACCGGTAAAACCTACCTCGCGGTTGCCGCGGCGGTAGATGCCCTGGAGCGCCAGGAAATTCGCCGTATTCTGCTGACCCGTCCGGCGGTCGAAGCAGGCGAGAAGCTCGGCTTCCTGCCGGGCGACTTAAGCCAGAAGGTTGACCCGTATTTGCGCCCGCTGTATGACGCGCTGTTCGAGATGCTCGGCTTTGAGAAAGTTGAGAAGCTGATTGAGCGTAACGTCATTGAAGTCGCGCCGCTGGCCTACATGCGCGGGCGTACGCTGAATGACGCCTTTATCATTCTCGATGAAAGCCAGAACACCACCATCGAGCAGATGAAGATGTTCCTGACCCGTATCGGCTTTAACTCGAAAGCGGTTATCACCGGCGACGTTACCCAGATTGACCTACCGCGCAATACCAAATCAGGTCTGCGTCACGCCGTTGAAGTGCTGGCGGAAGTCGATGAAATCAGCTTCAACTTCTTCCACAGCGAAGACGTGGTGCGCCACCCGGTGGTCGCCCGCATCGTCAATGCCTATGAGGCATGGGAAGAAGCCGAACAAAAACGTAAAGCAGAACTGGCCGCCGAGCGCAAACGCGAAGCCCAGGAACAGGAGCAAAAATGAGTCAGGTGATTCTCGATTTACAGCTGGCCTGCGAAGACACCGGCGGTCTACCGGACGAAGCCCTCTTTCAACGCTGGGTGGATGCCGTCATCCCGCAGTTCCAGGAAGAGTCAGAGTTAACGATTCGCCTGGTCGATGTCGCCGAAAGCCACGAGCTGAACCTGACCTATCGCGGCAAGGATAAGCCGACTAACGTCCTCTCCTTCCCCTTCGAAGCCCCGCCGGGCATTGAGATGCCGCTGCTCGGCGATCTGATCATCTGCCGCCAGGTGGTTGAACAGGAAGCCAAAGAGCAGGAAAAACCGCTGGAGGCCCACTGGGCGCACATGGTCGTGCACGGTAGCCTGCACCTGCTGGGCTACGATCATATCGAAGACGACGAAGCGGAAGAAATGGAAGGCCTCGAAACAGAGATAATGCTTGCTCTGGGCTATGAGGATCCGTACATTGCCGAGAAGATTGCTGAATAGTAACTTGCCGGATGACGGCGCGAGCGCCTTATCCGGCCTACATTCATGCGTATCCCAAGCCTGATAAGCGTAGCGCCATCAGGCGAAACATGCCGTACGACGCTGAGTTTACGCGCGACGAGCGACAATTAAATCAACACGAGAACCCATACGACGCCATGAGCGACGACAATTCACACAGTAGTGACACAGTAAACAGCAAAAAGGGATTTTTCTCCCTCTTACTCAGCCAACTTTTCCACGGTGAACCGAAAAACCGTGATGAATTATTGGCGCTGATCCGTGACTCCGGGCAGAACGAGCTTATCGATGAAGATACGCGCGACATGCTCGAAGGGGTAATGGATATCGCCGACCAGCGCGTCCGCGATATTATGATCCCGCGTTCGCAAATGATTACCCTGAAACGCAACCAGACGCTGGACGAATGCCTCGATGTCATCATCGAATCCGCCCACTCGCGTTTCCCGGTCATTAGCGAAGATAAAGATCACATTGAAGGGATTCTGATGGCTAAGGATCTGCTGCCGTTTATGCGCAGCGACGCCGAAGCTTTCAGCATGGAAAAAGTGTTACGCCCGGCGGTTGTCGTGCCTGAAAGCAAGCGGGTTGACCGCATGCTGAAAGAGTTCCGCTCGCAACGTTATCATATGGCGATCGTCATTGACGAGTTCGGCGGCGTCTCCGGTCTGGTAACTATCGAAGATATTCTTGAGCTTATCGTCGGCGAAATCGAAGACGAATATGACGAAGAGGAAGATATCGATTTTCGCCAGCTAAGCCGTCATACCTGGACGGTACGCGCGCTGGCATCGATTGAAGACTTCAATAAAGCCTACGGTACCCACTTCAGCGATGAAGAGGTCGATACCATCGGCGGACTGGTGATGCAGGCCTTTGGTCATCTCCCGGCCCGCGGCGAGTCGATTGACATTGATGGTTACCAATTCAAGGTCGCAATGGCTGACAGCAGACGTATTATTCAGGTCCATGTAAAGCTTCCTGATGATGCGCCGCAGCCGAAGCTGGAAGACTAATTTAACGGGACGATTAACCTAAATGGTATTTGCCTCTTTACTTGAACGCCAGCGCGTACGTCTGCTGCTGGCGCTGTTATTCGGAGCCAGCGGAACGCTGGCTTTTTCACCTTACGACTTCTGGCCGGCGGCAATTGTCTCGCTCTTTGGCCTGCAGGCGCTCACTCTCAACCGTCGCCCGCTACAAAGCGCCTGGATTGGCTACTTCTGGGGGCTGGGGCTATTCGGTACCGGCATCAATTGGGTTTACGTTAGCATCGCGCAGTTCGGCGGCATGCCGGGCCCGGTTAACGTTTTCCTCGTTGCCTTGCTGGCGGCCTATTTATCGCTGTATACCGGTCTGTTCGCCGGGATCCTCGCGCGACTGTGGCCGAAAACCAACTGGATCCGTCTGGCCATCGCCGCGCCTGTCATCTGGCAAATTACCGAATTTCTCCGCGGCTGGGTGCTGACCGGTTTCCCGTGGCTGCAGTTCGGCTATAGCCAGATTGACGGCCCGCTGAAGGGGCTGGCGCCGGTGATGGGCGTTGAGGCGATAAACTTTCTGTTGATGATGGTCAGCGGCCTGCTGGCGCTGGCAGTCGTACAGCGTCACTGGAAACCGCTGCTGGTGGCGATAGTGCTGTTTGCCCTGCCCTTCCCGCTGCGTTATATCCAGTGGTATCAACTGCTGCCTGAACGGGCGACGGAAGTCTCTTTGGTGCAGGGCGATATTCCGCAGGCGATGAAATGGGATGAAAACCAGCTGGTAAACACCCTGAAAACCTATCTCGATCTCACCCAGCCGCATATGGGTAAATCGCAGCTGATTATCTGGCCGGAGTCGGCGATTCCGGATCTGGAAATCAATCAGCAGCATTTCCTTAGCATGGTTGATGACCTGATGCGGGCAAAAAATAGCTCGTTGATTACCGGTATCGTCGATGCGCGGCTCAATAAACAAAACCGCTACGATACCTACAACACCATCATCACGCTGGGTAAAGATAACCCGTACAGCTACGACTCGAGCAATCGCTATAACAAAAACCATCTGGTGCCGTTCGGCGAATTCGTACCGCTGGAGTCGATTTTACGCCCGCTGGCGCCATTCTTCGATTTGCCGATGTCCTCGTTCAGCCGCGGACCTTACGTGCAGCCGCAGCTGGTGGCGCATAACCTGAAGCTTACGGCGGCAATTTGCTACGAAATTATTCTCGGCGAACAGGTCCGAGATAATTTCCGCCCGGATACCGATTATCTGCTGACCATCTCCAACGATGCGTGGTTTGGTAAGTCGATAGGCCCGTGGCAGCACTTCCAGATGGCGCGGATGCGCGCGCTGGAGCTGGCGCGCCCGCTGCTGCGCAGCACCAACAACGGTATTACCGCCGTTATTGGCCCTCAAGGTGAAATTCAGGACATGATCCCGCAGTTTACCCGCGCGGTGTTGACCACCAAAGTCACGCCAACCACCGGCCTGACGCCGTATGCCCGTACCGGCAACTGGCCGCTGTGGGCGTTAACCGCCCTCTTTGGCTTTGCCGCGCTGGTGATGAGCCTGCGCCAGAGTCGACGCTAATCTTTTCCGCCGGGCAGCCGCCCGGCCTGCTCCCGGCGGCATTCGTCGCCGGCGGGTCTTCCCCGCTTTACGCTCTCCAGCGCCAATCTGGCACGTCCATTGCTTAATTTCATCCCTGTAGGCGATTTTGACCGCGGTTGTACCGGGGTTGCACCGAAAGCGTTCGCACTTCGCGCCAGGTTGGTGCAACAACCCATTTTTGCCCACAAATGGTGCGGAGCACTTCGCAAAAATAAACAATAAAGCATCAAAATCTTTACATTAAGCCAAACTAAATGCTAACAAGCTCATACAAATACTGCACTTTAAGATTGCAGACGATTCCCGAAAGCGCCGCCTTACCGCAGTGCCGGAAGGAATAACAACACATACACACAATCACAATGGGTATCACTAGCGTCCCTGGCGTTAAGGATAAGGAGTTGGATATGCAATTACGTAAACTGGCCGCCGCAATGCTGGTCATGGGAGTGACCGCCGGTCTGGCGCACGCTGAAGATGCCGCCCCGGCCGCAGGTCAGAGCACGCTGGATAAAATCGCTAAAAACGGGGTGATCGTCGTCGGCCACCGCGAATCGTCAGTACCATTCTCCTATTACGATAACCAACAAAAAGTGGTGGGTTACTCTCAGGATTACTCCAACGCTATCGTTGAAGCCATCAAGAAAAAGCTGAACAAACCCGACCTGCAGGTGAAACTGATTCCAGTCACCTCGCAGAACCGCATCCCGCTGCTGCAGAACGGCACTTATGATTTCGAGTGTGGTTCCACCACCAACAACCTTGAGCGTCAGAAGCAGGCCGCCTTCTCCGATACCATTTTCGTCGTCGGCACTCGTCTGCTGGTGAAAAAAGGTGGCCCGATTAAAGACTTCCCGGATCTGAAAGACAAAGCGGTGGTCGTTACTTCCGGTACCACCTCGGAAGTGCTGCTGCATAAGCTGAACGACGAGAAGAAAATGAACATGCGCATCATCAGCGCGAAAGATCACGGCGACTCCTTCCGCACTCTGGAAAGCGGCCGTGCGGTAGCCTTTATGATGGACGATGCCCTGCTGGCCGGCGAGCGCGCAAAAGCGAAGAAACCGGATAACTGGGAAATCGTCGGTACGCCGCAGTCAAAAGAGGCTTATGGCTGCATGCTGCGTAAAGATGACGCATCGTTCAAAACGCTGGTCGATGACACCGTCGCCCAGGCGCAGACCTCCGGCGAAGCGGCAAAATGGTTCGACACGTGGTTCAAGAACCCGATTCCGCCGAAAAATCTGAACCTGAACTTCGAACTGTCAGAAGACATGAAGGCGCTGTTCAAATCACCGAATGACAAAGCTCTTAACTAATTAAAAAAACAGGGGCTCGACTAAGTAGCCCTCCCGATTGTTGCCTTCGCACGGACAGACTATACGGTGGCTGGTCGTTCCCCAGCCGCCGCGAATACCGAAACAAGCAGGGCAACAATCTTCGAGGGTAGCGCTGCTACCCTTTTTTTTCTGGAGTTTATTTATGTCAATAGACTGGAACTGGGGAATATTCCTGCAACCCGCCCCGTTCGGCAACACGACTTACTTAGGCTGGTTATGGAGCGGCTTTCAGGTTACCGTCGCGCTGTCGATTAGCGCCTGGATTATCGCTTTCCTTGTCGGCTCGCTGTTCGGCATTCTGCGTACCGTCCCTAACCGCTGGTTAGCCGGGATCGGCACCTGCTACGTCGAGCTGTTTCGCAACGTTCCACTGATCGTACAGTTTTTCACCTGGTACCTTGTTATTCCGGAATTTCTGCCGGAAAACATCGGCATGTGGTTTAAGTCAGAGCTGGATCCCAATATCCAGTTCTTTGTCTCCTCAATGCTGTGCCTCGGGCTGTTTACCGCTGCCCGCGTCTGCGAACAGGTTCGCGCCGCGATACAGTCTCTGCCGCGCGGGCAAAAAAATGCCGGCCTGGCGATGGGGCTGACCCTGCCGCAAACCTATCGCTACGTGCTGCTGCCGAACGCCTATCGCGTTATCGTGCCGCCGATGACCTCGGAAATGATGAACCTGGTAAAAAACTCGGCCATCGCTTCTACCATCGGCCTGGCGGATATGGCGGCGCAGGCCGGCAAGCTGCTGGATTACTCTGCCCACGCCTGGGAATCCTTTACCGCGATCACCCTCGCCTATGTCTTCATCAACGCCGTCATTATGCTGGTGATGTACGTGGTTGAACGTAAAGTTCGTCTGCCGGGCAATATGGGAGGCAAATAATGTACGATTTTGACTGGAGTTCAATTGTCCCTTCCATGCCCTACCTGCTGGCAGGATTGGTCATTACGCTGAAAATCACCGTCACGGCGATTATATTCGGTATCGTCTGGGGTACGATTCTGGCGGTGATGCGCCTGTCGAGCTTCCTGCCGCTGGCGTGGTTCGCCAAGACCTACGTTAACGTTTTCCGCTCGATTCCGCTGGTGATGGTGCTGCTGTGGTTCTATCTGATTGTTCCCGGCTTCCTGCAAAACGTGCTGGGACTGTCGCCGAAAACCGATATTCGCCTGATTTCGGCGATGGTGGCATTTTCAATGTTTGAAGCGGCCTACTATTCGGAAATTATTCGCGCCGGGATCCAGAGTATTTCCCGCGGTCAGTCGAGCGCCGCGCTGGCGCTGGGGATGACCCACTGGCAATCGATGAAGCTGGTGATTCTGCCGCAGGCCTTCCGCGCAATGGTCCCGCTGCTGTTAACCCAGGGTATCGTCCTGTTTCAGGATACCTCGCTGGTGTATGTCCTGAGCCTGGCCGATTTCTTCCGTACCGCTTCCACTATCGGCGAACGCGACGGAACCCAAGTGGAAATGATCCTGTTCGCAGGCGCCGTTTATTTTGTATTTAGTCTCAGCGCATCGCTGTTGGTCAGCTGGTTGAAGAAAAGGACTGTGTAATGATTACCCTGAAAAATATTTCGAAATGGTATGGTCACTTTCAGGTGCTGACCGATTGCTCCACCGAAGTGAAAAAAGGCGAAGTGGTGGTAGTTTGCGGGCCGTCTGGCTCCGGTAAATCGACGCTGATTAAAACCGTTAACGGCCTTGAGCCGGTGCAGCAAGGCGAAATTATCGTTGATGGCACTCAGGTTAACGATAAGAAAACCAATCTTGCTAAACTGCGTTCCCGCGTCGGTATGGTATTCCAGCACTTTGAACTGTTCCCGCACCTGTCGATCATCGACAACCTGACGCTGGCGCAGATTAAGGTTCTCAATCGCGATAAAGAATCTTCGCGTAAAAAGGGACTTAAGCTGCTGGAACGCGTGGGTCTGGCGGCGCATGCGGAAAAATATCCGGCGCAGCTTTCCGGCGGCCAGCAGCAGCGTGTCGCGATCGCCCGCGCGCTGTGCATGGATCCGATAGCGATGCTGTTCGATGAGCCGACTTCAGCGCTTGACCCGGAGATGATCAACGAAGTGCTGGATGTCATGGTTGAGTTGGCTAACGAAGGTATGACTATGATGGTGGTGACGCACGAAATGGGCTTTGCCCGTAAAGTAGCCAACCGGGTCATCTTTATGGATGAAGGTAAAATTGTCGAAGATGTCGATAAAGAAGCCTTCTTTGCCAACCCACAATCAGAACGCGCTAAAGATTTCCTTGCCAAAATCCTGCACTAAAATCCCAGCGCGCACGTCATGTGCGCGCTTTCTTCCCCTGCGGTATTTGCATACATATATTAGTGGTTTATTTTAAGCTTCCTTCTATCTGGCAAATAAATAATTCAACCTCCTCGCCTAATAATTCACATTCTAAATTAGTTTAATTCATATAAAATTCAGTTTCCTTCGCATGGCTAAGCGTTACCGCCACCGCTAACATACCCCCCTTTAAAAACGACCTCAGGAAATACGTCTCTACATAACATTATCAACAATAAAAATAATATTTTTATAGATGACCCTATGGGCTTAATTACGCTACGCCTTGAGCGCGCTTAAACAACGGCATACACACTCAATGAAACAAATGGATCTTGCTTCATGTTTAATAAACACAATCTGCTTCACGCTCTACTAATTTTATTATTATGCCAGCATCAGGCTATTGCCAGCACCATTGCCTCGGCCACAACGAATCAAAACGAGCAGGATAAAGCGCGTCAGGCGGCGCTGACGCCACAGCATCAGGCCGCCCAGGCTTCACAAATTAATACCGACCGGCAAACGCTCACCTTTCCGGAGGAAGAAAACTGCAGGCTCATCAATAATATTTATATCGATTCTGCCGAGCCGAAGCTCACTCATCAGCTTCTGGACAACCTTACAGCTCAGGCTCTGCATCGTTGTCTGGGGATTAACGGCATTCAGCATCTCGCCATGGCATTACAAAATGAGTTAATCGCCTGGGGTTATATCACTTCATTGGTGACCATCCCGGAACAATCATTGGCGGAAGGGACATTAAGGCTCGAGCTGGCTTATGGCAAAATCGGTGAAATACTCTGGTCAACCGCAAGTGAGCAAACCACCAGCATCTGGAACAATATCCCCGCCAGCAAGGGAGATATTCTGCGCCTCTCCGATCTCGAACAGGGGATGAAAAACCTGCGTCGCCTGCCGGGAAGCTCAGCGAATATGCAAATATTGCCGGGACAGCGAGAGGCGGAAAGCAATCTGCAGCTTACGCGGCGTCTGGATAAAAAGTGGCAGGTCGGCGCCTGGATGGATGATGCCGGCAGCCGCGCCAGCGGCCGCTATCAGGCCGGCGGCGCGCTCTATCTTTATGATATCACCACGCTCAACGATATATTCTATGTCTCCGGCGGCGGCGATATTGAATTTAATCAGCATAATGACGGCAACCAGAATGGGAGTCTGTATTATTCGATCCCTTTCGGCTATTGGGCATTAAGTCTTTACGGTTCGCAGAGTCAATATAGGCAATTGTTCAAAGGCGCCTGGTCGCAAACGGACTATAAAAGTAAAAACCGCTACTACAGCGCGACGCTGTCGCGGCTCCTGTCACATACTCGTCAACAGCAAACGTCGCTGGATTTACGCATCGCCAAAAGCTCATCACATTACTACTTTGGCGGAGAGGAACTCGGGGTGATGCGCAAACAGAACCCGACATGGGAGCTGACGCTCCGCCAGCAACGCTACTTCGATAAAAAAGTCGTCGCCGCCAGCCTGGGGCTGCAACGCCGCCTTCCATGGCTAAGCTCCGTCGCCACGCCCGAAGAAAAAGCGGGCCTGTTCAGTAAGCGTTCACGTGTCGTACATGCCGATTTACAGGCTTTGATGAAATTCGATGTAACCGGCGATAAATTTAGTTACGCACCGCATGTTAATGCGCAATATAGCCCGGACATCCTCTCTTCGGACAACCAATTTAATATTGGCAACCGCTGGACGGTCCGTGGATTTGATGGCGAATATACGCTCTCCGGCAATCAGGGCTGGTACTGGAGTAATGATTTCATCTGGGATATCGCCGGCCCGGAACAGCAATTTTATTTAGGATTAGATATTGGTCGTATTATTGGCAGTGAACAATATCGGCAAGGAAAAGTTATTTCAGGTGCGGTTAGCGGATTACGTGGCAAGCTATTGTTCACACAATATGATCTTTTTATCGGCACGCCGCTAAGTAAACCGGATAACTTTCAGAGCGACTCACTTAATCTGGGCTTCGCATTGAAATGGAAGTATTAAAACCCACGTATTATCAATCATATTTAAAGGAATAAATTCATGTTTAAGTTTAAATTAACCTATGTTGCGTTAGCAGCGGCGTTAAGTTCTACGATAGCGTACGCCGACCCAACGACTTACACCCATCTGTCAGGAGCAACGGTTGTAGATATTGAAGCCCCTAACGCCGCCGGCGTCTCGCACAATCTGTATCGCGAATTTAACGTAGGTAGCAATGGATTAATACTCAACAACAGCGACAGCGATATCAATCACGCGACTTTTGGCAATATTGCTAAAAACAATAATCTGACCAACGGCGGCGCATCGGTGATCCTCAATGAAGTCACCTCAAATAAAGCCAGTTCCCTGAATGGTTTTATTGAGGTCGCCGGACTAAAAGCCGATGTCGTGATTGCCAACCCCAATGGCATTACCTGCTCTGGTTGTAGTTTCGTTAATACCAACAAGGCGGTATTAACCACAGGCCAGGTCAATATGACCGATGAAGGCGCTATCGGCAGCTATACCATCACCGATGGCAAAATTACTATTGGCGAGAAGGGCATGGATGCCACCACCAGCTATGCCGCATTGCTGGCTGATGCCGTCGCCATCAATGGCATGGTCAACGCAGGTAACGCCACGGTCGGCGGCGGTAACTTCACCTTCGACAACAGCACGGGCGCCATGACTAGCGCAGGTAAAAGCGCTACCGTCCTGCAAATGATAAGTCCGGTATACAGCATTGATATCAGTAGCCTGGGCGGCATTAAAGCCAACAGTATCAGTATGGTCGGCAACAATTTGGGCTTTGGCGTACGTAACAAAGGGTCAATCACCGCCAACTCGACGCTTTCTATCACCAACAATGGATTACTGACCAACGATGGCTCCATCGCCAGCAATGGTTACCTTACCAGCATCGCCGCTTCCGGGAATTTCACGAATAACGGTACGCTGGCGACCAAGAATATGACCATGATTACAACCTATGGCGCTCTCAACAACGGCAGCAAGGGCACGATTAGTTCGACAAAGCAGCTGGTGCTCAATGCCAGCGGCAATATCCAGAACAGCGGAACGATTAGCGCGACGTCCAGTCTGGTGGCCGCCAGCAACGGGGCGATAACCAACAATGCCGGCGCGAAAATCACCTCGGATGCGCAGATTACCGCTACCTCGCTAGGTAATTTCACCAATGCCGGTACGATTAACGGTAACAACGTCGCGCTGAATTTTATTGGTACTAATTTTAAAAATACCGGAACCATCGCCGCGACCAGTAATGTCGCCGTGAAATCGTTAAATCAGGACAGCACCCTCAACACCGGTGAGATTTACAACTTAGGCAGTATTAGCGGCGCAAATATCGATATGCAAACCGACGGTACGTTGGCGCAGAGCACTGACGGCAAAATGACAGCGACAGACGCTTTTACCGCCCATAGCTATTGGTTGAATAATAATGGCGCGATAAAGGCGGCGACTATCACTACCGATCATGGTCCGGTCAACAATACGGGCTCCATAAAAGGTGACTCCATTTCAATCACATCCAGATTTGATATCGTAAATGAAGGCACCATCTTCAGCACCGGCGATCTGCTGCTGGATACGCAGAATAAAGCGAATATTTACAACTATTCTTTACTGCAGGCGAACGGCACCTTAACCATGACGGCTAAAAAGGTAGTTAACGGCGGTCGCGGCTGCGGCTGGTTAAAATTGAGTACCTGCGACGTCGGCACTATCTATGCCGACAAGATGATCCTCAACTCCTCATACAAATACGCCAGCGAGATGGGCGGATATCAATACTTTAAGATTGCGGAAATCAATACCGTTCTGTAATGACTCAGCGATGCGCAGCGCAATGCGCATCGCTGCTTTAGCGTTTACGGTTCAAATGGCCGCCGCTGGAACTGGTCATGCCCGCATTTCGGGCAGCGCGGCAGCACATCCGGGGTGTATACCGCCAGATGATAGTGGCACTTTTCGCACACCAGGTTGCCAAGGCCCACCACTTCCCCGCTGTGATAGACGCCATGGTGGTTCAAATCCTGGAATACCTCGCGCCATTCAAGCTGCGTTTTATCCGTAATATCAGCAAGCTCCTGCCACAGGCTCTCTTTGATCACCCGCATAAAGACGCTGTCGCTATCATCTTCATGGCTCTCTTCGTAGCTGCGGGCGAACTCTTCTAAATCGCGCTTTACCGCCGCGATCAGTGATTCAACCTCGCTCTGCGTCAGATCGCCGGCCTGGACTATCTTCTCCCTCGCCTGTTTCACCAGCGCGTCAATGTCACGCTCTCCATTGCGCAGCCGTTCACTGAGCGAGGAGACCAGTTCCCGGTAATATTGAGCAACCTTGTTCATCATTTCGCCTCCGGTGTGATTAACTGCTTCTAATAATAGACGTTATCAGCGGTTTGCATTGCCAGCCACGCCACAGAGTCGCGAAAAATTCTACGTCGCTTTTGCCGATGTTAATGTGCGAAAGGCTGTTTTGACGTGGACGTTTGGGCTATGCTATGCCGATCTGAAACAACACATCCATTGGCTACATTTTGTAGCTGTATTGAAAACAGGACCACTGGCTGCCATGCAAGAGCAATACCGCCCGGAAGAGATAGAATCGAAAGTCCAGCTTCACTGGGACGAAAATCGTACATTTGAAGTAACTGAAGACGAGAGCAAAGAGAAGTATTACTGCCTGTCGATGCTTCCTTATCCTTCTGGTCGACTACACATGGGTCACGTGCGTAACTACACCATCGGCGACGTCATCGCGCGCTATCAGCGCATGCTGGGCAAAAACGTCCTGCAGCCGATCGGATGGGATGCGTTTGGTCTGCCTGCGGAAGGCGCAGCGGTGAAAAACAACACCGCGCCGGCCCCGTGGACTTACGACAACATCGCTTACATGAAAAACCAGCTGAAAAAGCTGGGCTTCGGCTATGACTGGAGCCGTGAAATTGCGACCTGCACCCCGGAATACTACCGCTGGGAGCAAAAATTCTTCACCGAGCTGTATAAAAAAGGCCTGGTATACAAGAAAACCTCCGCGGTCAACTGGTGCCCGAACGATCAGACCGTGCTGGCTAACGAACAGGTTATCGACGGCTGCTGCTGGCGCTGCGACACCAAAGTTGAGCGCAAAGAGATCCCGCAGTGGTTTATTAAAATCACCGCCTACGCCGACGAACTGCTCAACGATCTGGATAATCTGGATCACTGGCCTGACACCGTTAAGACCATGCAGCGCAACTGGATCGGCCGCTCTGAAGGGGTAGAAATCTCCTTTGACGTCAACGACTACGCCGATAAGCTGACCGTCTACACCACCCGCCCGGATACCTTCATGGGCTGCACCTACCTGGCGGTCGCTGCCGGTCACCCGCTGGCGCAGCAGGCTGCGGCTAATAATCCGGCGCTGGCCGCCTTTATCGACGAATGCCGTAACACCAAAGTTGCCGAAGCTGACATGGCGACAATGGAGAAAAAAGGCGTCGACACCGGCTTTAAAGCTATTCACCCGCTGACCGGCGAAGCCATCCCGGTATGGGCGGCAAACTTCGTGCTGATGGAGTACGGCACCGGCGCGGTGATGGCCGTTCCGGGTCACGACCAGCGTGACTACGAGTTTGCCAGCAAATACGGCCTGAACATCAAGCCGGTAATCCTCGCCGCCGACGGTTCTGAACCGGATCTCTCAGAGCAGGCCCTGACCGAGAAAGGCGTGCTGTTCAACTCCGGCGAATTTAGCGGCCTGGATTACGAAGCGGGCTTCAACGCCATCGCCGACAAACTGGCCGCGATGGGCGTTGGCGAGCGCAAAGTGAATTACCGCCTGCGCGACTGGGGGGTTTCCCGCCAGCGTTACTGGGGCGCGCCAATTCCGATGGTGACCCTGGAAGACGGTACCGTGATGCCGACGCCGGAAGATCAGCTGCCGGTTATCCTGCCGGAAGACGTGGTCATGGACGGCATCACCAGCCCGATCAAAGCCGATCCTGAGTGGGCGAAAACCACCGTTAACGGCATGCCGGCGCTGCGTGAAACCGACACCTTTGACACCTTTATGGAGTCTTCCTGGTACTACGCTCGCTATACCTGTCCGCAGTACGATAAAGGCATGCTGGATCCGAATGCCGCGAACTACTGGCTGCCGGTGGATATCTATATCGGCGGTATCGAACACGCCATTATGCACCTGCTCTATTTCCGCTTCTTCCACAAGCTGATGCGCGATGCCGGTATGGTGAACTCCGATGAGCCAGCCAAACAGCTGCTGTGCCAGGGCATGGTACTGGCCGATGCGTTCTACTACGTCGGCGAAAACGGCGAGCGTAACTGGGTATCACCGATTGACGCCACCGTTGAGCGTGATGAAAAAGGCCGCATCGTCAAAGCCTTCGATCCGCAGGGTCGTGAGCTGGTGTACACCGGCATGAGCAAAATGTCCAAGTCGAAGAACAACGGTATCGACCCGCAGGTTATGGTTGAACGTTATGGCGCGGATACCGTACGTCTGTTCATGATGTTCGCGTCTCCGGCTGAAATGACCCTGGAGTGGCAGGAATCCGGCGTAGAGGGTGCAAACCGCTTCCTGAAACGCGTCTGGAAACTGGTTTACGAGCATACCTCTCAGGGCCCGGCTGTCGCCCTGGACGTGGCAAGCCTCAGCGAAGATCAGCAAGCGCTGCGTCGCGACGTGCACAAAACGATTGCCAAAGTGACCGATGATATCGGCCGTCGTCAGACCTTCAATACCGCCATTGCCGCGGTGATGGAGCTGATGAACAAACTGGCGAAAGCGCCGCAGGAAGGCGAGCAGGATCGCGCGCTGATGCGTGAGGCTCTGCTGGCCGTGGTACGTATGCTCAACCCGTTCACCCCGCATGCCTGCTTCACCTTGTGGCAAGAACTGGGCGGCGAAGGCGATATCGATAATGCGCCGTGGCCGGTAGCGGACGAAAGTGCAATGGTTGAAAACACGACTCTGGTCGTCGTCCAGGTAAACGGTAAAGTTCGTGGTAAAATTACCGTTGCGGTAGATGCAACCGAGGAGCAGGTTCGTGAACGTGCAGGCCAGGAACATCTGGTCGCAAAATACCTTGAAGGCGTGACCGTACGTAAAGTGATTTACGTTCCGGGCAAACTGCTCAATCTGGTCGTTGGCTAAGCGCGGGAGGAAGCGTGCGATATCTGGCAACAATGCTGTTATCTCTGGCGGTGTTAATCACCGCCGGTTGCGGCTGGCATCTGCGTAGCAATACGCAGGTTCCAACCACAATGAAAACTATGATTTTCCAGTCAAGCGATCCGAATGGTCCGTTAAGCCGTGCGGTACGCAATCAGCTGCGTCTGAATGGCGTCGAGCTGATCGATGCCGATACGCTGCGTAAGGACGTTCCGTCCCTGCGTCTGGGTAACTCATCCATTCAGAAAGATACGGCATCCATTTTCCAGGATGGTCGTACTGCTGAATACCAGATGGTGCTGACCGTTAACGCCACCGTATTGATACCGGGTCATGACATTTACCCAATCAATACCAAGGTTTATCGTTCGTTCTTCGATAACCCGCAGGCGGCGCTGGCGAAAGATGCCGAGCAGGACATGATTGTCCGAGAGATGTACGACAAGGCCGCGGAACAACTGATCCGCAAATTGCCGAGCGTGCATGTTGCGGATGTCGAAGCCACCAAAGAGGCTGAGCAGCCGGTGTCTGGAACCCCGGCCACCTCGACCTCTGGCAACCGCGTCTCCACTACGCTGGGTAACTGATGATTCGGTTGTACCCGGAACAACTCCGCGCGCAGCTCACTGAAGGGCTGCGCGCGGCGTATTTATTGCTTGGTAGCGATCCATTGCTGTTACAGGAAAGCCAGGATGCGATCCGCGAAGCCGCGGCCGCTCAGGGCTTTACCGAACATCACACCGCGACCATCGATGCCAGCACCGACTGGCCCGCCCTTTTCTCTTTAAGTCAGGCGCTGAGCCTCTTTTCCAGTCGCCAGACGCTTCTGCTTATTCTGCCGGAAAACGGCCCGAATGCGGCGATTAACGAACAGCTTGCCACTCTGGTCGGTATGCTGCATGAAGATTTGCTGCTTATTGTCCGCGGCAACAAGCTTACCAAAGCCCAGGAAAATGCAGCATGGGTGACCGCGCTTGCCAGTCGCGCCGTACAGGTCAGCTGCCAGACGCCGGAATATGCGCAGCTACCGCGCTGGCTGGCCGCCCGCGCTAAACAGAACAAGCTGCAATTAGATGACGCCGCCAGCCAACTGCTGTGCTACTGCTATGAAGGTAACCTGCTGGCGTTAGCGCAGGCGCTGGAGCGGCTCTCGCTGCTGTGGCCTGACGGCAAGCTGACGTTGCCTCGCGTTGAACAGGCGGTGAATGATGCCGCCCACTTCACGCCGTATCACTGGGTCGATGCCCTGCTGGCCGGCAAAAGCAAGCGCGTACTGCACGTCCTGCAGCAGTTGAGGCTTGAGGGCTGCGAACCCGCCATTTTGTTGCGTACGTTGCAGCGCGAACTGCTGCTGCTGGTGAACCTGAAGCGCCAGTCGGCGCATACGCCGCTACGCACGTTGTTTGATAAACACCGGGTCTGGCAGAACCGCCGTCAACTGGTTGGCGACGCGCTCACGCGCCTCAGCGCCGAGCAACTACGCCAGGCCGTCACGTTATTAACCCGCGCCGAGCTCACCTTCAAACAAGATTATGGCCAGTCAATATGGCCCGAGCTGGAAAGTCTTTCGTTACTGCTCTGCCATAAAGCGCTGGCAGACGTTTTCATTGATGGTTGATATGACTCAGTTGCAGGCGATGTACGGCGGCACCTTCGATCCGGTGCATTATGGCCACCTGAAGCCGGTAGAAATTCTGGCTAACCAGATCGGTCTTAACCGGGTGATTATCGTCCCCAATAATGTCCCGCCGCATCGTCCGCAGCCGGAGGCCACCAGCGCCCAGCGCGTACATATGCTCAAGCTGGCGATTGCGGACAAACCGCTGTTTGTCCTCGACGAGCGCGAGCTGCGACGCGATACCCTCTCATGGACGGCGCAAACGTTGCAGGAGTGGCGGCAGGAACAGGGGCCCGAGCGGCCGCTGGCGTTTATCATCGGCCAGGATTCGCTGCTGACCTTCCCCACCTGGCATAACTACGCCACGATCCTCGATAACGCCCATCTGATTGTCTGCCGCCGCCCGGGATATCCACTGGCGATGAAGCGTGAAGAAGATCAGCAATGGCTCGATAAACATCTCACCCACGACGTCGAGCAGTTACATAACCGCCCCGCCGGAGCTATCTATCTGGCGGAAACCCCGTGGTTCGATATTTCCGCTACGCTGATTCGCCAGCGTCTGCAGCAGGGCGTCTCCTGCGCCGATATGCTGCCTGCAGCCGTGCTGGACTACATTCACCAGCAGAAGCTCTATTGCTGAGAACCCGCTACGGGGATATCGTTACGCTACGCGAGTTCCACGGAGTGCATCATGAAATTATGGCTGGTTCGCCACGGCGAAACGCAGGCTAATGTCGACGGACTGTATAGCGGTCATGCCCCAACCCCTCTTACCGAACGCGGGATCCAGCAGGCTCGCTCGCTGGGTGACTATCTGCGGGCGGTGCCTTTCGAGCTGGTATTGTGCAGCGAGCTGGAGAGAACCCAGCATACCGCCGACTTATTGCTCGCTGGACGGCCAATCCCACGGCAAGTGATTCCTTCGTTGAATGAGATGTTTTTTGGTGATTGGGAAATGCGCCACCATCGCGATCTGCAACAAGATGACCCGCAGAACTACGCCGCCTGGTGCAAAGACTGGCAACATGCTGCGCCGACCAACGGCGAAAGTTTCCAGGCCTTCGCGCAGCGTATCGCGGCTTTTGCCGCCACCCTCGGGCAATATCAGCAGCGGGATAATCTATTGATCGTCGGCCACCAGGGCGCTTTAAGCCTGTTAATCGCACTTTTATTGCAGATGCCTGCGGCAGCAATGTGGCATTTTCCCCTCGCCCACGGTAGCTGGAGCCTTATCGAACGACACCACGATTTTACTACCCTGCGGGTATTAAATAGCCAGGCGCGGTGGCGCGCGGAATAAGAATTAATCGTCGCCCATTGACAGCCAAATGCAGGCTGTTATTCTCCGCAGCCAGGCTACACCCGCTATACGCATCTTGCAGAAATTGTTTTACAAAAATGGCGATGCATTCGTCGGCAAGGGATGGGATGATAGCCCGCTTTCAAGGGCTGAAAGCTGACTTTTCTCCCGACATTGCCATGACTTCGGGTATACTGTCAGGCTCGTTATTGTTATCACTCTTCACGCACCCAGGGGGAACACTTGCAGGGTAAAGCACTCCAGGATTTTGTTATCGACAAAATTGATGACCTGAAAGGTCAGGACATCGTCGCCATTGATGTACATGGCAAATCCAGCATCACCGATTGCATGATTATTTGCACCGGCACGTCTACGCGCCACGTGATGTCCATCGCCGACCATGTGGTGCAGGAATCCCGCGCCGCCGGGATGCTGCCGCTGGGCGTTGAAGGTGAAGCCGCCGCCGACTGGATCGTGGTCGATCTGGGCGACGTGATGGTTCACGTCATGCAGGAAGAGAGCCGTCGTCTGTACGAGCTGGAAAAACTCTGGAGTTAATGCGTGAAGCTACAATTGGTGGCCGTTGGCACCAAAATGCCGGACTGGGTTCAGACCGGCTTTAGCGAATATCTGCGCCGTTTTCCAAAAGATATGCCGTTCGAACTGGTAGAGATCCCTGCCGGTAAGCGCGGAAAAAATGCCGATATCAAACGCATCCTCGAAAAAGAGGGCGAAATGATGCTGGCGGCCGCAGGCAAGAACCGTATCGTGACCCTGGATATTCCCGGTAAGCCGTGGGATACGCCGCAGCTGGCGCGAGAACTGGAACGCTGGAAGCAGGATGGCCGGGACGTCAGTTTACTCATTGGCGGCCCGGAAGGTCTCTCTCCGGCCTGCAAAGCGGCAGCGGAACAGAGTTGGTCGCTTTCCACGCTCACGTTGCCTCACCCGTTAGTTCGCGTGCTGGTCGCTGAGAGCCTGTATCGTGCGTGGAGCATTACGACTAACCACCCTTACCACCGTGAGTAATGATGACCTGGGTAGACTAAGCAGCGAATGAAATTACAGAATTCTTTCCGCGACTATACGGCTGAATCCTCGCTGTTTGTACGCCGGGCGCTGGTCGCTTTTACGGGCATTTTGTTGCTTACCGGCGTGCTGATTGCCAACCTCTACAACGTACAGATTGTCCGTTTCAACGACTATCAAACGCGTTCCAATGAAAACCGCATTAAGCTGGTCCCTATTCCACCCAGCCGCGGCATTATCTACGATCGCAACGGCACGCCGCTGGCGCTGAACCGCACCATCTATCAGCTAGAGATGATGCCGGAAAAAGTCGATAACGTGCAGCAGACGCTGGATGCGCTGCGCGACGTCGTCGACCTGACCGACGACGATATCGCCGGCTTTAAAAAAGAGCGCGCGCGCTCTCACCGCTTCACCTCGATTCCGGTGAAGGTCAATCTTAATGAAGTCCAGGTGGCGCGCTTCGCCGTAAACCAGTACCGCTTTCCCGGCGTCGAAGTCAAAGGCTACAAGCGCCGCTACTATCCCTATAACTCCGCCCTGACCCACGTTATCGGCTACGTTTCTAAAATCAACGATAAAGACGTCGATCGCCTGGATAAAGAGGGCAAGCTGGCCAACTACGCATCGACCCATGACATCGGTAAGCTTGGAATCGAGCGCTATTATGAAGACGTGCTGCACGGGCAAACCGGTTATGAAGAGGTTGAAGTCAACAACCGCGGCCGCGTTATTCGCCAGCTTAAAGAAGTGCCGCCGCAGGCCGGACGCGATATCTACCTAACCCTTGATTTGAAGCTGCAGCAGTATATCGAAACGCTGCTGGCGGGCAGCCGCGCGGCGGTAGTGGTCACCGACCCGCGCAGCGGCGCGATTCTGGCGCTGGTTTCAACCCCGAGCTACGATCCCAACCTGTTTGTTGATGGTATCTCCAGCAAAGATTATTCCGGACTACTCAACGATCCGAATACCCCGCTGGTTAACCGCGCGACGCAGGGGGTTTATCCACCTGCATCGACGGTGAAACCCTACGTCGCCGTCTCAGCCTTGAGCGCCGGTGTGATTACGCGCAACACCAGTCTGTTCGACCCCGGCTGGTGGCAGTTGCCTGGTTCGGAAAAACGCTATCGCGACTGGAAAAAATGGGGCCACGGACACCTGAACGTCACCAAAGCGCTGGAAGAGTCCGCGGATACCTATTTCTATCAAGTCGCCTATGATATGGGCATCGATCGTCTTTCCGAATGGATGAGTAAGTTTGGCTACGGCGACTACACTGGCGTTGACCTGGCGGAAGAACGCTCCGGCAACATGCCCACTCGCGAATGGAAGCTCAAGCGCTTTAAGAAACCCTGGTATCAGGGTGATACCATCCCGGTCGGTATCGGCCAGGGCTACTGGACCGCTACGCCGATTCAGATGAACAAAGCGCTGATGATCCTGATAAACGACGGCGTGGTCAAAGTGCCCCATCTTCTGCAAAGCACTCTCGAAGACGGTAAACAGGTACCGTGGGTACAGCCGCATGAACCGCCGGTCGGCGATATTCATTCCGGCTATTGGGAAATCGCCAAAGACGGGATGTACGGCGTTGCTAACCGCGGCAACGGTACCGCGCACAAATACTTTGCCAGCGCGCCGTATAAGATTGCGGCGAAGTCCGGTACCGCGCAGGTATTCGGCCTGAAAGCCAACGAAACCTATAACGCGCACCGAATTTCCGAACGTCTGCGTGACCACAAACTCATGACGGCGTTTGCGCCTTACAACAACCCCCAGGTCGCGGTGGCGATGATCCTGGAGAATGGCGGCGCCGGCCCGGCGGTCGGTACCATTATGCGCCAGATCCTCGATCACATCATGCTGGGTGATAACAACACCAATCTGCCGAGTGAAAGCCCGGCGGTGACGGCGGGGGAGGATCAATAATGACCGATAATCCGAACAAAAAATCACTATGGGATAAAATCCATCTGGACCCCACGATGCTGCTCATCCTGCTGGCGCTGCTCACCTACAGCGCGCTGGTTATCTGGAGCGCCAGCGGCCAGGATGTGGGAATGATGGAGCGCAAAATCGGCCAAATCGCCATGGGCGTGGTGATTATGATCGTGATGGCGCAGATCCCGCCGCGGGTATACGAGGGCTGGGCGCCCTACCTCTATATTTTCTGTATTATTTTACTGGTTGCCGTAGATGCCTTCGGCGCAATATCCAAAGGCGCGCAGCGCTGGTTGGATCTCGGTATTGTGCGCTTTCAGCCCTCGGAGATTGCCAAAATAGCCGTGCCGCTGATGGTGGCGCGGTTTATTAACCGCGATGTCTGTCCGCCGTCATTGAAGAATACCGCTATCGCGCTGGTCCTGATCTTCCTGCCGACCCTGCTGGTTGCGGCGCAGCCAGACCTCGGCACCTCGATTTTGATCGCCCTCTCCGGCCTGTTTGTTCTGTTCCTCTCCGGCCTCAGCTGGCGCTTGATCGGTATTGCGGTCGTGCTGGTCGCCGCCTTTATTCCGATTTTATGGTTCTTCCTGATGCACGACTACCAGCGTCAGCGCGTGATGATGCTGCTCGACCCGGAGACCGATCCGCTGGGCGCGGGCTATCATATTATTCAGTCGAAAATCGCTATTGGTTCCGGCGGATTACGCGGTAAAGGATGGTTGCATGGTACTCAGTCGCAGCTCGAATTCCTGCCGGAGCGCCATACTGACTTTATCTTCGCCGTGCTGGCGGAAGAGCTGGGTCTTATCGGGGTGTTGATCCTGCTGGCATTGTACATTTTGCTTATCATGCGCGGACTGTGGATCGCCGCCCAGGCGCAAACCACCTTTGGCCGCGTCATGGCGGGCGGTTTAATGTTGATTTTATTCGTTTATGTCTTCGTAAATATTGGTATGGTAAGTGGTATTTTGCCGGTGGTGGGGGTACCTTTGCCGCTGGTCAGCTACGGGGGCTCAGCCCTGATCGTATTGATGGCCGGGTTTGGTATCGTGATGTCGATCCATACCCACAGAAAAATGTTGTCGAAAAGCGTTTAAGGGGTTCGCAATGCGTAAGCAATGGCTGGGGATCTGCATAGCAGCAGGGCTGCTGGCGGCATGTTCGGGTGAAGACGTTCAGCAGAAGACGGTTAGCGTCCCGCAGCCGGCCGTCTGTAATGGTCCGACGGTAGAAATTAGCGGCGCCGATCCGCGTTTCGAAACGCTGAACGCCACGGCCAATCAGGATTATGAGCGCGACGGCAAAAGCTATAAAATCGTTCAGGATCCGGCTAACTTCACCCAGACCGGTCTGGCGGCAATTTATGATGCCGAACCGAACAGCAATCTGACCGCCTCTGGCGAAGCGTTCGATCCAACTCAGCTCACCGCCGCGCATCCAACCTTGCCCATCCCGAGCTACGCGCGTATCACGAACCTGGCCAACGGCCGGATGATCGTGGTGCGCATTAACGATCGCGGCCCGTACGGCAATGATCGGGTCATTTCCCTGTCCCGCGCGTCCGCCGACCGCCTGAATACCTCGAACAATACTAAAGTTCGTATCGATCCTATTATCGTCTCTCAGGACGGCGCTTTGTCGGGCCCGGGTATGGCGTGTACCACCGTCGCCAAACAAACCTATGCCCTGCCTTCACGGCCAAACCTTGATGGCGATGGTTCCGCGGCCATCGCCCCGGCCGACCAATCAAACATTCACGCCATCAGCAACTCAACGCTTAAGCCTGAGGATAACGTGGGCGCGCCGGTCAGCAATAGTGGATTCCTTGGCGCGCCGACGCCGCTGAATAATGGCGTGCTGGAAAGCAACGAACCTGCTGCTGCGCCTGCCGCCGTCGCCGCGACGCCGACAGCACCCAGCGCTCCAGTCACCGCGCCGGGCTCGATTCAGGGGAGCGTTGCGCCTGCCGCGGCCGCAGCAGCAACCGCGACTGTTGCCGCGCCAAGCGCCAGCACCAGCGGCGAGTTCGTCGTGCAGGTCGGCGCCGTTAGCGACCAGGCTCGCGCCCAGCAATATCAGCAGCGCTTGAGCCAGCAGTTCGCCGTTCCGGGCCGAGTGATGCAAAATGGCGCCGTGTGGCGAATCCAATTGGGTCCATTTACCAGTAAGTCGCAAGCGTCGACGGTACAGCAGCGCCTGCAAAACGAAGCGCAGCTGCAATCATTTATTACTCGCGCCAACTAAACGTAACGCCGCGGTATCTCCCGCCGCCGCATATGTAAAAGTCGTTAACAAAGTCATATGCAATGTCGGATGCCGCTGCGAAACGCATTTGTTATAGTAAGGCACTTTTTTTAATTTCATCACGGATGCCGTTGTTCTAACCATGAAGACCTCTTTCACCGCTCGTTTACTCGTTACGGCCCTCTCCGTTGCGGCACTGTCTACCGCTGCCCGCGCCGATGACCTGAATATGAAAACCATGATCCCAGGCGCTCCGCAGATCGATGCTGAATCCTGGGTTCTTATCGATTACAACTCAGGTAAAGTGCTGGCGGAAAACAACGCCGACGCCCGTCGCGATCCGGCGAGCCTGACCAAAATGATGACCAGCTATGTCATTGGCCAGGCCATGAAGGCGGGCAAATTCAAAGAATCCGATCTGGTCACCGTAGGTAACGACGCGTGGGCAACCGGTAACCCGGTGTTTAAAGGTTCTTCCCTGATGTTCCTGAAACCGGGCATGCAGGTGCCGGTTTCTCAGCTGATCCGCGGCATCAACCTGCAATCCGGTAACGATGCCTGCGTGGCGATGGCCGACTACGTTGCCGGCAGCCAGGACGCGTTTGTCAGCCTGATGAACAATTACGTTAACGCATTGGGCCTGAAAAACACCCACTTCCAGACCGTTCACGGCCTGGATGCCGACGGTCAGTACAGCTCCGCGCGTGACATGGCGCTGATCGGCCAAGCGTTGATCCGCGACGTACCGAATGAGTATTCCATCTACCGTGAGAAAGAGTTCACCTTTAACGGTATTCGCCAGCTGAACCGTAACGGTCTGCTGTGGGATAACAGCCTCAACGTCGATGGCATTAAAACCGGCCATACCGATAAAGCCGGCTACAACCTGGTTGCCTCTGCTACCGAAGGCCAGATGCGCCTGATCTCCGCGGTCATGGGCGGGCGTACCTACAAAGGGCGTGAGTCCGAGAGCAAGAAACTGCTGACCTGGGGCTTCCGCTTCTTTGAAACCGTCAACCCTATTAAAGCAGGTAAAGAGTTCGCCTCTGAACCGGCCTGGTTCGGCGATAGCGATCGCGCTTCTCTGGGCGTAGATAAAGACGTCTATCTGACTATCCCGCGCGGCCGTATGAAAGATCTGAAAGCCAGCTATGTGTTGAATAACACCGAGCTGCACGCGCCGCTGCAGAAAAACCAGGTGGTCGGTACCATCAACTTCCAGTTAGATGGCAAAACTATCGATCAGCGTCCGTTAGTGGTGCTGCAGGAAATTCCGGAAGGTAATTTCTTCGGCAAAATCATTGATTACATTAAGTTAATGTTCCATCACTGGTTTGGTTAAAAATTGAACACTTGAAAGTGTGATTTCTATCCCCATATACTATTCATCAAAGAAACCTGATAACTCCCACATTACGTGGGAGTTATTATTTTAGTCGTCACACCGGAGCTGACATGAAAACCAAACTTAACGAACTGCTTGAATTCCCTACTCCATTTACTTACAAAGTAATGGGGCAGGCGTTGCCTGAGCTGGTTGATCAGGTGGTGGAAGTGGTACAGCGCCATGCGCCTGGTGATTACTCTCCGTCAGTAAAACCGAGCAGCAAAGGTAACTACCACTCGGTCTCCATCACCATTAACGCTACCCACATTGAGCAGGTCGAAGCCCTGTACGAAGAGTTGGGCAATATCGAAATCGTGCGGATGGTGCTGTAATCCATCTCCTTACCCGGCCTCAAGGGCCGGGTAATCCTCCCTCTTTCGTTGTGATATACTCTCCCCCACTTAAGTCATCCCTCTCGGCGGAGACGTTGTTTTGCAGCACAATACCATTCTTATCCGACAACTTGGCCTGCAACCTTACGAACCCATCTCGCAGGCAATGCATGAATTTACCGACAGCCGTGACGACACGACGCTGGATGAAATCTGGCTGGTAGAACATCACCCGGTCTTCACTCAGGGTCAGGCCGGTAAAGCCGAACACGTGCTGGTGCCAGGCGATATCCCGGTCATTCAGAGCGATCGCGGCGGCCAGGTGACCTATCACGGGCCTGGCCAACAGGTGATGTATGTATTGCTGAATCTTAAACGGCGTAAACTCGGCGTGCGTGAATTAGTGACGCTGCTGGAGCAGACCGTGGTCAATACTCTCGCGGAGTATCAGATTGAATCCCACCCACGCGCCGATGCGCCTGGGGTTTACGTTGGTGAACAGAAAATTTGTTCGCTGGGGCTGCGTATTCGTAAAGGCTGTTCTTTCCACGGCCTGGCGCTGAATGTGGCAATGGATTTGACGCCATTCCTGCGCATTAACCCGTGCGGCTATGCCGGTATGGAGATGACGCAAATGCGCCAGTGGCAGCCGCAGGCCACCACGGAAAACGTCGCGCCGCGGCTGGTCGCCAACCTGCTGGCGCTGCTGAATAACCCACCGCATGAGTATGTAGCCGCTTAAGAAGCTTCGCGCTCTGAAATCTCAGAGCGCCTGTAAATTGCGCAAGTCATTATTAATACTTTATATTTGCAATCAATTATCACGTTCCGCAATGCCACGGCCCGCTATAATAGCGCTATACACCCGACAACCGGATACGCTGAGTGGCAGAAAACCATCCCCCATCGGAACTCAATGAACAACCTGAAGATCGGCAGATTTTTCGTATTCTGCGTAATATCGATCTTAATCTGCTGACCATCTTCGAAGCGGTGTACGTGCATAAAGGCATCGTCAACGCGGCGAGGGTGCTAAATATCACCCCTTCGGCCATCAGCCAGTCCATCAATAAATTACGGGCTCTGTTCCCTGACCCGCTCTTTATTCGTAAAGGACAGGGGGTGACGCCGACGGCTTTTGCCACTCACTTGCATCAGTATATTAGTCAGGGGATGGAAGCCTTTCTCAATGCGCTGGATTTGGGCAGCAGCTCGCAGCAACAGCGCGTGCTCACCATCGCTACCACTCCAACCATCGGCGCCCTGGTGATGCCAACGATCGCCAATGCGTTGAAACCGAGGTTTCCTCAGGTATTACTGCACAACATTGCGATTACCGATGCCGCCAGCCAGCTCAACCAGCGGCAGGTTGATTTGCTGATCGACAGCTATAACCATAGCGGGCTGGCCATTGCACACCAGGTACTGTTTTCCGAACCGGTCGTCATGTTCTGCCGGAAAGATCATCCCATTTTGCCTCTTCCGCTGACGCGGGAAAATCTACAGCAGTTTGAGTTTGCGCTATTGCTGCCGGAAGGACAGCGCTACCCTACCCTGCATCGGCAACTTGATGAATTTATCGGCGAACGCCGCTGCGGTTTTAGCAGCTATAACCTGTTGACCCAGGCGGCGATGATGAATAATAGCAATTTGCTGGGGCTGACGCCTGAGAGCATGTTCGCGCTGGTGGCGAAGATCTGGGATTTACAAGCGATTCCTTTTCCACCGCTGCAGGACCAGCGTATTGATATTTCGCTCCATTACAACCGACAAAGCGCCCAGGAGCCGTTACTGAAAGAGATTATCGACACTATTGTGCAAACTTATTCCTGCTAACCGCACGCGAGGGAAAAGGATAAAACAACAACTATTTTACAATTTGCCGGGTAACCAGGCTGCTTTCAACCCCGTATCAATGATATACTGCCTGTCCTTAGTTCAAAAATAGTTGATAAATACAACATTTGATTGAATTAATTCGCTTTCCTTCGTGACTCGCAACTGGAACACGCACGCTATGAGTAAACCCATTGTGATGGAACGCGGTGTTAAGTACCGCGACGCCGATAAAATGGCCCTTATCCCGGTGAAAAACGTGGCAACTGAGCGTGAAGCTCTGCTCAGAAAACCGGAATGGATGAAAATCAAACTTCCGGCTGACTCGTCCCGTATTCAGGGGATCAAGGCAGCGATGCGTAAGAATGGCCTGCACTCCGTGTGCGAAGAAGCCTCTTGCCCGAACCTTGCCGAGTGCTTCAACCACGGCACCGCGACCTTTATGATCCTCGGCGCTATCTGTACTCGCCGTTGTCCGTTCTGCGATGTTGCCCACGGTCGTCCGGTGACGCCTGATGCCAATGAGCCGCAAAAACTGGCGCAAACCATCGCCGACATGGGTCTGCGCTACGTGGTGGTGACTTCCGTTGACCGCGACGATCTTCGTGACGGCGGCGCGCAGCATTTCGCCGACTGTATCAGCGCTATCCGCGAAAAGAGCCCGAACATCAAGATTGAAACGCTGGTGCCGGATTTCCGTGGTCGTATGGATCGCGCGCTGGATATCCTGAAAGTGACGCCGCCGGATGTGTTTAACCACAACCTGGAAAACGTACCGCGCCTGTATCGCCAGGTACGTCCGGGCGCAGATTACAACTGGTCGCTGAAGCTGCTGGAGCGCTTTAAAGAAGCGCATCCGGAAATCCCGACCAAATCGGGTCTGATGGTGGGTCTTGGCGAGACCAATGAAGAGATCATCGAAGTAATGCGCGATCTGCGCCGTCATGGCGTCACTATGCTGACGCTGGGTCAGTACCTGCAGCCGAGCCGTCACCACCTGCCGGTGCAGCGCTACGTCAGCCCGGAAGAGTTTGAAGAGATGAAAGCTGAAGCCATGGCGATGGGCTTTACCCATGCCGCCTGCGGCCCGTTCGTCCGCTCTTCCTATCATGCCGATCTGCAGGCAAAAGGTATGGAAGTAAAATAACCTCTGCCTTTCTTTGGCCGCCGTTCGCGGCGGCCAGATTTACCTGCTAACGCCCCTTTCTATCGTCACACCTGGTTGCAACTTTTTCGCATCCCAAACAACGACCATAAAAAAGGCGACAACGAATACGCTGCCGCCTCTTTGCCGCCAGAGCTTCACACCCGGCCGCGACGCGCCCCCGCTTATCGGGAGCCCGTGATTAATTACTCTTTATGAGAGAGTTTCTGTGCCGGCGCTTCTTCCTCAGCGCTGGTCTTTTTGGCACTGTCATCGTCATCATTCATGGCTTTCTTGAAGCCTTTGATAGCCGAACCCAGGTCTCCACCCAGCGTGCGTAATTTTTTGGTACCAAACACTAAAATAATCAGCGCTGCGACTACCAGCAGTTTGGTAATACTAATCTCACCCATAGCTAACCTTCTTCTCTATACAAGCTCAAGCTGCGAATACGCCATCATACACATATACGCATACAATTAACGGCTATTTGACGCGCCGACACAATAGCAATCTGTAACAAGGTGAATCAAGCCTTGTTTAAAAAAACGTCACAATAATTGCGGTGGCGCAAATCTGCGATTACGCAGCACCGGCAAACTCTCGCGCACCTGATGAATATAATCTGCGGATATCTCAGCAAAAATCAGCTGCGGCTGGGCTGCGGCGCCAGCAATGGTGGTACCGAGCGGGTCGATAATCCGGCTCTGGCCGATATTACGCGTTCCACACTCGCCTGCCGCAATAATGTAGCAGGTAGTATCCAGCGCCCTTGCCGCCAGCAGCGTCGCCCAGTGATGTTCTTTCAATGGCCCACGCACCCAGGCTGTCGGAAGCACCAACACATCGGCCCCCTTTAACGCTAACGATAGCGCTAATTCGGGAAAGCGTAAATCGTAGCAGGTCATTAAGCCGATTCGCATCCCATTTACCTCTATTAACGGCGGGATTTGCTCGCCGGCATCCACCAGCCGTGACTCCTGCATATTAAACGCATCGTACAAATGGAGTTTCTGGTATTGTGCGCAAATCGCTCCTCGGCATATCGCCACCAGAGTATTGCTCGCGCGCCCTTCAGCAGAGGGCACGTGTAGCGTTAATATCGTGGTTAAGTCATTCCGCCGGCTTTCCGCCAGCAACTGCTGCATAAAGCCGCCATCCAGCGCCTGCGCGGATTTTACCGACATATCCGGGTCGTTATCGGCTCGCGCCAGTAACGCCTCGGGCAAGACCAGTAACGAAGCGCCGCATTCTGCCGCCTGATGCATCAGCTCAACGCAGGTCTGCGCATTTTTCTGCCACTGCGCCGTGACGGCGAATTGTCCCGCAGCTACCCGCATCTCTTTCTCCCACTTGCGAATCCATAGCCAAAAACGCGTTTATCGCGCTACACTCAACCCTCTATCTAACGTATTAGCAGGAAATGACCGTGTTACAACTCCTTTTAGCCGTTTTTGTTGGCGGCGGAACCGGCAGCGTGTTGCGCTGGTGGCTGGGCATGAAATTTAACCCCATGCATCATGCGATTCCCATTGGCACGCTAGTCGCTAACCTGCTGGGCGCCTTTATTATCGGTGCCGGGCTGGCGTGGTTTAATCGTCTGACGCATGTCGATCCTATGTGGAAGTTGCTCATCACTACCGGTTTCTGCGGCGGCCTGACGACCTTCTCCACCTTTTCCGCAGAAGTCGTCTTCCTGCTCCAGCAGGGGCGTTTCAGCTGGGCGTTGCTAAACGTTCTCGTCAACCTGCTTGGTTCTTTCACCATGACCGCGACGGCATTCTGGCTATTTTCACAGTCAGCCGCCCGTTAACAACAGGCAAAAAAAAACCCGCTATAAGCGGGTTTTTATATTCTACTGACGTGTTGGTTAGATAGCCATTACGTTTGCAGCAGAAGGGCCTTTGGCACCGTTAGTGATTTCGAACTCTACGCGCTGACCTTCAGCCAGAGTTTTGAAACCGTTGGACTGGATTGCAGAGAAGTGTACGAATACATCTTTGCTGCCATCTTCCGGAGTAATGAAACCGAAACCTTTGGACTCATTAAACCACTTAACGTTACCTTTAATCTTAGACATCAAAATTACCTTTAAATTAAAAAACGACACTAATGCTGTGTCGGATACCAGTACATCAATTGTGATGCCTTTTGTCCAGCGTAACTTTCTTAAAAAGTGATAAAAGTCTCTATCTTTATAGCCGGCAGTTACGTTAGTCGTTGTTTTTCAACAAGACAAAGAACTTATCACTTTTGTCACTACGTTATAACGATTAAAACTGAATGCGCGCCCAGGCAAAATAAACGTTGCCGTTGTTATAAGTGCCGGGGATGTAGGTCATCTGGAACGTCGCCGGGCCGTAGCCAATCGAGGCCAGCGGCAGCACTACCGGGATCGGGATATAGTTCCAGTTATCGCGCGCCGTTACGCCAAGGGTGTAACCAAGGCCAAGGTGGAAGTTGTCATCGGCCAGCGGACGCCAGGTTTTTTCCCAGCCATAGCCGCCAATCGGCTCCCACTTATTAAAGGAATCTTTAAACGCCATCAGATACAGGCCGTGCCAGTTTCCTTTATCGTCCCAACGCGACACGCCGAATCCCGCCCCCCACGGGCGTTCGTTGTACTTATCGGTTTTCTCTTTGTCATAGGCAAAACGCGCGTGCCAGGTGATCGCCGGAACGTACAGATCGTAGTGCTCAGGCTCGTTCCAGGTTTGCGAGACATTGTCCGTCAGCGTATTGTAGCCATCGCGGAGCGTTGACGAGAACGAGGCGTTAGCATAACCGGACGACAGCAGCAGGCCGGACAGCGCAAGAATAAACAATGTAAATTGACGTAGTTTCAACACTTCTCTATTACCGATTTCAATTTTAAAAACGAAGTAAAGTAACAAATGTAATCTTAATAGACTGTTAACGGAATAAGGCAAAATCCTGAATTGCGCGATGGCAAAAACCGCATCCTGGGAGACGACTTTTGTGATGTTAGCCGCGCCGCAGGTTCCGATTAGTCAATTCTCAGTAGTTTATTGATTTGGGTCAGCAAGTTCTGTCCGTTTTTTGGGCACATTCCCTCACTTAATTTTTGTAGTGCTTTAGATATCAGCAGATTCTTTGGGTTAATGGCTTAGGGGTAAAGTATGCTTACGCTTGTTGAGATCCTAATCGGGGTCGTGGTTATTGTGGGCGTCGCCCGCTACATTATAAAAGGCTATTCCGCGACAGGGGTGCTGTTTGTCGGCGGTTTAGTCTTACTTATCGCCAGCGCCATCATGGGGCATAAGGTTCTCCCGGCCAGCGCCGCCAGTACGGGTTACACCGCGACCGACATCTTCGAGTATATTAAAATACTGCTCATGAGCCGCGGCGGCGACCTCGGCATGATGATTATGATGCTCTGCGGCTTCGCCACCTATATGACGCATATCGGCGCCAATGATATGGTGGTTAAACTGGCCTCTAAACCGCTGCGATATATTAACTCACCTTATCTGTTGATGATTGCCGCCTACTTCCTCGCCTGTCTGATGTCGCTGGCGGTCTCCTCAGCGACCGGCCTGGGTGTGCTGCTGATGGCGACGCTGTTCCCGGTAATGGTCAACGTCGGCATCAGCCGCGGCGCCGCGGCGGCGATTTGCGCCTCCCCTGCCGCGTTGATCCTGTCTCCGACCTCCGGTGACGTAGTACTGGCGGCCAAAGCTGCCGAAATGCCGCTAATCGATTTCGCGTTCAAAACCACCTTGCCTATCTCGATTGCCGCTATCGTCTGTATGGCCATCGCTCACTTCTTCTGGCAGCGCTACCTCGATAAAAAAGAGAACGCCTCGCACGAAATGCTCGACGTCAACGAGATAACCACCACCGCGCCGGCGCTGTACGCTATTCTACCTTTCACGCCGATTATCGGGGTGCTGATTTTCGACGGCAAATGGGGTCCTGAATTACACATCATCACTATTCTGGTGCTCTGTATGGTGCTGGCTTCGGTACTGGAATTCCTGCGCAGTTTTGACACTAAAAAGGTCTTCGCCGGGCTGGAAGCCGCCTATCGCGGTATGGCTGACGCCTTCGCCAGCGTCGTCATGCTATTGGTCGCGGCCGGCGTATTTGCCCAGGGTCTGAGCACTATCGGTTTTATCGACGGACTTATCTCCATAGCCACCTCGTTCGGTTCCGCCAGTATCATTCTGATGCTGGTGCTGGTGATTCTGACCATGCTGGCGGCGATGACCACCGGCTCCGGCAACGCGCCATTTTATGCCTTCGTAGAGATGATCCCGAAGCTTGCCCACTCTTCCGGCATCAATCCGGCTTACCTGTCGATCCCTATGTTGCAGGCGTCGAATTTGGGACGCACTATTTCACCGGTTTCCGGCGTGGTGGTGGCGGTGGCGGGAATGGCGAAGATTTCGCCATTTGAAGTCGTTAAGCGCACCTCGGTCCCCGTTATCGTCGGCCTGTTAGTGGTGATCGTCGCCACCGAGATTCTGGTCCCCGGCGCCGCGGTTCAATAAACTACAAACCACAGTGAAAAGGCGCCAGCAGGCGTCTTTTTTATGCTTTAATAAATCCCAGCAATTAATCATCTCCCACTATCAGGAATAAAAATGTTCAGGAAGGATGTCGTCGCCATTGCCCTTTTACTCGGCGCAACGCAGGTTGGCGCAGAGCCGCTTACCGCGACGAAATACGGTGATTTCGATCGTTACGTGCTGGCACTGTCCTGGCAAACCGGTTTTTGTCAGAGCATGCTGGATAGTAACCGTAATGAGCCCGAGGAGTGCCGGCTACAGCAGGACGAACGCAACAAAGCCGATTTTCTGACGGTACACGGCCTATGGCCGGGCCTGCCGAAGTCGATCGCCTCACGCGGCGTCGACGAGCGCCGCTGGATGCGCTACGGCTGCGCGACGCGCCCGATCCCCAATATGCCGGAAGTCAAAGCCGGACGTAAATGCCAGGCCGCGGAAACCGGGCTGTCGCTGGAAATGGCTAATAAGCTGAATAGCGTGATGCCGGGTTCTGGCGGGAACTCTTGTCTGGAACGTTATGAGTATGCCAAGCATGGCGTCTGTTTCGGCTTCGATCCGGATAGCTACTTCGGTACGATGGTGCGCCTGAATGGCGAAGTGAAGCAAAGCGCAATCGGTGATTTTCTGGCAAAACACTACGGACAAACCGTTAGCCGTAGCGATTTTGATGCCGCCGTCGCCAAAGCGTATGGCGCGCAAAACGTCAAAGCCTTTAAATTAACCTGCGACGGCAACCCGGCTTATTTAACGGAAATGCAAATTTCCATCAAAGCTGGCGCTATCAATTCTCCGTTGGGCGCAGATTCGTTCCTGCCGCAGCCGCATCCGGGCAACTGCGCTAAGCAGTTTGTTCTGGACAAAGTCGGTTCTTGATAACAGGGCGATGCGCCCACTTCATCTGCTTTTGCTCATGATGCGCTGAATGTGCGCTTAATCACTTCAAACATCAGGCAAGTCTCAGTATGATGAAGGGACATTAACCCTTGCCCCTTTCGGCGAGGGTTTTCTTTTACGGAAAAGGTTCCTGGATAACATGGAGTATGCAATGACCAGACCCGCAATCATTATTAACGAATTCGATGCTGAACGTATCGACAGACTGCTTGAGCAACCGGCTTACGCTAATTCGCCGGTCGCCGATGCCCTGAACGACGAACTGGATCGTGCGCAAATGCTCGCGCCGGAAGCAATGCCGCACGACGTCGTGAGCATGAACAGCAAAGTCCGCTTTCGCGATTTAACCAGCGGCGAAGAACGCGTGCGGACTCTGGTCTTCCCGGCTCAGGCGACCGATAGCGCCACTCAGCTTTCGGTTCTGGCACCGGTTGGCGCAGCGCTGCTTGGGCTGAAAGTCGGCACCTCCATTCACTGGGAGTTACCTGGCGGCGCATCGGCGCATCTGGAAGTGCTGGAGCTGCTGTACCAGCCGGAAGCCGCAGGCGAATTCCACCGCTAAGTTCCCCGCTGCCTGAGGCGTTTGACGCTTTATTCAGAGGATGCTTCGCCATCCTCTTTCTGTTTTCCCTTCCTGTCTGACAAAGTTTTACCTCATCTCGTGACGGCGTATACAGTTTTGCGACCTGAATGCCACAATATCCTTGTATAATATGTTGATATAGAAACAGACAAACAAGGAGAAATGCATATGTATAAAACTATCATTATGCCGGTTGATGTCTTTGAAATGGAGCTGAGCGACAAGGCTGTCCGCCATGCAGAGTTTCTTGCCCAACAGGACGGCATTATTCATTTACTTCACGTCTTACCCGGCTCATCCAGCTTCACCATGAGCCGTTTTACCGCCGATCTACGCCGCTTTGAAGAGCATTTGCAGCATGAAGCGGAAACCCGCTTGCAGACCATGGTCGGCCACTTCAGCATCGACCCTTCACGCATCAAGAGCCATGTACGTTTCGGCAATGTACGCGACATGGTTAATGAACTGGCCAATGAAATAAAAGCTGACGTAGTAGTAATTGGTTCCCGCAATCCGTCGATCAGCACCCATTTGCTGGGTTCAAACGCCTCAAGCGTCATCCGTCATGCACATATTCCGGTGATGGTCGTGAGATAACGAAACGGTGAAATAAGCAAAAAAAAGAGGCGACCCTATGGTCGCCTCTTTGCTGTATGCAGGTATTGTCTTACGACTTTTTATGTTTATGCGCTTTTGGTGCGAATCAGATAATCGAATGAGCTCAGAGAAGCTTTCGCGCCTTCGCCAGTGGCGATAATAATTTGCTTGTACGGTACGGTGGTGCAGTCACCGGCCGCAAACACGCCCTTCACGTTGGTTTCACATTTGGCATCGATGATGATTTCACCCATGCGGTTACGCTCAACCGTACCTTCCAGCCAGTTGGTGTTCGGCAGCAGGCCGATCTGGACAAAAATACCGGCTAACGCGACATGATGCTCATCGCCGCTGACGCGGTCACGGTACTGCAGCCCCGTCACCTTGCTACCGTCGCCAACCACTTCGGTAGTCTGGGCGTTGAGAATAATATCGACATTTTTCAGGCTGCGTACTTTGTCCTGCAGCACCTGGTCGGCTTTCATTTCTGGTGCGAATTCCAGTAGCGTCACGTGCTCAACGACGCCCGCCAGATCAATCGCCGCTTCAACGCCGGAGTTACCGCCGCCAATCACCGCCACGCGTTTACCTTTAAACAGCGGGCCGTCGCAGTGCGGGCAGTAGGTTACGCCTTTAGTCCGGTATTGGTCTTCACCCGGTACGTTCATGTTACGCCATTTGGCGCCGGTCGCGATGATCACGCTGCGCGCTTTCAGCACCGCGCCGGAGGCGGTTTCAATCTGATGCAGGCCGCCTTCGACGGCTGCCGGGATCAGTTTTGCCGCGCTTTGTGAATCAATCACATCAACATCATACTCACTGACGTGCGCTTTCAGCGCCCCCGCCAACTTCTGACCTTCGGTTTTCGGTACGGAAATATAGTTTTCGATATCTACGGTATCCAGTACCTGACCGCCGAAGCGTTCGCCCATCAGGCCGGTACGAATGCCTTTACGCGCGGAGTATACCGCCGCCGCGGCGCCAGACGGGCCGGAACCCACAATCAGAACGTCATAAGCATCGCGTTTGTTAAGCTCTTCCGCCGCACGTTTTTCCGCGCCGGTATCCACTTTGGCAACGATTTCAGTCAGCGTCATACGACCTTGACCAAATTCCTGACCATTCACAAACACCGCCGGTACGCCCATCACGTTGCGATCGGTGATTTCATTCTGGAAGGTCCCGCCATCAATCGCCGTGTGTTTGATACGCGGGTTAAGCACCGCCATCAGGTTCAGCGCCTGCACCACGTCCGGGCAGTTGTGGCAAGAGAGCGAGTAGTAGGTCTCAAACTCAAAATCACCGTCAAGATTGCGGATCTGTTCCAGCAGCGACTGCGCTTCTTTCGACGGATGGCCGCCGGTCCACAGCAGCGCCAGCACTAATGAGGTGAATTCATGTCCCAGTGGAGAACCAGCGAAACGCGGGCCCTGGTTGGAACCTGGGTTAGTAATCAGGAACGATGGCTTACGTACCGCCAACGTATTGTCTTCTTTAAAGGTAACTTTGTCTGACAGTTCAGCGATTTCAGCCAACAGTTCCTTGATCTCTGCCGATTTAGCGCTGTCATCCAGCGTGGCAATCAGCTCAACAGGTTTAGTCAGCTTCTCAAGATAGGCCTTGAGCTGGGTTTTCATGTTGGTGTCGAGCATTTTTATCTCCTGGGCTTAAAACATCATCATGCAAGCGGCCTTTATCAGGCAGCCTGAATGCGCTTGCATCATGGTGTTGGAATAAAACGGGCGCGGGTACGCCCGTTGATTAGCGGGAATAAAACGAATTAGATCTTACCAACCAGATCTAAAGAAGGAGCCAGCGTCGCTTCACCTTCTTTCCACTTAGCCGGGCACACTTCGCCTGGGTGGGAAGCAACGTACTGAGCGGCTTTGATTTTACGCAGCAGGTCAGACGCATCACGGCCGATACCTTCAGCGGTAACTTCGATTGCCTGGATGATACCCTGCGGGTCAACGACGAAGGTCGCGCGGTCAGCCAGACCTTCATCTTCACGCATGTTGTCGAAGTTACGGGTCAGGGCGCCAGTCGGGTCGCCGATCATCGCGTATTTGATTTTAGCGATGGTGTCAGAGCTGCTGTGCCACGCTTTGTGGGTGAAGTGGGTGTCGGTAGATACAGAGTACACGTCTACGCCCAGTTTCTGCAGTTCTTCGTAATGGTCAGCCACGTCGCCCAGTTCAGTCGGGCAAACGAAAGTGAAGTCAGCCGGGTAGAAGAAGAAGACGCTCCAGCGGCCTTCAGTATCTTTTTCGGTAACTTCGATGAATTCACCGTTTTTGAATGCCTGGTTTTTGAAAGGTTTGATTTTGGTATTAATTAAAGACATCGATACTTCCTCCGTGTTTTTGTTGAGGTCTAAGTTAACGAATTTTTCCTGACTCGACCAATGCGTTTGCATTATCAAATCAATAAGCGTTATCTAACAACCGCCATAAGACAACTTTGTGAACCTGCCGTCGCGATCGCGGTTTTTACCCGTGTTTCGCCTCATTTCGCTAAAAGTAAAAAGGCCGCCCTCTCAGGCGGCCCCGTTACCTGAAATACCCGCAGGTAGCTTCAGCGCCAGAATGGCTGGCAATATGTTGCGCTCTACACCTTAATGTAACAGCATGAAGGATTACATCATTCGCCGAACTAAAGGGCAACCAAACGCCCGGCAGGTCTTATCTATGACTGCGATAGGTTTCACCACCACTTCGCATTAGTTTCTGATTTAAAAGGAATACTCATGTTAAAACGACTGCTTTTCCTGAGCCTGTTGCCGTTGTGCAGCTATGCCGAAGACCTCCCTGCCCCCGTAAAAGCGATAGAAAAACAGGGTATTACTATCATTAAGCCCTTTGAAGCTCCCGGTGGCGTCAAAGGCTGGCTCGGAAAATATCAGGATATGGGTGTTGCTATCTATCTCACCCCCGACGGTAAACACGCTATTTCCGGCTATATGTACGACGAAAAAGGCAACAATCTGAGCGAACAGCTTTTCCAGAAAGAGCTCTATACCCCGGCAGGACAGGCGATGTGGAAAAAACTCGAATCCGCTGATTGGCTACTGGAAGGCAAAAAAGAGGCGCCCATCGTCCTTTATGTGTTTGCCGACCCTTTCTGCCCTTACTGTAAACAGTTCTGGCAACAGGCGCGACCGTGGGTTGAATCCGGTAAGGTGCAGCTGCACACCTTATTGGTCGGCGTGATTAAACCAGAGAGCCCGGCCACCGCGGCAGCCATTCTGGCCAGCAAAGACCCGGCGCAAACCTGGCATGATTACGAACAGTCCAACGGCAAAATGAAGCTAAACGTACCGGCAGATATCCCTGCAGCGTTGATGAGGACACTGAATGTCAACCAGCAGCTGATGGATGACCTCGGCGCTAATGCCACCCCGGCTATTTACTATATGAATAAAGACAACATGCTGCAGCAGGTAGTGGGGTTACCTGATAAAGAGAAACTGCAGGTGATGATGGGTGAAAAACAGCAGTAAAAAATAACGTATTTCCGCCAGAGTCTTAAGGACAAAAAAGGATCTGGCGGAAAGCGATTGGTTGGTATACATTTAGTAGGGATTAATTGTAGATTTAGCTATAATAATGATAATTCATGGCATCGCCCCAAATTTATAACGGGAAGAAATAGTAATCCGTTCGCCTCGATGCAACATAAACAGGACGTTAAGCATGGCCAACCTTTATGACTTAAAAAAATTCGATCTAAACCTGTTGGTTATCTTCGAGTGTATTTATCAACATCTTAGTATCAGTAAAGCCGCAGAAACGCTGTTTATTACCCCTTCTGCGGTTAGTCAGTCGCTGCAGCGGTTACGCAATCAATTAAACGATCCGCTATTTGTCCGTTCGGGCAAGGGGATAACGCCAACGATCGTTGGGGTGAATTTACATCATCACCTGGAACAGAACCTCAATCAATTAGAAAAAACAATTAATATTGCCAATCATTCTGAATTAAGTAAAAGATTTGTTATTTATAGCCCACAATTGTTTGTTGCCCCTGGTACAATGGATTTGATCAATGATTTATATCAGGATCCAAACCTCCAAATTGAACACCGCGATCTTCTTTTATCTTCGGAGAGCGCTGATGATTTGATGGCCTATCGAAAAGCGGATCTGGTTTATAGTCTAACGCCAATCTCAAATCATAGTGTCGTATGCCAACCATTTCAGGAAATTGAGGTGGTTCTGATTTGCCGTAAAGATCACCCAAGAAAGGCGTTACTTAATACACAGGAAGCGATTGAGAAGGAAGGATTCACTTATTATATTTCTAATGATCCAGGTGTGAAATTATTTCAAAATCAAAATGAAAATATATTTACCAATCGTAGAATTGCGTTCCAAAGCAACTCGTTGATAGCTATTTTAACCATGATTCATCAAAGTGATTTTATCGGTTATATGGCCAGACACGTACTGGAGTACTTTAAAGGTTCATTTGATTTTCATGAAATCATTCAGCCACACCCCGTACCGCCCATCAAGACATATATGATTTACAATCGTTCATCACTTAACAATCCTAAATTTGCTGCTTTTATCAGCAGACATAAAAACACCGATTAATTAAACCCACAATATATTCACATAACAAATATATTGTGGACCTCCATTTATGAACCAGGTGAAACATTACTAATATATATTAACCTTACCATTAATGTGTTCTACACTATCCGTGAAATCGTACCTATCACATTAAAGGATTAATGGTAATGTCATTAATAAAAATTCCATTACCCGAGTCCGTTCTTCAAGCAAGCCAGCAGCGGATACAGTGGGTATTAGAAAATTTTTCACGCATCTGCATCTCTTTCTCCGGTGGAAAAGACTCCACCACTATGCTGCACCTGGCGGCGCTTTGCGCCCGGCAAATGGGCAAGAAATTCAGCGTGCTGTTTATTGATTGGGAAGCGCAATTTTCCTGCACCATTCAGCATTGCGAAAATATTCGCACCGAATACCAGGATGTTATTGAAAAATTTTATTGGGTGGCCCTACCGCTCACCACGCAAAACTCACTGACGCAGTTTTCGCCGGAGTGGCAATGCTGGGAACCTGGCGTCAACTGGGTACGCCAGCCGCCCGCTGACGCTATTACCGATCCCGGCTATTTTCCGTTTTATAGATGCGGAATGAGCTTTGAAGAGTTCGTTCGTGATTTCGCCGACTGGTTTTCGCAAAACCGCCCGGCGGCAATGATGGTGGGTATCCGGGCAGATGAATCGCTTAATCGTTTTATGACCATCTCATCGCAGCGCAAGCTGCGCTTTGCCGATGACAAGCCATGGACAACATCGGCGCCGGGCGGTCATACCTGGTACATCTACCCGATCTATGACTGGAAAACCGCCGATATCTGGACGTGGTTTAGCAAAAGCGGCCATACCTATAACCCCCTTTACGATCTGATGTATCAGGCCGGGGTGCCGCTACGCTATATGCGCATCTGCGAACCTTTTGGCCCGGAGCAGCGCCAGGGACTCTGGCTGTATCACGTGCTGGAACCCGAGCGCTGGGCAGCCATCTGCCAGCGCGTAAACGGCGTGCACAGCGGCGGTATTTATGCCGGATATGACAACAAATTCTATGGTCACCGTAAGCTCGATAAACCCGGACACCACAGCTGGAAGAGTTATGCCCTGTTTCTGCTGGATAGCATGCCGCGGCAAACCGCCGAGCACTATCGCAACAAAATCGCGGTCTATCTGCATTGGTATCAAAAACAGGGAATGGACGATATCCCCGATAGCCAGGAGAGCGACATCGGCACCCGGGATATCCCTTCATGGCGACGCGTCTGCAAAGTGTTATTAAACAATGATTACTGGTGTCGCCAGCTTTCATTTAGCCCAACTAAGGCCACCCGCTATAAAAACTACTGCGAGCGCATAAGTAAAAAACGCCAACAATGGGGACTGTTATGCAACAACGACTAATAACCCAGATAGAAGAGTATCTGGCCGCGCTGCCGGAAGAGGAAAAAATCGACGCGCTGAACCGCTTTCGCCAGGCTCTGCACCGCCATAGCCCTTTTCGCAACCAGCCGGTTGACTGCGTGCTATGGGTTAAAGAGGAAGAAGTGGTTCCCAATGACTACAACCCTAACAATCTTGCACCGCCGGAAAAGCGACTGTTGTTAACTTCGCTGGAGGCCAACGGCTTTACGCAACCTATCGTGGTGCAGCATCAGCAGCCAAAGCGTTATACCATCATTGACGGTTTTCACCGCCACGAACTGGTTAGCAGCAAAGTGTCATTAAAAAAGCGGCTCAAGGGATATTTACCGGTAACCTGTTTGACGGAGAATAGCCACCCGCGCGATGCCCTGATGGCCGCCACTATTCGTCACAATCGGGCCCGCGGACGCCATCAGATTCACGCGATGTCGGAAATTGTCCGCGAGCTGGCCAATCTCGGCTGGAGCAACGCAAAAATCAGTAAAGAGTTGGGGATGGATGCCGATGAAGTGTTGCGCCTGAAGCAAATTAACGGTCTGGCCGAGATGTTCGGCGACCGTCAATTTTCCCAGGCGTGGACGGTGAAATAGCTACAGGCTGCGCAGACGCTCTGCCGCCGCCAGCAGGGTTTCCGGCTGCTTAGCGAAGCACAGGCGAATCAACTTATGCGGGAACGGATCGGCGCAGAATACCGATAGCGGGATCGCCGCCACGCCGACGTCCGTGGTCAGCCAGCGACAGAAGCTGACGTCATCAAGGTCAGAGATGGCGCTATAGTCGGCCAGCAGGAAGTAGGTGCCTTCACACGGCAGGATCTCCAGCCGGCTGTCGCGTAGCGCATCGATAAACAGATCCCGGCGCTCCTGATAAAACGCAGGCAGCTCGCGGTAGTGCTCCGGCTGCGCGCGCAGCATATCCGCCAGCGCCAGCTGAGCCGGCGTATTAACGGCAAAGGTTAAATACTGGTGCACTTTACGCAGCTCGGCGCTGATGGCGGCAGGCGCCACGCAATAACCCACTTTCCAGCCGGTCATATGAAAGGTTTTACCGAAAGAAGAGACCGCTACCGCCCGTTCACGCAACTGCGGATGAGCCAGCACGCTGGCGTGCCCCTGCTCTGCAAAACAGATATGCTCATACACTTCGTCGCTGATAACGTAAATTTCCCGCCCGGCGATCGCCTGCCACAGCGCGGCAAAATCTTCCCGCTGCCAGACGGTGGCTGATGGATTATGCGGCGTATTAAGAATGACCAAACGGGTGCGGTCGCTTAACGTGGCGGCAAACTGCTGCCAGTCAACGCGGAAATGCGGCGGCTGCAGAGCAATACGTTTCAGCACCCCGCCGGAAAGTTCTACCGCCGGCGCGTAGCTGTCATAGCTCGGGTCAAAGCAGATCGCCTCATCGCCGGCTCTGACCAGCGCGGTGATCGCCGCATACAGCGCTTCAGTCGCACCGGCGGTCACGGTCACTTCGCTATTAGCATCCGGGCGATAGCCATAAAGTTCAGCGGTTTTATCGGCAATGGCTTCGCGCAGCGCCGGTACGCCGGTCATCGGAGCATACTGGTTGGCTCCCTGGGCGACATGCCACGCCAGGCGTTCCTGTAAATAGCGCGGGCCGTCAAAATCCGGGAAACCTTGTGATAGATTGATGGCCTGATGCTGCTGCGCCAGCGCGCTCATCTGGGTAAAAATGGTGGTGCCTAATGCAGGGAGTTTACTCTCAGGAATCAGTGGCTTATTGCTCATTATCTTCGTTCCGATTGTAATGCTGTTGTTGAAGCCACTATAACACGATGTTAATATTTGGCAATCAAGACGCTTAGACGTCTAAATGCTAACGTTATTTCGCTTGCCGCAGGCAGGCGGCAAACCGACGCCACCGGCAGCACGGCGCACTATCCACTCTGGAGATACCATGATCCGCGCTATCGTGACCGATATTGAAGGCACCACCAGCGACATTCGCTTCGTCCATAACGTCTTATTCCCCTACGCCCGCGAGCGGTTGGCCGCATTTGTCACCGCGCAGCAGTATGTCGAGCCGGTCAGTACCATTCTCGACAATCTGCGTACGGAAATCGCCGCCCCCGAAGCCAGCACCGCAGCGCTTATCGAGACGCTATTCCGCTTCATGGATGAGGATCGTAAATCGACGGCGCTGAAAGCGCTGCAGGGCATTATCTGGCGCGAAGGCTATCTGAACGGTGATTTTACCGGCCATCTTTACCCCGATGTTCTGCCGTCGCTGGAGAAATGGAAGGCAATGGGCATTGATTTATATGTATATTCCTCAGGCTCGGTCGCCGCGCAGAAATTGTTATTTGGCTACAGCGACGAAGGTGATATTACTCATCTCTTTAGCGGCTATTTCGATACCCTGGTCGGCGCCAAACGCGAAGTTCAATCCTATCGCACCATCGCTGAGCAACTGGGGCATAGCCCGGCGCGCATTCTCTTCCTCTCTGATATTCATCAGGAACTGGACGCCGCTGAAGAAGCGGGTTTCCGCACTCTGCAGCTGGTACGCGGCGACCGCGATCCGGCCAGCCATCATCCACAGGTTCAGCGTTTTGACGACATCGACCCGGAGCAACTTCCCTCATGAGCGCATTAACTATTTTTTCCGTTAACGATGCCAGCCATCCACGCTGGCACAGCAGCAACGCCGATGAGATCCAACAGCAATTGCGCGCGAAAGGGGTGCGCTTCGAGCGCTGGCAGGCCGATCGCAACCTTGGCCCGGCGCCAAGCGCTGAAACCGTTATTGCGGCCTATCAGCACGCGATTGATAAACTGGTGGCTGAAAAGGGCTATCAGAGCTGGGACGTCATTAGCCTGCGAGCGGATAATCCGCAGAAAGAGGCGCTGCGGGCAAAATTCCTCAATGAGCATACCCATGGCGAAGATGAAGTGCGCTTCTTTGTCGAAGGCGCCGGGCTGTTTTGCCTGCATATCGGCGATGAAGTCTTTCAGGTGCTGTGCGAAAAGAACGATCTGATCTCCGTCCCGGCAAATATCCCACACTGGTTCGATATGGGTTCGGAGCCGAATTTCACCGCCATTCGTATTTTTGACAATCCGGAAGGCTGGATAGCGCAGTTCACCGGCGATGCTATCGCCGATGCCTACCCGCGCTTACCCTAACCTTTATGCATAGCGGCGGCGCAGCAGCTCGCATTCGAAGAGAAATTCGAGCCCTTCCAGCTGACGCCGCGCCTCGCTAACATCCCTGCCCCAACAGGTTAAACCGTGGCCGCGGATCAAAAATCCATAACGTAAAGGATGGCTACGGGCATACGCTTCAATCCGCGCCGCCAGCGCCTCAATATCCTGATCGTTATCAAAAATCGCCACCGGTACGCTATCGAGATGGCTATGCTGCCCGCTCAGCGTTTTTTGCATTTCATAGCCCTGCAGCTGCAGGGTATCGCTGGTTTCAAGACGTGAGAGCACCGTGGCGTGCACGGTATGCACGTGCAGCACGACGTTCGCTTGCGGAAACAGACGATAAACCAGCGTATGCAACCCGGTCTCCGCCGATGGTTTACGGCCCGACGGCGCGCGATTGCTGGCGATGTCCACCTGCAAAAAATCGTCGCGGGTCAGGCTGCCCTTATCGCGCCCCGATTCGCTTAACCAACACCAGCGCGCATCCTCGCGTACTGACATATTGCCGCCGGTTGCCGGCGCCCACCCTTTCGCGCCAATCCAGTGACAGGTGGTCACCAGTTGTGCGAGTCGCTCTTGCCACATAATCGTTCCTTATCGATGTTAACCGTTACGCCAGCGGCGCAAATATACCGTCCGCCACCTGCTGTGGCGTGACCACGCCGCTATCCAGCACCCAACCGCTGATTAACGACGCTGGCGTCACATCAAAGGCAGGGTTGTAAACCGGCGCGTTTTCTGGCGCCCACTGCACGGCGCCAAAGCTGCCTTTTACGCCGGTCACCTCTTGCGCCGCACGCTGTTCAATCGGGATCGCCGCGCCGTTCGGGCAGTGGCGATCGAGAGTGGTTTGCGGCGCCGCCACGTAGAAAGGAATGCGATGATAGTGAGCCAGCACCGCCAGCGAATAGGTCCCAATTTTATTCGCCACGTCGCCGTTGGCGGCGATACGATCCGCACCGACCCATACCGCATCAACCTGCCTCTTTGCCATCAGGCTGGCGGCCATGGAGTCGGTAATAAGCTGATACGGCACGCCCAGCTCCCCCAGTTCCCAGGCGGTCAGGCGGCCGCCCTGCAGCAGCGGCCGCGTCTCATCGACCCAGACGTTAGCCACCTTGCCCTGTTCATGGGCCAAAGCGATAACCCCCAGCGCGGTGCCAACCCCCGCCGTCGCCAAACCACCGGTATTACAGTGGGTCAACAAACGGCTACCCGGCGTGACCAGCGCATTGCCAGCTTCGGCAATGCTGGCGCACAGCTGTTTATCTTCGGCAATCAGACGCAGCGCTTCAGTCTCCAGCGCCTGCGGATAGTCTTCCTGCGCCAGCGCCTGCTTCATACGATCGAGATTATTCATCAAATTGACCGCCGTCGGCCGCGCCGCGCGCAGGGTTTCCAGCGCCTGAGCGAGCTCGTCGCGGGATAAACCGCGCTGCGCCAACAGCGCCAGCAACAGGCTGGCGGAGAGACCAATCAACGGCGCGCCGCGCACCCGCAAAGCATGAATATGGTCCACCAGCAGCGCAACGTTATCCGCCGCCAGCCAGCGTTTTTCCTGCGGCAATGCCTGTTGATCGAGAATAAAAAGCTGATTTTCGCTTACCCGCAGGCTGGTGGTCTGTAGTGTCTGCATATCGTTAAATCCCTGTTGCGTTGTTGTATCACATTGTGTCAGGATGAAATCCAGATGTATAGACGTCTGAACGGCTTAATTCAGCACTTTTGAGGATCGAGGCAATGTCGCAATACCATACCTTCACGGCCAGCGATGCGGTGGCTTACGCACAACAATTTGGCGGGCTCGACGATCCGTCTGAGCTGGTGTCGGCGCAGGAGGTAGGCGACGGCAATCTCAATCTGGTGTTCAAAATTTTCGATGCTCAGGGCGTGAGCCGAATTATTGTTAAGCAGGCGCTGCCCTACGTGCGCTGCGTCGGCGAATCCTGGCCGCTGACACTGGACCGCGCGCGCCTCGAAGCGCAGACCCTGGTCGCCCACTATCAGCACAGCCCGCAGCATACGGTACAGATTCTTCATTTCGATCCCGCTCTGGCGGTGATGGTAATGGAAGACCTTTCCGACCACCGTATCTGGCGCGGCGAGCTTATCGGCAACGTCTACTATCCGCAGGCGGCGCGCCAGTTGGGCGAATATCTGGCGCAGACGCTGTTCCACACCAGCGATTTCTATCTCCATCCGCATGAGAAAAAAGCGCAGGTGGCGCAATTTATCAATCCGGAAATGTGCGAGATCACCGAGGATCTGTTTTTTAACGATCCGTATCAGATCCACGAGCGCAATAACTACCCGGCGGAGCTGGAAGAAGATGTTGCCGCCCTGCGTGAGGACGCTCAGCTTAAACTGGCTGTCGCGGCGCTGAAGCACCGCTTTTTCTCACAGGCCGAAGCCCTGCTGCACGGCGATATTCATAGCGGCTCCATCTTCGTCGCTGAAAATAGCCTTAAAGCCATCGATGCCGAATTTGGCTATTTCGGCCCAATCGGTTTTGACGTCGGCACCGCCATTGGCAACTTGCTGCTTAACTACTGCGGTTTGCCCGGTCATCTCGGCATTCGCGATGCCGCCGCCGCGCGCGAACAGCGGCTCAACGATATTCAGACCTTGTGGCATACCTTCAGCGAGCGTTTCCAGGCGTTAGCGACGGAGAAAACCCGCGATACCGCGCTGGCCTGCCCCGGTTACGCCTCAGTATTCCTCAAAAAGGTTTGGTGCGATGCTATTGGATTCTGCGGAACCGAACTGATACGCCGCAGCGTCGGGCTTTCACACGTCGCCGATATCGATTCTATTCAGGACACGGCCATGCGCCACGAATGCCTGCGCCACGCAATTACGCTCGGCAAAGCGCTGATCGTCATCGCCGAACGTATCGATAGCGTGGACGAACTTATCGCCCGCGTGCGTCAGTACAGCTAAACGCGTGATTATTTATGTTGAGCTTCCAGGGTGGCAAACCACGGGGCAATAAAATCTTCGGTCTGCCCCCAGCCAGGGATTATTTTCCCCAGCGACGCCACGTTGACCGCCCCAGGCTGTGCCGCCAGCAGCGCCTGCGGGATCGCCGCCGCTTTGAAATCGTAGGTAGCCGGGGTGCTTTCTCCGGCAATCTTATTGGCAATCAAGCGCACGTTGGTGGCGCCGATGAGTTTCGGGTCGACCGCCACGCTAACCTTCCACGAACTACCGGCTTCCCGCATCAGCTGTAAATCCTGATTGGAAATATCGATGCTGTAGAGTTTGATTTCGCTGCGTCCGTTTTCTTTCAGCGCCTTATAGGCCCCCTGGCTAAAGGCATCCCAGGTGCCCCAGATGGCGTCGATTTTCCCTTTCGGATACTTGGCCAGAATCGCGCCGACTTTGTTAGCGGTGTCACCCTGCACGTCGGATGAAACGGCGCCGATAGACTCCAGCTCTTTAATCCCCGGATTTTGTTTAAGCAGCGTCTGGTAGGCCGCCTGCCGGCGTTCCATTGGCGGGAAGCCTGCCACCCACAGCTTGATAATGTTGGCCTTGCCGTTGAAATCTTTCACCAGTTGGCCAAAAGAGAGCTCGGTCAACGAGGCGTCATCCTGCTGGCTAACCGTCACGCCGGGGATGGCTCCCTGCACCGCGGTATCGAACACCGCGACTTTGATCCCGGCATCGACCGCCTTTTTCACCAGCGCGGTCGAGTACGGGTCGCGCCCCTGGGAAAGAATAATACCGTCATATTTCTGGCTAATGGCCTGATTGACGAAGTCCTGGAATTTGGCGTCATCACCGTTGCTCAGGAAGGCGCTGACTTTAAAACCGAGCTTTTTACCTTCCTGAATCGCCCCGGCGACAAACTGGGTAGTGTTATCGTCAGAACCGAGATTGCGAATCACCGCGATGCGGATCGGGCCGTTATGCTCAGCGATCGCCGCCGGAACCGGCGTCGGGGTCTGCGCCAGCGCTGCCATCGACTGCAGCAGGCCCAGCGCTATAAGAGAAAGTGCTATCTTTTTCATTTTGTTTACCCTGTAAAGTGTTAGGTCCGGCGCTGAAAATAGGTCAGTGCCAGCGCGCCAGCCAGCACCAGCCCTTTAATAATGTCCATCGCGTAATAGGGCACCGACAGCATCACCAGGCCATTGGAAAGCACGCCGAGGATCACCGCACCCACCAATGTACCCAGCGCATTCGGCTTGCCGGAGCCCGCCAGCGAAAAGCCGATCCACGCCGCCGCGACCGCATCCATCAGGTAACCGCCCCCGGCGTTTACCTGGGAAGAACCAATCCTAGATGCCAGCAGAATGCCGCCCAGCCCGGCCAACAGCGAGGCAATCACGTAGGCCGCCACTTTATAGCGCGTGATCCGCAGGCCGGAGAGTCGCGCCGCCTCCGGGTTGCCGCCGATGGCGTACATCCTCCGCCCGTGAGTGGTGAACGACAGCGCCAGCTGCGCGATTAGCGTTACCACCAGCATGATAATGACGATGGTCGGTACCTGCCCCAGCGCGCCAAACGCCGCCGGGATCGTACCTTCGGCCATCTCGCCGCTCGGCAGCACCATATTTTCGGTGATCGAGCCGCCGTAGCTGTAGGTCATCGCCACGCCCTGAATCACAAACAGGCTGGCAAGCGTGGCGAGCATGTCAGGAATGCGCAGCACCACGATCAGAAACGCGTTGAATAGCCCAACCAGCGTACAGAGCGCGAGGGTGATCAGAATGGCTTCAGTGGTGTTCAGGCCGTGCCAGACAAACAACGAAATCACTAACGCATTCGCCAGCGACGCCGTCGACCCCACCGACAGATCAAAGCCGCCGATGGTAAGAGAAATCGATACCCCAATGGCAATCACCGTCACGATAGCGATGGAGCGCAGAATGTTGATGATGTTAAACGGGTCAAGAAAGTTCTCCGAGGCCAAACCAAAGACGCCAACCAGCAGCACCACGGTCAGCAACATGCCCCATTTATAGAGAAAATCGAAAAACCGCTGACGGCCCGATACCGTCGCGTTAACTGCCAGAGCCTTGCTCACGCTGCCGCTCCTCCGGTGGAGTAATAAAGAATCGTCTCCTCCCGCGCCTCGGCGCCGGGAATTTCCGCCACAATGCGCCCATCCCACAGCACGCAGATGCGATCGCACAGGCCTACCAGCTCGGAAAATTCGCCGGAGGCGTAAATCACGCCCCGGCCTTCCCGCGCCAGGCCATCAATCAACTGAAACAGATCGGTTTTCGCTTTCACGTCCACCCCTTTCGTCGGCTCGTCGAAAATCAGCACGTTTGCACCGCTGCGCAGCCATTTGCCGATGGCCACTTTTTGCTGATTACCGCCGGAGAGGCGGCGCAGCGTCTGCCCCGGCCCGGTGGCGCGCACGCCGATACGGGCAATAACCTCCTGCGCCCACCGCCACGCCTGCCGATGGCCGAACAGGCTCCAGCGCGAAAAGCTGTTATCGGCGCTGACCGCCAGATTCATGGCGATCGCCTCATCGATGAATATCCCCTCTTTGCGCCGCTCTTCCGGCACCAGCGCCAGCCCCTGGAGGACGGAATCGCCCGGATCGCGCGGCCGCCACGGCTGGCCGTTAAGTTCGCCGTAGCGCACCCGGCTTTTACTGGCGCCGAATAAGGCTTTGCAAAGTTCAGTTTTCCCCGCGCCCGCTAAGCCGGCGATACCGAGAATTTCGCCCTTATGCAGACGTAGCGAGATATCCTGCAACAGCGCTTCGTCATGCAAACCGTCAACCTGCAGCAGCACCTCTTCGCCATGCGGCGGACGCGCAGGCGGAAAAATATCGCTCAACTCGTGGCCGAGCATTTTTTCGACGATCTGCTCGCCGCTGAGCTGCGCCATCGGGCCGCTTTCGATTAAACGGCCATCGCGCAGTACCGTCAGGGTGTCGCAAATCGCTTTTAGTTCATGAATACGATGCGAAATAAAGACCACGCCGATCCCCTGCAGCTGCAGACGACGAACCACCGCAAATAAGCGTTCGCTTTCGTGCTGATCCAACGGCGCGGTGGGTTCATCAAGAATCAAAAAGCGGCAATGGTGCGACAGTGCGCGAGCCAGCAGAATTTGCTGTTTTTCGGCAAGGGTACAGCTATCGATTGAACGTCGAACATCCAGCGCAATATCAAGCTGCGCCAGCGCTTCGCGCGCCTGCTGACGCACCCGCGACCAGCGAAAAACCGCACCCGGTTCAGCCAGCCTGTCCAGCATGATGTTTTCGGCAATGCTCAGCCCCGGAACCAGCGCAACATCCACCTCCTGCTGTACCAGATGGATGCCCAGTTGCTTTGCATCGCGCGGCGAACGAATGCTAACCGGCTGGTTATTGATCGCGACTTCGCCTTCGTAATCGGCGTGCGTCCCGCACAACACCGCCATCAGCGTCGATTTGCCAGCGCCGTTGGCGCCGGTCAGCGCATGCACCGTTCCGCCCTTAAGGGTAAAATTCACCTTGCTCAGCGCCTGAAAGCCGGAAAAGGCCAGGCTAATGTTATGCATCTCAAGGCGATTCACGCTCATCACCCTCCCCAGGGCAATTAATATTCTGATTTAACGAATTTTTCACAGCTGCCGATGCCTGACAACTGCGTAAAAAGCATAAGATAAAACCAAATAATATTAGCCATCTGGATGTCCAGATATGAGCGGGCTTACAGTGGAGGTACGGAGGAAGATTGTCTGGTCAAAAACGGCAGATAAGCAATTTTCTAAAATCGATAGTGGCGGTTAAACGCCGAACCACCACCACCTACCTTCATGAGGAACATACCGAACATGACTATTCAGTACATCAAGGAAGTCCGCGGTGTCACAGCTGGAAGCGCTGAACTCCCATCCGCAGAAGCGAACCCGCGAAAAACTGGCGGCGATTTACGGCTGTACCCAGGAGCAAATCAGCCTTTATTTACCGAAAGAAGGCTAGCAGCACTTCGCCCCGCCCTTACCGCCGTAGCGTGCGTCCTGGCGCTCGCGGAAGAATTCTTCATAGGTCATCGGCGTCTGGTCCGGATGCGTGATCCGCATGTGTTCGACGTAGTTGTCGTAATCCGGCACGCCGATCATCATCTTCGCCGCCTGGCCTAAATATTTTCCTGCTTTTGAAAGGGTGTCGAACATAATGAGTTTCTCGCTTATTCCCCTCACCCCAGCCCTCTCCCACAGGGAGAGGGAGGAGAAGAAAGGTAGGCCAAACAGGTTAATGCGCGCGCTTCGCCTGCGCCGTTAAGGTCTGCGCATCCGCGGGCATCGCTTCATACGGCGTCTCTTTCGCCGTCGGTTTATCCTCTTTCAGCGCCGCCAGCGCGGTTTTGATCGAGAACAGCGCCAGAACCACCACCACAATCATAAAGAAGATAGTCAGCCCGGCATCGAGACGGTTATTAAACACCAGCTGCGCCAGCTGCGATTCCGTATACTGCGGCGGAATGGTACCGCTGTCGATCATCGCCTGGAATTTATTGGCGATGGCCAGGAAACCGACTTTAGTATCCGGGCTAAACGATTTCTGCCAGCCGGCAGTCAGCGTACAAATCAGCAGCCAGCTTGTCGGCAGCAGCGCCACCCACGCATAGCGCTGGCGTTTCATCTTGAACAGTACCACCGCGCACAGCATCAGCGCCATTCCCGCCAGCATCTGGTTGGCGATACCGAACAGCGGCCACAGGGTATTGATGCCGCCCAGCGGGTCAACCACCCCCTGATGCAGGAAGTAGCCCCACGCCAGGACGCACAGCGCGGTCGCCAGCAGGTTAGCCGGCAGCGAGCTGGTTTTTTTCAACCCGGGGCTAATCACGCCCAGCAGATCCTGCAGCATGAACCGCGCCGCGCGGGTGCCGGCATCGACCGCCGTCAGGATAAACAGCGCTTCAAACAGAATGGCGAAGTGGTACCAGAAAGAGACATCCATCAGCCCGCCCAGCGAGCCGTGCAGAATGTAAGCCATCCCCACCGCCAGCGTCGGCGCGCCGCCGGCGCGTGAAATAATCGACTGTTCGCCGACCTCATGGGCTATTTGATTCAGCGTATCCGGGGTAATGCTAAAGCCCCAGCCGCTCACTACCTGCGCCGCCGAGGCCACGACGTCAGTCGTCCCCGCCGGCGCCAACACCGCCATCGGGCTGTTCATCGCGAAGTAGACGCCCGGGTCGATAATACAGGCCGCCACCAGCGCCATAATCGCCACGAAGGATTCCATCAACATGCCGCCGTAGCCGATAAAGCAGGCCTGGCCTTCGTTGGCTAACATCTTCGGCGTGGTGCCGGAGGAGATCAGCGCGTGGAAACCAGAAACCGCGCCGCAGGCGATGGTGATAAACAGGAACGGGAACAGGTTGCCGGTCCAGACCGGGCCGGTACCGTCGACGAACTTCGTCAGCGCCGGCATAGTCAGCGTCGGGCGCATAATCAGGATGCCAATCGCCAGCCCAACGATGGTGCCGATTTTCAGGAACGTGGAGAGATAGTCGCGCGGCGCCAGCAGTAGCCAGACCGGCAGTACCGCGGCAACAAAGCCGTAACCCACCAGAATCCACGTCAGCTGTACGCCGGTATAATCAAACCACGGCGCCCAGGTCGGGCTTTCCGCCACCCAGCCGCCGGAAATAATCGCGAACACCAGCATCACCAGGCCTATCACCGACACCTCGCCGATGCGCCCCGGGCGCAGGTAGCGAATATAGATGCCCATAAAGATCGCCAGCGGGATGGTAAAGGCGACGGTGTATGTCCCCCATGGGCTGTGGGTCAATGCTTTCACCACGATCATCGCCAGTACCGCGAGGATGATCACCATGATCATAAAACAGGCCACCAGCGCCAGTACGCCAGCGGTCGGCCCCATCTCCTCTTTAACCAGTTCGCCAAGCGAACGGCCATCGCGGCGGGTCGAAACAAACAGCACCATAAAGTCCTGCACGGCGCCGGCCAGCACCACGCCGGCGAGGATCCAGATCATCCCCGGCAGGTAGCCCATCTGCGCGGCAAGCACCGGGCCAACCAGCGGCCCTGCGCCGGCAATCGCGGCAAAATGGTGACCGAACAGCACTTTTTTGTCGGTCGGAACATAATCGAGACCGTCGTTATGTCGTACCGCCGGCGTCATCCGCGTTGGGTCAACGCCGAGGACGGTTTTGGCGATATACAGGCCGTAGAAACGATACGCGATCAGATAAACGCAGACCGCCGCGACGACAATCCACAGCGCGTTTATCTGCTCACCCCGGTTTAAGGCGATATAGCCGAGGGCAAAGGCTCCGATTACGGAGAGCAGTGTCCAGATAAGGTATTTCCCTGAATTATTCATTGTTGTGGTCCACCGGTAGGGTAATCAGGATGTTACAGTTTGTTTCTAGAACACAACGCAGAATTTAACAACTTCGAAACAGCGCAGATGCCATGCCGCGGCGGAGATTTGTCTCACATTGCTAGCGGGATCACTTAAGACAGGAAAATTAATGAAAGGATTGCCGTGAACGGTGCCGTTTTTTTGTCGGGTGGCGGCCTCAAAACCCCCGGTGGCGCTACCGCTTACCGGGGCTACAGCGCTGTGCGATTTGGTAGCCCGGCTCAGCGCAGCGCAAGCCGGGGAAATAGCGGCGTCTTAGCCAAGCACCGCGGTACCCAGACGACAGGTGCAGCAGCGCCGCCCTTTATCGTCATACACTACAATTTCCCAGCTCTGACTCTGGCGGCCAAGGTGCAGCGGTCGGCATTCACCGCGCACTTTACCGCTGGAGACCGGACGATGGTGGGTAGCGTTAAGCTCGGTGCCCACCACGCACTGCCCATCCTCCGTCATCAGCCAACCGGCCATCGAGCCCAGCGTCTCCGCCAGCGCCGCGGAAGCGCCGCCGTGCAGCAGGCCAAACGGCTGATGCGTGCGCGCATCCACCGGCATCTCCGCCTCCAGTAGCCCCTCTTCCAGCCGGGTGTAGACGATGCCAAGATGCGCCACCATGGTGTTTTCGCTGCTGGCGTTCAGCGCCGCAAGCGTGAGCTCTCGTTTCCAGGCCATCTACGCCCCCAGAGTCGAGCCGCCATCGACCACAATATCCTGCAGCGTGATATGGCTGGCGTGAGAAGAGGCGAGGAACAAAATGGTATTGGCGATCTCCTGCGGACGGGCGATTTTGCCCAGCGGGATCCCAAGCTTAAACTGCTCGCCAAATCCGCGGATCCGCTGCTGTTCAGCATCTTCATTGACCCACAGGGTACGTTGCATATCGGTGTCGGTGGAGCCCGGCGATACCAGATTACAACGCACGCCGCTGCCTGCCAGCTCAAGCCCGACGGTCAACGCCAGGCTTTTCAGCGCCGCTTTCGAGGCGCCATAGGCGCTCATGCCGATACGCGGCGTATGCGCGGCATCGGAGGCGACGGTGACGATCGCCCCGCCCTGCTGACGGCGGAACTGCGCCATCGTCTGCTGAAACAGATTAAACGCGCCGCCGACGTTCACCGCGAAGGTCTGCTGCCAGTCCTCCGCGCTCAATTGATCGGTCTCCCCCATGCGCAGGATCCCGGCCGCATTCACCAGCACGTCCAGTCGTTCGATATCGTTGAGCAGACGCGCGCAAACGTCGCGTACCTGGTCGGCATCGGCGACGTCGAGCATTTCGGTGGCAAACGGGTAGCTTTCGCCGTCAAAGGCAAGGTCGAAACCGGTGACGTTGGCCCCGGCCTCGACGAAAGCCAGCGCGGTGGCATAGCCAATGCCTTTACCTGCGCCGGTCACCCACACGGTCTGGCCGTGAAAATCCAGAGCCGCCATTATTTCACCTCGCGGGAAAGAAGAGCCCACCAGGCGTCGATGGTCGGGTTTTTCGCCAGCATCACGAAGTCGATATCGCCGTGCACTTTGCGCCAGCGGGCGGCCAGCGCCATCATACGCACCGAATCCAGCCCGTAGTCGATCAGGTTTTCATCATCCAGCGGTTCGTCGGATTCGTCGAGCAGCGGCAGAATTAGTGCGCGCAGGGCCGCTTTGGAGGCTGGCAGCGGCAGCAGTTCTTCGGTCATCACCACCCGTCCGGAACGGCCGGCGACGTATTTCAGCGCCATCAAATGCTCTTCGCGGCTGAAGTCCGCCAGCGCATCGGCGACAAAGAACGGTTTGATATCGCGCATAAAAGCGTCGGTGGCGGTAGTCATGCAGCCGATATGGGCGTAAACGCCGGTGATGATCAGCTGGTCGCGGCCGGTCTCTTTCAGCATTTCTTCAAGCGGCGAGCGATGAAACGCGCTGTAGCGCCATTTCACCAACACCGTATCCTGTTCATCCGGCGCCAGCGCGGCAATCACCTGTTGCTGTTCCGGCGAGCGAGTCAACCCCGGCCCCCACATATCATTCAGCAGGGCGCGGTCTTCATCGCTCTGCTCTTTCGGCTGGGCGGTGTAGTACACCGGAATACCGTTTTGTTTGCAGAAGTCGCGCAGGGCGGCGATATTGGCCACCACTTTTTCCATCATCGCGCTGTTTTCGCCCCAGAAATTGAGGAAATACTCCTGCATGTCGTGGATCAGCAGCGCGGCGCGCGACGGCTCAAAGGCCCAGTTAACTTTGTTCGCCGGAATATCGCTGGCTTCCGGCAGCGCATAAGCCTGTAATTTAGGGATTGCCATTTTCTGTTCTCCTTCAGCCCAGCTTGCCTTCGGCCAGCCACTGACGTAATTGTTTTTTATCGACTTTGCCCACCGGCGTCAGCGGCAGCGCGGCAACGCACTCCACGCGATCCGGCAATTTAAATTCAGCCACGCCCTGCTCGCGCAGGAAGCGGCGCACCGCGACGGCGCGCAGCGGCGATGTCACCACCAGATAAGCGCAGCTCTTCTCGCCCAGCAGATTGTCCTCAATGCTGACCAGCGCGGCGTGGATCACCGCCTCATGGCGCAGCAGCAGGTTTTCTATCTCTTCAGCGGCGATCTTCTCGCCGCCGCGATTGATCTGATCTTTTTCCCGCCCCTGGACGGTGATATAGCCATCTTCATCGATCGAAATCAGATCGCCGGAGCAGTAAAATCCATCGGCATCAAAGGCTTCTGCGTTATGCTGCGGACTGTTGTAGTAGCCGCGGAAGGTATAAGGCCCGCGGGTCATCAGACGGCCCACTTCGCCGCGCGGCAGCGGGTTGCCGTCGGCATCCGCCACCCACACTTCGTCGTCAGGGCACATCGGGCAACCCTGGGTATTGATAATCCGCTGCGGGCTATCGTTTAGGCGGGTGTAGTTAACCAGCCCCTCCGCCATGCCGAACACCTGCTGCAGCTGGCAGCCGATTTCCGCCGGAATGCGCGCGGCGAGCGTCGCGGACAGGCGCGCTCCGCCAACCTGCAGTAACTGCAGCGATTGCAGTTGCGCGTTGCTGCCCCATTCATGAATAGCCTGCAACCACAGGCTGACCGCCGGCGGCACCAGCGACGCGACGTTAATCTGATGTTTTTCAATCAACGGGAAACAGAGCGTGGCGCTCGGGTCGGCGGCGAGGATCACCCGGCCGCCGGCGAGGAAGACGCCCAGTGAGCCCGGCGAGCTCATCGCATAGTTGTGCGCCGCCGGCAGCGCGTTGAGATAGCGCGTATCGGCGTTAATACCGCAGATCTCGTTGCTGCGGCGGATACTGTAATCGTAATCGTTATGGGTACGCGGGATAAGCTTCGGCGTCCCGGTGCTGCCGCCGGAGAGCTGGAAAAAAGCCACTTCGTCAGCCGGGGTCGGATTGGCGACGAAGTTATCCGCCGTACGGTTAATTTCCGTCGCCAGGTCGCGCTCGCCGCCATCGTTACGCAGCAGCGCGACGCGCAGTGAAGGATGCTCAGCGATAAAACCATTAAGGAAGCTATCGTCCGCAAACAGCGCGTGTTCGCGGTCGGCAATCAGCAGCGAGGGTTTAATCTGCGCGGCGTAGGCGTTGAGTTCGCTACGCTGGTGGCTAAACAAGGCGTTAACCGGAGCGACGCCGATGCGCAGCAGCGCAAAGAAGGTAATGTAGAACTCGGCGACGTTACCAAGCTGCACCAGCGCGGTTTCTCCGCGCTTAAGTCCCTGATGCTGCAGGGAAGACGCGAGGTTATCCACCAGCAGGTTAAACTGGCGGAAGCTAATTTGCCGCTCGCCGTCGATAATCGCCACGGCGTCATTTTCCGCATGACGAGTAATCAGATTGGTTAACGGCAGATCCTGCCAGTAGCCTTTTTGACGATAGCGGGCCGCAAACTCTTCCGGCCAACGGGTAAATGCAATCATCCTTGCCTCTTAATTCAAGCCAAATACGTTAAGCATGGTGGTGAGTTTGACGCCGGTTTCGCGCCATTCGCCCAGCGGCGAGGAGGCCGGGACGATCCCCGCGCCGGCAAACAGGCGCAGCGAGCGTTGATGTAGGCGCGCGCAGCGGATGGTCACTACCCATTCGCCGTTGCCTTCGTCATCGCACCAGCCGACAATGCCGCCAAACAGCTGGCGATCGAACGGTTCGAGCTCGGCAATCAGGCGCTTCGCCACCTGGTGCGGGAAACCGCTCAGCGCCGGGGTCGGGTGCAGCAGGCAGGCCAGCGACATGGCGTTTTCTTCCGCCAGCGCCGTACCTTCGATCGGCGTCGCCAGGTGCCATAAGGTTGGCGTGGTAATCAACTGCGGTGATTCCGGCAGCGACAGCTGGCTACTGCGCGGGCCAAGCACGCTCTTCATCGCCTGGGTCACCAGCTCGTGCTCATGGCGATCTTTACCGGAGGCCAGCAATTTATTGCCTGCTTCGCGGTCCAGCACGTCGTCAGGCTGGCGGCGGGCAGAGCCGGCCAGCGGCAGCGAACTGAAATGCAGCCCTTCTTTGCGCAGCAGGAGTTCCGGGCTGGCGCCCAGCAGTACCCCGCCGTCTGACAGCGGGACATGGAAATTAAAGCTCGCCGGGTTCTGGGCAATCAGCCGCTCCAGCAGCGCGCCGCTATCGACTCGGTCGCGGGTAGTGATATCAATCAGCCTTGAGAGCACCACTTTGTCGACTTCCGGAGTCGCCGTCAGCGCGGCGGCACGTTCCACCATCGCCAAAAACTCGTCCTGTTCCGGGATCTCCTGACGATCGACAACATCCATCGCCTTGAGCGGCGCCGCGTAACGCGCGGACTGCTGTTTGTCGGTACGGGAGAAGGTTTCCCAGCGTTCGGGGATATAGAGCTCGGAAGGCTGATTGGTGTCGAACGGAATCGCCCCGACCATTACCGGCTTGCGGATCCCCGCCGCGCGGGCTTCGGCAAAAGCGGCCGCCATTTTCTGCTGGAACTCGCCGTTCAGCGAATCACCGCCGACGGCAGGTTGGGAAAAACGGCTAAAACAGCCGGTGGTGCTGAAGCTGCGGTACGGCGACATAAAGAAGAAGCTTTGCGGCGACAGGGTCTGCGTTTTTTCCTGTACATCCTCAGCCAGTGACGTTTCCATATCATCCTCCAAAAACGATAAAGATATTAAGAATAATTATCATTTATATTTTTGTTGGCTAACCTAAAAGGTATTGCTCTCCTTGTCAACCGCACAAACAGCAGGTTATGCGACTTAAACTTGCATCCAGGCAACACAATGTTGAAAATGAGACGTATTTACTACAACTGACTCAGGATGCGAATTCGTGAATTTTGCCACTTTTTGCCGTCGTACTTTACTCGCCAGCGGGCTGTGCCTTTTAGGAATTACCTCAGCGCTGGCGGCGGACTGGCCGCGTCAGATCGCCGATAGCCGCGGCACCCATACGCTGGAAAGCCAGCCGCTGCGCATAGTCTCAACCAGCGTTACCCTCACCGGCTCGCTGCTGGCTATTGATGCGCCGGTGGTGGCCAGCGGCGCAACCACGCCGAATAACCGCGTGGCCGACGCGCAGGGCTTTCTGCGCCAGTGGGGCGATGTCGCGAAAAAGCGCAAACTGGCGCGACTGTATATTGGCGAACCCAGTGCCGAAGCGGTGGCGGCGCAGATGCCGGATCTGATCCTGATTAGCGCCACCGGCGGCGATTCCGCTCTCGCCCTGTACGACCAGCTTTCGACTATCGCGCCGACGCTTGTCATCAACTACGACGATAAAAGCTGGCAGACGCTGCTTACCCAATTAGGGCATATCACCGGTCACGAAAAGCAGGCGGACGCGCGCATTGCCGAGTTCAATAAACAGCTCGTTTCGTTAAAAGAGAAACTGAAGTTGCCGCCGCAGCCGGTCACCGCGCTGGTTTATACCGCCGCGGCGCATAGCGCCAATATCTGGACGCCGGAATCAGCGCAGGGTCAGATGCTGGAACAGTTAGGCTTTAAGCTGGCGGCGCTGCCGGCCGGCCTTCACGCCAGCCAGAGCCAGGGTAAGCGTCACGACATCGTGCAGTTGGGCGGCGAGAATCTGGCGGCGGGTATCAACGGCGAAAGCCTGTTCCTGTTCGCCGGCGACCAGAAAGACGCTGAGGCCATTTACGCTAACCCGCTGCTGGCGCACCTGCCGTCGGTTGCCGCGAAGCGCGTTTATCCGCTGGGTACCGAAACCTTCCGTCTTGACTACTACAGCGCCATGCTGGTCCTGCAGCGTTTATCCGCGCTCTTTGCCTGAGTCTCCCTTCCCGGCGCCTGGCGCCGGGATCTCATTTCATATCATCAAACACATCATCTATCTGTTACAAAAGACTTTTTACTCCTTTTTCCCTTTGATATCTCATCCATTCCTCATGCGAAACATCATCATTTGAGGTGTTGTTTTGTGATTAGCCATCGTCGCCGCCTTCCCCGAATATCTGCCCCACACCACTTGAGGTGGACATTCAACTCAGAAGGAACTTACCGTGACCACTAGCAAATTGATCAAGGGCGATACCCTGACCGAAACCAGCAACGCCGCAGATGGTTTTAACCCGGCAACTGAAGTCAGCAACTACAGCTACACGTCAGACCGCGTCGCCAAACCGGTCTATAACAAATACAAAAGCGCAACCACCAAACCAAAGGTATTCGGTTACTACACCGACTGGTCTCAGTATGATGGTCGCCTGCAGGGCGGCGATGCGAAAGATAACCGCGGCCGCGGCTATGATCTGACCAACGTCTCCCCTACCGCTTACGATAAAATTATCGTTGGCTTCGTCGGCGTGACCGGCTTCCATAAAGTGGATGGTCTGTATCACGATGTGGTGGCCGACGGGGCTGAGAAGTGCGGCAAAGTCAAATATGAACCGACCTTCCTCGACCCGTGGGGCGACTTCCAGTCCTACATTAACGTTGGCCACAGCGTCAGCGGCTGGGATGTCGATCCGAAAACCGTAACCCAGACGAACACCAAAGGCCTGCTCGGCGGCCTGCGCGACCTGCAGGCAAAAGCCAAACAGCAGGGCCACAACCTGGTGCTGTCCATGAGCATCGGCGGCTGGACCATGAGTAACGGCTTCCATGAAACCGCAGCGTCTGATTCCGCACGTAAAACCTTCTCTAAAGGCGTGGTGAAGCTGTTCAAACAGTTCCCGATGTTCAGCGAAGTGGATATCGACTGGGAGTACCCGAACGCTGAAGGCGCCGGTAACCCTTATGGCCCGGAAGATGGCGATAACTACGCCCTGCTGATTGCCGAACTGCGTAAGCAGCTGGATTCCGCCGGCCTGAGCGATGTCAAAATCTCTATCGCCAGTTCGGCGGTGGTGAAGACTTTCGATTATTCTAACGTCAAAGCGCTGCTCAGCGCCGGTCTGTACGGCATCAACCTGATGACCTATGACTTCTTCGGCACCCCGTGGGCCGAAAGCATTGCTCACCACAGCAACCTGAACGCCATTGAACAAGGCGGCTGGGCGGTTAACACCATCGTTGAACATCTGCTGGCGGAAGGTTTCCCCGCTGAACGTATCAACATCGGTTACGCCAGTTATACCCGTAACGGCCGCAACGCCGAGCTGGAGTCGCTGTCTCCGCTGAAAGGTACCTATAACCCGGGTAACGGCACCACCGTCGGTACCTTTGAATCGGGTACCACCGAATGGTATGACGTCATTTATAACTACCTGGACCTGGAAAACCAGAAAGGGCGTAACGGCTTTAACGTTTATACCGACCAGGTAGCTGACGCTGACTACCTCTACAACCCGGAATCCAAACTGTTTATGTCGCTGGATACGCCGCGCACCGTGAAAGCCAAAGGCGAATACGCGGCGAAGCTGGGCCTCGGCGGCATGTTCACCTGGACTATCGACCAGGACAACGGCGTGCTGGTTAACGCCGCCCGTGAAGGTCTGGGATATGAAATCGCTTCTGAAGTTATCGATATGGACCCGTTCTATTTCGAAGGCATCAACGTTGCGCCAGCTGATGAACAAGAGGAAGAAGATACAGACCAGACTGAACCGACGGTAAACCATGCGCCAGAGGCGGCGATTGAGATGATGGTCGTAGGCGGCTCCCGCGTTCGTCTGTCCGGGGAAAAGTCGTCTGATGAAGATAGCGACGAGCTGAGCTACAGCTGGGGCGTGCCGGCAGCGATTGATGTTGTGGATAAAACCGCCGCGGTTATTGAGTTCGATGTCCCGGTCGTCACCGCGGATACCGAGTTTACCTTTACCCTGTTCGTTCGCGACACCTGGGGCGAACCGTCAACCCAGCAGCGCTTTATTCTGTCGGTGGTCGTCGCTTCCCAGGGTGAACCAAGCGCTGATGAGCCGGCCGATGAGCCTGCGGATCAACCCGCCGATGAAGGAAAAGATACCGATGACGCGCCGGCAAAGGATGATGAAGTCGCGCCGTCCGACGACGCTACGCCTTACCCGCTGTGGGATGCTAAAACCGTTTATGGCGGCAGCTGGGGTACCTTTGAAACCGTGAGCTGGAAAGGCCATAACTATCAGGTGAAATGGTGGTCTCAGGGCAACCAGCCTGACCTGTACTGCGGCCAGTTCGACGTCTGGAAAGATCTCGGCGCGTACTAAGCATTAATATGTACCGATAAATGTCACCAGGCCCCGGAGCAATCCGGGGCCTTTCGCTATTGTTGCGCTTAACTTTCGCTGACCATTTCCGGACGCTGAAAACGACGTAGCTCGCGTAATAAGCCAACCAGTAATACGCCAACAATTACCAGCGCCCAGCCGCTGGCGCTGGCGGAAGCCACCGGGGTCATCACCGCCCCTAATCCGCCAAGCAACGCCGCGCCAATGGCATCGCCGGTGACGTTCTGCGCGGTCCACAGGCCATTAATGCGCCCCAGCATATTCTCCGGCGTTTGCGTCTGGATAAGCGTGTACTGTAGCAGCGAGCTTATCGCGCTCAGCCAACCAAACAGCGCCAGACAGAGCGCGCCCAGCGCCCAGAACGGCATCACGCTGAATAAAGCGATCGCCACAAATGACCCTACCGTTGTCATCAGCATCAACGCTCCCGGCCTGGCGGTATGCGCCAGTTGCCCGCTGGTTAACGCTCCCAGCGCCGCGCCAAGCGGGATGGCGGCGTACAACAGGCCAATTTGCGAATTTGACATCTGCCAGCCTTCCGCCAGCGCCGGATAAAGCACCCGCACCGCGCTGGCCATCGTCAACAGGCCGCCGAGCAGCGCAATACCGCCAATAAGCGGGCTATTAAAGAGAAATTTTAGCCCCGCCAGTAACGATTTCAGCGGATGCTCGCGCGGCTGCGGCGGTGGCGGCAGCAGCGGCAGGCGTAGCAGCGTCAGGGTGGTAATGAACGTCCCTGCCGCCGCCAGGCCATAATTCCAGGCAACACCGCCGGTCGCCAGCAATAGTCCGCCAATCATCGGCGAGATCACCGAACCGAGACGCACGGTCAACATGGTGATCGCCCCTGCCTGCATCAGATTTTCGCGGCCGACTAACGCCGGCGTTGCCGCCAATAGCGCGGTTACGCCTAAAGAGGCGAAGAAGCCATCCCAGATCCCCAGCAGGTAAATTACCGCCAGCGAGGGTTCCGGCAGCATGGCGTTCAGGCACAGGCCGACGAAGCCAACGCCGCAGGTGCCACGCGCCAGCAGGATCAGGCGTTTGCGTTCATAACGGTCGGCCAACACGCCGCCGACCATCAGCCCAATGAACATTGAACAGCCGGTCAACATCACTGAGAGGCCCACCTGCCAGGTCGAATGGGTCATCATCTGGATTTGTACCGGGATCGCCACGCCTAGCAGGCCAAGCGACAGGATCGAGATAAAGCGAGCGATAAAGACGGCGCGGAACGCCGGATGGGTGCGCAGGAGGCTGACATCAAGCAGCCGGGAAGGTCGGTTCATGCAAGGGCCTTGTCGTTATTTTTCATACCATTTTTATGGTTTCTCATGATAACATACCTGAATAAAATCGATAACGATAACTACTATCATTATCATGTCAGGGATTTGAACTATGTCGTTTTCTACGACCACGGTGCGCGCCGTCGCCGTGCCTGGTCTCTTGTTACTTTTAGCTCTCGCGATTGCGCTCAGCCTGCTTATCGGCGCCAAACCTCTGCCGCCTTCCGTGATTGTCGATGCCTTTTCCGGCAGTTGTCAGAGCGCCGACTGTACCATCGTACTGGATGCCCGCCTGCCGCGTACGCTGGCCGGATTGCTCGCCGGCTGCGCGCTCGGTCTCGCCGGCGCGCTGATGCAAACCCTCACCCGTAACCCGTTGGCCGACCCGGGCCTGCTCGGCGTCAACTCCGGCGCCAGCTTCGCCATCGTGTTAGGCGCGGCGCTGTTGGGTATCACTTCGCCGCAGGAGCAGCTGCTGATGGCCTTCTGCGGCGCCTTCGCCGCGTCGCTACTGGTCGCGTTTACCGGCAGCCAGGGCGGCGGCCAGCTTAGCCCGGTGCGCCTGACCCTGGCGGGCGTGGCGCTGGCGGCGGTACTGGAAGGCTTATCTAACGGCATCGCCCTGCTCAACCCGGACGTATATGACCAGCTGCGCTTCTGGCAGGCCGGTTCGCTGGATATTCGCACCCTGCAAACGCTGAAAATCGTCCTGCTGCCGGTACTGATTGCCGCCGCGGTAACGCTGTTTCTCAGCCGGGCGCTAAACAGCCTGAGTCTCGGCGCCGACACCGCCACCGCGCTCGGTAGCCGGGTCGCGCGCACCCAGCTTATCGGCCTGCTGGCGATCACCGTTCTGTGCGGCAGCGCGACGGCGCTGGTCGGCCCTATCGCCTTTATCGGCCTGATGATGCCGCATATGGCGCGCTGGCTGGTGGGAGCGGATCATCGCTGGTCATTGCCGGTCACGCTACTCGCCACCCCCGCCCTGTTGCTGTTTGCCGACGTGCTTGGCCGCCTGTTGGTGCCCGGTGAACTGCGCGTTTCGGTGGTCAGCGCCTTTATCGGCGCGCCGGTGCTGATCTGGCTGGTTCGCCGTCAGCCGCGAGGAGGTGCGCTGTGATGGCCCCTTCCCGTCGCCTGATTTTCTGCTGCCTGCTGCTGATCGCCGCCAGTCTGCTGGTGTCGCTGCTCGGTCTGGGTAATGGCCTGGTGCCGCTCAGCATCGAACAGGTGGTTTCGGCGCTACTCGGCGACGCACCGCGTAACGTCAGCATGGTGGTCACCGAATGGCGCTTGCCGCGCGTGCTGATGGCGCTGCTGATCGGCGCCGGGCTTGGCGTCAGCGGCGCCATTTTTCAGTCATTGATGCGTAACCCGCTGGGTAGCCCGGACGTAATGGGCTTCAACACCGGCGCCTGGAGCGGCGTGCTGGTGGCGATGGTGATGTTCGGCCAGAACCTGACCGCCATCGCGCTGGCGGCAATGCTTGGCGGCGTGCTGACCTCGCTGGTGGTGTGGCTGCTGGCGTGGCGCAACGGCATAGAAACCTTCCGCCTGATCATTATCGGCATCGGCGTGCGCGCCATGCTGGTGGCATTCAATACCTGGCTGCTGCTGCGCGCGTCGCTTGAGACCGCCCTTTCCGCCGGATTATGGAATGCCGGTTCGCTCAACGGCCTGACGTGGGGCAAAACCTGGCCTTCGGCGCCGCTGATTCTGCTGATGTTGGCGTGCGGCGCGCTGCTGGCGCGGCGGATGCGGCTGCTGGAGATGGGCGACGATACCGCCTGCGCGCTGGGGGTTCGGGTCGAACGTTCGCGCCTGCTGCTGATGCTGGTGGCGGTGCTGCTGACCGCTTCCGCCACCGCGCTGGCCGGGCCTATTTCTTTCGTCGCGCTGGTCGCGCCGCATATCGCCCGGCGGATAAGCGGTACCGCACGCTGGGGGTTAACCCAGTCGGCGCTGTGCGGCGCGCTGCTGCTGGCGCTGGCCGATTACTGCGCTCAGCGCCTGTTCATGCCTTATCAGTTACCGGTTGGGGTGGTCACCGTCAGTCTTGGCGGTATCTACCTCATCGCGTTATTAATTCAGGAGTCCCGCAAAAAATGACCGCTGTAACTTCCCGTTTGCGCGGCGACCAGTTGACCCTGGCCTACGGCAAAAAGACCATCGCCGAATCGCTGAATGTCACAATTCCTGACGGTCATTTCACGGCGATTATCGGCCCCAACGGCTGTGGTAAATCAACTCTGCTGCGGACCCTTAGCCGTCTGATGACGCCGTCCAGCGGACACGTTTATCTCGACGGCGAGCAGATCCAGCGCTACGCCAGCAAAGAGGTGGCGAAGCGGATTGGCCTGCTGGCGCAGAATGCCACCACGCCCGGCGATATCACCGTACAAGAGCTAGTGGCGCGCGGTCGCTATCCGCACCAGCCGATGTTTACCCGTTGGCGTAAAGAAGATGAAACTGCGGTAAATAACGCGATGCGGGCGACGGGTATTGTCGACCTCGCGCTGCAGAGCGTGGATACCCTCTCCGGCGGCCAGCGCCAGCGGGCATGGATTGCGATGGTACTGGCGCAGGAGACGGCGATTATGTTGCTTGATGAGCCGACGACCTGGCTGGATATCAGCCATCAGATCGACCTGCTGGAACTGTTAAGCGAGCTGAATCGCGAGAAGGGATATACGCTGGCGGCGGTACTGCACGATCTCAATCAGGCCTGCCGTTACGCCACCCATCTGATCGCCCTGCGTGACGGTAAGATCGTCGCCGAAGGGGCGCCGAAAGAGATCGTCACGGCGGATCTGATTGAGCGTATCTACGGCCTGCGCTGCACGATAATCGAGGATCCGGTGGCGCATACGCCGCTGGTGGTGCCGCTGGGTCGCCGATAATCTTTTCTATACCATCTCAACCATCGCATTCCCGGCTTGCGCTGCGCTGAGCCGGGCTACCAAAAACGGGTAGCCCGAGCTCTACCGTTACCCCAGAATTTCCCGCACTACCGGGCCTATCGCTTCAAAGGCCTGCGGCGAGATAATCTCGACGTGAGCGCAGTTCTGGCTGAACACCTCCAGTTCGCCAACCCACGGCCCCCATGCGACCTGCGGATCCATCCCTTTCTGGCGCGTTTTCTCCGCCACAAATAGCGTTGCTTTACCGTCAAACTTTGCGCTGTGCGCGGTCGTCAACAGGCGCACCGCATCGGCGTAGTTACCTTCGATCGCGCTGAACAGCTCGCCGGAAGCCTGCCCCTGCTGAGCGGCGAGAAACGCTTCGCGCTCGCGGGCGATTTCCGCCAGTACTTCGGGATCCAGACCGTTCGCCTCTTTCTCCGCCCAGTTTTGCGTCTCCGGCGGCCAGGTATCGAGCAGGCCGAGGAACGCCACCTCTTCGCCGCGCTGACGTAAACGGGCGGCAATCCCCTGCGCCAGCGTTCCGCCGAGCGAATAACCAAACAGATAGTAAGGCCCATGCGGCTGCTGCGCTAAAAGCGTGCGCAGATGGTGCTCGCAGACTTCGTCGAGGTTGGCGGCGGAGGCCATCGGCCCCGTCGGACGCGGCGACTGAATACCGGTAATCGACCAGCGCGGGCTAAGATAACGCGCCAGCACGCTGAACTGCCAGGCAAAACCGGAGGCCGGATGGAAGCAGAACAGCGTCGGACCGTCGCTCTCGCGCAGCGGCAACAGCGCATCGAAGCCCAGGCGCTGCGCCTGCTCGTCGCTCAGGTCGGAAGCCAGAAGCGCGCTCAGCTTGCCGACCGTCGAAGCGACCATCACCTGCCCCGGCGTCACCTGCCGCGCCAGCTCGCGGCTAAGCTGCGCCGCCAGCCGCATAGCCAGCAGCGAATGGCCGCCGAGGGCGAAGAAATCGGCGTCGATGTCATTTACCTCGCAGCCCAGCAGCTGACTGAACGCCGCGGCAACGGCCATTTCGGTAGCCGATTGCGGCGGGCGACCGCAGCGCTCGCTGCTTAAGGAGGGGAGCGGTAGCGCTTTACGATCCAGCTTACCGTTGGCGCTGAGCGGGAAGGATTCCAGCTGGATCAACACCACCGGCACCATGTGCGGCGGCAGCTGTTCGCTAAGACGCGCCTTCAGCGCCGCCACGTCCAGCTGCTGGCCGGACTCGCTCACCAGATAACCGACGAGCTGGCGGGCATCGCCGCCGGTGGCCGCGGCCTGATTGAAGACGCAGGCGTGGCACACCGCCTGCGCGACGTCCGGCAGCGCCGCCATCACCCGGTCGATCTCGCCAAGCTCAATGCGCTGGCCGCGAATTTTCAACTGATCGTCGCTGCGGCCAAGATATTCCACCGCGCCGTTATCCAGCCAGCGCGCCACATCGCCGGTGCGGTACATGCGCTCGCCGGGGGCAAACGGGTCGGCAATAAAGCGGCTGGCGGTGAGATCAGGGCGGCCCATATACCCCTGCGCCAGCTGGATGCCCGTGAGGTACAAATCACCCGCCACGCCCGGCGGCACCGGGCGCATGGCGGCATCAAGAATACGTAATCCGGTGTTCCATACCGGCCAGCCGATGGGCACGCTGTTGCCGGTTACCGCCGCCAGCTCTGGCCCGCTGGCGGGATACCAACTGACATCCACCGCCGCTTCCGTTGGCCCGTACAGGTTATGCAGCGGCGCGCCGGTTAAGCGCTCCCATTCGCGACACAGTTCCGTCGGCAGCGCTTCGCCGCTGCAGAAAACGCGTTTTAGCGTCCGGCAGGATGACACATTATCGCTATCCAGCGAGGCGACAAACGCCGCCAGCATCGACGGAACAAAGTGGGTGGTGGTCACGCCGTACTGCGCGAAGAGCCGCTGCATCGCCTGCGGATCGCGATGCGCCTCCGGCGCCGCCATCACCAGCTGGGCGCCGGTCATAAACGGCCACCAGAATTCCCATACCGAGACATCAAAGCTGCACGGCGTCTTCTGCGCCACCACATCGGCGGCGGTTAACGGATAGTGATTTTGCATCCACAGCAGGCGGTTCACGATGGCGGTCTGGCCGACCATCACCCCTTTCGGCCGTCCGGTGGAACCGGAGGTGAAGATGATATACGCGGTATGTTCCGGTTTTGACAGCGCCAGCGGCGTATCATCTTCAGCAGCCAGCGGCTGCTCATAACACAAGCTGGTCAGTCCCGGAATATCGCTAAAACGGGCCAGTTGATCGTCAGAGGTAATCAGCAGCGATGGCTGCGCATCTTCCAGCATCATCCGCAGACGGTCATCCGGGTAGCCGGTATCCAGCGGCAGCCAGGCGGCGCCGGCTTCGACGATACCGTGCAGCGCCAGCGTCAGGAAGACCGAACGCGGTAAGGCAACCGCCACGCTATCCCCCGGCTGCACGCCGCGTTGCCGCAGCAGGTTGGCCAGCGCCACCACCTGTTGGCGCATTTCGCGGTAGCTAAAGCGCCAGTTGGCATCCGCCAGCGCCGGGGCATCCGGCGTTTTCCGCGCCTGTTCCGCCACCAGCGCGCTGAGGGTAGTGGTCGGCAGCGGCATCGCGGTATTGTTGATCAACGCCAGCTGCGCGCCTTCTTCCGCCGACAACATCTCCGCCTCGCCGCAGCGCAGCGCCGGATTGGCGGCGAACTGCGCCAGTAACGATGTCAGACGCGATACGTGGCGGTTCAGCGTGACGTCATCATAACGCGCTTTATTGGCAAGGATCTCCAGCGACAGGCCGCCGCGTTCGTCCGGGAATAATGCCAGCTCGAGGTCATTCACCGGGCCGGTGGCGAGGGTATGCGTCTGCGCCTTCACGTCGTCGATATCCAACTGGTAATCAAAGACTTTAATGTTCAGCACCGGGCCAAACAGCGGTTCGTCGCCCGCCGCTTTGCCGCTATCGCGGACAATTTGCTCGGCATCGTAGCGCTGATGGCGGCGCATTTTTTTCAGCTGCCCGGAGAGTCGCGTCGCCAGTTGCGCCAGCGTCTCCTGCGCGTCGATATTCACCGCCAGCGGCAGTACGTTGAGTACCGGGCCGGTGGCGGTCAGCGCCGCCGATCCCATGCGGCGCATAAAGATAAAGCCAGCCGCGTAATCCATTCGGCCGCACAGCCGCCCCAGCCACAACGTCGTCAGCGCCAACGCCAGATCGGCGCGCTGGCACTGCGGCGCGCTGGCCGCGAGCTGGCTGAAGACAGCCGGATCGGCCTCCAGTTTCAGGCGCCAGATATCGCTGCTGGTCGCCCGCCCGGCCAGCGGCGCGTCTGATAGCGAGGCCGGAGACGGCAACGCCTGACGCTGCGCCTGCCAGAAGGCTTTATCGCGCTGCCACGCCTCGCTGCCGTAGTAGCGCTGATACTCTTCCACCACTTCGGCGAACGGCGTAAACGGTGAATCCGGCGTCTCTTCGCCGCGTTGCCAGGCACGATAAATAGCGGCGATCTGGCGGGTAATGGCCGGGAAGCTAAAGCCATCGACCAGCAAATGGTGATAGCGCTGATACCAGTACCAGCAGTCGTCGCCAACGCGCATGAGCTGATGGCAGACCAGCGGATTACCGCTATCGACGCGCAGATTCTGCCCGAGATCGCTTTGCATCAGCGCCAGCGCGGCCATGTGCGGATCGGCCTGCTGGCGCAGGTCGACGCTTTGCGGCTCGGCAAACTCGCGCGCGTCATCAACCCACTGCCACGCTTCGCCGTTATCTTCACAAAAACGCATGCTTAGGGTATCGGCCTGCTTAAGCCCGGCGACGATTGCCTTACTCAGCAGCACCGGATCAAGATTGCCGCGCAGTTCAACATAGTGGGCAACGCTCCAGGCGCCAGGTAGCGTGGAGAGGCGTTCAGCCATCCAAATTCCCGGCTGCGCCGCAACCAGCGGTAAACGTGTACTCATCGAAAGCTCCTCAGGAGGCGTAATGCGCTGGAATAAGAGTTGACCAGTTGGCGGCAAGCCAGGCGTTACAGGCCTCTAATGACTGCGGCGGACACTCCACCGTCCAGCCTGTCGGCAGCGCGCAGTGATGCGGCCACAGGCTATATTGCCCCTGTGCGTTGCGCAGAATGTAAAACTGCCCTTGCGGATTGTCGAAGGGGTTGCTGAATTGCATCTCTCACTCCTCATTAAGCGCGTGTTGTTGCCCGCGGCGCAAAGGCAGCCACAGCTGGATAAGCCCGGACGTCAGCCCGCCGCGCCAGCATAGCGCGTCATGACCGCCGTCAACCTGGCGCCAGAAAACGGACGGCGTGGTCTGCCGTAGTTGCGCGAAAAGCGCCTGGTTGGCGCGAAAAATAATCGGCTCGCGCACGCCGGCTTCCAGCCAGATACGCAGCCCCTGCGGTCGAAGCTCGCCGCGCTGCAGTTGTTCAAGTATCACTCCCGGCTGGCTACTGCCGCGCTGCGGCCACCAGTACGACCCCGACTGGCTCAGAACGCAGCCAAAACGCTGCGGCCAGTGGAGCGCGGCATACATCGCCGCCAGACCGCCGAAGCTCTGTCCCGCCACCACCGTCCGGTCGGCGCGATCGCTGAACGGCGCCACGGCCTGCACCTGCGGCAGCAGTTCTTCCTGTACCGCCAGCCAGAAATCACGGTTGCAGGGCAACTCGACGCTTCGGTGTTGATTGTCGATAACGTCGATCAGCACATAGACCGCCGGCGGCAGGCGGCCTTCCCGCGTCAGCCCCGCCAGCGGCGCAAAGACAGGCATGCTTTCGGCCCAGAACTGGCCGTCAAGCAGGACCGCCAGCGGGCGATCCGTCCCACTGCCGGTGGTGTAAATCCACACTCGTCGTTGGTTACCTAATCGCTGGCTGCGCCATTCAATACAGCGCGGCGCTGGCGAAACCGGCTCGCGATAATGCCAACCCGGCTGTTCCGGCGCCTGCGGCAGTTCCAGCGCCGAGACCGCGTGGCCGCGCCCCCCCTTCCAGCTTTGCGGATTGCGGGGATCGGCAATCGCCCGCGGCAGCAGTTTGCGCCAGCCTTCGCGCAGCAGCGCGCGGTCCGGCGCTTCACCGTTAAAAAGCTGCGGGGAAAAATCGTCGTCGCGTTCGGAGGGAATAAAACAGTAGCTGCCGCGCCAGCTGGCGGGGAGCGTGGTTTGCCAGCACCAGGCATCGGTACCGGGGATGCGCTGCAGGGTTTGCGGCGCCGCGTTGTGGTGATGATCGGTGACGCCGGTAATGTAAATCCACACCCGCCGAATCGGCGACGTGGTTTCGCTGCCTGCCGGATCGCGCCACCAGAAGGTCACCCGATATGCGTCTCCCAGCGCCTCTGTCTGCGGGCCGGCGATCCCCCGCCACCAGTCGTCACTTCCCGTTATTTGCATTCCGTCAGTAACCCTATGTTTACCGTGATTTTTATCAACAAAGGTAATATTTATTGATAATATTATTGATAACTATTTGCATTTGCAATAGCGTATTAACGCGCCTATGGGTAGCGCGTCTTCTCATTACATTAAATCAAGGTCAGAGAGGGTCTTTTCAGAGCGTTTGGCTCGGTCGGCTACGGAAAGCGTTCACCTTCTACTGGCTACATTTATGCCGTCTCCCCTCCCGGTGGGAAGGGGCTTCTGGGGAAAGCGGCAAAGAAAAGCGGAACTGACTTACAATGAATAACAGGATTAAGTCCCTGGCCTTAATGGTCAATCTGGGTATCTACGGGGTGGCATTCCCGCTGTGCGCGGCAGAAGAAACCACCGACAGTAAACAAACCGCCGGTGAAGAAACGATGGTAGTCACCGCCGAGGTGCAAAACCTGCAGGCGCCGGGCGTTTCTACCATTACCGCCGATGAAATTCGCAAACGTCCGCCGGCGCGCGACGTCTCTGAAATCATCCGTACCATGCCGGGCGTCAACCTGACCGGCAACTCCACCAGCGGCCAGCGCGGCAACAATCGCCAGATTGATATTCGCGGTATGGGCCCGGAAAACACCTTAATCCTGATTGACGGTAAGCCCGTGACCAGCCGTAACTCTGTTCGTCTCGGCTGGCGCGGCGAGCGCGACACCCGCGGCGATACCAGCTGGGTACCGCCGGAAATGATCGAACGTATTGACGTTATCCGCGGCCCGGCGGCGGCGCGCTACGGCAACGGCGCGGCGGGCGGCGTGGTCAACATCATTACTAAAAAATTCGACAACCAGTGGCATGGTTCGTGGAACGCCTACATGAACATGCCGGAGCATAAAGACGAAGGCGCGACCAAGCGTACCGACTTTAGCCTCAGCGGCCCGCTGGGCGGCGATTTCAGCTTCCGCATGTACGGTAACCTCGATAAAACCCAGGCTGATGCCTGGGATATCAACCAGGGCCATCAGTCTGAACGTACCGGCATTTACGCCGATACCCTGCCCGCCGGGCGTGAAGGGGTAGAAAACAAAAACATCAACGGCGTGGTGCGCTGGGATTTCGCGCCGATGCAGTCGCTGGAGTTTGAAGCCGGCTATAGCCGCCAGGGCAACCTGTACGCCGGTGATACGCAAAACACCAACAGCAACGATCTGGTGAAAGAGAACTACGGTAAAGAGACCAACCGTCTCTATCGCAATACTTACTCCGTGACCTGGAACGGCGGCTGGGATAACGGCGTGACCACCAGCAACTGGGCGCAGTACGAACACACCCGCAACTCCCGTAAAGGCGAAGGTCTGGCGGGCGGCACCGAGGGGATCTTCAGCAGCAACCAGTTTACCGATATCGATCTCTCCGACGTGATGCTGCACAGCGAAGTCAATATTCCGTTCGATCTGTGGGTTAACCAGAACCTGACGCTTGGTACCGAATGGAACCAGCAGCGCATGAAGGACAACGCCTCTAATACCCAGGAACTCTCTGGCGGTGAAATTCCGGGCTATGACAGCACCGGCCGCAGCCCGTATTCGAAAGCGGAAATCTTCTCCCTGTTCGCCGAGAACAACATGGAAGTGACCGATACCACCATGCTGACGCCGGCGCTGCGTTTCGATCACCACAGTATTGTCGGTAATAACTGGAGCCCGTCGTTGAACCTGTCGCAGGGTCTGGGCGACGACTTTACCCTGAAAATGGGTATCGCCCGCGCCTATAAAGCGCCGAGCCTGTATCAGACCAACCCCAACTATATTCTCTACAGTAAAGGTCAGGGCTGCTACGCCAGCCAAGCAGGCTGCTACCTGCAAGGGAATGACGATTTAAAAGCAGAGACCAGCATCAACAAAGAGATCGGCCTCGAGTTCAAACGCGACGGCTGGCTGGCGGGGGTTACCTGGTTCCGTAACGATTACCGCAACAAGATTGAAGCGGGATATGCCCCAGTTTATCGCAATACTAAAGGGACCGACCTGTACCAATGGGAAAACGTGCCGAAAGCGGTAGTTGAAGGGCTGGAAGGCACGTTGAACGTGCCGGTCAGCGAGACGGTGAACTGGACCAACAACATCACCTACATGCTGCAGAGTAAGAACAAAGAGACCGGCGATCGCCTGTCGATTATTCCGGAATACACGCTGAACTCGACGCTGAGCTGGCAGGTTTATCAGGACGTTTCTGTGCAATCGACCTTCACCTGGTACGGCAAGCAGGAACCGAAGAAGTACAACTACAAAGGCCAGCCGGTCACCGGCAGCGAGAAGAACGAGGTCAGCCCGTATAGCATTCTCGGCCTGAGCGCGACCTGGGACGTGACCAAAAACGTCAGCCTGACCGGCGGCGTGGATAACGTCTTCGACAAGCGCCACTGGCGCGCGGGTAACGCCCAAACCACCGGCGGCGACAAAGGGAGTATGTACGGCGCTGGCGCTGAGACCTATAACGAATCCGGCCGTACCTGGTATATGAGCGTCAACACCCACTTCTGATAATATTAGTGTCTGACGCCCTCCCCGCCGGGAGGGCGTTTTTTTCAACACTGCGCTATTTTCTGTACCCGCGCGACAATCGACGCCGCATCAAAACCGTGATACTGACGCAACCAGCCGCGATCGGCGGCCGCCGCATACTCGCCATCCGGGATCCCCAGACGCTGCAAGGCAATCCCCGCGCCCGCTTCCGCCAGCACTTCGGCGACCAGGCTCCCCAGACCGCCGTTGACGTTATGCTCTTCGACGGTAATAACTGAACGGCATGACTGCAGCGCCGCCAGCAGCGCCGCGGTATCACAGGGACGAATCGACGGCACGCTGACCACTTTCGCCTCAATGCCGAGGTCGGCAAGCTGCTGCGCCGCCTCCACCACTTCGTGCACGGTTGAACCGGTCGCCACCAGCGCCACCGCAGCGCCTTCGCGCAGGGTCAGCACCGCGCCGGGCACAAAACGGTACGCTTCGTCATGCAACTCCGGCAGCGCCTTGCCGTCAAGGCGGATATAAACCGGCCCCTGATACGCCAGGGCGTAGTCGATAATCTGCCGACATTCGCGCGGCGTGGAGGGGGCGAAAATCTGGATATTGCCGAAACCGCGCATTACCGCCAGGTCGTCAATAGCATGGTGGGTACTGGCCAATGGGCCATAGCTGGCCCCGGCGTTAAGGCCAAAGAGCTTGACGTTGGTGTTGTTGTAGCAGACATCGACTTTAATCTGCTCGTTAGCGCGGGAGACAAGGAACGGCGCGGCGTTACAGGTCACCGCCACTTTACCGCCGAGCGCCAGCCCCGCGGCGGTGCCGACCATGCTCTGCTCGGCGATACCGACGTTAACCAGCCGTCCGGGGAACTGCTTAATAAAAGGAGCGATCTTGGCCGTTGAGGTGGAGTCCGCGACCACCGGCACCAGATCGACGCCCTTTTCCACCGCGGCGATAAACGCCTCGACCATCACGTTCGCCAGGTGTTCTGCATTACTCATCTTTCAGTTCCTCCAGCGCCAGTGCGATTTCCTCGCCTTTCGGCACCCGGTGATGCCACTCCGGGCGCCCCTGGATAAAGGAGATGCCCGCGCCCTTCGTGGTGTTGGCAATAATGACGTTAGGTTTACCGTTCTGCTGCAGCCCTTCGATAGCCGCGACCACCGAGGCCATATCGTTACCCTCGCATTCGCTGACCTCCATGCCGAAGGCGCGCCATTTATCGGCCAGCGGATCGGTATTCATAATTTCGCGGGTTGGCCCAGCCAGCTGAAGATTGTTCTTATCATTAATAATGACCAGGTTATCGAGGCCATAATGGGCCGCCGCCAGCGCCGCCTCCCAGTTACTGCCTTCCGCCAGTTCGCCGTCGCCGGTGATTAAAAAGATGCGGCGGGAGCTATTGCTTTTCTTTGCGGCCAGCGCCAGCCCCACCGCAACGGGCAAACCGTGGCCCAGCGCGCCGGTATTTAGCTCAATGCCCGGCGTTTTCTGCCGCACCGGATGGCCGGGAAGGTGCGAGTTCGCGTGCTGGTAGGTCTCCAGCCATTCGATCGGGAAGAAACCCGCTTCCGCCAGTACGCAGTAGTAGCAGCCCACCGCATGGCCTTTCGACTGGATATAGATATCGCGCTGCGGGTCGTCAAGACGATCGGGCGCCGCATTGAGCACACGGAAGTAGAGCGCGGTTAACAACTCGACCTGCGACAGGTCGGCCCCGGTGTGCCCGCCCGCCGGACTATTGGCGTTTAAGCGGACAATGTGGCGGCGCACGGCGCGCGCTTTGCGCTCAAGCGTCTGGACATCAAATCTGTAGGGATTCATTTAATACCTCTGAATTTATTTTCAATATGGAATATTTATTCCGTCAGGGACTAAAAAAACCAGATATCCCCATGCCGGTGGTTAGCCTTCCACCACAGCGCCGTACTCAGGAACATTCTGCCTCCCGCTCCAGGCGAAGCCCGGATAAACTCGTTGACTCAAAGTCACCTTGAATATATATTCAATGATGATTCTTTATTCGATTATGGCCTGGCTGTTTTGTTTTTGTCCATAGTCGATTTTGATGAGTGGCAAAAATTTGACCACCATCACACTTAAGTGTGATTTTTTTTCGCGTATGATAAAAGTCACTACGATAATGGCTGCAGCTAAACGCCTGAAGAAAGGCGATAAATGATTTTCGAGGATAAATATGGCTAAGCAGGATGAACAACGGCTATTGGTGAAGATTGCCACGCTTTACTATCTGGAAGGACGAAAGCAGTCTGATATCGCCCAACTTCTCTCGCTATCTCAGTCATTTGTCTCTCGCGCGATTACCCGCTGCCAAAAAGAGGGCGTCGTGAAAATCAGCGTCGTGCAGCCATCGAATATTTTCCTCAATCTTGAAAAGGGGCTTGAGGATCGCTACGGGCTTAAACAGGCGGTGGTAGTCGATACCGAAGAAGAGGCCAGCGACCATACCATCAAGCGGGCGATAGGTTCGGCCGCCGCGCACTACCTGGAAACCCGCCTGCGGCCAAAAGATCTGATTGGCGTCTCTTCATGGAGCTCGACCATCCGTGCGATGGTTGATGAGGTCCACGCGCAAAATCTGAAGGCCAGCGGCGTCATCCAGCTGCTTGGCGGCGTCGGGCCCAACGGCAACGTGCAGGCGACGATCCTCACCCAGACGCTGGCCCAGCGTCTTAACTGCGATGCCTGGCTGCTGCCGTCGCAGAGCATCGAAGGTTCCATGGAAGAGCGCAACCGCCTGCTGGCCAGTAAAGATGTCGCCGACGTGGTTTCCCGCTTTGACGAGGTCGATATCGCCATTGTCGGCATTGGAATTCTCGAACCTTCCCAGTTGCTGAAAACGTCGGGTAACTATTATCACGAAGATATGCTGCAGGTGCTGGCGGCGCGCGGCGCGGTTGGCGATATCTGCCTGCACTACTACGACAAATACGGCCAGCCGGTGTTGCGTGATGATGAAGATCCGGTGATCGGCATGGCGCTGGAGAAAGTCAAAAAATGCCCGAACGTGGTCGCGCTGGCCGGCGGCACCGACAAAGTCGCGGCAATTAAAGGCGCGCTTACCGGCGGCTATATCGACGTTTTAATCACCGATTACCCCACCGCCAGACTACTGGTTAGCGACTAACCCACCGCAGTTTCCCGCCTCGACAATCCCTGAGGCTGTTTTTTCAGCCACAGGGATTGCAAAATAAATAATTATAATTCAATAAATTAATCCATCCCCCTCCCCGTCTTCGCGTCATATTCCCAATCTGTGAAATGTGATTGCCAGCACAATTGATGATTTTTCAGGTAGCCCATCACCGGGTTTGTGGCTTAAGGTATCAAATAAATAATCACTATCGAATATATATTCAGTGATGAAAAAGTGATAACGATATGTCACATCATGGCCTGCGTAGACGCATGCAATGGCCGGAGATAAACCATTCTCCGCCGTTCCAGGACAATGTGTGACCGAGGAGAGCATCATATGCAGGCGACAGCCAAAGAGTTCATCATTGCGCTGGATGAAGGCACCACCAACGCGAAAGCCGTGGTGCTGGACGGCAAAGGCAAAGTTAGCGTCAAGTTCTCGCAGCCGCTGGCGATCCAAACCCCTCGCGAAGGTTGGGTGGAACAATCCGGCGAGGCGCTGGTGGCGGCCTCGCTGGCGGTGATCGCCAAAGCGGTGGCTCACGTCGGCGCGGAAAACGTCGCGGCGCTGGCTATCAGCAATCAACGAGAAACCGCCATCGGCTGGTATCGCGCCAGCGGTGAACCGATTAACGCCGCCATCACCTGGCAATGCACCCGCAGCGCCGCGTTCTGCGACACCCTGCGTCGCGATCGTCAGGAACAGCGCATTAAGCACGCCACCGGCCTGCCGATTGCGCCGCTGTTTTCCGCCTCTAAAATGCGCTGGCTGCTGGACGCCACTCCCGACGGCTATCAGCTTGCCGCACGCGGCGAGATTTGCCTCGGCACTATCGACAGCTGGCTGCTGTGGAATTTGACCGGCGGACAATCCTTCTTCTGCGATTACTCCAACGCCGCCCGCACCCAATTGCTGAATCTGCACCGCGGCGAGTGGGATGACGAGATGCTGACGCTGTTTGGTATTCCGCGCGCGGCGCTGCCGGAGATTAAACCGTCGAGCGGTCTGTTTGGCTACACCAAAGGGCTAACGGCGATCCCCGACGGTATCCCGGTGATGGCGATGATCGGCGACTCACACGCCGCGCTATTCGGCCACGCGCTTGGCGAAGCTGGCTGTGTGAAAGCCACCTACGGCACCGGCTCCTCGGTGATGGCGCCGGTCAAATCGGCCCAGTGCGATATTGCCGCTCTGGCGACCACTGTCGCCTGGCACGATGGCGACCAGCTGGTGTGGGGGCTGGAAGGCAACATTCCCCATACCGGCGATGCGGTAGCATGGATGGCGGACAGCACCGGACTGAGCGAACTCACCGCCGCCGATCTGGCCCATGAGCTGAATACCCTGCCCGCCTCTGTCGATTCGACTTTAGGGGTCTACTTCGTACCGGCGCTGACCGGGCTCGGCGCCCCCTGGTGGGACGACAGCGCCCGCGGGGTGATCTGCGGTCTGAGCCGCGGCGTCAAGCGCGCGCACCTGATCCGCGCGGCGCTGGAATCCATTACCTATCAAATCGCCGACGTGGTGGCAGCGATGCGCCAGCACGCTGAATTCACCCTGACGGCGTTAATGGTCGACGGCGGCCCAACCAACAACGACTGGCTGATGCAATACCAGGCCGACCTGCTCGGCTGCCCGGTGATGCGCAGCGATATCCCGGAACTGTCCGCCATCGGCGCGGCGTTGCTGGCGCGAAAAGCCCTCACTCCGGGTGAAACCGCCGACCTGCAAGCCTTCTTAACCGAACACAGCGCTTTTCAACCCGACATGGCCCGCCACCAGCGCCTACAGCAGCGCTGGCAGGAGTGGCGCCATGCGGTAAACAGAACATTATGGAAACCGGATTCGCCGGCCTGATGCCCATCGGCGTCAGATTGGGCGACGAACCTTATTAACCCACTACAGGAGAACCCCGGCCCATAACGATGTATCGCAACCCCCGAATTTATTCTGGGGAAATTTCAGACCGTAAACCCTGCCCGCTCAGGGATCATTTGTTCGAATATAAAAATACAGGAACAGAGTCATGAAATTACGTTTAACTCTTTTAACCGCTGCGACCCTGACCGCCTTTTCCTTTGCCGCGCATAGCGCCGAAAAAGGCACCATTATGATAATGGTTAACTCGCTGGATAACCCTTATTACGCCTCGGAAGCCAAAGGCGCCAGCGAAAAAGCGCAGGCCCTCGGCTATAAAACGACCGTGCTCTCGCATGGCGAAGATGTGAAAAAGCAAAATGAGCTGATCGATACCGCCATTGGTAAAAAGGTGCAGGGAATTATTCTCGATAACGCCGACTCCACCGCCAGCGTCGCCGCCATTGAAAAAGCCAAAAAAGCGGGTATTCCGGTGGTATTAATTAACCGTGAAATTCCGGTTGATGATGTCGCGCTGGAACAAATTACCCACAATAACTTCCAGGCGGGTTCAGAAGTCGCCAACGTATTTGTTGAGAAAATGGCGGAAAAAGGCAAATACGCCGAACTGACCTGCAACCTCGCCGATAATAACTGCGTCACCCGTTCTAAATCCTTCCACCAGGTGATTGACCAGTACCCGGATATGGTCAGCGTGGCAAAACAGGATGCCAAAGGCACCCTGATCGACGGCAAACGCATTATGGATAGCATTCTCCAGGCTCACCCGGATGTCAAAGGGGTGATCTGCGGCAACGGCCCGGTGGCTCTTGGCGCCATCGCGGCGCTAAAAGCGGCCAATCGTAACGATGTGATCGTCGTCGGTATCGACGGTAGCAACGACGAACGCGATGCGGTGAAGGCGGGCACACTGCAGGCGACCGTGATGCTCCAGGCGCAGGCCATCGCCGCCCAGGGCGTTACCGATCTGGATAACTACCTGCAAAAAGGAGAGAAGCCGGCGAAGCAGCGCGTGATGTTCCGCGGCATTCTGATTACCCAGGATAACGCAGATAAAGTTCAGGACTTCAACATCAAGTCCTGAGTTCGGGTGGTTGCGCCCCTGTGGGGGCGCAGAGGAGAGCATTATGTACAAGAAAACCTGTCTCGCGCTGGCCGTTCTGGCGCTGGGCGGCTGCCGCATCGTCTCGCAGCAGGAGCTGGCAGACCTGAAATCCCCGCCCAATCCGCATATGGCGAACATCGATAAAACCTGGCAGCAGAGCATCGTGCCGCAGGTGGTCGCCAACGCCCGCCCGGCGGCGGAGTTGATGAGCGCGCTGAAGGCGCAAAAAGATATCGATAGCGCCTGCAAAGCGCTGGGCTACCGCGCCCAGGACGAAAACCCGTGCATCTTTTACGTTAAGGTGGCGGGCGCCGTCAGCAAGCTGGATAGCGCCTCGCGCAGCGGCAAGATGACCCTCGCCGATGGCAGTATCGGTAATGTGATGGTGCAGATTGGCCCAACCCTGCGCGGCACCTTGCTGCGCGACGGTTACCGCGGCGCCAGCTACCAGGACTTTAACGACCAGGTGCTGTTTGGCGAATACAGCAAAAATATTAACAGTCAGGCGGTCAAGATGATTCAGGCGGCCAACCTGAAAACCGGCGACAACATAGAAGTGTATGGCGTCTTCTCGGCCTGGGATATTCCACAAACTATTCCAGAAATCACGCCGGCGAAAATCGTTCATCCGGGAGGTCAATAATATGACGCCGCAAGATATCGTCGCTCCCCAACCAGTCGAATCTGAAGTGATTATCGAAACCCGCGGCCTTTCGCGCATTTATCCCGGCGTGACCGCGCTGGATAACGTGAACTACCGGGTCTATCGAAATAAGGTTAACGTTCTGATCGGAGAAAATGGTGCGGGTAAATCCACCATGATGAAAATGCTTGCCGGCGTTGAAACGCCCTCCTCCGGTCAAATTATTCTCGATGGCGAGGCGGTGACTTTAAACTCTACCCATCAGGCAGAGAAAGTCGGCATCAGCATTATTTTCCAGGAACTGAATTTATTCCCCAATATGAATGTGATGGACAACATATTCATGGCTAATGAATTCTTTCAGAAAGGACGCATCAACGAAAAATATCAATATGCGTTAGCCAAATCGCTGCTGGAGCGGCTGGAGCTCGACGTCGATCCCTACACGCAACTGGGCGAACTGGGGATTGGCCATCAACAGCTGGTTGAAATCGCCCGTGCGCTATCGAAAGACACCCGCGTACTGATTATGGATGAACCCACCTCGGCGCTGAGCCAGTCCGAGGTCAAAGTGCTGTTTAAGGTCATCGAGCAGCTTAAGCGCCGCGGCGTCACCATTATCTATATTTCGCATCGCCTCGAAGAGCTGATGGAGATTGGCGACAATATCACCATTTTCCGCGACGGTCGCTTTATCAGCGAGCGCAACGTCAGCGACGCCAGCGTGCCGTGGATCATCGAACAGATGGTCGGCGATAAGAAAAAGCACTTTGATTATCAGCCCGCGCCAAAAGGCAACGCGGTGCTTGACGTCAAGGGGCTGACCGCGCTGCATCCGAGCGGCGGCTACAAACTCAATGATGTCACCTTCACCCTCAGCAAAGGCGAAGTGATCGGCATTTACGGCCTGCTTGGCGCCGGGCGCACCGAGCTGTTTAAAGGGCTGGTCGGCCTGATGCCCTGTCAGAGCGGCGAGGTACATCTTAACGGCGAAAACATCGGCAAATCGCGCTTTCAACACCGCCTGAAAAAGGGGCTGGCGCTGGTGCCGGAAGACCGTCAGGGCGAAGGCGTGGTGCAGATGATGTCAATTCAATCCAACATGACGCTCTCTGATTTTAGTCTGCAGGGATTTCGCCGCGCCTGGCGGTGGCTGAATCCGCAGAAAGAAGAGTCCTGCGTAAAAGAGATGATTCAGCAACTGGCGATCAAAGTGAGCGACGCCAATTTGCCCATCACCTCGTTGAGCGGCGGCAACCAACAAAAAGTGGTGTTGGGTAAGGCGCTGATGACCCAGCCGCAGGTGGTGTTCCTTGATGAACCGACGCGCGGTATCGACGTCGGCGCGAAAACCGACGTCTATCACCTGATCGGCAAAATGGCCCAGCAGGGGCTGGCGGTCATGTTCTCCTCTTCGGAGCTGGATGAAGTGATGGCGCTGGCCGACCGCATCCTGGTGATGGCCGATGGCCGCATTACCGCCGATTTACCGCGCCATGCGGTGACCCGCGAAAAGTTAATCGCGGCTTCAACACCTCAAGATTAATCAGGCTGGAATCCATCATGAACCAGAAATATATGATTTATATGTACCTGCTGAAGGCCAGAACCTTCATCGCCCTGCTGCTGGTGATCGCATTCTTCAGCGTGATGGTACCGAACTTCCTGACCGCCTCTAACCTGCTGATCATGACCCAGCACGTGGCGATTACCGGCCTGTTGGCCATCGGTATGACGCTTGTGATCCTCACCGGCGGCATTGACCTGTCCGTCGGCGCAGTGGCGGGTATCTGCGGGATGGTCGCGGGCGCGCTGCTGACCAACGGGCTACCGCTATGGAACGGCGACATCATCTTCTTTAACGTCCCGGAAGTGATCCTTTGCGTCGCGGTCTTCGGCGTGCTGGTAGGGCTGGTTAACGGCGCGGTGATTACCCGCTTCGGCGTCGCGCCGTTTATCTGCACCTTAGGGATGATGTACGTCGCCCGCGGCTCCGCCCTGCTGTTTAACAACGGCAGCACCTACCCGAACCTCAACGGCATGGAGGCGCTGGGCAACACCGGTTTCGCCACGCTGGGCTCCGGTACCCTGCTTGGGGTTTATCTGCCGATCTGGTTGATGATCGCCTTCCTGGTACTGGGCTACTGGCTGACGACTAAAACGCCGCTTGGTCGCTACATCTACGCTATCGGCGGCAACGAATCCGCCGCTCGCCTCGCCGGCGTACCGATCGTCAAAGCCAAAATTTTCGTCTATGCCTTCTCTGGTCTGTGCGCCGCCTTCGTCGGCTTGATCGTCGCCTCTCAGCTACAAACCGCCCACCCGATGACCGGCAACATGTTTGAGATGGACGCCATCGGCGCCACCGTGCTCGGCGGAACCGCGCTGGCAGGAGGCCGCGGTCGGGTGACCGGCTCGATTATCGGCGCCTTCGTGATCGTCTTCCTCGCCGACGGCATGGTGATGATGGGCGTTAGCGACTTCTGGCAGATGGTCATTAAGGGCCTGGTGATCGTCACCGCCGTTGTCGTCGACCAGTTCCAGCAGAAGCTGCAGAACAAAGTCATCCTGATGCGCCGCCATGAAGAGAAGCTGGCCGCCATCCCGCCGAACGGCGCCACCTCCAGCTAATCGGCAACCGTATACACGTATTCCGCCGGGCCTGGCGCCCGGCTTATCGAAAGGGAAAAAATATGCAACGAGATTTCCATAATAAAACGGTGGTTATCACCGGCGCTTGCCGCGGCATCGGTGCAGGTATTGCGGAGCGTTTTGCCCGCGACGGCGCTAATCTGGTGATGGTCTCCAACGCCGAGCGCGTTCACGAGACCGCCGAAATCCTGCGTCAGCGCTATCAGGCGGATATTTTATCGCTGCAGGTCGATGTGACCGACGAAGCCCAGGTGCAGGCCCTGTATGAGCAGGCCGCCGCGCGCTTCGGCACCATTGACGTCTCCATTCAGAACGCCGGGGTGATCACCATCGATTACTACGATCGGATGCCAAAAGCCGATTTTGAAAAAGTGCTCGCGGTTAACACCACCGGCGTGTGGCTGTGCTGCCGCGAGGCCGCTAAATATATGGTGAAACAGAACCACGGCAGCCTGATTAACACCTCTTCCGGCCAGGGGCGTCAGGGCTTTATCTACACGCCGCACTACGCCGCCAGCAAAATGGGCGTGATCGGTATTACCCAAAGCCTGGCCCACGAACTGGCGCCGTGGAACATCACCGTCAACGCCTTCTGCCCCGGCATTATTGAAAGCGAAATGTGGGATTACAACGATCGCGTGTGGGGAGAAATTCTCAGCACCGAGCAGAAGCGTTACGGCAAGGGCGAACTGATGGCGGAATGGGTCGAAGGGATCCCGATGAAGCGCGCCGGTAAGCCGGAAGACGTAGCCGGGCTGGTGGCCTTCCTCGCCTCCGACGATGCACGTTACCTCACCGGGCAGACCATCAATATCGATGGCGGTTTGATTATGTCCTGAACGCGATAGCCCGGATAAGGCGCTAAGCGCCGTCATCCGGGAAAGCGGGCTCCCGAGGTTCGACACTATATTGAAGAGAGTAATCACTATGATCGGCAAAGACTTTGCACAGCAGCTGTTTAACCTGCAGGAGCGCGTCGCTTTCGTGACCGGCGCCGGCAGCGGCATCGGCCAAACCATCGCCTGCGCGCTCGCCAGCGCCGGCGCGCGGGTGGTCTGTTTTGATCTTCGCGACGACGGCGGGCTGGCGGAAACGGTCAGCCATATTGAATCCATCGGCGGCCAGGCGTGTTCTTATACCGGCGATGTCCGCCAGCTTGCCGACCTGCGCGCCGGCGTTGCGCTGGCAAAAAGCCGCTTTGGCCGCCTCGATATCGCCGTCAACGCCGCCGGGATCGCCAACGCCAATCCGGCCCTGGAGATGGAAAGCGAGCAGTGGCAGCGGGTTATCGATATCAACCTCACCGGCGTATGGAACTCCTGCAAAGCAGAAGCGGAATTAATGCAGGAGTCTGGCGGCGGGTCGATTATCAATATCGCCTCGATGTCGGGGATTATCGTGAATCGCGGCCTCGATCAGGCGCATTACAACTGTTCGAAAGCCGGCGTTATCCATCTGTCGAAAAGCCTGGCCATGGAGTGGGTTGATAAAGGGATCCGCGTCAACGCCATCAGCCCCGGCTATACCGCCACGCCGATGAATACCCGCCCGGAGATGGTGCATCAGACCCGCGAGTTTGAAAGCCAGACCCCGATGCAGCGCATGGCGAAGGTAGAAGAGATGGCCGGCCCGGCGCTGTTCCTCGCCAGCGACGCCGCCTCATTCTGCACCGGCGTGGATCTGGTGGTCGACGGTGGGTTTGTCTGCTGGTAAAACCGGTCTTACCCCGGCTAACGATGCACAAGCCGGGGCGTTTTCTTCAGCCGTCTTGCACATCCACGCAGAGCACATGATGGATCATGAAGATGGCTCATGCAGTATTGAAATTAACTCTCTTTCACTCACTCAATGACTCTGGCAAAAATAGTCTTCAGCAACTGCAGACAATATGAATGCTACTGAATAATAAATCCAGATAAATCGCAAGGTCATTCTGGGAATGTGAAATACCTGCATTTTTATATCAGAACCCAGGGTGGAAAGAGACGATGACAGACTTTACCTTTACGATTAAACGTAGTCGTTTTGATGAACACTATAACCCGGCGGAAAATACGCGTATTACCACCAATTTTGCCAACCTGGCGCGGGGCGAAAACCGTCAGCAGAACCTGCGCAATGCGCTGGCAATGATTGATAATCGCTTTAATAACCTGGTGCAGTGGGACAACCCGAACGGCGACCGCTACTCCGTCGAGCTCGATATCATCTCGGTCGAAATGAATATTAGCGATAACGGCCAGAATGCGGCATTCCCGGTGATTGAGATTCTGCAAACCAATATTATTGATAAAGCCACCAACGCGCGAATCGAAGGTATTGTTGGGAATAACTTCTCCTCTTATGTGCGCGATTATGATTTTAGCGTATTACTGCCGGAATATAATAAAGATAAAGCCACATTCAGCGTGCCGGAAAATTATGGCGTTCTGCATGGCAATATTTTCAAACATTTCATACGCTCTGCCGAATACCATGAATGTTTTAAAAAGTCGCCGGTCATCTGCCTGAGCGTTTCCAATAAGCATACCTACCGCCGGACCGGCAATCAGCACCCTATTCTCGGCGTCGAGTACCAGCAGGATGGCGTGGCGCTGACCGAGGCCTATTTCAATAAGATGGGCCTGCAGGTGCGTTACTTTATGCCGACCAATAGCGTAGCGCCGCTGGCCTTCTTCTGCGCGGGCGATCTGCTCAGCGATTACAGCAACCTTGAGCTTGCTAGTACCATTAGCACCATGGAGACCTTCCAGAAGATTTATCGCCCGGAAATTTACAACGCCAACTCCGCGGCCGGGCAGTGCTATCAGCCGAACCTGAATAATCAGGATCATTCGTTGACCCGGATTGTTTATGACCGCGAAGAGCGCAGCCGCCTGGCGATTGAACAGGGCAAATTTACCGAACAACAGTTTATTAAGCCGTACCAGCATATTCTTGAGCAATGGTCAGCTCATTACGCTCTCTAAATCATAAAAAAATAAAGGTCACCTGTATGAAAACATTGCTCCCGACATCCACCGCAGGCAGTTTACCGAAACCGACCTGGCTGGCGCAGCCCGAGACGCTGTGGTCACCGTGGAAATTACAGAATGAAGAGTTAGTACTAGGCAAACGCGATGCGCTGCGTTTATCCCTGGACGATCAGCTGCGCGCAGGCATTGATATCGTCAGCGATGGCGAGCAGACGCGTCAGCACTTTGTCACCACCTTTATTGAACATCTCAGCGGCGTCGATTTTGAGAAACGGCAAACGGTGAGAATTCGCAACCGCTATGACGCCAGCGTGCCGACCGTTGTCAGCGCCGTCGAACGCCAGCAGCCGGTGTTTGTGGAAGATGCAAAATACCTGCGTCAACTCACCAACAAACCGATTAAATGGGCTCTGCCTGGGCCAATGACGATGATCGATACCCTGTATGACAATCACTATAAAAGCCGTGAAAAACTGGCGTGGGAATTTGCCAAAATTCTCAACCAGGAAGCCCGGGAATTAGAAGCCGCCGGGGTAGATATTATTCAGTTTGATGAACCCGCATTTAACGTCTTTTTTGATGAAGTCAATGAATGGGGAATCGCCGCGCTGGAAAGAGCCGTTGAAGGTCTGAAATGCGAAACCGCCGTGCATATCTGCTATGGCTACGGTATTAAGGCCAATACCGACTGGAAAAAAACGCTCGGCTCCGAATGGCGCCAGTATGAAGAGGCGTTCCCGAAACTCCAAACCTCCTCTATCGATATTATTTCGTTGGAGTGTCATAACTCGCGCGTACCGATGGACCTGCTGGAGCTCATCCGCGGCAAGAAAGTGATGGTCGGAGCAATCGATGTGGCGACCAACGCCATTGAGACGCCAGAGGAGGTGGCCAGCACGCTACGCAAAGCCCTGCAGTTCGTCGACGCCGACAAGCTCTATCCATCAACCAACTGCGGCATGGCGCCGTTATCGCGTCAGGTCGCCAGCGGTAAGCTTCATGCGCTAAGCGCCGGGGCGGAAATCATTCGCCGGGAGCTGGTGGCGAAATAATCGCCGCCTGCCGTTCACTTCTGAAACAAGGCGTCATTGAAAACATGACGCCATATCAAAAGCGGGTTTACATCCCCGGAAACGTTACGCTATTCCCCGGCGCTTCCCTGTGTAGATGAATAAAGTTCAGGTGTCGCTCGTACTGGTCGAGAATATCGGTGATCACCTGCTCTTTGCTGTAATCCATCAGGTCATTGCCCTGGCTACCCTCCAGCAGGAAAGTCTCAAGACGGTAGTAGGTCGATTTGCCGCTGCGCGCCCGATAGGTAAAACCAGGAATCGAGTACTGCTGCGGCCAAATCTGGTAGACGAAGTTTTGTTCGTCGCCCATATGCACCAGCAGATCGAGGTGACCAAGGTTATCGCCCTCTTCCGGCGGCAGGCTTTTCAGCTCAACGTAAGCGCCGCGCAGCTTCAACTCCTGCGCCACCTCTTCCATCGCCGGGAAGCACACCGTCTCCATCATCTGGCGGGTATAGCGCGTGCCGGGATAGTTCATTAAGCGTGACAAGCGCTTTTTCCAGCTCAGACGATCCTGTACGCCAAGCGGGCGCGGCGCAGTGTCGCGATTGGCGCTTTCGCGGCGATAATCTTCCACCTTCAATGACTTATATAATCCCGCCATCACGAAGAAAATCACAAAGCTGAACGGTAGCCCCATGATCACCGTCGCGTTCTGTAGCGCGGAGATGCCGTTAGTCATCAACATACCGAGGGTCAACAGGCCAATCACCACCGACCAGAAAATGCGCAGCCAGTTCGGCGCATCGCTATTAATATCCTTCAGCTTCGAAGTGAAGTTGCCGAGCACCAGCGCGCCGGAGTCCGCTGAGGTGACGTAAAACAGCAGGCCGGTAATGGTGGCGACCGAAGCACTAAAGGTAAACGCCGGGTACTGCGCCAGCAGGTTATAGAAACCGCGCTCCGGGTGAGCGATGGCCTCGGCGGCAAAATCCGCATTGCCGTGAATAATTTCATACAGCGCGCTATTGCCGAATACCGACAGCCACAGCAGGGTGAAGGTGAACGGAATAATTAAGGTACCGACCACAAACTGGCGAATGGTGCGCCCGCGCGAAATACGCGCCAGGAACAAGCCGACAAACGGCGACCACGCCACCCACCAGGCCCAGAAGAATAACGTCCAGTTATTCATCCATTCAACCGGGCGGTCGAAGGCGAAGCTGTTCAGCGTCATTCCCATAAAGCGATTGACGTAATCCCCGACGTTCAACACCAGCGCATTGAGCAGGAACTCGGTATCGCCCATAAACAGAATGAATAAGATCAGCCCCAGCGCCAGTACCACGTTGAGCTCGGAAAGGATACGAATGCCCTTATCCACGCCAGAGGTTACCGAAATGGTGGCGATAATCACCGACAATACAATCAGCGCCGCCTTTGCGCCCAATGAATCAGGAATATGGAACAGCACGCTCAGGCCGTAATTGAGCTGCACCACGCCGATACCGAGGGTAGTGGCGATGCCGAAAATCGTACCGATCACCGCGGCGATATCGACGCTGTGGCCGATAGGGCCATTAATTTTTTTACCGAAGATTGGATAGAGCGCGGAGCGGATGGTGAGCGGCAAATTATAACGATAGCTAAAGTATCCCAGCGCCATTCCCATCAGGGCGTACATCGACCAGCCGGTGAGGCCGTAGTGGAATAGCGTCCACACCATCGCCTGGCGCGCCGCCTCCATGGTCTGTCCCGCCCCTTCCGGCGGCTGCATATACTGCGTGACCGGTTCGGCGACCGAGAAAAACATCAGGTCGATGCCGATACCGGCGGCAAACAGCATCGCCGCCCAGCTCAGCACGCTGAACTCCGGCTTCGAGTGTTCCGGCCCCAGCTTCACCGAACCGAATCGCGAACAGGCAATACAGACGACGAACACGATATACAGCGTGGCGGCGAGTAAATAATACCAGCCGAAGGTTTTAGAAACCCAGTTCAGGGTACGGCCAATCCAGGCCGCGGAAAAATCGCTGAAGAAGATAGTCATCAGGGAAAACAACAAAATCAGTCCTGCGGAAGTGTAAAAAACCACCGGATTGATTTTGTCCTTTTCTCTGCTCGGCGAAAGGTCTGTCATCCATTCTCCTTACATTTATTGCAACTATTAAAAAGCAAATCGGCAACAATTAAGACACATTTTATATTGAACGTCCAATCAAAAACCGCTTTAATAGATAAACAAATCTGATGAATGGAGTCCGGGAAATGCCAAAACTGGGGATGCAATCGATACGTCAGCGGCAGCTGATCGACGCCACGCTGGCGGCGATTAATGAGGTCGGCATGCATGACGCCACCATCGCGCAGATCGCCCGCCGGGCGGGCGTATCGACGGGCATCATCAGCCACTATTTCAAGGATAAAAACGGACTGCTGGAAGCGACGATGCGCGACATCACCGGCCAGCTACGCCATGCGGTGTTACAGCGGCTGCGGGCGCTACCCGGCGCCAGCGCTGAACGGCGTCTGCGGGCTATCGTCGCCGGCAATTTCGATGACAGCCAGATAAGCGGCGCGGCGATGAAGGCCTGGCTCGCCTTCTGGGCCAGCAGTATGCACCAGCCGATGCTCTACCGCCTGCAGCAGGTCAGCAGCAAGCGTTTGTTATCGAATATCGTCTATGAGTTTCAGCGCCAGCTGCCGCGCGAGCAGGCGCAGGAAGCGGGCTATGGCCTGGCGGCGCTAATCGATGGCCTGTGGCTGCGTGCGGCGTTAAGCGGTAAACCGCTCGACAAAGCCCGCGCTGAGGCGCTCGCGGACCATTTCATCAGGCAGTATCTGCCACCGACTTCGCAATAATGGAGGAAACCATGTCCCGAATGGCCGAACAGCAGCTTTATATTCACGGCAAGTTTGTCGCCGCCACCAGCGGTAAAACTTTCGAGACCATCAACCCTGCCACTGGGGAAGTGCTGGCAACCGTCCAGGCCGCCGGGCGTGAAGACGTCGACCGTGCGGTAAAAAGCGCCCAACAGGGGCAAAAAGTATGGGCGGCGATGAGCGCGATGGCGCGCTCGCGGATCCTGCGTAAAGCGGTTGATATCCTGCGCGAACGTAACGATGAGCTGGCGCGTCTGGAGACGCTCGATACCGGCAAACCGCTGAGCGAAACCGCCGCCGTTGATATCGTGACCGGCGCCGATGTGCTGGAATACTACGCCGGATTAATCCCGGCGCTGGAAGGCAGCCAGATCCCGCTGCGCGACAGTTCATTTGTTTACACCCGCCGCGAGCCGCTTGGCGTGGTCGCCGGTATTGGCGCCTGGAACTACCCGATCCAGATAGCCCTGTGGAAATCGGCCCCGGCGCTGGCAGCCGGTAACGCGATGATCTTTAAACCGAGCGAAGTCACTCCGCTCACCGCGCTGAAGCTGGCGGAAATCTACCGCGAAGCGGGTCTGCCGGAAGGGGTCTTCAACGTCCTGCCGGGGATCGGCGCCGAAACCGGCCAGTACCTGACCGAGCATCCGGATATCGCCAAAATCTCCTTCACCGGCGGCGTCGCCAGCGGCAAAAAAGTCATGGCCAACTCCGCCGCCTCTTCTTTAAAAGAGGTGACCATGGAGCTGGGCGGTAAATCACCGCTGATTATCGCGGAAGATGCCAACCTCGACCTCGCCGCCGATATCGCCATGATGGCCAATTTCTACAGCTCCGGTCAGGTCTGCACCAACGGCACCCGCGTGTTTGTTCCCGCGAAGTTTAAAGCCGAATTTGAACACAAGATCCTGCAGCGCGTGGGCCGTATCCGCGCCGGCGACCTGTTTGCCGACGATACCAACTTCGGCCCGCTGGTCAGCTTCCCGCATCGCCAGAATGTACTGCGCTATATCGAGAGCGGCAAAAGCGAAGGCGCTCGCCTGCTGTGCGGCGGCGATGTGCTGAAAGGCGAAGGCTTCGATAATGGCGCATGGGTCGCCCCGACGGTCTTCACCGACTGCACCGATGACATGACTATCGTACGCGAAGAGATCTTCGGACCGGTGATGTCGATTCTCAGCTATGACGACGAAGCGGAAGTGATTCGTCGCGCCAACGCCACCGAGTACGGCCTTGCCGCTGGCGTCGTCACGCCGGATCTGAACCGCGCTCACCGCATCATCCACCAGCTGGAAGCCGGTATTTGCTGGATCAACAGCTGGGGAGAATCGCCGGCGGAAATGCCGGTCGGCGGCTATAAGCACTCCGGCATTGGCCGAGAAAATGGCGTGATGACCCTACAGAGCTATACCCAAGTGAAATCCATCCAGGTTGAGATGGGTCAGTTTCAATCCATATTTTAACCAGGAGGTCATTTTTGCAGTTTGACTACATCATTATTGGCGCCGGCTCCGCCGGCAACGTCCTCGCGACGCGTTTAACGGAAGATCCCAACACCACCGTCCTGCTGCTGGAAGCGGGCGGTCCGGATTACCGCTTTGATTTCCGCACCCAGATGCCCGCCGCGCTGGCTTTCCCACTGCAGGGCAAACGCTACAACTGGGCCTATGAGACCGAACCGGAACCCTATATGAACAACCGCCGCATGGAGTGCGGACGCGGTAAAGGGCTCGGTGGATCCTCGCTGATTAACGGCATGTGTTACATCCGCGGCAACGCCATGGATCTTGATAACTGGGCCGCCGCGCCGGGGCTGGAACACTGGAGCTACCTCGACTGCCTGCCCTATTACCGGAAAGCGGAAACCCGCGACATCGGCCCTAACGACTATCACGGCGGCGACGGCCCGGTGAGCGTCGCTACGCCGAAACAGAATAATAATCCGCTGTTCCATGCGATGGTGGAAGCCGGCGTGCAGGCGGGCTATCCGCGTACTGACGATCTCAACGGTTATCAGCAGGAAGGGTTTGGCCCGATGGATCGCACCGTGACGCCGCAGGGACGCCGCGCCAGCACCGCCCGCGGCTATCTCGATCAGGCCCGCAGCCGCGCGAACCTGACCATCCGCACCCACGCCATGACCGATCACATTATTTTTGACGGCAAACGCGCCGTCGGCGTCGAGTGGCTGGAAGGCGACAGCAGCGCGCCGTCGAAAGCAATGGCCAATAAAGAAGTGCTGCTGTGCGCCGGCGCCATCGCCTCGCCGCAAATTCTGCAGCGTTCCGGAGTCGGTAACCCAGAACTCCTGCGCCAGTTTGATATTCCGCTGGTCCACGCCCTGCCCGGCGTCGGTGAAAATCTGCAGGACCATCTTGAGATGTATCTGCAGTACGAGTGCAAAGAGCCGGTGTCGCTGTATCCGGCGCTACAGTGGTGGAATCAGCCGAAAATCGGCGCGGAATGGCTGTTCGGCGGCACCGGGATCGGCGCCAGCAACCAGTTTGAAGCGGGCGGATTTATCCGCAGCCGCGAGGAATTCGCCTGGCCGAATATTCAGTACCACTTCCTGCCGGTGGCGATTAACTACAATGGATCCAATGCGGTTAAAGAGCATGGTTTCCAGTGCCACGTTGGCTCGATGCGTTCACCAAGCCGCGGCCATGTGCGTCTGAAATCGCGCGACCCGCATGCTCATCCGGCAATCCTGTTTAACTATATGTCGAGCGAACAGGACTGGCAGGAGTTCCGCGACGCCATCCGTATTACCCGCGAAATCATGAACCAGCCGGCGCTGGATAAGTATCGCGGACGCGAAATTAGCCCTGGCGTTGAGTGCCAAAGCGATGCGGAGTTAGATGAGTTTGTGCGTAATCACGCCGAGACCGCGTTCCACCCGTGCGGCACCTGTAAAATGGGGTACGACGACATGGCGGTGGTTGACGGCGAAGGCCGCGTCCACGGCATGGAAGGATTACGTGTGGTCGACGCGTCGATTATGCCGCAGATTATTACCGGCAACCTGAACGCCACCACAATCATGATTGGCGAGAAGATGGCCGATGCCATTCGCGGGCGTCAGCCGTTACCGCGCAGCACCGCAGCGTACTATGTCGCCGGCGACGCGCCGGTTCGCCGCTAAACGAGCAGGTCCCCGGATTGCGCTGCGCTCATCCGGGCTACCAAATCGCACAACTCTGTAGCCCCGGTAAGCGGGGTTTTCTCATCCTGCCCGCACTCTCTGCGCTTCACCTATACTTGCAGTTTAAGCGGGACAGGAGAACGACGATGACGCTACCCGATTTTCACGTCTCAGCGCCTTTTACGCTTGGTATTGAGCTGGAGTTACAGGTCGTCAACCCGCCGGGATATGACCTCAGCCAGGATGCCTCCACGCTGATTGCCGATGTGCAGGATGAACTGACGGCGGGAGAGGCCAAACACGACATCACCGAAAGCATGCTGGAGATAGCGACCGGCATCTGTCGCGATATCAGCCACGCCACAACACAGCTCGGCGCCATCCATCAGGCGGTACAGCGCGCCGCACTCCGTCACCACCTGCAAATCTGCGGCGGCGGTTCGCACCCTTTCCACGCCTGGCAGCGTCAACAAATCAGCGATAACCCGCGCTATGTGAAAACCGTCGAGCACTTCGGCTATCTGGCAAAGCAGGCGACGGTGTTTGGCCAGCACGTCCACGTCGGCTGTCAAAACGGCGATGACGCCATCTATTTACTACACGGGCTGTCTCGCTTTGTACCGCACTTTATCGCCCTCAACGCCGCCTCGCCGTGGTTCGACAGCACCGACAGCCGCTTCGCCTGCTCGCGCCTGAACCGTTTCTCTTCCTATCCCGATAACGGGCCGATGCCGTGGGTAGAGAACTGGCAGGCCTTTCAGCGTTTATTCCGTCGCCTGAGCTACACCAGCATGATCGACAGCATGAAGGATCTACACTGGGATATTCGCCCGAGTCCGGTTTTCGGTACCGTCGAAGTGCGGGTGATGGATACGCCGCTGACGATAGGCCAGGCGGTGAATATCGCCGGATTTATCCAGACGCTTGCCTGTTGGCTGTTAAGCGAACGACCGTTTAAACATCAGCCAGAAGATTATCTACTCTACCCTTTCAACCGCTATCAGGCCTGTCGCTACGGCCTCGACGGGGTGATAACCGATGTCTGGTCCGGCGAACAACAGAGCATCCGCGCGAACATTATTCAGTTAGCCGACCGATTGGCGCCCTTTGCCCATAAGGTGCACGCCAGCGCGGCGCTGGAGTCGGTTGTGCGCCAGGCCAGGTCCCCCATCAGCGAAGCGCAGCAGATGCGCGAATTCATCGCCAACGGCGGTTCGCTGATCGGTCTGGTACAAAAGCACTGCGAGATTTGGGCGGCATAAGGAAGCGAAACGGGTATACTCGGCGCAGGATATTTAAAAGGATTGTTCATGTTATTACGCCGCCTGATCCCTCTTGCGCTTCTCCCCTTCACCGCCTTTACCCATGCAGCCTGTACTCTCACCGACCCAACGCTGATCTTGCAAAGCTATACGGTTAATCCGCAGCAAGAGCGCATCGTAATGTACTGGCAAAAGCAAAATGGTAAAGCCTGGGGATCGTTACGATCGCTGCTGTCCGATATCAATAAAGACGGCAGCGTCCAGATGGCGATGAACGGCGGGATATACGATAAAGCCTACGAGCCGCTGGGCTTGTATATCGAAAACGGCAAGCAGCTAAAGCCGCTCAACCGCGCCTCCGGCGGCGGCAATTTTTTCATTCGCCCCGGCGGCGTATTCTGGCTGAAAGGCCAGCGGGCGGGAATAACGCCTATCAACAAGTTTACGCCATCGCCTGAGATAACCTACGCCGTGCAGTCTGGTCCGATGCTGATTGAAAACGGCGCCATTAACTGGCGGCTGAAGCCCTCCGCCAGCTCGCGTAAGCTGCGCAACGGCGTCGGCATTGATAAACAGGGACGGGTGGTATTTATGCTTAGCGAGCGCGAAACCAATTTCTACGATTTTGCCTGTTACGCGCAGTCCAAACTCCACGTGCGCCAGATGCTGTACCTCGACGGCACGATTTCAAAAATGTATCAAAAGGGCGGCGGCATACCGTGGCAGTATCACCCTTTCGTCACCATGATAACCGTAGAAAGAAAAAACCTGGCTAAATGAAAATGGCGCCCGCTCAATCCTGAAGGGGCGCCGGAGGGGATCAGGCAGCTTTACGCAAACGGCGGGTCAGCCGCTTCTCAATTTCAACCACCAGGAACATAGCCACACCAATCACCAGGGTCACGAACCAGTAGCGCAGCGGTAGCGCTTCGGTGCCGAACATGTTCTGCATTAGCGGTACATAGATGATGACCAACTGCATCAGCAACAGAACGCCGGTCACCAACCAGATGCCTTTGTTGCGCAGCAATCCTTTGTTCAGGGAGAAGCTGTCGCTACTGCGGCAGTTAATCATATAGACCCACTGCGCGGTCACCAACATCTGCAGCAGCACGGTGCGGATGAACTCGGCGCTGTGGCCGCGCGGCGCCAGCCAGGCTTCGAGAATAAAAGCGGCGACGGCAATCATCGAACCGACAAAGGCGACGCGCCAGACGGCAAACCCATCCATCACGTGCTGGCCGGTCTTACGCGGCGGGCGATTCATCACGTTGCGCTCGGCGGCTTCAAAGGCCAGGCCGAAGGAGAGCGTGGCCGAGGTCGCCATGTTCATCCACAAAATCAGCACCGGCGTCAGCGGAATAATATTGCCCGCCAGCAGCGCGATGATGATCAACAGCCCCTGCGCGAGGTTGGTCGGCATGATGAACAGGATGGTCTTTTTCAAGTTGTCATAGACACGACGCCCCTCCTTCACCGAGCTGGCGATGGTGGCGAAGTTGTCGTCGGTGAGCACCATATCGGCGGCCTCTTTGGTCACCTCGGTCCCTTTAATGCCCATGGCGATGCCCACGTCGGCCTGGCGCAGCGCCGGGGCGTCGTTAACGCCGTCACCGGTCATGCCGACCACTTCGCCGCTATCCTGTAGCGCCTTTACCAGGCGCAGCTTATGCTCCGGACTGGTACGGGCGAAAATATCAAACTCCACTGCAGCCTTCGCCAGCTCGGCATCATCCATATGCTCAAGCTGATAGCCGGTCATCGCCTGGCGGCTATTGGCGATCCCCAGCATCTGGCCGATGCTCATCGCCGTCTGCGGATGGTCGCCGGTGATCATCTTCACGCGGATCCCGGCGGTCTGGCAGGCGTGGATCGCGTCAATCGCCTCCGGACGCGGCGGATCCATCATTCCGGCGATGCCGAGGAACACCAGCCCTTCACGCAGATCGTCGTGGTTCAGCGTAGTGCTACCGACTGCTGCCGGTTTGCAGGCGGCGGCAACCATCCGTAACCCCTGGCGGGCAAAGCGCGCCATTTCGTCTTCCCAGTACTGACGGTCAAACGGCATTGGCCCCTGCTTGCTCATCTGCTGGCCGCACAGGGCGAAGATGACATCCGGCGCGCCGGTAATCAGCACCCGCTCCTCATCGCCAATCTGCTGATGGGTGGCCATATATTTATACTGCGAATCAAACGGAATCTTCGCCACCAGCCGGGTAACGAGGGGCGCCAACCGGGCTTTTGCCGCCAGCACCTTCAGCGCCCCTTCGGTCGGGCCGCCGGTGATACCCCACAGACCACGCTCGTCCTGAACGATCTGGCTGTCGTTGCACAGATCGATGGTGCGCAGGTAGGTTTCCAGAACGCTACCCGGCTGGACCACCACCGGCTCGTCGCTGCCTTCCTGGAAAATGCGCCCCTGCGGCTCATAGCTATCGCCTTCTACGCGGTAGCAGCAGTCAGCGGTGATGACTGCTTTCACCGTCATTTCGTTCATGGTCAGGGTGCCGGTTTTGTCCGAGCACACCACGGTCATCGCGCCAAGCGTTTCAACCGTCGGCAGCTTACGGATAATCGCCCGCTTGCGCGCCATCGCCTGTACGCCGAGCGACAGGATAATCGAGATAATCGCCGGCAGGCCTTCCGGCACCGCCGCCACCGCGAGGCTAATCAGCGACAGCAGCAGCTCGCCCAGCGGAATATCGCGCAACGCAAGGCTGAAGAAGAACAGCGCCACCATCATCGCGAGAATGATGACAAAAATCGCTTTCCCCAGCTTATCCATCTGCACCAGCAGCGGAGTACGGTGCTTTTCAATAGCCGCCATCATCTGATTGATGTGGCCTAGCTCGGTCTCTTGACCGGTAGCGGTAACCACGCCGACGCCGCTGCCGGCGCTGATAGTGGTGCCGGAGAAGACCATATTGGTGCGGTCGCCCAGCGGCAATTCCCCCTGTAGCGTCACGGTGGTTTTATCCACCACCGTCGACTCACCGGTGAGGATAGCCTCTTCTACCCGTAGATTGTGGCTTTCAATCAGGCGCAGATCCGCCGGAACGCGATCGCCGGCGCGCAGAATAACAATATCGCCCGGCACCAGGTCACGGGTGGGAATCGTTTCATGCTTGCCGTTGCGCTGTACGCGGGCATCGCTGGAAAGCATGTTGCGGATCCCCTGCAGCGATTTTTCGGCATTGCTCTCCTGAATATGACCGATCAACGCATTAATGACGGTAACGCCGAGAATAACCAGAGTATCGACCCAGTGGCCCATCACCGCGGTGAGCGCGGCAGCGGCCAGCAGGACGTAAATCAGGACATCGTTGAAGTGGGCGAGAAAACGCAGCCATGCGGGTTTGCCTTTCTTTTCCGGCAGTGCGTTAGGGCCGTATGATTTCAGGCGACCGGCGGCTTCAGCGCTGCTAAGACCGTCGGCATGGCTCTTTTTTTGCGCCAGTACCGCCTCGACTGTTTGCTGATAAGCCTGCTGCGGCGCGCTGTCGCCCGAAGGCGTGATGTTGTGGGGATTAATCATCCTGGTCAAAATAAAGTTTCCTTTTAAATTCCGTGAATCGGAAAGCCTGAAATCATTTCTGGCCAATGAATTAATGCGTTTTGCGAGCAAGATCAAATTATCCAGCCACAACATTTATTTGCTCGCAAATTAAAAAATACATGGTAAGTTGGTTCTGAAAAACAAATATTACAGGGTATTTCTAAACCATTTATAAACGAGGTGAAACATGTTTGGAATCTACCGCGGACGCCGGCTGGCGCTGTATGTCGCGTTGGCAATCATTATTGCCACAATAGTGGGATATAGTACCTATACTTTTGTAAAAATGCTGGGATAATAAATGACGTTAATTTACATCCAGGTGAAATTAACTTAATCACAAATATTACCCAATAAATTAACAGAGGGTTTTTTATTAATAATATTAGAAATAATATGAATGACGTAAATTAATCAGCAGATAAAGCATATTGCGTTAACGGACTTTTTACCGGACAATATGTTTTTTAACTGACGATTAACATCATAATGAAACACCCGCTGGAAACGCTATTATCCGCCGCCGGCATTTTGCTGTTAGCCCTGATCTCGTGCTTGCTGTTGCCGGCGCCCTCGCTCGGCCTGACGCTGGCGCAAAAGCTAGTCACATCCTTCCACCTGATGGATCTCAACCAGCTCTATACTTTGATCTTCTGCCTGTGGTTCTTAGCGCTGGGGGTAGTTGAGTATCTGGTATTGCGCTGGATATGGCGCCGCTGGTTCTCGCTGGCAGATTAAGCCGCAAGCGAGCAAAAAAAAGCCCGCCGAAGAGGCGGACTGGTATGCGACCGGCGCTCAATGCGCGCGACTGTGGTTCTCTTTGCGATACGCGCCCGGCGGCTGATTGAAAGTACGGGTAAAGATGCGGGTAAAGGTTTGCTGAGAATCAAAGCCGTATTTCAGGCAGATATCATAAACCCGCTGGTCGGTATCTCGCAGGTCGCGCGCCGCCAGCAGCAGTTTACGCTCGCGAATGTAGCGCCCGAGACTTTCCCCTTTGTACTGTAAAAACAGCCGTTGCAGATGCCATTTTGAGTATCCGGCATGGCGCGCAATATCATCAATTCGCAGCGGTTGATGCAGATTGTCATCAATCCATTCCACGATAGTGTCAATCACCTGAGCGGATATATTCATATCTCTTCTCTCCTTCTGAACCACTCTGGCGGTTAGCGCCACCAGGCGTTAAATGATTGTGTCTTATCAGCGACCCACACCGGTTCGCCCAGCATTGGCGTGACTAAACGCCACTCACGTCCTTCGCTGGCTGCCGCCAGCCGCTGGTACGGATCGTCCCAGCTGTGTTTTGCCAGCACAAAGCGTCCGGCATGCCCCGGTAATACCGACCGGGCGCGTAAATCATCGGCGGCCTGCGCCGTTTCTTCCGGCATCATGTGGATGTATTTCCAGTCCTGGTCATATTGACCGTTTTCCATGATTGCCAGGTCGATGGGACCAAACTGCTCGCCAATGGCCTTAAAATGCGGGCCATAGCCGCTATCGCCGCTGTAATAAATCTTTTGCTGCGGGGTGACGAACAGGAAGCTGGCCCACAAGGTTTGGTTGCGTTTCAACCCGCGGCCGGAAAAATGGCGAGCCGGCAGCGCGTGTACGGTGAGTTCATCGCTGATTTTTACCGCCTGGTTCCAGTCCATTTCATCAATGATCGCCGCATCCATTCCCCAGTAGCGCAGATGCGAGCCGACGCCGAGCGGCGTCACCACGCGTTTAACTTTCGGCATCAGCGCTTTGATGGTGGCGTAGTCGAGATGGTCGTAGTGATCGTGGGAGATAATCAGCAGATCGATCTCCGGCATCCGCTGCGCGTTCCACGGGTAATCACCGGGGAAAGCCTTATTGATGAAAGAGAACGGCGCGGCGTAATCGCTAAATACCGGGTCGATCAGGATACGTTTACCCGCCAGCTGCAGATACCACGATGAGTGACCGAGCCAGACCATCACGTCTTCACCAGAAGGTAGACCGGCAAGATCGGTATTCACCAGCGGCAACGGCTGCTGCGGGCGCGCGTTCTCTCGCTTCGTGACCAGAAAATCCCACCACGCGGCCAGCATGTTTTTCTGCCCGGTGAATCCCGGCGTCGGCAGTTGGTTATGGAACTGGCCGTCACGGTAGTTCGGCGACTGTTCGACAAGACTGAGCTGCGCACCCTGCGGCGCTTTGCCAAAACCGGCATTGAGAACAAACGGCAATGTCGTTGCTGCTGCTAATAACATAATGGCGACCACGCTAAAGGTGACACGGTTCATATCCTGACCAGACAAAAGCCCCATCCAGGGGACTTTATGATATAACTTGATTATGAGTGAGTAAGCACTCATTATTAGGAAGGAGTAGAAAATCGTCAAGACTATTTTCAATTTTTGACATCTGGCGTTGCAGTTGTGCGGTCCGCCGTGATTAGATCGAGGTTTAACTTTCAGCGAGGTAAAATGTAGTGGCTCGTCCTAAGAGTGAAGATAAAAAACAAGCGTTACTGGAAGCCGCCACGGCCGCTTTCGCCCAGTCCGGCATTGCCGCTTCAACATCGGCGATAGCCCGCAGCGCGGGGGTTGCTGAAGGAACGCTGTTTCGCTATTTCGCCACTAAAGATGAGTTGCTCAACGAGTTATACCTCGCCATTAAGATGCGCTTAGTACAGACGATGATCGACGGGCTCAATCCTGACGAAAAGCGCCCGAAAGAGAACGCGCGCAACATCTGGAACAGCTATATCGACTGGGGGATGCGTAACCCTATGGAATACCGCGCCATTCGCCGCATGGCATTGAGCGAACGCATCACCGATGAAACCCGCAGCCAGGTTAAAGAGAGTTTTCCCGAGCTGAACGAGATGTGTCAGCTGTCGGTGAAAGCGGTTTTCCTTAGCGACGCCTATCGCGCCTTCGGCGATGCCCTGTTCCTGTCGCTGGCCGAAACCACCATCGAGTTCGCCAGCCACGACCCGCAGCGTGCTCGAGAAATCATCGCCCTCGGTTTTGAGGCTATGTGGAATGCGCTGCATGAGAATGAGCATTAATGGATAACGAAGCGCTACACCATCACGCGCAGCGTATCGCGCTAACCTACCCTTTCACCGAACACTGCTGGCCGTTTGGCCCGGAGTATGACGTGTTTAAAGTCGGCGGGCGGATTTTCATGTTGACCATGACCCTTCGCGGGCGTGTCATAGTCAACCTGAAGGCCGATCCGCAAAAATCGCTGCTCAATCAGCAAATTTACCGCAGCATCGAACCGGGCTATCACATGAACAAAAAGCACTGGATCACCGTGGTCCCGGGCGAGGATATCAGCGAGGATTTACTTGCCGAGCTTATTGACGACTCGTGGAATCTGGTGGTGGATAAGCTGGCGAAAAAAGACCAGCGTCGGCTGCGTCCCGGCTGATTTTCAAATAAATGCGATAAGTGTTATCGCATTTTTCACTCTTATCATTTCCCGCGCATCGCTGTACTCTTCCTCCCACGAAATGTGCCCGTAAGGGGCTGAAAATTGTGAGGAAGAGTCATGGATATTATCTCAGTTGCCTTAAAACGTTACTCCACTAAGGCTTTCGATCCGGCGAAAAAACTGACGGCTGAACAGGCGGAAAACCTGAAAACGCTGCTGCAATATAGCCCGTCGAGCACCAACTCCCAGCCATGGCACTTTATCGTCGCCAGCAGCGATGAAGGTAAAGCTCGCGTCGCGAAAGCAGCCAGCGGCACCTACGTGTTCAACGAACGTAAAATCCTCGACGCTTCCCACGTTGTCGTGTTCTGTGCGAAAACCGCGATGGACGATGCGTGGCTGGAAAAAGTCGTTGATCAGGAAGATGCCGATGGCCGTTTTGCCACTCCGGAAGCCAAAGCCGGTAACCACAAAGGCCGCACCTTCTTTGCCGATATGCACCGCAAAGAGCTGAAAGATGACGATCAGTGGATGGCGAAGCAGGTTTATCTTAACGTGGGCAACTTCCTGCTCGGCGTGGCGGCAATGGGTCTGGATGCGGTGCCGATCGAAGGCGTCGATTTCGCCATCCTCGACGAAGAGTTTGGCCTGAAAGCGCAAGGTTATACCAGCGTAGTCGTGGTGCCGGTCGGTCATCACAGCGTGGAGGACTTCAACGCCGCACTGCCGAAATCCCGCCTGCCGCAGTCTACCACCATCACAGAGATCTAATCTCCGCGCGCTGCCCTCCCCGGATGGCGGCGCTTTGCGCCTTATCCGGGCTACGGTCCAGTACTCAGTTGGTAGCCCCGGTAAGCGTAGCGCCACCGGGGAAGGTTACTTTTTCTCCCCCTCTCCGGCGTGCCAGATCCGCTCGGCATAGCGGCCAATCATCGCCAGCGATGCCGCCAGGATCAGGAAGAACACCACCTTGTGCAGGCTATACCAGAAGAATTCGAAGAAGCGGGTGTAGAGGTTGATGGCGAGGAACGTCAGGCCAAATCCACGCAGCATGCCATCGTCGGTTTTCAGGCTGATATAAATACACAGCACCGCCGCCAGCGCAAACAGCAGCCCCCACGGCAGCAGTTGCGCCTGGCTCACCCCATACCAGCTCTCGGAATCGTAGTTGCCGAAAATCGACAGGATCCACAGCGCGACAAACAGCCAGGTCAGCCCCATCGCCTTAGTGACGGTAAACAACTGCCGCTGGCGTAATACATTTTGCATCAAGTAGCACAGCGCCAGCAGCACGCCGCCGAACAACACGAAACGAATCGGGAAGCTCATCCCCAGCCAGTAGGCGCCCCAACCTAATACATAGCCGGTTTCCGCGCCAAACCAGTTCCCCAACGCCAGCAGAAAGAACAGCCACACCAGCCCGGAACGGGCGAAATACCCTATCAGGCCGTAAATCGCGCAGCCGAGCAGTATCAGCGGCGCCACGTGGCCGCTGCCGTCGTCCAGCCGATCGCCTAGCTGCCACAAGGCAATGGCGGTGCAAATCACGCCGAGGAACAAAATCGCCTCGGTGCTATAGTGCCACTGCGCTTCGCGACGCTGACGGCGGAACCCCCAATAATAAAATGCGATGGCCAGCAGCGTCGGCAGGATAATGCGCGCGACAGCGGAGTCGCTGAACAGATTGATAATCGCCGTAATCAATTCGGCGTCGGCGAACAGACTCCCCAGCGCAATCAGCACGCAGGCCATCGCGGTCCAGAAGGCATAGCGGCTCAGGCGCTGCCAGTCGAAAGCGCGAACAGATAGCGACGCTGACAGCCGTTGGCCGTCGCTGCTGTTCAGAATCCCCTCCTGCTGCCATTGCTCGATAGCACGTTGAATAATCCGCTGCTGCTTGCGGGTGACGTTCATAAGCGTTCCTTGTCCATTGCGGGCTTAGCCCTGTTGATCCAGCCAGGCCAGCGCCTGTTCTCCGGTTTCATCCAGCGGTAAATAGACCAGCAGACGCGAACCGTTGCGCGGCGCGGAATACCAGTACATTTGCTGCAGACTAAAGCGCCCGAGCTGCGGATGGTTAAAATTTTTCACCTGGTTTTCGACGCCGCGTACCTCGTAGCGCTGGTGCCATAGCGCTTCAAACTCCGCCGAGGCGGCGAAAAAACGCGCCAGCTTATCTTCCCACTCTGGCGAGCCGCGATGCTCAGCCATCGCCGCGCGAAAATAGGAAACAAAAGTGGGCAACACATCGCGATTTTCAATGCGGCTACGCCAGGTTTCGCAGGTGAGATAGAGATAAATGCAATTGCGGTCTTCTTCGGCAATCGTCGCGAAATCAACGCCCATCAGGCGGCAAAAGCTGTCGTTCCAGGCGACGATATCAAAGTTTGGTTTCTGAATGCTGGCGGGCTGCGGCATCAGGCTATCAAGCATGCGTCGGGTTCCGGGACTGATCCCCTCGCAGACCGTGGCCTGCGTGTTCTCCGGCGGCGTTAAGCCTGCCAGAACGAACAGATGACGGGTTTCCAGCGGGCTGCACTGAAGCGCGCTGGCCACGCCGCTTAATACCGCCGCCGATGGATTCACTTCCCGCCCCTGCTCAAGCCAGGTATACCAGGTCACGCCGACGTCCGCCAACATCGCCACCTCTTCCCGGCGCAGGCCCGGCGTCCTTCGCCGCCCGACGCGCGGCAGGCCGAGGCGCTGCGGGTCAAGACTTTCGCGGCGGGCGCGCAGAAATGCCCCCAGCTGTTTACGGCTATCATCGGGCGCGAGGTTCGGGGCCTCACGTTGCAGTATTAGCGACATCGTTCCTCCAGCATGGTAGTACCAATACCAGTATAGACAGGAACTGGTACCCGTTTAATTAATCGGTGATGCTACGGCCATACGCTGAATGACGCAATGGAGAGATCCGATGAATTCGTCTGCTGTTTCACCCGGCCGCGCCGGTTTACTGCTGTTACTGACCGGCCAGATGCTGCCGTTAATCGATACCTCGATAACCAACGTGGCACTGGACTCGATCACCCACTCCCTCGATGCCAGCGCCACCCAACTGGAGCTTATCGTCGCGCTGTACGGCGTGGCCTTTGCCGTCTGCCTGGCGATGGGCAGCAAACTGGGCGATAACTATGGACGCCGCCGCCTGTTCCTGTGGGGCGTGGCGGTATTCGGCATCGCCTCGCTGCTATGCGGGATGGCTAACTCAATCACTACCCTGCTGGCCGCGAGAACGCTGCAAGGCGCGGGCGCCGCGCTGATCGTGCCGCAAATACTCGCCACCCTGCACGTCACCTTGAAAGGTACCGCCCACGCCCGGGCGATCAGCCTCTACGGCGGTATCGGCGGCATCGCGTTTATCGTCGGCCAGATGGGCGGCGGTTGGCTGGTCTCCGCCGATATCGCCGGGCTCGGCTGGCGTAACGCCTTCTTTATCAACATCCCTATCTGCCTGCTGGTGTTAGCTTTTAGCCGCCGCTATGTGCCGGAAACCCGCCGCGAAAGCCATTCCAGCATCGATTGGCAGGGAACTTTCAGCCTGGCGTTAATCCTCTGCTGCCTGCTGTTCCCGATGGCGCTGGGGCCGGAACTGCACTGGCCATGGGAGCTACAGCTGCTTTTGCTGGCCGTACTCCCCCTGCTCGGCTGGATGCGCCTGAGCGCGCTGCGTAAGCAGCAGCGCGGCGAGCAACCGCTGCTGCCGCCGCGGCTGTTGAAGCTCACCAGCATCCGTTTTGGTATGGCTATCGCGCTGCTGTTCTTCAGCGCCTGGTCCGGCTTTATGTTTTGTATGGCGCTGACCATGCAGGCCGGGCTTGGGATGGCGCCGTGGCAGTCCGGCAACAGTTTTATCGCTCTCGGGGTGGCCTATTTTATCTCCGCGCTGTACGCGCCGAAGCTTATCGCTCGCTATAGTATGGGGCGGATTTTGCTGATTGGCCTGGCAGTGCAGATTAGCGGCCTGCTGATGCTGAGCGCCACCTTTTATCAACTTGGCCTGCGGACCACGACGCTGGCGCTGGTGCCCTCCACCGCGCTGGTCGGCTATGGCCAGGCGTTAATCGTCAACAGTTTCTATCGTATCGGGATGCGGGACATTCGCGCCTGCGACGCCGGGGCCGGTAGCGCCATTCTCAGTACCCTGCAACAGGCGACGCTGGGGCTGGGGCCGGCCATTCTCGGCTCGCTGTTCTTAACCCTGGCCCAGCGCGGCGGTGGTGACTATGCGCAGGCGCTGATCGTCTTCCTGCTGGTCGAGGTGGCGATGATGCTGCTGCTGGGCGCTATAGCCCTCTGGCTGCGCCATCACCTGAATCTGCAGGCGGCGGCGACGGCGTCCTGATTCACAACTGTGTAACCTCTGATTTGCATAATAGTCATCCAGCGGTCATCATAACCGCTGGATGTACAGGAGACGTTATGCAGGAATTAATATCGCAAATCGCCGCATTAGGCATCAAAATCACCCCAACCACCTCGCTCATCATTACTTTTGGCATTATTTTTCTGACGGCGATTGTCGTTCATCTCATTCTACATAAAGTGGTACTACGCACCTTCGAAAAGCGGGCGCAGGCCAGTAGCCATTTATGGCTGCAGATCATCACGCAAAATAAACTTTTCCACCGCCTGGCGTTCACCCTACAGGGGATTATCGTCAACGTTCAGGCCGTGCTCTGGCTGCAGAAAGGCAGCGAAGCGGCGGAAATTTTATCCACCTGCGCGCAACTGTGGGTCATGGTTTACGCCATGCTCTCCTTCTTCTCGCTGCTGGACGTGATTTTCAATCTGGCGCAAAAATTCCCGACTGCCTCGCAGCTGCCGCTTAAAGGCATCTTCCAGGGTATTAAACTGGTTACGGCGATTATTATCGGCATTCTGATCATATCTCTGCTGATTGGCCAGTCGCCGGCGATTCTCATTAGCGGTCTTGGCGCGATGGCCGCCGTACTGATGTTAGTATTTAAAGACCCGATTCTTGGCCTGGTGGCCGGCATCCAGCTTTCCGCCAACGACATGCTCAAACTCGGCGACTGGCTGGAAATGCCGAAATATGGCGCCGATGGCGCGGTTATTGATATCGGCCTGACCACGGTAAAAGTGCGCAACTGGGATAACACTATCACCACAATCCCCACCTGGTCGCTGGTCTCGGATTCGTTTAAAAACTGGAGCGGGATGTCGGCCTCCGGCGGTCGTCGCATTAAGCGCAGCCTGAACATCGATACCACCAGCATCCATTTTCTTGACGAGCAGGAGCAGCAGCGGCTGATTCAGGCCAAATTGCTGAAGCCGTATATGGACTCGCGCCATCAGGAAATTAACGAGTGGAACCAACAGCACGCTAATGAACCCTCGGTGCTTAACCTGCGCAAAATGACCAATATCGGCACCTTCCGCGCCTATCTGCAGGAGTATCTGCGTAACCATCCGCGGCTACGTAAGGATATGACCATGATGGTGCGCCAGCTGGCGCCGGACGCTAACGGCCTGCCGATTGAGATCTACTGCTTTACCAATACCGTGGTGTGGGCGGAGTATGAAGGCATTCAGGCGGATATCTTCGACCATATCTTTGCCGTGGTTGACGAGTTCGGCCTGCGTATTCACCAGACGCCAACCGGCAACGACATTCGTTCGCTGTCGGGCGCGCTGTCGTCCTGATTCCCGGCTGGCGCGCATTGCGCGCCAGCGTACTCTCACTCCACTATCATTTCTCAGGGCTAGCCGTCGACACAGTTTAAGCAGATGATCTTTTCACCAATATGGATTATCGCCAAAGGACGCTCTGCATAATGAAATTAACCACAACGTTTGTCGCGCTTGGCTGCGCTTTAGCACTCCTTTCCGGTTGCACCTCATCGAAGACCTCGCCAGAACGCCATGCTTATAGCTTCGTGTCTCACCGTTCAGATTTCGTCGGCGGTAATTTCACCGTTAACCGTCAGCAAAATTATCAGATGAACTTGCCTAACTTCCGCGATATCTACGCCCGCGGGCAAGAAGATCGGAAAAAAGGGGTGAGTGAAAGCGATGCGCAGCGAGTTGCCGACGCCATTAAGCAACAGGCGCTGGAAGGGGTGAAGTCGCAACACTCCTTCAACGGTAATGCGAGCGATCGGTGGAGCGAAACGATGGAAGCGAAGGATGCTCGTCTGTTTGGCAATGAGCTGGCTGGCGCCTATCTGGATGGCTTCCACGGGATAAAATAAGTTATGTCGCCCCGCCATTCCGCGGGGCGATAAGCCTTACGCCGGGCGGCGCAGCAGTTTGAAAGCGGCAAACAGGAAGATAATCCACACCGGCAGCAATATCGCCGACAGACGCATCCCGTCAATGGTGCACATCAGCACCAGAATCAAACCGAGAAAAGCGATGCAAAAGTAGTTGCTGGCTGGCGCCAGTAACGCTTTGAACTTCGACTCGCGACCTTTACGACGCTGCGCGGCGCGAAACTTCAGATGCGCCATGCAGATCATTATCCAGTTCAGCAGCAGCGTCGCCACTACCAGCGCCATCAGCAACCCCAGCGCTTCATGCGGCAGCAGATAGTTCAGTACCACCACCAGCGAGGTAATGACGCCCGACAGCAGCAACGAATTCACCGGCACGCCGCGTTTGCTGACGCGGGCGAGAAACTTCGGCGCGTTGCCTTGTACCGACAACCCGAACAGCATGCGGCTGTTAGAATAGACGCCGCTGTTATAGACCGACAGCGATGCCACCAGAATGACGAAATTCAGCGCGGAAGCCACCACGTTGCTGTCAAGATTATGGAAAATCATCACAAACGGACTACTATCGGATTTGATCTCCACCCACGGATAAAGCGCCAGCAGCACCACCAGCGAGCCGATGTAAAACAGCAGGATACGGTAAACCACCTGGTTGACCGCTTTCGGAATGCTCTTTTCCGGATCCTGCGCTTCCGCGGCGGTAATGCCGATTAGCTCCAGGCCGCCAAAAGAGAACATAATGACCGCCAACGACAGCACCAGGCCATGCCAGCCGGTGGCGAGGAAGCCGCCATGCTTCCACAGGTTATCAAAACCAGCTTTACTGCCGCCGTGACCGCCAAACAGCATCCACAGGCCAAAGGCGATCATGCCGATAATCGCCAGCACTTTAATCAGCGCGAACCAGAATTCCGCTTCGCCATACAGACGTACGTTGACCAGGTTGACGGCGTTAATAATGATGAAGAAGGCCGCCGCCCAAACCCAGGTGGGAACATCAGGGAGCCAGTACTGCATATAAATCCCGGCGGCGGTTAGTTCCGCCATCCCTACCAGCACGAACATCACCCAGTAGTTCCAGCCAGAGAGAAAGCCGGCGAACGGGCCCCAGTATTTATAGGCAAAGTGGGCAAAAGAGCCAGATACCGGCTCTTCCACCACCATCTCGCCAAGCTGGCGCATAATCAGAAAAGCCACAATACCGGCCACGGCGTAACCCAGTAATACCGCCGGGCCAGCCATTTGAATCGCGGGACCAATGCCAAGAAACAGGCCGGTGCCAATCGCGCCGCCAAGGGCGATAAGTTGAATATGTCGGTTCTGTAAACCGCGATGAAGCGTCGGGCCGCTCTCTTCCACGGCATCCGACGACGTTGACGCGTCTTTCACGTCGTTCCCCTGTGTATTTTTGTGAAGGGGCACCTTTTATCACTTAGGGGGAATTGTCGCAAGTTGCACGGGGCAAGCATCAGCCGCCCGCCCCGCTTTTTTAGCGTTAGAAGTCGTAGCTCATTGAGACGCGAACGGTACGCGGATCGCCTTCGAACAGATAGGTTCCGGTATCGTCAATGCCGGACCAGTACTTCTCGTTGGTCACGTTGGTCACCCCGATGCGCCAGGTCATTTCGTTCTGGTCGGAGTTCAGGCGCATACGATAGCGCAGGCCTAAATCCAGGGTGGTGTAGCTATCCAGCTTCTTGGTGTTGGCCGCATCGGCATACTGCGAGCCGCTATGATTGACACGCGCTGTCGCGGTCAGGCCTTCCACCGGCTTAATATCATACTCGGCACCGAGCACCGCGTAGAAATTAGCCACCCCGATGGCATCTTTACCATCGGTTGCGCCTTTAGCGGTTTTAGTCTGTTTGGCATCCAGCCACACCGTACTGGCGTTAAGACGCAGCCCCAGCATCGGCTCGCCGAAGACGTTCATCTCTACGCCGCGGTTACGCTGCTCGCCGTCGAGGCCGTAATTGCCAGAGGTATCGGAAATGGCGTTCGGTTTTTTGATTTCAAACAGCGCCAGCGATCCGCCGATCGTTCCGTAGTCGATCTTGACGCCCACTTCGTCCTGCTTCGAGTGCGCGATCCCGGTACTCTGCCCGGCATTGGCCGCCGTAGTCGGCGCCACAGAGCCCGGCTGCAGCGCTTCGGTATGGTTAGCATACAGCGACAGCTGCTCCCACGGCTTGTACACCAAGCCAAACGTCGGCATCCAGCGGCTTTGGGTATAACGCGAAGAGGTATCTTCCAGTCCGGTGGCGTTGCTGTAGTTGCGCACGACCACTTTCTGATGACGAGCAGCCGCGGTAAACAGCACCTTATCGTTAAAGAAGCCGAGAGTGTCGCTCAGCAGCCAGCCCTGCGTACGGCTGCGCGAGGTGACCAGCGGATCGTGGTAGTTGCCGCCAAAATAGGCGTTATCCGGCATTGCCACATCGTGGTTGTCATAGATATTGGTGGTCGGATTCTTCGCCGACATCCGCCAGGCGGTCGCATCGGTATGCACCTGCGCCGCATAGCCGAGATTCACCTTATGCGAAATCGCGCCGGTATTGAAATCGCCGCGTACCCCGCCCATGCCGCTGATCGCGTCGATGATGCGGTTAGTATCAAGGCGGCCAACCGTTGCATCGCCGTTTTTATTGAGCAGCTTCGGCGCGCTGTAGGTGCCGATTTCATGCGAATGCTGACCGCCGAGGGCGCTGTATACCGTCCAGCTATCGCTCAGGTCATATTCCGCCTTCGCCATGCCGAACTCGCTTTCAATATCGCTATAGCCCCACTTCTGGCTGTAGTTTTTGCTGTTGTCCGGCAGCGCCGGGATGAAATCTACGCCGCTGATATTGACGCCCATCGTACCGCCGTGGAACGTTTTCTTCTGATAGCCGAAATCGAGCGAGGAGCGGAAACGATCGCCACGGTAATCAAGCCCCAGCGAAGCCAGCGTGGTACGGCGTTTATCGTTATCGATAGCGCCTTCGCCCTCGCGATGCACCAGGTTGACCCGGGCGCCGAACTGGTTGTTATCGCCGAAACGGCGTCCCAGGTCGAGGGTACCGCCAACCTGCGAATCAGAGGTATAGTCGACGCCAACACGTGCGGTCGGCAGATCTTCCGCCCGTTTCGGCTCGAGGTTAATCATCCCGCCGACGCCGCTGCTGGCCGCGCCGTTAAGCAGGCTGTTAGCCCCTTTGAAAATTTCAACGCGCTCCAGCATCTGAGTGTCCATCACCTGACGCGGCACCACGCCCGCCAGACCGCCCATGGTCATGTCATCGCCATCGAGCTTAAACCCGCGGATTCGATAGGTCTCGGCGAAGTTTCCGTAGCCCTGTACGGCCTGCACGCCTGCGTCGTTGCTGACGACATCGGCGATAGTTTTCGCCTGCTGGTCCTGAATCAGCTTCGAGGTATAGCCGATGACGTTAAACGGGACGTCCATCGCTTTTTGTTCGCCAAGCATCCCCAGACGGCCGCCGTGGGCGATCTGGCCGTCGAGGAATGCCGGTACCACCAGGTCGCCGCCGGATTTAAAATCGCCGTTTTCGTTAGCCTCGACGATGATGGTCTCTTCGCCAGGCTGCTCCGCGGCGGCAGCGTCAGCGGCCATCGCCGTTTGACTGGCGGCGCCGATGGCTAAGGCCAACAGCGTTTTACGCAGCGGGAAGGATGAATAGTGCGTGGTGTGCATAATTTGCCCCATGGATGAGGATAAATGGATCAAAGGACCCGTCGCCGGGCCAGTTATTTTTATTGCGCGTTCAGGTCGATACGTACGACGCTGTCCGGGCCTTTAGTGGAGTGGTCTTTATTGAAGGGCTGTTTGACGGTGACAAACAGCGTCTGACCATCGGCGGAAAGCAGCAGGCTGTTGGGATTGGCCGGCAGCGCCCAGCTTTTCTTCAGCGTGTAGCGGCTGGCGTCAAGGCTGATAACCTTGCCGGATTCACGCTGTGAAATATAAATTTCGTGGCGTTTCCCATTGAACTGCACCGCCAGCGAATCACCGACCTCGAGCTGTTTAAGCAGTCTGCCACTGTGGATATCCAACACCAGGGTGGTTTTCGCTTTCGAGTTATCGGTCACGAACAGACGACCGGTGTCGCTATCTTCGGCCATATTAAGCAGCAGCGCCGGCTTGTCGCCCAGCGGCTTCCAGCGCTGTTCAATGCGTTGGTTACGCGGGTTGATCACCAGAATTTCACCGCTGCCGTTGGCGGCGTATACGCGCCCGGTTTGTGCAGAATAGTGCAGGCCGGTCATCCATTTACCGGTGTTTTTAATCCGCGTTTTCAGCTTCATGGTAGTGGCGTCAACCACCCAGATTTGCGCCGGGTCGGCGACTGCGCCAACGTAGAGGGTATTATTTAGCAGCAGCAGCTGACGCGCCCCATAGGGGAGCCCTTTTTCATTGCGCTCGCTGAACAGCAGGCGGTTTTTTACCTTGCCGGTGGCGGTGTCGATAGCGCTGATGCCGCCGTCAAGCGAATTGCTGACGTATAGCGTTTTACCATCCGCAGAGAGTTGCAAAGCGAAGTTTTTCAGATCGGTATGCGTCAGGCCGATGGTATTAAGGGTTTGCTGATCCAGCTTGTAAACCGCCCCGCCCTGCACATCTTTAAAGCCTTCGGCGCTGGCGACGTACAGCGCATCGCCCTGCGGGCTTAGCGCCATCTCGTACAACCCTTCCGCTAGCTGGCGCTGCAGCGGTTGCGCCACGTTAGCCGCAGGAGAGTTAACAACCGGTTGCGCAACGGCAGCGGAATGGTGAGTCGCGCAGCCGCCTAACGTCGCGCTGATGGCCAGCGCCAACGCCGGAAGAGTGTATTTCATTGGAACAACCCTATAAAAAATCAATGACCCGGTGGTCGCGCAGTGGCCGATATTGTGTGTTTCCGGCCTGCTGTCTTTGCGTCACCCTACGCCTTTGCTGTTCCTTGTGAACGACTCACTGGCGCAGATCGATCCCTGCTTAGCCCGCGAACAAAAAAGAGAATGAGAACTATACGCATTATCAGGCGTCAGACAACCCCCGGCGGGCAAAAAAGATAATCTGCTGATTTTTTAACGTGGAATGGCGGATTGATAGGGGAAGAAAGAAACTTCGGGATCGATACATACCCGGATAGCGGCGCACTACGCCTTATCCGGGCGACAGGAGGCTATGCCGCACGCTTCTTGCGAAGGGCGGCTTAACACGCTTAATGCAATTTCAGGCGCGGGCGAATAATCCGGTTTATCCCCCCGGATAACATCATCAGGCCGGTTTTAAAATAACCGTGCAGCGTCACCTGATGCATCCGATACAACGAATCGTAAACCATCCGCGCAATACGGCCTTCGACCATCATCGGGCCAATCGGTAGATGTCCCATAATGCTGCCAAAGGTCGTGTAGCCGGAGAGAGAAACCAGCGAACCGCGATCGCGATAGGAGAACGATTTCAACTTATGCCCCTTCATGCGGGCGATAATGTTGTCGGCGGTCAAGAGCGCCATTTGATGCGCCGCCTGGCCGCGCGGCGGGATAAATCCACCTTCCGGACGCGGACATGCCGCGCAGTCGCCGAAAGCAAAAATATCAGCGTCGCGCGTCGTCTGCAGCGTCGGGGTCACCACCAGTTGATTGATACGGTTGGTCTCCAGCCCGGCGATATCCTTCATGAAGTCCGGCGCTTTTATCCCCGCCGCCCAGACAATTAAACTCGCCTCGATAAACTGGCCATTTTTGGTCTGCAGGCCACCTTTTTCAACGCCGGTGATCATGGTATTGGTCATCACATTCACGCCAAGTTTACTCAGCTTTTCGTGCGCGGCGCGGGAAATCCGTTTTGGCAGTGCAGGTAAAATACCGTCGCCGGCTTCTATCAGACTGACATTTAACGCCTCGTTGGTCAGATCTTTATAACCGTAGCTGCGCAGTTCTTTCACCGCATTATGTAATTCAGCAGATAATTCAACGCCGGTAGCGCCACCGCCAACAATGGCAATATTGACCTTACCGGTCGTCTGCGGGTCGGCGGAATAGCGCAGAAATTGGTTCAGCATTTGCTGATGAAATACTTTTGCCTGCTCAGCGCTGTCGAGGAAAATACAGTGTTCTTTTACCCCTGGCGTATTAAAATCGTTCGACGTACTACCCAGCGCCATCACCAGCGTATCCCAGCGCAACTTGCGTTCCGGCACCAGTACTTCGCCCTGCTCATCCCGCAGCGCGGCGATAGTAATCGTTTTATTCTGCCGATCGATATCCATTACCGAACCGTGCTGGAAGGAAAAGTGGTGTTTGCTGGCATGGGCAAGAAAGCTTAACGCGTCCACGCCTTCATCCAGCGAACCGGTGGCGACTTCATGCAACAGTGGTTTCCACAGATGACTCTGGCTGCGATCGACAAGGGTAATATTCGCTTTCCGCCGACGCCCTAATTTACGTCCCAGCTGGGTCGCTAGCTCCAACCCGCCGGCGCCGCCGCCGACAATAACGATCTCTTTTAATAGCGTAGTCAAAGTGACCTCTCAAATAATTAATTAAATGTTAATTAAAAACTCTCAGATAATTTTTAGTTAACAATAATTCAAACAATAAAATGCCAGTCATCCATTAGATGATTACGGAGTGCATATTGGTAATCGCAAATTTAATTGGCGGCAATTTTTAATCGGGATATTATTGTACAAGTTTTCGGGCGTTTTCCTTGAACGCATATTCGAGGTAAACAAAAAGGCCACTAAATTATTATTTAGCGGCCTGGCGGTGGGTTAGATAATAATAACCAGCAAGTCTTATCTTTCATTAATTAATAGTGATTAGCGGCATGCCGATATTCCTGTGTTTTAATAACGCATCATCACTGATTTAAGTTCGGTATAATCATCAATAAACGCGCTACCAAACTCACGGCCAATACCCGACCCTTTCATGCCGCCGAACGGCACTGCCGGGTCGAGGAAGGTATGCATGTTGACCCATACGATCCCGGCGTCAATGGCCTGCGAGTAGCGCAGCGCCTGGCGGATATTATCCGACCAGACGCTGGCCGCCAGTCCAAATGGGGAAGCATTAATTCGGGCCAGCGCTTCTTCTTCGCTGCGATAGCCAATAAAGCTGCATACCGGGCCGAAGGTCTCCTCGCGCATCAGGGTGCTCTCTTCGCTGCGCACCTTAACCGCCGTCGGCTGCAGGAAATAGCCCTCGCCGGGCAGCGCTTCGCCGCCGCAAACGATGGTATCACCCTCTTCGCGCGCGGTCTGAATGAGACGCAAGACTTTGTCATACTGCTGGCGGTTAGCCAGCGGCCCCATCAGCGTTTGTTCATCCAGCGGCGACCCCGGGGCGAAAGCGCTGAGCTTGTCTTTCAGCAGCGCCAGCACCGCATCCAGTTTTCCCTGCGGCAGATAAAAGCGCTCAGCGGCGGCGCAAATCTGCCCCTGGTTGAGGTAACCGGCTTCGATAATGCCGTTCACCATGGCCTCTGGCGGCAGGTCATCGAGGAACAGCGCGGCGTTTTTACCGCCCAGCTCCAGCGTAACCCGTTTACCTGACGCACTGGCCGACTGCTGGACTTTTCCCCCGGTCGCCACCGAGCCGGTGAAGCTCACTTTGGCGCAGGCCGAATGCGTGATAAGGCGTTGGGCGATTTCGCCGCCGGCGCCGTTGACCACGTTAATCACGCCATCCGGAATACCGGCTACCTTCGCCAGTTCCGCCACCCGCAGCAGCGTCAGCGGCGTATACTCGCTCGGCTTGAGGACGATAGTGCAGCCGCAGACCAGCGCCGCCGCCATCTTCCAGATGGCAATCATAATCGAGAAGTTCCACGGCACGATGCCGACCACCACGCCCAACGGCTGGCGGCGGGTAAAGGCGGTATATCTTTCCCCGGCCATCGACGGCAGTGACACATCCAGGGTTTCTCCGGTGATTTTCCCCGCCCAGCCGGCGAAGTAGCGCAAAAACGCTACCGACTGATCCAGCTCGAGCATCCGCGCCAGGGTGATGGGCTTACCGGAGCAGAGGCTTTCCAGCTGCGCCAGCTCTTCGCGATGCTCTGCCAGCGTGTCCGCCAGCTTTAGCAGCAGCGCGCCGCGGGCCAGCGTCGGCATCTCGCGCCACTGATTAAACGCCAGGCGGGCGCTCTCCATGGCGCGGTCCGCCTGGCCGACATCCGCCGCCGTGACTTCGGCGATTGACTCTCCGGTCGCCGGGTTTATCACAGCGAACGGCGCGCCGTGGCCCGCCTCACGATGGCCGGCAATAAACTGCCCGTGCGGCTGGCGTAAAAAGGCGGTCACTTCCGCCAGTATGGTTATCTCGCTCATCGTCAGCACCCGTTTTTTAGCAAAGTTAGCCCATCACAGCACGGTTGCGCCGCGCCGCCCATCGTTCTAAAGAACGTCATTCTTCCGGACGATATTCAACGCCCGCGCGGCGTGCTGTGATGAGGACATTGAGCCAGGCAAGACGACAGGGTAACGCGATGAATATTAAAATCGATGCGCTGAACTACTACGGCGCGACGAAGAAATACCAGCTCCATTTTCCGGCGCTGCGGGAAGATATCGAAGCCGATGTGGTGATTATCGGCGGCGGCTTTTCCGGTATTAACACCGCGCTGGAGCTGGCGGAACAGGGGATCACCAACGTGGTGGTGCTGGAAGCGCGCCATCTTGGCTATGGCGGCACCGGGCGCAACGGCGGCCAGGTGATGGCCGGGATCGGCCACGATATCGAAGCGGTGAAAAAACACGTCGGCAAAGAGGGGCTGGAGACGCTATTTAAAATCGCCAACCTCGGCGCGGGCATCATTCGCGAACGCATCCGCAAATACAACATCGACGCCGATTTCGTCCCCGGCTACGGCTACCTGGCCTATAACCAGCGGCAGCTCAAAACGCTACGCCAGTGGGAGAAGGAGTTTAAAGCCGCCACCCCGGATGAAGATATCGAACTGTATACCGGCAAAGAGGTACAGCAGGTGGTCGGCTCCGAGGTCTACTGCGGCGCGCTGAAACATATGGGCGGCGGACAGATCCATTCGCTCAATATGCTGCTTGGTTCGGCGCAGGCCGCGCATTCTCTGGGGGTGAAGATTTTCGAATCCTCGCCGGTAGTGGAAGTGAATTACGGCAAACAGGTTCGGGTGCGCACCGCGATGGGCAGCGTTAAAGCCGCCAAACTGCTGTGGGCCTGCGACAGCTTCCTCAACAATATGGAGCCGGAGATCTACAACAAAACGCTGGTCACTTACTCTTATCAGGTATCGACCGAGCCGCTCTCCGATGAACTGATCGAGCGCATCAGCCCGCTGCGCGGCGCCTTCAGCGATATTCGCCCGGTGATTAACTACTACCGCGTCACCCGCGAAAACCGCCTGCTGTTCGGCAGCGCTACCCGCTTCGTGGAATATACGCCGAACGATTTCGCCGCCTGGAATCGTACGCTGCTGGCGGAGGTCTTCCCGTACCTGAAAGATGTGAAGATCGACTTCGCCTGGGGCGGGCCGATGGCCTGCAGCGCCAACCTGTTCCCGCAGATCGGCACCTTACGCGACCATAACAACGTCTTTTACGTCCAGGGGTACTCCGGCTTCGGCGTCACCCCCTCGCACATCGTGTGCAAAATCCTCGCCGAAGGGATCAATGGCGGTTCCGACCGCTATCGCCTGCTAAGCAGCATTCCCCACGCGACCATCCACGGCCGTGACAGCCTGCGTCTGTTATTAGTCACCGCCGGAAAACTGATGCATCAAACCGCCGGTTTCTGGAAAGGCCGGAGTTAATCAGGAGAACGCAATGTACGCTTTTAAACTCGAACAACCGGTACCTGAACTGCAGCCGATCGGCAGCGTAAGTCTGCTCGGCGCGACGCCGACCGCCGGCGACCCGCAGGTAGCGGGCGCGATGATATATGGCGAGCCGCAGGACGCCTTTACCTGCGGACTGTTTTCGTCCACCGAAGGGAGCTTCACCATGACCTATCCATTTACCGAACACGCCACCGTGCTGGAGGGCGAAGTAGAACTGACCGTCGCCGGCGGCGAGCCGCAGCGCTTCGCGCCGGGCGACAGCTGGTTTGTCAAACAAGGCACCGAAGTGGAGTGGAAAATTCTCACCCCGCGTTTCGTCAAACACTATCTGGCGAACGTTGAGACGCGCTAACACGCTGATAATGCCCGGCGACGCATTGCGCCTTCTCCGGGCTACCAAATCGCACAGCGCTGTAGCCCCGGTAAGCGGCAGCGCCACCGGGGTTTTGAGGCCAAATTAAAGGCAGGCCGCACGGACCGTAGGCCGGGTAAGGCGCTAGCCGCCACCCGGCAGAAATACGCGCAACGTGGCAAGACAGATGGCCCCGGTTTCCGGGGCCATCTTGTTTATCAGTCGCCACATTCATGGACTACGTCACAGATTCACCCGTTGCTCTCCACCTTCCGGACGATATTCGTTGAGCAGGATGCCCGCCTAAATTATGACTATCCGGGAGTGGCGCTGGCTATTCCCTGCCCTCCCCTACATTGTGCAGAGGTTGACTATGTTTAGTAACAGACTCGCCAGCCATCTTGAACGCGGCGTCGTCGGCTTTCCGACGACCCTCGCTAGCTCGGTTGGGCTGATTATGGCAAGCCCGGTGATCCTGACGGTCACCAGCGGATTTGGCATGGGCGGCGACACCTTCGCGCTGGCGGTACTGCTGGCTTTTATTATGATGCAGGCGCAGGTCACTACCTTCGCCGAAGCCGCGACGTTAATCCCCACCACCGGTTCGGTGTACGACTATATCTCCTGCGGTATGGGCCGCTTCTTCGCCATTACCGGCGCGCTGTGCGCCTATCTTATCGTCCATATCTTCGCCGGAACCGCGGAGACCATTCTCGCCGGCATTATGGCGCTGGTGAACTTCGAATCGGTCAATGCGCAGATGGCCGCCCATCAAAACACCTGGATGGTGGGCGTCGGTATGGTGGTCATTTTCGGCCTGCTCAACGCCATTGGCGTGGAAATTTTCGGCAAGGTCGAAGTGGTGCTTACCTTTGGCATGTGGACGACGCTGACCATTTTCGGCCTGTGCGGCATTTTTATGGCGCCGGTGACTCACCTTTCCGGCTGGTTCGGCACGCCGCTGAACGTTAGCGATATCTCCGGCCTGTTCGGCTATATCGGCATGGCGATGTTTATGTTCGTCGGCTGCGAACTGGTGACGCCGATGGCGCCGGAAATCAAAAAAGCCCACCGCACCATTCCGCGGGCGATGGCGTTGGGTCTGCTAGGGGTCGCCAGCTGCATGTTTATCTACGGCGCGGCGATTAACCGCCAGGTGGAAAACGTGGTGGTCGATGCGGCGAATAACGTCCATCTGCTGGACACGCCGATGGCTATCCCGGCCTTCGCCGAGCGGGTGATGGGCCACGCCGGCCAGTATTGGCTCGGAGTCGGCCTGCTGCTGGCGGGCTGCGCCACGATTAATACCTTGATGGCCGCGGTGCCACGTATTATTTACGGTATGGCGCTGGACGGCGCGCTGCCGCGTTTTCTTACCTGGCTGCATCCGCGCTTCAAAACGCCGGTGATCGCGATTGCCATCGGCGTGGCCATCCCCTGCCTGCACGCCTGGTACCTGAACGGCGATCTGGACCGCATCGTGCCGCTGATCCTCGCCGCGGTCTGCGCCTGGGGCGTGGCCTATCTGTTGGTGACGCTGTCGGTGGTGATGCTGCGCATTCGCCGCCCGGACCTACCGCGCGCCTACCGCTCGCCGTGGTTTCCGCTACCGCAGATTATCTCCAGCGTCGGGATTATCATCGCTATCGTGAATATTACCCCACCGGGGATGGACAGCCGCGAGGTGCTGGTGCCGTTCGGGATTATGCTCGGCCTGACCGCCGCCTATGCCCTGTTCTGGACGCTGTGCGTACAGCGCGTTAATCCGTTCAAGCCGCTGGCGGTAGAAGAGGTGGTCGAGCGCGCTATCGGCAACTATGAGAAACAGACCCGCGGGGAGATGACGCCTGATGCCCTCCGTCCCCTGGTTTGAAACGCCATTAATGAACGCGGTGCAGCGCGATTTAGCGGGCTGGCCGAGCGAAAAACTCAGCGAAAGCAGCGCGATGTTGCGCTTGAACGACGCCACCTTCGTCACCTACAGGGTGCGTCAGAAGCGACTATTTATGGCCAGCATTCACAGCTGCGAGTTTGTCGTCGAGGGGCCGGTTACCCGGCCCGCTCGCGGTAAGATCCGCGCTCACCAATCCGGCTGGCTGAAACGTCAGCCAGTCCGCTTTATCGGCGGTAAAGAGAGCGCGGAACTCGCCGGCTATCTCAACGGTTTTCCTAATCTTCAGCAGACCTTAAGCGAGCTGGACTACCGCCGTTTTTCGTTGACCTTTGACGGTCGCGGCTGGCGCTGCTGCATTGAACCCTGGGCCGCCAGCGAAGTGGTCTGCAAAATGCCGCCGCTGCGCCGTTATCTGAAGCTCGAAGCGCAGCAGCGGATGCTGCTGCTCAGCGTGATGGCGATGATTAATCAGGCGGTAAGTCAGTGGATGATTGAAAAAACCAATGATTAAGAGCTTATGGCCATGACATCACGCACCGATCAGACTCTCCAGAGGAATGCCGAACTGTGCATGAAGCCGGCGAATCATCGGGAGCGTCAGGTTGCGCGTGCCATTGAGAATTTCATAAACGCGATTAGATTTACCAATCGCCGGTTCCAGATCTTTTACGGTAAGCCCCTGCTGCTCCATGCGAAATTTTATGGCTTCAATGGGGGTGGGCGGCTCGATGGGATAGTGCCTTTTCTCATACTCTTCAATGAGCAAGCACATCACCTCAAAAAAATCGCCCTCTGGCGTATCAGGCGCTGGTTCATTATCAAAAAAAGGTTCAACCGCGCTTAACGCGGCTTCGTAATCTTGTTCAGTGCGGATAGGCTTAACATTCATCATTTACTTCCTCTCTATCGTCTCAGCGTTTATCACGTCATATTCCTTATGCGTTCCGATAAACTTAACGAACATCCATCCCCGCAGATAAGCAACAGCTACAATTAACCGATAATCATTTCCCTTTATGTTGAATACCATCCGCTTATTTTTCAATATGCTTGCGCTGCGGTATTGGTCCTTGATCTCCGCCGGGGTTTTCCAGTCAGCCTTTATTGCCTCGTCCACCCAAGCCTTTAGCGGTTGTTCCGCGTCGGGATTCTCCGCCCAGAAATCCCTGAGTACTTTCACTGAGATTATCTTCATGGACGGATATTAGTCCCAATTCGGGACCAGGTAAAGAAAAAAGTCCCAAACCGGGACTTTTGAGCCACATTGCGTCTTGCCCTTCCCCGCCATCACAGCGGGGAGGCTGAGGTGGTTTATAGCAGACCGAACTGCTGAGCCAGTCGATCGATAGCCTGGCGCTGGAACTGCGCGAACGCGGCGCGCGGCTGCTGCTGCTGAATAAATTCCAGCAGCGGATCCTGAACCTCGGTGCGCACGCCACTCAGCGTTTCCATCACCGCCAGGCCGCAGAACGGCACGTAGGATTCGGCATAGCCGCCTTCGTGCACCATCACCAGTTTGCCGCCGCACAGGCGATCCGCCGCCTGCTGGACCTGTTCGGTCATCGCCCGGAAGCTGTCGCTATGTAGCTGCATCCGCGCCAATGGATCCATCGCGTTGGCGTCATAGCCGCAGGCGATAATAATCAGTTCCGGCTCAAAACGCGCCAGCGCGGGAATGACGATAGTTTCCAGCGCATAGCGCCAGCTATCGTCGCCCGCCCCGGCCAGCAGCGGAATATTGATATTGTAACCTTCGCCGGCGCCAACGCCGCGATCGTCCTCGCCGGAGTAGCCCGGCGGGAAGCAGCCGTCCTGATGCAATGAGATAGTCAGCACGTCATCGCGCTGCAGATAGATATGCTGCGTACCGTTACCGTGGTGAACGTCCCAGTCAATAATCGCTACCCTGCCGAGCCCCAGCAACGCTTTCGCCCGTTCAACGGCAATGGGAACATTGGCGAGGAAACAAAACCCCATCGACTGATCCGGCAGGCAGTGGTGTCCTGGCGGCCGCGACAGCGAATAAGCGTTATCCAGTTCGCCCTTAAGCACCGCCTCGACGGCGGCGCAGGCCAGCCCGGCGGAAAGGCAGGCGATTTCATAACTCCCCGGCCCCAGCGGCGCCTCTTTGCCGAGCATGCCGCCGCCGTTATCGCTGATTGCCTTAAAGCGCTCAAGATAGCTATCGGGATGGATCCGCCGCAGGTCTTCCAGGCTCGCTGCCGCCGCGCTGCGTAGTTCCAGTTGCGGCGTCAGCCCGGAGACGTCCATCAGGTTTTTCATCCGCCGTTTGGTCTCCGGCGACTCGGCATGGCCGCCGCCGGCAGGCGGCTGTACCCAACCACCGACCGGCAGCGTTACCGCGTGCAGGCCGGTACTGTGCCAGAAACAACGTTCATCAAAGAAGAAACCGGTTTTTCTTTTCACTCTATCCTCCCGTTGGCTAAACCTTTCCCGGCGGACGACGCCGCCGCAATCAAAATCAGCGACAGCAGCGCGCAGGCGCCTGCCGCCGCCAGCAGCGGATTGGCGCTGGCGAAGTGTTGCAGTAAGGCCCCCGCGATCGCCGGACCGGCGGCCATTCCGCCGCCGATCACCAGATTGATGCTGTTCATCAACCGGCCGTTGTTATCGAGCGCGGCCACGCGAGCGAGGATAAAGGGCAGCACGAAAGTCCAGGTGAACTTAAACAGCAGCGCCGCGATGGCGTAACGCACCAGCAGCGGATGACCTGTCAGTAACAGCACGCTGGCGATCAGCAGCGCGTATCCCAGCCACACCGCCAGCCGGTCCGGACGTTGGGTACCGCGCAGCGCCGCGCCGCCGGCGCCGATAATGCCGAACACCGTCGCCGCCGCCAGCACCAGACCGACCTGTGTCGGACTCAACCCCGCCCCGCTGCCGATGGTGCCGATAAAGGTCCATACCGCGCTGAGGCTGATATAGAAGGTGAGAACCGCCAGCACCGCCAGCGCCTTTCGCCACGACGCCGCAGACGGCTGGCGATGGGAAGCCGATTGCGCTTGAAAACACGACGGGAAGGCGGAAACCAGCGGCAAACAGCAGAGCATGATGGCGGCAAGAATCAGATAAACGACCTTCAGGCCAAAGGTCACGAACAGGCCGGGCAACACCAGCAAGCCAAGCATGCCTAACAGCAGTTGCCCCAGTACCCAGAATGCGTACACCCGTGATGGATTCGGCGTTCCCGCCGCGCAGCTGATGCACAAGATCATCAGCGTGCCTCCCGCCAGGGAAGCAATAAAGCGTACCGCCAGCAGCGACGAATACTGGGTTACCGCCGCCGAGGCAAGGTTAGCGAGCAGAAATACCGCACAGGCAACGAGCGCGACCCGCCGCCAGTCGAGGCGGCTCATCCACCACCACGCCGGAAGCGTCGCCAGGCTCATCGCGCCGAGCTCCGCCGAAAACAACCAACCGATCTGCCCGGGTTTAAGGTGCCATTCGCTGCCCAGTTGCGCCGCCACCGCCGGCGCGGTCATTAAAATCCCCGGCGCAATGGCGGCGAAAATGACAATCGCCGCCAGCAAACGCAGCGACACCACCAGCCTGCCAGGCCGCGAAAGAGTATTATCAGAAAGAGGTGTACTCGACATCGTAGGGCGTGCTCCAGTCAAAAAAGCCTCCCCCCGGACGGTTATCCAGGGAGTGATACCCTCAGGCATCAGGAAAACGCCGTGCTGCCACGGCGCGCGCGGGATGCGATAGTCAGATTACAGATGCAGCGTACGCTGAGCGGCAGGCATCCAGGTTCGGGAAACGAGTTCAGTCCGGTTGATGACTTCAGTCTTGGCGAAAATATTGCGCAGATGGGTTTTCACCGTCGAGAGCGAGATATCCAGCTGGCGGGCAATCAGCTTGTTGCTGGCGCCTTCACGCACCATGCCGACGATTTCGCGCTCTTTGGCTGTCAGGATGGCGGGGAGTTCATCCTCTTCCTGCAGGAAATCGCGAATAGCCAGTTCCACCAACGGCAGTACCGCCTGGGCCCGCAACCGTTCTTCGCTGGAAAAAGGCACGTCGCGCATCAGCGAGATACCGGCAACGATCCGCCGTTCGCGGCGAATAAAGATTTCGGTCATGTCGCGTACGTTATTCGGCAACATAAATTCATGGTAGTAGTGCCGGTTACGGTCACAGAGTCGCGGCGTCATCGCCGCCATGGTCGTGCTCTGGTGGCTAAAGTGCGCCGGCAGGTGTGGATCCAACGGCTGGAAGCTCTCCAGATATTGTTGGTGTGTATTATCCGAAATATTATGCAATATATAGTTTTCAGGTTTTAAACGATTATTTACTCGATAAAAAACCGCTGAAGACAGTGGAATTAACTGTGAAATAGTCTGTAAACAACGGGCTATTATCGCATCATTACGACTGGCTTTTAATAAAGCAGACATGATATTTCCCCCCGTCAAGGTGGTGGTGCGTAACACGCGGATTACCAGAGTAAGATGAAGCATACATTTCACATTTAAGTAACACAATCATTAACATGTTAACAATGTGATATCGATTACATTATTTTCATCAATGCATTGTTATTTAAAGCATTTAAAAACAAGCCAGCGTTCTGTTAACGTGGACACGTTAAAACATAAACAAAAGTTATTAACACCACGCGTTATTTTCCGGCAAGGATTAAAAACCCTTATATTGGCAGGTCCGATCTCATCCTTAAGAACGATAGTTTTTTGCATTTTTTCATTTATACCCTAAAAAGGATGTCGATAATTTAACGCCGCGGCTTAATCAACGGATTACGCCTGACTTGCTATTGCCCAAATACGCCGCCCCAGGCCAGCAATTAATAGAGGATAAGCCGATGCTGAATATCGCCGCCTTACGCCAGCAGCAAATTCCGCTGGCCGTCGAACCGCGCTCATCGCTGCCGTTTCATATTCTGATGAAACCGATTGGCCCCGCCTGTAACCTCGCCTGCCGCTACTGCTACTACCCGCAGGATGAAACGCCGGTCAGGAAGATGGACGAGGCGCGGCTGGAGCAGTTTATCCGCCGCTATATTGCCGCCCAGCCCGCCAGCGCGCGGGAAATCAACTTTGTCTGGCAGGGCGGCGAGCCGCTACTGGCCGGGCTACGTTTTTATAAAAAGGCGCTCGCCCTGCAGCAGCGTTACGCCCCTGACGGCGTAACCATCAGCAATAGCCTGCAGACCAACGGGACGCTTATCAACGACGCCTGGTGCCGGCTGTTTCGCGAACATCGCTTTATTATCGGCGTCAGCCTCGAAGGTAGCGAAGCGCTGCAAAACCACCATCGACCGGATAAACGCGGGCAGGCTTCCTGGCCGGCGGCGCTACGCGGTATCGCCCTGCTCCACCAGCATCAGGTGGAGTTTAATCTGCTGGTGGTGGTGCATAACGAGATGGCCGCCCACGCGGCGGCGATTTATGACCGGGTGGTCACGCTTGGCGCGCGCTATCTGCAGTTCCAGCCGCTAATGAGCGAAGGCGCGGCGCTGCGTGAGGGTTATCAGCTCAGCGCCGATAACTGGGGGCGTTTTATGGTCGGTATCTGGCGACAGTGGCAAAAGCGCTGCGATATGGGGCGGGTATTCGTCATCAATATCGAACAGGCGTGGGCGCAATATTTTACCCATACCAGCGGCAGCTGCGTGCATAGCGCCCGCTGCGGCAGCAATCTGGTGATGGAGTCTGACGGCCAGCTTTACGCCTGCGATCATCTGATCAACGCCGAACACCGTCTGGGCCGCCTTGACGAGCAGACGCTCGCCGCCGCGGTCGACGCATCCGTTCAGCTCCCTTTTGGCCAGCAAAAAAGCCGGCGCCGCGAATGTCAGACTTGCGCTGTAAAAATGGTCTGCCAGGGCGGCTGCCCCGCGCATCTCAACGCCGCTGGCAACAACCGCCTCTGCGGCGGCTATTACCGGTTCTTTAGCGAAATCCTCGCGCCAGTACGCCCCTTTTCCCGCGACCTTAACGGCCTGAAGGCCTGGCGGGCCGCGTTTGTTGGGTCTGCGCATACTGCGTAGCGCCTTACCCTGATGATATCCCCCTCTGAACAGGAGAGTCAGTCGTGAACAAAAAAGCCATGGCCGCGGCGGTCAGCATGATCCTCGCCGGCGGCGCGCACGGCGCGCAGAATGAGCATCCAAACGTCATCGTGATTATCGCCGATGATATGGGTTATTCCGATATCAGCCCCTTCGGCGGTGAGATCCCCACCCCCAACCTGCAGGCCATGGCGGAGCAAAGTATCCGCATGAGCCAGTATTACACCTCGCCGATGTCGGCCCCGGCGCGTTCGATGCTGTTGACCGGCAACAGTAACCAGCAGGCCGGGATGGGCGGCATGTGGTGGTACGACAGTACCATAGGCAAGGAGGGTTACGAGCTGCGGCTGACCGACCGCGTCACCACCATGGCCGAGCGCTTTAAAGATGCCGGCTATAACACGCTGATGGCCGGCAAATGGCATCTCGGTTTTGTTCCCGGCGCCACGCCGAAGGACCGCGGTTTTAACCACTCCTTCGCCTTTATGGGCGGCGGCACCAGCCACTTTAACGACGCGATACCGCTCGGTACCGTCGAGGCGTTCCACACTTACTATACCCGCGATGGCGAGCGCGTCTCCCTGCCGGATGATTTTTACTCCAGCGAAGCTTACGCCCGCCAGATGAATAGCTGGATTAAAGCGACGCCGAAGGAGCAGCCGGTCTTCGCCTGGCTGGCGTTTACCGCCCCTCATGACCCCCTGCAGGCGCCGGACGAGTGGATTAAGCGCTTTAAAGGCCAGTATGAGCAGGGTTACGCCGAGGTCTACCGCCAGCGCATCGCCCGCCTGAAAGCGTTGGGAATCATTCATGACGACACCCCGCTGCCGCATCTGGAGCTGGATAAAGAGTGGGAAGCGCTAACGCCAGAGCAGCAGAAATATACGGCGAAAGTAATGCAGGTATATGCGGCGATGATCGCCAATATGGACGCGCAAATCGGCACGCTGATAGAGACGCTGAAACAAACCGGGCGCGATAAAAATACCCTGCTGGTGTTTTTAACCGATAACGGCGCCAACCCGGCACAGGGTTTTTATTACGAATCTACCCCCGAATTCTGGAAGCAGTTCGATAACAGCTATGACAACGTGGGCCGCAAAGGATCATTTGTCTCCTACGGCCCCCACTGGGCGAACGTCAGCAATGCCCCCTACGCCAACTATCACAAAACCACCAGCGCCCAGGGCGGCATCAATACCGACTTTATGATCTCCGGTCCCGGCATTACCCGGCGCGGTAAAATTGACGCCTCAACGATGGCGGTGTACGACGTGGCGCCGACACTATATGAATTCGCCGGCATCGATCCCAATAAATCGCTGGCGAAGAAACCCGTGTTACCGATGATTGGCGTCAGCTTTAAGCGCTATCTAACCGGTGAAGTCCAGCAGCCGCCGCGCGGCAACTACGGCGTTGAACTGCATAATCAGGCGGCCTGGGTCGATGGCGAATGGAAGTTGCGGCGGCTGGTACCTCGCGGCCTCAACGCCGGCGATGCGCCGTGGCAGCTGTTTAACCTGCATGACGATCCGCTGGAAACGCATGACGTCGCGGCCCAACATGCCGATCGGGTCAAAACGATGAGCGACGCTTACGAGGCATTCGCCAAACGTACCATGGTCACCAAAGCGCAGGGCAAGATGATCGATTACGTCGGTATCGATAACAAAACCGGGCGTTATCTGGCGGTCGATCCGGCGACCATGAAGCCGGTGCCCGCGCCGCAGGCCATTCCTGTGAGCGAGGGCAAATAAACGAACCCGGCTATCGTTCTTCCGGGCGATAGCCGGAAGTAGACTCGCTTTCTAAGGTAATCCTGAACCCCATTACAGGAGAGAGCAGATGGCGAGAGTCGTGGTGATTACCGGCGGCGGAAGCGGGATTGGTGCCGCCTGCGCGCGGTTGATGAGCGCGGCGGGCGATCGGGTGTTTATTACCGGCAGACGTGAAGCGCCGCTACACAAGATCGCCGTTGAAACCGGTGCGACGGCGCTGGTGGGCGATGCCGCCGACGGCGACGTCTGGCGGGAACGGCTGCTACCGCCGATTCTCGACCAGACTCACGGTATTGATGTACTCATCTGCAGCGCCGGCGGCATGGGCAATAGCGCCGCCACCGATACCAGCGATCGCCAATGGCGCGAGGCGCTGAACGCGAATTTAAACAGCGCTTTCGCCAGCGTGCGCGCCTGCCTGCCTTCGCTTATCGCCAACCGCGGCAATGTGCTGTTTGTCGCCTCCATCGCTTCCCTTGCCGCCGGGCCGCAGGCCTGTGGCTATATCACCGCCAAACACGCGTTAATTGGCCTGATGCGTTCCATCGCCCGTGATTACGGCCCACAGGGCGTCCGCGCCAATGCGATTTGTCCCGGCTGGGTCACCACCCCGATGGCGGATGAAGAGATGATCCCACTGATGCAGCAACACGGGCTGTCGCTTACCGAAGCCTATCAACGGGTGTGCCGCGACGTTCCGCTACGCCGCCCCGCCAGCCCCGAGGAGATAGCCCTGGCCTGTCAGTTTCTCTGCTCGCCGCAGGCCGCCATCATCAGCGGCGCGACGCTGGTCGCCGATGGCGGGTCCAGCATCGTCGATGTTCCAACGCTGGCGTTTACTTAGCGCCCCACTCTACTCAGGAGCTTATATGACTTCAGAAGCCGTATTTATCCAGGTCGGCGCGCTGGCCGATGGTTTCGCCCCGCACGGCAACCTGCTGGCCACCGCCAGCCTTCCCACAGGCGAACGCTTTACCTTTTATGCCGCCGGGAGCGAGCCGCAGCAGTTGATTATCGAAGATGAACAAACGCTTAGCTGGAACGGCAAACGCGCGCCCTGGCGGGCAACCGCCCTGCGCCCCGATATCCTGTTTATCGATTTTCTTGACCCGGAGCGCGATAACGCCAGTATCAGCGCGGTATGCAACCTGACGCAGCGCAACGCCACGCTGGTATACGGCCAGCTACCTGACGAAGCCGCCGCGCGGCTGGACGCCTTCAGCCGGGTAGAGCAAGGGTTGCCGCTGACCGCCGTCGAGGCGCGATTTGTCTTCGCCCGCCTGGATGCCCAGCCGGGACCGCTGCCTGACTTTACCACCGCGCTGGTCGGCATGCGCAATCAGTACACCTATAGCCCGACCGAGCGTTATGAACACATCTATCTCAACGATAATTTTTACGCCTGGCAGTGTCTCGATGGCGTGGAAAAGGGGCTGGCGGATGTCGATCGCTGCCATTACGTGCAGGTGGCTGAGGATCTCTATTTGTTCGTCTGGCGGGAAAAAATCATTCCTACGCTGGGGGTGATCCTTATCGATCTTCAGCAGATGCGAACCGATGGCAAGATCATGGGCTATCAGGGCAGTGATTTTGGCGCCTTGAGCAATTTCCCGGTCGGCGCGAGCGCGAAGATCCTCAACGTCACCCGCCATCAGGAATAATATTGCGTGGCCGGGAGACGCGCCCGTTCAACCGGAAGCGCCCCATCCGGTTGAACGGGCCATGCGGGTGCGGGTGCTTCGGCATCAGGCACTGACGGAAATGCATGTTCAGGAGCAGAAATGGCGGGTGAGCCTGATGAGTAAAGGGGGTCATGTGTCGCTACGCCGGGCAACATCCGCGGATAAGGAGCAGGTTTGCGCCGGATGGCGGCTGCGCCTTATCCGGCCTACCGTTCGTGGAGCCCGCCGTTAATTTATTCACCATGGTGGCTGAAACTGCCGGTGTTGGTGGCCTCAAAATCGCTGAGACGTTCCCGGCAGGCCGGGGCAGCCCGCATGGATGCGGGCTGAGGGCCGTGATTTGCAGGGACGCAGCCTCGGCCCGACCCGAAGCCTGCCGGGATAAGTCGAAGGCACCACGAAGTGGCGATTTTGGCGGCCAGAGCCCTCTGTGCGCTCCCTGCGCCACAGAAAACATATTGCAGAAAAATTAACCGGGAGCGCAATATACTCCGAAGCGCCACGGGATAAACGCTTTTCTCAGGCTAAAAAATTTGAAAAGTGGTAACAGTATCTACGGTCCGGGTGGTCTGCCATTAATTATTCACCACGCTGGCTGAAACTGTCGAGGTTGGGGGCCGCAAAATCCCCGGTGGCGCTAGCGCTTACCGGGGCTACGGCACTGTGCGATTTGGTAGCCCGGACAAGGCGCAACGCGCCGCCTCCGGGGAGAGCGACTGACTCAGGCGCTGGCGCTGTCGAGCCGCGCCAGTTGTTCGCTGCCGAGGTTCAGCGCCGCCGCGCGGGCGAAGCTTTGCACCTGCGCCAGGCTGGTGGCGCTGGCAATCGGCGCGGTAACGCCTTCCCGGCTCATCAGCCACGCTAACGCCACTTCTGCAGGCTTCGCGCACTGTTCTTCCGCCACCGCGACCAGCGTGTCAATAATCCGCATTCCGCGTGGATTGAGATATTTAGCGATGCCGCTGCCGCGCTGGCTTTGCGCTAAATCGGACGACTGGCGATACTTGCCGCTCAGGAAGCCGGAAGCCAGGCTGTAGTAGGTCACCACGCCTATATCGCGGCTGACGCAGAGATCGCGAAGCGCCCCTTCAAAGGCGGAGCGGTGATAGAGGTTATATTCCGGCTGCAACACCAGCCAGGCCGGAAGGCCGCCTTTACGCGCCACTTCCAGCGCCGATGACATCTGTCCGGCGTCGAGGTTTGAAGCGCCAATCGCCCGCACCTTGCCGGCCTGCTGCAGCGCCTGGAATGCTTCTAACGTTTCATCGATTGGCGTTTCAGGATCCGGCCAGTGGGCGAAATAGAGGTCGACGTAATCCGTATTCAGGCGGCGCAACGAGTCATCAATCGCCTGCTGGATCCAGGCTTTTTTCAACCCTTTATGGCCGGGTAGCCCCATATCAGATCCGACTTTGGTGAAGATTTTGACTTTATCGCGTATGCCGGGGCGCGCCTGTAGCCAGCGGCCAATAATGGTTTCGGATTCACCGCCCCGATTGCCTTCCGCCCAGCGGGAGTACACATCCGCCGTATCGATAGCATCAAAACCGTGGTCAACAAAAGCATCAAGAATGGCAAAACTGGTTTTCTCATCGATGGTCCAGCCAAAGACGTTGCCGCCAAAGACTAATGGGGCGATGGAAAATCCGCTTTTGCCCAATGGACGTGTCATCATGCCGATACTCCTTAGCTTATATTCTGTTTCCCTCAGATAACCGCAGGGGGTCTGAAGAGGATGTCGAGTGGATAATCAGAAAAGGAATCTTGCGGCGGGCAGTCCATGCCCGCAGGGTACACTCTGACATTATGTCCCGGAATAAACGTCAAAGCTAAAATATTTCCCGGCCAGTTTTTTGTAGGTGCCGTCGGCAAGCATTTTCGCAATCGCGCCATTTATCTCTTCGCGCAGCGCATCGTCGCCTTGACGCAGGCCAATCGCCGCCCCGGCGCCAAACAGTTTATTATCCTGCAGTTGTCCGCCAACAAAGGCGAAATCCTTGCCCTGCGGCTGCTGCAGGAAGCTATAATCGGCCATCATGCCGGAGAGCACCGCGCCATCGAGACGACCTGATTCAAGGTCGCGAACGACGCTATCGGCCCCCTGATAGGCGACAATGTTAATCCCCTGCGGCCGCCAGTACTGGTTAACATAAGTTTCCTGCGCCGACCCCTGCTCGACGCCGATAGTTTTCCCCTTCAACTGCTCTGGCGTATTGCCTTTGAGGGTATTTTTGCGCGCCACCAGAAACACCGGCCCGTTGTACAGCTTATCGCTAAAGGCAATCTGCTCTTTACGTTTTTCGGTCATATACATCCCTGAGAGGATCGCGTCGAATTTACGCGCCTTCAGCGCCGGGATGATGCCGTCGAAGTTGCTTTCCACCCACACGCACTTCGCCTGCAGCTGCTGACAAATCGCGTTGCCTAAATCGATATCAAATCCCGCCAGCTTGCCCTGCGGATCTTTCCATTCAAACGGCGCGAAGGTCGGGTCAACGCCAAAACGGATCTCTTTCGCCCCGGCGGCCAGCGCCGACGTCGACGCCATTAATGCCAAACATAACAGCAGTGATTTTTTCATTCGAGATTTTCTCCAGGGATTAACGGCAGTGCGCTTGCACTAAACGCGCGAACAGCGTCGCGCCGGTGCTGATAATGTCATCGTTAAAGTCATAACCGGGGTTATGCACCATGCAGCCGCCCTTCTCGCCTTTTTCACCGTTGCCGAGCAGGAAGTAGCAGCCCGGACGTTCGCGCAGCATAAAAGCGAAATCTTCGCTGGCGTTCATTGGCGATACCGACTCCAGCACCCCTTCGCGGCCAAAGACTTCCAGCGCCAGCGCCTGGGCGAAATCGGTCTCTTCGTTACTGTTGGTTAATACCGGGTAAGAGTCGTAAATCTCGACGTCGCTGCTGGCGCCATAGCTTTTGGCGGTAAACTCGGTCAGCTCTTGAATACGCTTAATCAGCAGATCGCGAATTTCCGGTTTCATCGCCCGCACGCTGAGCTCCATCACCACGCTCTCCGGAATCACGTTCGAGGCGATGCCGGCCTGGAAAGTCCCCACGCTGACGACCGCCGTTTCCCCCGGCGGCACGTTGCGCGCGACGATGCTCTGCAGCGCCATCACCAGCGCCGCGCCGGCCACGATAGGGTCGACGGTGCGTTCCGGGTGTGCGCCGTGGCCGCCGTAGCCGGTAATCGTGATTTTGACCGTGTCCGCCGAGGCCATAAAGTTGCCGGCATAGAAGCCCAGCTTGCCAACCGGTAGCCCCGGCATATTGTGCAGACCGAAGATGCGTTCGCAGGGGAACTGCTCAAACAGGCCATCTTTAATCATCAGATCCGCGCCGCCGATGGCTTCTTCCGCGGGCTGGAAAATCAGATGCACCGTGCCGTTAAACTGGCAGGCCGGCGAGGCGATATATTTCGCCGCCGCGAGCAAAATCGTGGTATGTCCATCATGGCCGCAGGCGTGCATTTTTCCAGGTACCGTGCTGGCCCAGGGTAAATCGGTGGTTTCATAAATCGGTAATGCGTCCATGTCGGCACGCAGGCCAATAGTGCGCGGCGAATCGCCTTTACTCAGGCTGCCGACGACGCCGGTTTTACCGAGCCCGCGGGTCACCTGATAGCCCCATTCTGTCAGCTTACCGGCAACCAGCTCGCTGGTATTAAACTCTTCCAGACTTAATTCCGGATTGGCATGTAAATAATGACGGATAGAAATCATTTCATCTTCCGTGGCTTTAATTTCTGGAATTACACAATCAGACATGCCGTTCTCCGGGAATAGATTAAGAACTTAACAAGTTATCCTGGCTCAAAGTTTATGCAAGTAGCATTTCTAATTGCTGGAACGTCATCCATCATATTTTTAATACAGAAAAATCGCAGAACAATAACCATTAAAACTGGCAAAATTTAAATATAAACGTTTATTTTATGGGTTCCATGCCAACACTTACTCTACCATCCCCGCTTTAGTTCAGTTTTAAATAAAAATAAACAGCCATGAAATATCATTTACTTTTACTTGCCTGCGCGCTGACGCTGACAGGCTGCAGCGCTGAGGGCGACACCGCCAGCCAGCAACGCGCCAGTATTCAAAAGATGCGTACCAACACGCTCAGTAAACTCTATAGCCTGTACCCGGAAGCACGTAGCGATATCCAGCATTCAAAGGGCTACGCGGTCTTCGCCAGCAACAGTAGTAAGATATTAGTCTTTGGCTTCGGCAGCGGTTACGGCGTCGTTAAAAATAGCGCCACCGGCAAAGATACCTATATGAAAATGGCCCAGGGCGGCGCCGGTGTGGGTATGGGCGTGAAACAGCTGCGCACCGTACTGGTATTCCACGATAAAGACGCCTTGAATACTTTCATTACTAAAGGCTATATGGTCGGCGCGGATGCCAACGCGGCAGCGAAATATGACGACAACGGCATCGCCCCGATAGGCGCGTCGGCCAACGGCGTGGCGAAAGATACCGCCTCGCTGCCGTCAAAAGTCAACGTTTATGAAATCACCGAGAAAGGTTTGGCGGCTCAGGCAATGGTCAACGGTTATAAATACTGGCCGGATGACGAGCTGAATAAAAGGTAGGGCTTTGCGGTCCGTACAAGTTAGCATCAATAAGCCGGGTCAGACGCTAGCCTGACCCGGCGCGAATGCCATGCCGCAAGTATCATTATTTAATGACCGAGGGCGCCGCTTACCAGTATTGAGGTAATGATTCCTGTCGCCGCGGCGATCAGCACGTAATTGCCATCGATATAAGACCAGTGATGGCCCTCCGGCGGGCGCGGCAGGCCACGCTCGTTCCAGTTACTGATGCGATATTCATCACCGCGATAATGCTCCGGCGCCGGATGGCCTTTACGGAAATCGTTACCCCTCCAGGCGAAATGGTCCTGTTCATGGCGTTCCTGGCGACGATCGTCATGACCTCTTCGGTCCGGGCCGCGGCTATCATTGTTGCCCTGATGGTTATCGCCAGGACCGCCCGGCTGGTGGTGTCCATTCTGGTCACCCTGCTTCGGGCCATTCTGCCATACCTGCTGTTGCCCCGGACGATGACCGTCATTTGGACCATCGGCAAAAGCCTGAGCGCTCAGCACACAGGATAAAATAACCGCCAGAGAAATCATCTTTTTCATAGTACACCTCCTGATATATCTCTTTTTTACCCTGCAAATGTGGAGAAATAGTGATTAGCAACCTATCCAGGACTATTCCTGGCTAAATCAGGAGGACAGCAAACAATAATTTCAGCGAGCGCCAGACGTAAAAAAGGCCGCTAACGCGACCTTTTTTGTTCTCAGCGAGTCAGTATTACTCAGAGACTTTATTCTTTAACTCTTCAGCGCCTTGCTTGGTTTTATCCCAGCCTTTCTCGCTGACTTCTTTGGTTTTATCCCAACCTTTGCTGGCGCCTTCTTTAGTGGCGTTCCAGCCTTTCTCAGTGCCTTCTTTGGTCTTATCCCAGCCCTTCTCGGCGCCTTCTTTGGTTTTATTCCAGGTTTTCTGCGTGCCTTCGCTTATCTGGCTGCCGACGCTATCGCTTTTCCCTTCAGCAGCATGTTTGGACTTGAGCTTCATCTCTTCGCCCTGATTCTGCGCCTGGTGCAGTTTTTCTTTTGCCGTGTTGGCATTTTCGTGGGCTGCGGCCACGGTATCATCGGTTGCATGTGTAGTGGTTGCCGCGAATACCGGAGAAGCGACCAGAATAGCGGATAGTGCAATCATTGCTTTTTTCATATTTTTCCTCTCTTAACGCGTGCTTTATGTTACGAGTCACATTCAGCATGGCATAAGCTTCTGCGCTTGGCATTAGGAAAAGTTCTTAAAACTGCCTGACCGCTATTCCGTCGTTTTAGTGATCGAGATAGAGATAGCTTTCCCAGCTTTTCATACGGATGAGGATCTTTCTTATCAGCGACAGGTGCTCAAAATGTTCCGAATAGACGGCGGCTTCGACATCCGCGCCCTGCGGCAGCTGATAATTTTCCAGACGATCGTCGGTCACTTTTAATACCACCAGCGCTCGGCCGCGCGCCGCCAGATCGTTGGCCGTCAGCAACGTCCCCTGACCCTGAAACTGGCTTTCGCCAATCGCCGGCAGCACTTCCGCGACCTGCGCTTTAAATACGGTTCCCGGAATAGAGGGGAACAGTAATTCAGCCTGTTCACCTTTTTGCAAACGCTGCAGCGCGTTCTGACGGAATGCGGCGACGTATTCACGTGAATTCGCATTATCCGTTGGCACAAACGTCATTACCGGCTTCAGCCCCAACGCGGTGGACATGGTCCCCGGGCGCAAGCCGACGGTACTGACATAGCCGTCAGACGGCGCGCGCACCACCGTGTTATCGAGCTTAAATTGCGCCTCGCGCAGCTGCGCCAGCAGCGAAGCGACTTTGGTGTTCTCGCCGTGCACCACCGAATTGAGATCGTTACGCGCCTGTGCGACCTTTGCCCGGGCGGCGTCAACCGCCGCCTGCGAGGCTTTCCAGTTCTGGCGACGGGTATCGACCATCTGATCGGAAAAGGCCCCTTTATCATGACCTGCCTGGAAGCGGGCGTATTCACGCTGGGCCCGGTCGCGCTCGGCTACCGCTTTGCTTAAATCAGCCTGCGCGCTGGTTAACCCCGCATCCAGCGACAACGCCTCCTGGCTGGCCGCTTTCACCTGCGCGGTCAGGTCGTCCACCTTCGCCTGGAACGGGGTTGGGTCGATGGTGAACAAGATGTCGCCTTCATGCAGCATCTGATTTGGTTTCACCGGCACGCTGGTGACTCGACCGCGGGTTTGCGAAACAATGGGCACCGTGCGATAAACCTGCTTCCCGACTTCGCTATAGGGGAAGTTATAATTCATACCGAGGATTAACATGCCAATCAGTATCACGCCACCTAATACCGCAGTGGGAACCGTCCATTTATTTAATGGAATACGGAATACTTTAAATATCACGATACACAAGGCGGCATAACACAGCAGTAATAACGTTTCCATTATTTACCCTCCTGATTGACGGCGCTATTTTTCAGACGGTTTAATTCCGCCTGCATCGCATCCAGACGCTGATGTAAATCGTGCTGGTCGGTCTTTAACTGCTGCATTCCCCAGCCGCGGTCTTCTCGCCACAGCGTGGCCCAGATCCACAGCAGCGGCCACAGCACGTGCAGGGTGAACAAGCTCACCCAGCCAGCGTAATGAATCGCATCCTGGTGCGGATGATTTCTTTTTTTGGCTATTTCATAAGGAATATCGTGGATCACGATAATTCCATAAAATAAAATCAGCACCACCGCAATCAGGATGGCTAAAGCAATATAATCCAGGGTCATAAAATAACTCCAGAATGTGTGACGTATTTCACATTCACTTTATACAGGCGTCAGCAAGCCGGGCATAATCGCCCTGACAACTGACCATATTAATCAGAATTTATCCGGTATTTTTCGGTCGATAGAAATGAGTTGACCTTTTTTCACCGTGATATAACCGCCTTCTTTTAACGCCGCTAAAACCTGATAAACATAGCTGCGCGAAAGATTGGTCCGTTTAATAATAAAAGCGGACAGGCTTTCACGTTTTCCACAATCGATCTCGTTACGGTACAGATAACGCGATAGCATCGATTTTATGGTCTGAAAACCGGACAGGTTGCCGCGCTCGTTGTGCGCATCAAGAGCAAAAATGCCCATGTAGGCCAGAATAGTCGTCAGCTCTTTCATATACTCCGGCGAAGAGTAAAAGAAGATACGCTCGAAATCCTCAATGCTGATTCTGGCAAAACGGCAGCGATCGAGACATTGATATAGTAGCTCTACCGCCGGACAGTAGTGCTCAAGCAGGCCCAGCGGCATATGCTCGATCACAATCCCCAACAGGTTATCAGGGTCGTTGACTGCGAGGGTGATTTGCCCGGACAGCAGAAAGTAAATGAACCCATCCTGCGGATGAAAACGCTCGCCGGCGGCGCACTCGACGTTTTCGCTACAGGCGATGACGTGTGGGAGATGCGCATTCAACTGCAGCTTCTGGTAGCACGCATGAATACGACCAAAACTGCTATTCAACTTCCCCGTATCCATTGCCGTACTTTCCCGTATCACCGACGTCATCAAATATATATAAGGCAAAGCGAGGGGAAAAGTCCACAGCTGGAGTTTTGGCGTAAAGATATGTGTGGCAAGACTATTTCGCTTCTCCACGATGCAATAAATCAGCATATACAGCCGTTAAAATCCCGCCGGGGCGGAATTGCTTCTTAATCCACTGCGTCACCTGGCCGGTAGCCGCGTGCTGAGTGGCCAGCAACATGCCGGAATCCTGGCGCGGGTTGTGGATCTGGCGGATCACCAACAGATTCTCCGCAATGGCTTCATGAGCCATATAGTCGGGTAAGAAGCCGATCCCTTCGCCGAGGATCTGACACTGACATTTGGTATTGAAGTCGGGAACCAGGATCGCCTCCTGGCCATGCAGCAGCCAACCGACCTTTTTATTAATCGTACTGGCGGTGTCCTCAACCATGATATTGGGATAGAGGCGTAACTGGCTTTCCGAAATAGGTTCGGGCATAAACGCCAGCGGATGATCCGGGGCAATGGCAAACACCCAGCGGATCGCGCCGATCTCGGTGTAATCAATACCTCCGCCGTCGAGCAGCGTGTCCGGCGCACCGATGGCAATATTCGCCTGGTTATTGATGATCGAATCCCAAACGCCGTTGTACACCTCGGTGGTGACGGTTATCTGGCAGGTGGGAAACTGTTTTTTCAGCACCTGCAGCAGGCGGGCGGTATGGCGCGGCGTGTATAGCAGTTGATTAATGCAGATGCGCACCCGCGCTTCGATGCCTTGCGAGATAGTATCTATGCTGCGCTTTATCGCATGGAAATCATTAAGCAGATCGGTAGCCTTGCGAAACAGATAGTAGCCGGATTCCGTCAGCTCAATGCTGCGGGTGTTGCGGGTAAACAGCACTACGTCCAGCCCGGCTTCCATCCGTTTGATGGTATAGCTGATGGCTGAGGTGGTTAACCCCAGCTCGTCGGCCGCCTTGCTGAAGCTGCCAAAACGCGCCGCGGTGGTGAATGCCAGCAGATTTTCTTCAGTAAAAATCGAGTTCATGCGCCCTTCCCGCCTCCGCTAAACCATACCTGAGCTGAATGTATTGGTTACCGGGACGCGGGGCAATCATTTTTGAACAATACTTAATACCCGTCGCGACTTCAGGCACGCTACTTACTGGTCGCCTCGCTGAGTTTGCGCCCGCTATATTCTGAAATAAAGCCGACACAATTTCCCGCCAGAAATCCCAACAGCGTCACCGTCCAGTTCAAACCGGTGGCGAAAAAGAGCGTCATACCGAGGAAACCGCCGGGAATAAACGAGGTTAGCGTAAAGCGCCCCTGCCAGACGATGACTGCCGAAAACGGCACCGTGGTAATGACGCTTGCCCAGAATCCCGACATACCGCTGGCTGAGGCGAGAGCGCCAGCGGCCAGCGCCGCCAGCCACGCCCACACCGCTCCGGAATAGTTAACGCACAGGCTTTTGACAAAGCCGGATTGGCCTCCCCCTGCCGCATAGAAACTACAGAAGGCCACGAAGCCGATGGTTCCCAATAATTCCCAACCATGCTGCAGCCCAACGTGCGAGGAAATCAGCTGCCAAACGCCTGCGCAAATCCCGACGGTGATCCCCGTAGCGGTGAGTCCGTTCATCTCTTTCCCCTCTGAAAAATAGATCGATGACATTGCTTTCTGACGGTAACTATATCGAAAGAAAACCCGATTGCGTTAAGGGGTATAGGTGTAAAGAAGTAAACATTGCTCTGCCGCACAGTCTGCATCGATTATTGAAATTTATTCAATAATCTACCGGATTATGGCGAATAAAATTTAAGCGGGTTCTTTTATCTATTTCTGGTTGCTATGCTCAAGCCATCGAGAAAGTCTCAGCCGCAACAACAGGAGCAAGATGATGGCCATGGAAAATATTATTGCTGACTATCTTTTGGCTGCAGAGCAGGGAAATATCGCGAAACTAAAAGCCTGCCTGGCAAGCGGTGTCGATATTAATGCCAGTAATCGCCAGTGGCGAACCGCTATTACCCTCGCCAGCCTGAATAAACATTATGCTTGTGTCTCTGTTCTTATTGCTGCTGGCGCCGATATTAATAAGCAGGACCAGACCTGTTTTAACCCGTTTTTAATCAGCTGTCTGAATAACGACGTCGAACTACTGCGCTTAATTTTACCGGCAAAACCCGACCTCGAACGATTAACGCGTTTCGGCGGCGTAGGCCTGACGCCGGCCTGTGAAAAAGGCCATCTTGAAATCGTAAAAATATTGCTGGCGGAAACTAACATTAACGTTAACCACACCAATTTCGTTGGCTGGACGCCGCTGCTGGAAGCGATTGTCTTAAACGACGGCGGCGCGACGCAGCAGGAGATCGTCAAACTGCTGCTGGACCACGGCGCCAACCCGCATATGACCGATAAGTACGGTAAATCGCCGCTGGAGCTGGCATGGGATAAGGGATTCAGTGAAATCGCCCACCTGCTGGTCGCCGCCGGAGCCTGAGGAAGGAGAATCGCCATTAACACCTCCTCCTGGCGGTGTGTGCAAGCGCTAACTGCGGATAAGAGCTTTCTCGCACAGCGCGGCGGCGGACGGGTTGGAGAGGTTTTCGCCCATGCGGTGAACCTGCTAACCCCGGGCAAACCAGGTCTTGTGACGCTGCTGTGTGAAACCTCTGACAATGCGCCTAATAGCTGTAGGTTAGCACTCACCCACTTTGACAACCTGCTCCGGCCAGGGGAAAGCGTCCGGTTTACCGATTCAGGGATTTACGTTGGCGATAATACATGGATAGACATCTACCGTTGTGAGCACTGGCAAACGCCGCGGGCGGTATTAAACGCGGCAACATTTAACCAGATAGCCTGGCGACGATGGCATGACATTATCGTTACGCAGTTACATGAGGATGACACGTTATTTCTCTATCGCGGCGACAATCCCTTTTATCACGCGATGCGTCATGAACTCCAGCAGCGACGGGAAACCTTATTTAAAGCACTTGGCGAAAATAAAAATATCGGCGCCGCCGTGGCGCACATGATCGGATTAGGCATTGGCCTGACGCCATCGGCGGATGATTATTTGGTAGGCCTGAGCGTTATTTTATTCATAAAGGGACACCCGGCTAATCAATACCGGGGAGCATTTATAACCGCGCTGCAGAGCGCCCAACAAAATACTACGCCGCTCAGTGCGATTACGCTGGAGGCAGCGATAAACCAACGTTATCGCGAAAGTATCGCCGTGTTGATTAATCTGATGGTTAATCAACCGACAACCTTTTCTATTAAGGCTATTGCCGATATTAAAAATATTGGCTCAAGTTCCGGCAGCGACATGCTATTGGGCATGGCGGATGCCTGCGCGCTGAGCCAAACGTATGGAGGGAATAATGTCAGTTAAAATAGTGGTGAAGAAGAATACCTATTTTGATTCCGTCTCATTAATGTCGATTTCCACCCGCGCTAATAAGCTCGATGGCGTAGAGCAGGCATTTGTGGCGATGGCGACGGAAATGAACAAAGGGGTGCTGAATAACCTGGGACTGCTGACGCCGGAGCTGGAAGCGGCGAAAAACGGCGACCTGATGATTGTTATCAAGGGCAAAGACGGCGCCGATAGTGAACAGATACTCGGTGAAATAGAAGCGCTGTTCAGCAAAAAGGCCGAAAGCGGCCGGCACGAAGCGCGCTACGCCACCCTCGCCAGCGCCAAAAAACATCTTCCGCAAAGTAACCTCGCGATTATCTCGGTCAACGGTCTGTTTGCCGCTCGCGAAGCGCGCCAGGCGCTGCAAAACGATCTTAACGTGATGCTGTTTTCCGATAACGTCTCTATTGACGACGAACTGGCGCTGAAACAGCTGGCCCACGAAAAAGGGTTATTGATGATGGGGCCAGACTGCGGCACCGCCATTATTAACGGCGCGGCGCTGTGCTTCGGTAACGCGGTTCGCCGCGGCAACATCGGTATTATCGGCGCCTCTGGTACCGGTAGCCAGGAGTTGAGCGTCCGTATCCATGATTTCGGCGGCGGGATCTCGCAGTTAATCGGTACCGGCGGTCGCGATCTGAGTGAGAAAATCGGCGGCCTGATGATGCTCGACGCTATTCAGATGCTGGAAGCCGATCCGCAAACGGAAATCATCGTCCTTGTTTCTAAACCACCGGCTCCAGCGGTGGCGAAAAAAGTGCTCGAACGCGCTCGCGCCTGCCGTAAACCGGTAGTGGCGTGCTTCCTCGGCCGCGCCGAGCCTCCCGCCGATGAGCAAGGTCTGCAGTTCGCCCGCGGCACTAAAGACGCGGCGCTGAAGGCCGTCCTGCTGAGCGGTATTAAGCAGGAAAATCTCGATTTACATCCGCTGAACCAGGCGCTGATTGCTGACGTTCGCGCGCAGCTCACGCCACGGCAAAAGTACATTCGCGGCCTGTTCTGCGGCGGTACCCTGTGCGATGAAACCATGTTCGCGGTACTGGAAAAACACGCGGATGTTTATAGCAACATTCAGCCGGATCCGGCCTATCGTCTGAGCGATATCAATCGCAGCATCAAGCACACTTTCCTCGATTTCGGCGATGACGACTTCACCAACGGTAAGCCGCACCCGATGATCGACCCGACCAACCGCATCAGCCGCCTGCTGCAAGAGGCGCGCGATCCCGAAGTGGCGGTCATCGTCATGGACTTCGTGCTGGGCTTCGGATCGCATGAAGATCCGGTGGGTTCGACGATCGCGGCGATCAAAGAGGCCAAAGCCATTGCCGCCGCCGATGGGCGCCCATTGACGATCCTCGCTTACGTGTTAGGTACCGACATCGATACGCCGTCGCTGGAGCAACAGCGCCAGATGCTACTTGACGCTGGCGTCATTCTGGCCAGCAGCAGCACCAATACCGGTTTGCTGGCGCGTGAATTTATCTGCAAAGGGGAGCAAGCCTGATGAGCCAGTCGCTATTTAACCAGCCGTTGAACGTAATTAACGTCGGTATCGCCATGTTCAGCGACGATTTGAAAAAGCAGCATACCGCCGTCACCCAGCTCGACTGGACGCCGCCGGGCCAGGGCAATATGCAGGTGGTCGAGGCGCTGGATCGCATCGCCGACTCGCCGCTGGCGGATAAAATCGCCGCCGCCAACCAGCAGGCGCTGGAGCGTATTATTCAATCACACCCGGTACTCATCGGCTTTGATCAGGCCATTAACGTCGTGCCGGGCATGACGCCAAAAACCATCCTGCATGCCGGCCCGCCGGTGGAATGGCAAAACATGTGCGGCGCCATGAAAGGCGCGGTCACCGGCGCGCTGGTCTTTGAAGGGCTGGCGAAAGATCTGGATGAAGCCGCCGAGCTTGCCGCCTCCGGTGAAATTACCTTCTCACCCTGTCACGAACACGACTGCGTGGGTTCGATGGCGGGCGTGACGTCGGCGTCGATGTTCATGCACATCGTCGAGAACAAAACCTACGGCAATATCGCTTATACCAACATGAGCGAGCAGATGGCGAAGATCCTGCGCATGGGGGCTAACGATAAGAGCGTGATCGATCGTCTGAACTGGATGCGCGACGTGCAGGGCCCCATGCTGCGCGACGCCATGAAGATCATCGGCGAAATCGATCTGCGCTTAATGCTGGCGCAGGCGCTGCATATGGGCGATGAGTGCCATAACCGCAACAACGCCGGCACCACCCTGCTGATTCAGGCGCTCACGCCGGGGATTATTCAGGCCGGTTATCCGGTAGCGCAGCAGCGCGAGGTGTTCGAATTTGTCGCCAGCAGCGATTACTTCTCCGGCCCGACGTGGATGGCGATGTGCAAAGCGGCGATGGACGCGGCCCACGGCATTGAATACAGCACCGTGGTCACCACCATGGCGCGCAACGGCGTCGAGTTCGGACTGCGGGTCAGCGGCCTGCCGGGACAATGGTTTACCGGCCCGGCCCAGCAGGTGATAGGCCCGATGTTCGCTGGTTTTAAACCAGAAGACTCCGGCCTCGATATCGGCGACAGCGCCATTACTGAAACCTATGGCATCGGCGGTTTCGCCATGGCGACGGCGCCGGCTATCGTCGCGCTGGTCGGTGGAACGGTAGAAGAAGCGGTCGATTTCTCTCGCCAGATGCGTGAAATCACCCTTGGCGAAAACCCGAACGTCACCATTCCGCTGCTCGGCTTTATGGGGATCCCGACCGCGATCGACATCACCCGCGTCGGCAGCAGCGGTATTTTACCGGTGATCAACACCGCCATCGCCCATAAAGACGCCGGGATCGGCATGATTGGCGCCGGTATCGTCCACCCGCCGTTCGCCTGTTTCGAAAAAGCGATCCTCCGCTGGTGCGATCGTTACGACGTTTAACGTTGTAGCCCGGGCGAGGCGTTTGCGCCGACCCCGGGAAATCCCCGGCAGCCCTACGCCTGGCCGGGCGACTACCACGACCACACAATAACAATAACTACATCACCTTCTGTAACGGAAGCCAGATATGAAAGAACTCATCGTCGTCGCCATTGGCGGCAACAGCATTATCAAAGATAACGCCAGCCAGTCGATCGAGCATCAGGCCGAGGCGGTCAAAGCGGTGGCCAGCACGGTGCTGGAGATGCTGGCATCGGACTATAACGTGGTGCTAACCCACGGTAACGGCCCGCAGGTTGGGCTGGATTTACGCCGCTCGGAGATAGCCCACGAACGAGAAGGTCTGCCGCTGACGCCGCTGGCCAACTGCGTCGCCGATACCCAGGGCGGCATCGGCTACCTCATTCAGCAGGCGCTGAATAACCGCCTTGCCCAGCGCGGCGAGCAAAAGGCGGTCACCGTCGTCACCCAGGTTGAAGTCGATAAAAACGATCCCGGCTTTACCCATCCGACCAAGCCTATCGGCGCGTTCTTCAGCGAAAGCCAGCGCGATGAATTGCAGCAGGCGCATCCTGAGTGGCGCTTTGTGGAAGATTCGGGCCGCGGCTATCGCCGGGTGGTCGCCTCGCCGGAGCCGAAACGCATTGTCGAAGCGGAAGCTATCAAAGCGCTGACCCGGCAAGGCTTTGTGGTGATCGGCGCCGGCGGCGGCGGGATCCCGGTGGTACGCAGCCCGCAGGGCGACTACCAGAGCGTGGATGCGGTGATCGATAAAGATCTCTCAACCGCCCTGCTGGCCCGCGAAATTGATGCTGATATTCTGGTGATCACTACCGGTGTGGAGAAAGTGTGCGTTAATTTCGGCAAACCTAATCAGCAGGCGCTGGGTTGCGTTGGCATCAGCGAGATGAGCCGCTATATGCAGGAAGGGCATTTCCCGGCAGGCAGTATGCTGCCAAAAATCGTCGCCAGCCTCACGTTCCTGCAACACGGCGGCAAACGGGTGATCATCACTACGCCGGAATGTCTGCCAGCCGCGCTACGTGGCGAAACGGGAACCCATATTGTGCATGACTGACACAAAAGGAAGAAAGAATGAATAAAGACAATAGCCGTCGCGAATTTCTTACCCAAAGCGGCAAGATGGTCACCGCCGCCGCGCTGCTGGCAGCGGGCGCGCCGGCGGCGTATGCCGCGGGAAGCCAATCGTCCGCGGCCGCCTGCGATAATAAAGGCGCGGTCAACGTCGCCGATAAACATTACTATCTTGATAACGTGCTGCTGGAAAGCGGCTTCGAATATGAAAACGGCGTGGTGGTTCACACCCGGACCGAGCTGCAAACGCTGGAAATAAAAGACGGCAAAATCGTCGCCCTGCGCAGCAATAATAGCCACCCGGATGCCACGCTGCCGCGCTACGATGCGGGCGGCAAACTGATGCTGCCCGCCATGCGCGACATGCATATCCATCTGGACAAAACGTTTTACGGCGGCCCGTGGCGCTCGCTTAACCGCCCGGCGGGCACCACCATTCAGGATATGATCAAGCTTGAGCAGAAACTGCTGCCGGAACTCCAGCCTTATACGCAGGCGCACGCCGAGAAGCTTATCGACCTGATTCAATCCAAAGGCTCGACCATCGCCCGCAGCCACTGCAACATTGAGCCGGTGTCCGGGCTGAAGAACCTTGAGAATCTGCAGGAAGTGCTGGCGCGGCGTAAACCAGGCTTCGATTGCGAAATCGTCGCTTTTCCGCAGCACGGGCTGCTGCTGTCGAAATCGGAATCACTGGTTCGCGAAGCGATGCAGGCCGGCGCCCATTATGTCGGCGGTCTCGATCCGACTAATGTCGATGGCGCGATGGAGAAATCGCTCGATACCATGTTCCAGATTGCGCTGGATTACGACAAAGGGGTGGATATTCACCTGCATGAAACCAGCCCGGCGGGCGTGGCGGCGGTGAACTATATGGTGGAAACCGTGGAGAAGACCCCGGCGCTGAAAGGCAAGCTGACCATCAGCCACGCTTTTGCGCTGGCGACGCTGAACGAGCAGCAGGTCGATGCCATCGCGATCCGCATGGCGGCGCAGCAAATCACCATCGCCTCCACCGTGCCGATCGGCACTCTGCACATGCCGCTCAAGCAACTGCGCGAAAAAGGCGTCTTCGTGATGACCGGTACCGATAGCGTGATTGACCACTGGTCGCCCTACGGACTGGGCGACATGCTGGAGAAAGCCAATCTCTACGCCCAGCTGTATATCCGCCCCAATGAGCAGACCCTGTCGCGCGCGCTGGCCATCGCCACCGGCGACGTGCTGCCGCTGAATGACAAAGGCGAGCGCGTATGGCCAAAAGCACAGGACGACGCCAGCTTTGTGCTGGTCGATGCCTCCTGCTCCGCCGAAGCCGTGGCGCGAATTTCGCCGCGTACCGCCACCTTCCATAACGGTAAGATGGTCTGGGGCAGCGTCGGAGCCTGATGCCAGCGTCATGTAAAAAACCCCGGCAAGCCGGGGTTTTGTCATTTACCAAACACGATTACTTCTGCGGACGCATGGCCGGGAACAGGATAACGTCGCGGATGGTGTGGCTGTTGGTAAACAGCATCACCATGCGGTCGATACCGATACCCAGGCCGGCGGTCGGCGGCAGGCCGTACTCCAGCGCGGTGACGTAGTCTTCGTCATAGAACATCGCTTCGTCATCGCCCGCCGCTTTGGCGTTGACCTGATCCTGGAAACGCTGCGCCTGATCTTCCGCATCGTTCAACTCGCTGAAACCGTTACCGATTTCGCGGCCGCCGATGAAGAACTCGAAGCGGTCGGTGATTTCCGGGTTCACGTCGTTACGGCGGGCCAGCGGAGAAACTTCCGCCGGATATTCGGTGATGAAGGTCGGCTGAATCAGATGCGCTTCCGCCACTTCATCAAAGATCTCCGTGACGATACGTCCCAGACCCCAGCTTTTCTCTACCTGAATACCGATAGATTCTGCCAGCGCTTTCGCCGCGTCGAAGTTATCCAGATCCGCCATGTTGGTTTCCGGACGGTGTTTCTTGATGGCTTCACGCATGGTCAGTTTTTCAAACGGTTTGCCGAAGTCAAACACCTGGTCGCCATACGGCACTTCGGTTTTGCCCAACACCGTCTGCGCCAGAGTGCGGAACAGCGACTCGGTCAGTTCGATCAGGTCTTTGTAATCCGCATACGCCATATACAGTTCCATCATGGTGAACTCTGGGTTATGACGTACGGAGATCCCTTCGTTACGGAAGTTACGGTTGATTTCGAAGACGCGTTCGAAGCCGCCAACCACCAGACGTTTCAGATACAGTTCCGGCGCGATACGCAGGTACATATCCAGATCCAGCGCGTTGTGATGGGTGATGAACGGACGGGCGGAAGCGCCGCCGGGGATCACCTGCATCATCGGGGTTTCGACTTCCATAAAGCCGCGGGCAACCATGAACTGACGCATGGTGGCGAGGATCTGCGAACGGATACGGAACGTATGACGCGACTCTTCGTTGGCGATCAGATCCAGATAACGCTGGCGATAGCGGACTTCCTGATCCTGCAGGCCGTGGAATTTATCCGGCAGCGGGCGCAGGGCTTTGGTCAGCAGACGCAGCTCGGTGCAGTGAATGGAGAGTTCGCCGGTTTGCGTTTTGAACAGCTTGCCGCGGGCGGCGATGATATCGCCGAGATCCCATTTTTTAAACTGTTCGTTGTAGACGCCTTCCGGCAGGTCATCGCGCGCGACGTACAGCTGAATGCGGCCGCCGACGTCCTGAAGGGTAACGAAAGAGGCTTTACCCATGATGCGGCGGGTCATCATACGGCCAGCAACAGAGACTTCAACGTTCAGGGAAGCGAGTTCATCGTTATCCTTCGCATCGAATTCAGCGTGCAATTGGTCAGAGGTATGATCGCGACGGAAATCGTTCGGGAAAGCGACGCCCTGCTCACGCAGCGCAGCCAATTTTTCGCGACGAGTTTTCAGTTCATTATTAAGGTCAATTGCCTCATCGGCACCTTGTGCTTGTTGTTCAGACATGTTGGTTCCTCATAACCCTGCTTTCAAACTAGCTTCGATAAATTGAACCAGGTCACCATTCAGCGCGGCCTGTCTCTGGTAACACACCAGAGAACAATCTTAACGACTCTGGATTCACTACAAGCTGATCTCACTCAGCTATGGCTTCACTAACGGTATTTTTTATCGTTGGCTTCCGCGCCTGCCAGAATATCCACCTCCTGCTCACTTGGCTGTTGAGTTAATGTCCCCGGTCGCGCTGCGCTGGCCGGTGCTGCAAATCGCGGCAAAGGCGACAATGACAATCACCGCTACGCAGCCGATAGTCCATTCACCCATCTGCGAGAAGAAATGCTGATAGGCGGCAATCGCCGTGTCGCTGATTTGCGATTCGGTGGTTTGCTGCGCCACCACCCCGGCCAGCCAGTTGGCGACCGCGCCGGTGGCCAACATATAAATGCCGGTTAATACGCCGGTGACGCCGGGCATGTTCAGACGGGTTATCTGCGCCATCGCCACCGGGTCAATAAACAGTTCGGCAAAGCCCATCATTGCCAGCCCGGCGACCATCATGCCCATCGAGGCCTGACCATCAGCCGCGCCGTGGCGGGCATTCAGCGCCAGCAGCATAAATCCACCGCCCATCAGCAGCAGGCCGAAAGCAAATTTCAGCCACACTTTTAACACCGAGCGGGTTCGCCCTTCCGGGCGGATCAGCCACGCCAGGATCACGCCGGCGGCCATCACCGCCACCGCGTTAACCGACTGGAACAGCGCGGTCGGTACTTCAATATTGAACAGCCGGCGATCAACAAAGTGGTCGATAAACAGGCTAATCGAGCTACCGCCCTGCTGCGCCAGCACCCAGAACAGCGTTCCGGTCAACATCAGCAGAACGATTTGCCACAGCGCGCGGCGGTGCTGCGGCGATTTGATCATGATCCGCGCCACCATTTGCGCGGCGAACAGGCAGACAATCGCCAGCAGATAACCGGACCAGTTGTTTTCTAACAGCAAGGTGAAGAACACCGGCGCCAGGCACAGCATCACCACCAGCCAGCCCCAGGTCGGCAACACGAATTTCACCGCGCGCAGCGCCTGTTTGTCGACGCCGCGGGTGTCGCGGAAGTAGCGGCTGCCGCTTAAGAAAATCATCAGGCCGATAAACATGCCGATCCCCGCCAGCGCAAAGCCGATATGCCAGCCGTACCACTGCGCCGCCAGCCCGCAGGCAATGGGGGCGGCTATCGAACCGACGTTACCGGCGGCATACAGCAGCGAGAAACCGCCATCGCGACGATGGTCGTCAGCGGCGTACAGTTCGCCGAGCAGGCAGCTGATATTGGATTTGAACAGACCATAGCCGCAGATAATGATCGCCAGCGCCAGATAGAGGCTCCAGGTGGAATCAGATTCGACGCCCAGCACCACGTGGCCGAGGGTCATCAACAACGCCCCGGCAATCACCGCCGTGCGGTTGCCGAGCAGGCGGTCGGCAAGCCAGCCGCCGAGAATGGGGGTTACGTAAACTAAAGATGCGTAGGCGCTGAACAGACTGATGGCGTGGCTATCGTCAAAGCCAAGTTGGTGGGTGAGATAAAGGATGAGTAAGGCGCGCATGCCGTAAAAGCTGAAGTACTCCCAGATCTGGATCGCTACGATGTAGTAAATCGCGCGCGGCTGTGAGGGTGTTTTCATAGGTTCTCCTTGCAGCGTGAAAAAAGGGAAGTGGCAAGCCACTTCCCTTGTGTGCGTCTATTACTTGTTGTTTTCTTCTTTCAGCACTTTAACGGTGTAACGGCCATCCGCCTGACGATATGCGCCGTGGATATCGGTTTCGAAGCCCGGGTAGTGAGCGCCGATTTCGCACAGCATCTGCAGGAATTCCAGTACCGGGCGGCTTTCTTCGGTGATCATCTCACCAGGCATAACCAGCGGTACTCCCGGAGGATACGGCAGGATCATGTTGGCGTTGACGCGGCCTACCATCTCTTCGAGGTACACTTCTTCAGTCTGACCGTGCAGCTCTTTCTGGAACGCGGCATACGGGGTCATCACCATGGATGGCAGCACTTCGAATGCGCGGAACATCAGGTCCGGCAGGTTGTGATGCTCAACCAGTTTATGAATGTTCTGCGCCAGGTCCTGAATACGCATGTTTTCATAGAATTCAGGATCTTCACGGTACAGAGACGGCAGCATGTTTTTCACCCGCAGGTTCAGGTCGAACGCGCGTTTGAAGTCGGTCAGCGCACGCAGCAGGCTCAGCGCTTTTGTCTTATCGATACCGATGCTGAACAGGAACAGCAGGTTGTACGGACCGGTTTTCTCAACCACGATGCCGTGTTCGTCGAGATATTTCGCCACGATGCTTGCCGGAATACCGAAATCATCCATGGTGCCGTCTTTCTTCATCCCCGGGGTCAGCAGCGTGACTTTGATCGGGTCGAGGTACATGTGCTCGTTATCGATGTTTTTGAAACCGTGCCATGCGCTATCGGAACGCAGCGGCCAGCATTCAGCGCCATCGATATGTTCCGGCTGCCATACATCGAAGAACCAGCCTTCAGACTCGCCTTTCAGACGTTTGATCTCTTTACGGAACTTGATCGAACGTTCGATAGAACCGTCGATCAGGCGTTTACCGGCGTTACCGCGCATCATCGCCGCCGCGGTTTCGGTGGAAGCCACGATACCGTAATGCGGAGAAGTGGTGGTGTGCATCATGTAGGCTTCGTTGAAGGTTTCTTCGTTAACGTCGCCTTTCACGTGGATCATCGAAGCCTGAGAGAATGCCGCCAGCAGTTTATGCGTGGACTGGGTTTCGTAGATCACTTTCCCTTCAACGCGGCCGCCGCTCATCCCGCATTTGCCTTCATAGATCGGCGAGAAGTTGGTGTAAGGCACCCATGCGGAGTCAAAGTGGATGGATTTCACATCCAGGGTTTTCTTGATGAAGTCGGTGTTATACAGCAGACCATCATAGGTTGAGTTGGTGATAACCGCGTGTACCGGCCAGGTCGCATTCGGCGTCTCTTTCACACGCTTGGCGATAGTCGCGTGCTGGAATTCGCTCTGCGGGATACCGCCGAGGATACCGTAGGCGTTACGGGTCGGACGGAAGTAGATCGGCGTAATGTCGCTCATCATCATCAGGTGAGTCAGCGATTTGTGGCAGTTACGGTCAATCAGCACGGTGCTGCCGGCAGGCGCGGAGTACATACCGACGATTTTGTTAGCGGTTGATGTACCGTTGGTCACCATGTAGCTGCGTTCAGCGTTGAAGACGCGAGCGATATACTCTTCCGCTTCTTTGTGCGGGCCGCTGTGGTCAAGCAGTGAACCCAGTTCAGAAACCGAAATGGAGATATCGGATTTCATGGTGTTGGAACCAAAGAAATCATAGAAGATGCTGCCTACCGGGCTTTTCTGGAACGCGGTACCGCCCATGTGGCCTGGGGTACAGAAGGTGTATTTGCCTTCACGTACATATTTGAACAGCGCTTTGGTCAGCGGCGGCAGAATGGTGTCGATGTATTCGTCAGTGTTCTGTTTGATTTTGTTCGCGATATCTTCAGCGGCGCCCAGCGCATATTCGAAGAAGCGAACCTGCATGCGCAGATCGTTGAGGCTAACGTCCAGAGTGGAGTAGGTGTTAGCGAAAGCGTACAGCGGCATGTACTCATTCATTTTGCTGATTTCTTCGCACAGTTCGAGATTGTATTTATCCCAGTCGAAGATCACGCCGCACAGACGAGAGTTGTTTTCGATAAGTTTTAATAAGTCGTCACGGTCGTTCGGGTAGACAATACGGAAGTCCAGGCGTTCGAGAGCACGATGCAGTTCACGGATGGGTTCTTCTTTGAAGTAAACACCCATGTGATTCATGATTGCAATAACGTTCATAGTCAAATCTCCAGATGTAGAAAGCCCCTCCCGTCTCGATGTGACAGGTGATGGAAGGAGCCTCAGGAAAAAGGGTTACTGATTAGTGCGCGTTAGCGGGGCTGTTGTTATCCGTTGCGTTGTTCTGCTGGCGCTGGTGCATTTTGCGACCGTAGAACATCAGGATAATCAGGCTAACGATAAAGGTGCCGGCCAGTTCGAAGGAGCTTGCGCCCATCAGCGCGATGAAGCAGAACACGCAACCCAGTACCGAACAAATCAGGCTAACGAAGTTGCGGATGTTGATGCCTTCGAAACGAATCAGGTCAACACAGGAGTAGAAGTAAGGCAGCATGGTCAGCAGTACCGCGATACCGGTCAGCTCGCCGAACAGGTCAGATGCTTTACCACCGGCGGAGTTCATCAGGGTAATCAGCACCATCAGCGCGGTCATTTTCACCGCGGCCAGCAGCAGGCCTTTTTTCGGGATACCGTTGCTATCGACTTCGCCATACACTTTCGGGAAGTTACCGTCGTTGGCGGCACGTACACCGGCCTGGCCAACCAGCATCATCCACGAGCCCAGAGAAGTCAGGCAAGCGAAGGCGGTGAAAGCGGAAACCATCGGAGCAGCCCAGCCGCCGAGAATGGTAGAGGCGCTAATTGCGAACGGCGCACCGGACGCGGCCATCTGAGAAGCAGGATACATACCGGCGATAACCTGAGTCGCGGCGATATAGACGATACCGGCCATCGCCGTACCCAGCATGGTTGCCAGCGGTACGGTACGTTTCGGGTTTTTCACCATCCCGGTACTCACTGCGGCGGATTCTACGCCAACGAAGGCCCACAGGCAGAGCAGGATACTTTTAATGACCGCGTGGCTATCAGTGGTGCTGGAGGTGTTCCAGTTCGCCTGATAAGTTGCCGCGTCAAACCAATGCCAGCCGACGACCGCTGTCATTACCACCGGAATAAGCACCAGTACCAGACCAATAGTGGTCAGACGGCTTACCCAGGTCCCGCCGAGCATATTAACGAAAGTAAAGATCCACACGATGGCAATACAGGCAATACCTGCTGGCACCGGGTTATTTAAAATTGGGAAGAACGTAGAGAGATAAGAGACGGCGGTAATACCGATTGCCAGGTTACCAATCCAGTTTGCATGATAATAAAGGACGCCGGTCTGGAAACCGAAGGCCGGAGAAATTTCCCCTGCGTAAGCAATTGGACCACCCTGCTGCGGGTTCTTGGTCGCCAGTCGGGCATAAACATAAGCCAAAGACATCGCGCCAATAATAGAAATCACCCAACCCCAAATGGCAATACCACCGATGCTGGCGAGGTTCGCAGGTAATAGTGCAATACCGCTCCCCATCATATTACCGGCGACTACGCCGGTACAGGCAAATAGCCCGATCTTCTTGGCAGAACTCATGGTTGTTTTTCTCCTAAGTTTATTTGGGAGGTACAGATCATGATATAGAACCATTTATTGACCCGACCAACTGCCAACAAGATTACTGATTCGTACGAGATAAATCCTAAAGATAAAGTGAAATAACTACAAACATCAGACAAATGATATTTTGACCTTTTTCGATTAACATATAAACATGACATGTTGATATCAAAAAAAGATAAACATCGCCTACTTACAAAGAGTTAGACGCGCATACTGGTGTTGAAATTGTGTTACCAGGCAGGAAAATAACGCTTATTTCAGGTAACAATCAGAGTGCTCATGAGATACATAAATTTAACCTCATCATACTCAAAACCATGAGCATGATGAGGGTTTACTTATTCTGAAGCGAGGAAATTGTCGAGATATGGTACTACGCGGGTGACGGAGGTCTGGAATACTCCGTTTTCAATCCAGTACAAGGTGTTTTCGCCAGGGCGTAAATTAAACGCCGTCAGGTAGGCATCGGCAGCTTCGCGGTTCTGTCCTTTCATCTCATAGACTTTACCGAGCAGCACGTAATTCATCCACGACATTTCTAAATCAATGCCTGTGTTGATAGCGCTGTACGCCTCATCTATTTTCCCTTTGCCTAACATATCTACCGTTTTTATCTGGTAGAAGATCGCCATATCTTTAATGCCGGGCATTTCACCCACTTTTTCAACCTCGGCATACAGCGTCGCTAATTGTTTTTCATCCAACGGCTGCTGCGAATGACGTAATACATCCACCAGCGCTTTTTCGGCGTAAGCATAAATAAAGTCCGGCGATTGTTTAATGACGTCATCGAGTATATCGCTGGCTTTACCTAATGAATCGACATCACCTTTCATTAACAGCTGATGGGCCTGATAAAGACGGGTTAATGAAGGGCTTTGCGCGGGTTGATACTGTTTCAGCATCGCTTTCATGCGATCCGGCCACGGCTGCATTAGCGCGGTTGACAGACTATCCAGCAGGTCATTCTGAATGGTGAGCTGGTTATCCATGGTAATAAAGTAGCGTTTATCGAGCATCGTCGAGCCGTCGGCGTTATCGACCAGTTGCACCGACATAAAGCACTGCTGGGCGCGATAGTGGCGCTGATTAACGAATTCGATGGTCAACGTTTTACCCGAACTGCTGGGCTCGTTGATGTTGTAGTTGGTTTTATCGTGGACCATAAAGGTCGAGAAAGTGTTGAGCGAGGTGGTTACCAGGCTGCCCAACCCTACCGCATAGGCATGCTGCGATGCCCAGTTGTTGCATGAACTGCCGTTTACCAGGTGTATGTCGATATCGCGCGGGTTTAGCAGCAGGCGAGTTTTGGTTTCCGGCGGCCGCGATTCTATCGACGACAAGGCGACTAACGCGACGCAACTGCCCAACGCCAGCAGGAACAGCGTCCACACCCAGAAGGTGGTGATCCGTTTACGTTTTTCCGGCACTGCCGCCGCCGCAGGCGAGGCAGATGAAGGAGAAATAGTCGGTGGCGACGTTTCAGGAACGGTGACAGGGGCCACTGGCGGGACAACCGGCGCCAACTCTTCGCCCTCTTCCGTACACCAAATTACCGGGACCGTCAGCTTGTAACCGCGTTTGGGCACCGTCGCAATATATTCCATGCTGCCGTCATCGCCGTCTTTCAGTGACTTACGCAACTCGGAAATACTCTGGGTGACGACATGGCTGGTCACCACGTTGCGCGTCCAGACGTGATCGATAAGCTCGTCCCGGCTAAGTACCTCGCCAGGATGTTGAGCAAAGTAGACCAGAAGATCGATTAAACGCGGTTCGAGAGTAAGCTGACGTCCGTTCCGGCTAATTTGGTTTACAGAAGGAGTAACGAGCCATTCCCCAACGCGAACAACAGGTTGTTGCATAAAAAAACCCCAGGACGAAAAGGGAAAGGCGCGATAATACCACATTTCGCCTACCTAATTATGCGGGTGGTCAATACCCCACACGTTTGGCATACGCTACCCCATTTATATACAAATCAGTTAACAGTCTATGAACATCGTTGTCATTTAATCCAAAATAGCCAGGGTCTATGCTGCGTCCATCAAGTCGTTAAGGAGACGCATTATGTTATTCGACCACTATTCCTTGCAGGCCCTATCGTTAAACAACCGTATCGTGATGCCGCCGATGACGCGTTCCCGCGCCGGGGCCGGTGATGTCGCTACCGATCAGATGGCGGAGTATTACGCCCAACGCGCCAGCGCCGGTTTAATTATCAGCGAAGGCACGCAGATTAGCCAACAGGGACAGGGTTATGCCTGGACGCCTGGCATCTATAATGAAGCGCAGATCGCCGGCTGGGAAAAAGTCACCGCCGCGGTACACCAGGCGGGAGGCAAAATTTTTGCCCAGCTCTGGCACGTAGGGCGTGTCTCCCATACCGTACTGCAGCCGGGTAATGCCGCACCGGTTTCTTCATCTGCAATTCAGGCTGAAGGAGTGAAGGTCTTTGTCGATGTCGAAGGACGCGGTCCGGAAAACGGCGTTGGTGAAATGGTGCAGCACTCGATGCCGCGCGCCCTGACTCGCGAAGAGATCCCGGCTATCATCGAACAATATGCACAGGCCGCGCGTAACGCTATTGCCGCCGGTTTTGATGGCGTTGAGCTACACGGTGCGAATGGCTATCTGATCAATCAGTTTATTGATTCTCGTGAAAACCAGCGTACCGATGAGTACGGCGGTTCGTTAACCAATCGCCTGCGTTTCCTCAAAGAAGTGGCGCAAGCCGTTGCCGATGCGATTGGTAAAGAGAAACTGGGCATCCGCCTGGCGCCGCTGACCACCTTGATGGGGTCGAAAGATGATACGCCGGAAGCCACCTATCTGGCGGCGGCCAGCGTCCTCAATGATATCGGCATCGCCTATATCCATATCGCCGAAGCCGACTGGGATGATGCGCCAGTGATGCCCGCTGCCTTTAAAGAAGCGCTACGACAGGTGTTCCGCGGCACAATGATTTATTCGGGGAAATACACCGTAGAACGTGCCGAAGAAGCGCTGGCCAAAGGCTGGGCCGACCTGATTGGTTTTGGTCGCCCGTTTATCGCCAACCCGGATCTGCCGTATCGTCTGCAGCACAACCTGCCGCTCAATCAGCCAATCAGAGAGCAGTTTTTCGGCGGTGGTAAAGAGGGCTACCTCGACTACCCTACCGTCGACGCGAAGTAAACAGGATATATCGCTTCACAGTACTTAAATAAAAAACCCGGCAGCGCGGTGGCATGCCGGGTTAAAAATCAGACTTTCGACGTTTATATATAATTAATCAACGTGATTAATTATTTATACACTTCCGCCGTTGCTTCAAAGTTCGGCCCGTGTTCGCGCGCCGCGGTAATAATGTAATATTTACCGCCCTTCTCATCTGCCAGCTTAGAAAGCTGATCGTGAAGATCAGAAGGTGAAGAGAATTGCCCGCCAGACGGCCCCACAGAAATACTGCCCACGTGAGTCAGTTTGAAATGCGAAGCTTCTTCTTTAGTAATTAATTGCGCAGCAGAGGCGCCAAAGGCAACAGCAGAAAGAGCTAAAGCGACTAATACCTTTTTCATCCTACATTCTCCTTGGATTGAGCCTAATTGAGGCTCTTTCAGTATATACTCGTCATACTTCAAGTTGCATGTGCGTTGGCTTTCCTCGCTCACCCCAGTCACTTACTAGAGTAAGCTCCTGGGGATTCTCTGCGTCGCCGCCTGCCTGCAACTCGAATTATTTAGAGTATAGACACTAGATTAATAAGCGCGCTATTTATCGGATTATTTTTCACCGGCCACCGCGCTTAGTACCGCGACGGAACCCCTTCCGGACGGGTCTTAAAACGACGGTGCAGCCACATGTACTGTTCCGGCGCCATCAGGATACATTGCTCAATAATTTTGTTCATCCAGCTGGCGGTAGTTTCCGGGGAATCCAGCGGCGGCGTCGCTTCTGGCTGCAGCGCAATCAGCTCATACCCGGCGCCGTTGGGCTTTCTTCGCGGAACAAAAGGAACGATGGTGGCTTTTGACATTCTCGCCAGCATCCAGGTCCCGGTGGTAGTCGCAGCATTATCAACATTGAAAAAGGGAACAAATACGCTGCTGGCGCGACCATAATCATGATCCGGAGCGTACCAGAGGATTTCTCCCTCTTTCAGTGACTTAACCATACCTTTCAAGTTCTTACGATCCAGCATCGTCTTGTTAGAACGCAGTCGTCCCCAGGTTTGTAGCCAGTCGATCAGCGGATTATCGTTTGGCCGGTAAACGCCAATCCCCGGCGTGAACATGCCAAACATCCGCGCGCCGAGCTCCAGAGTCAGAAAGTGAATGCCAATCAGCAAAATACCCTGCTTCTGTTCCTGCAGTTCAACGACTTCGTTGACGCCGCTGGTCTCGGTCCAGCGCTCGACGCGATGGGTCGGCCAGAACCATGCCATGCCGGTTTCCATCAACCCCATGCCCAGAGATTCAAAATTCTTAACCAACATTTCATGACGCTGCGCCGGGCTGAGTTGTGGAAAACAGAGCTCAAGATTGCGCTTCGCAATACGTACCCTTCCGCGCAAAAAATGCATGGATAAACGCCCTAACCCATGGCCCAGACGATAGATCAGCGGATAAGGTAGTTGTACCACCAGCCACAATAAGCCAATACCCAGCCATGCCGGCCAGTAACGCGGGTGTAATAATGAAAGAGAGAATTTGGGTAAATGCGACATCTGAGTATTGCTCTTCAGGATCCTTGATTTACATACCAGCGGGAGGCCTCAGTCCGAATTTGCGGATAAGGTACCCGATCCATAACATTTAGTTTTTTCCTATTCGTGCGGTAATACGCATACAAGCGTAGACTATAACCTGTACACTGCCCTGGTATTAAACGAACTATGTAACAAATTTATTATTAATTTTTTCGTACAGCGGCACGCAAACTAAAGTTTGCGTTATTCATCTTCAACAATAAATAAATAGCCTCCGAAGAAACGTCTTCGAAGGCTGAATATCGTTATGAACGAATGAAGGCCAGCAGATCGGCGTTAATCACATCCGCATGTGACGTGTGCATACCATGCGGTAAGCCCGGATAAATTTTAAGCTCGCTATTCGCTAATAGTTTGTCCTGCAAAATGGCGGCATTTTTATAAGGAACGACCTGGTCGTCGTCACCCTGCATAACCAGCACTGGCACCGTAATCGCTTTCAGATCTTCTGTCTGGTCGGTTTCAGAGAAGGCTTTAATCCCTTCATAGTGGGCTTTCGCGCTACCGGTCATCCCCTGGCGCCACCAGTTTTGAATGGTACCTTGCGAAACCTCTGCGCCATCGCGATTAAAGCCGTAGAACGGTCCACTGGCAACATCGAGATAAAACTGCGAGCGATTGGCGGCAAGCGCCTTGCGGAAACCGTCAAACACTTCGATGGGCGTACCGCCAGGGTTATTGTCGGTTTTGACCATCAGCGGCGGTACGGAACTGATTAATACCGCTTTAGCTACCCTGCCCTGCGGTTGGCCGTACTTGGCCACATAACGCGCGACCTGGCCGCCACCGGTTGAATGGCCAACGTGGACAGCGTTATGCAAATCCAGACTTTCCACTACCGCCGAAGCATCGGCCGCATAGTGATCCATATCATGGCCTTCGCTTACCTGGTCGGAGCGCCCATGTCCACGGCGATCGATAGCGATGACGCGAAAACCCTGTGCGAGGAAAAACAGCATCTGGTTATCCCAGTCATCAGCGCTTAACGGCCAGCCATGGTGGAACACAATCGGCTGAGCCTCCTTCGGACCCCAGTCTTTAAAATAAATATTAACGCCATCTTTAGTTGTTACGAATGCCATATCAGGAACTCCTCTCTTGAAAATATGACAACTTCTCATTAACATTCAATTGGTTACATTCAGCGCTGATATGAAGCCTTTCCCTTGCTTGCGAAAAACCTCAATGGCAACGGCGCCATAAAGTGTAGAAGATGATGGCTCATTTAGCTCATCTCTCAGCAATTTAATATCAACGCAGCAACTAAAATACGCCATATACTGTTGAGCGTTAGTGCATATTACCTATTGATAAAATATGCCTTTCCGATATTTTTTATTTATAGATAAATATCAGTGCGTTATGTCAAAAAGAAATAATTAAAATATTTTCCTCTTATACTTACGTTTTACTGTAAATTTCTCTCAAATAGATTTCTTCAGATTATTCCCCGAGAAAAAAGAATAAACCAAATTCCACCGCAGGTGCGTCTCACTGACCTTATCCACGCAGAATATTTGCTATTAATTGTGAGCCAGGCAACGTCCTGAGCGATGCCCTTCCGCCAATGCTGTACAAACCGCAGAAAACCGCCATACTCAGGCGCAAAGCCTGTGATTTTCAAGGGGTAAAATTTGCCTGTAGCAATCCCGGATAGTAAAACGAATAAGAAAGGAATGACTGCGATGCACTACAAATTGGTTAAGCAACTCAAAGATGATAATACATTAAGAAAGAGCTTTATTGATTTAGCCATCAAAACGTTCGATCTATCCTTTGACGCCTGGTATCAGCAGGGGTACTGGAGTGAATCCTATATCCCTTACGCTTTCGTTGATAAGAATAAAGTTATCGCCAACGCCTCCGCGAATATTATTGATCTGGTCTGGCAAGGCCAACCCCGACGCTATATTCAAATAGGTACGGTAATGACCAACATTGATTACCGTAATAAAGGGCTTGCCGGACAGTTGATACAACATATTCTTGATGACTGGCGTGACAAAGCGGATGCTTTTTTCCTGTTTGCCAATTCTACTACCGTCGACTTCTATCCCAAATTTGGCTTTACGCGGACCGACGAATATCAATATGTTGCGCCCGTTTCGCCTACACCCGGCGACTTCCGTAAACTGGATATGGATAGTGCGCAGGATATCGCCCTGCTTAAGCACTACTACCAGAAATCCAACCCCTTTTCACAGCTACGAGTGGAAAATAACTTCGGTCTGCTGATGTTTTACTGTTCGGCGTTTATGAAGCATTTTGTTTACTACTCGGAGAAAAACCAGGCCGTCGCCATTGCGATGCAAAGCGCCCATGAGCTGATCTGCTTTGATATTTTTTGCGATGCCGGACAATCCATGGCGACCATTATCAATGAACTCGCCCAACCGCAATCGCAACAGGCGGTGCTCGGTTTTACGCCGAAGGAAGCGCGCCTTGGCGAGTACGAAAAAATAGACGGCGACGATATGTTGTTTATCTATTCGACTAAAGAGAACATCTTCCACGACAACAAATTAATGTTCCCGCTACTGGCGCACGCCTGATGCCGGGCCGCAGGTCATCTATTTAACCTGCGGCTGGTCGGCGTTGTTTCTTCCTGGAAAACAAAATAAACAGTACAATCAATTGTTGTTTTTTTGTTAAATCCAGGAGAAACGCCACTTGCCCCTTTTTGATCTGCAGGATCTCTACGCCTTTTTAGCCCTCAGCGAGCACGGCAGCTTTCGCTACGCCGCCGAGGCGATTTGCATTTCGCAATCGGCGTTAAGCAGGCGAATCGAGAAGCTGGAAACCGCTTTAGGGGTGAGATTGTTTGAAAGAACCACTCGCCGGGTGACGCTCACACAAACCGGCAGAGCTTTCGCTCCAAAGGCGCAGCATCTGCTTTCCGAATTCGAAGATGCCCTGGACGGCATTAGCGACCGCGCGGCTTTCGGCAACGGGCTGGTGACGGTCGCCTGCGTTCCTTCAGCCGCCAACTATTTTATGCCCCAGGTCATTACGCAATTCCGTCAACGTTTTCCTAAGGCGCGGATCAAGGTTATTGATACCAGCGCCGGAAATGTTTATAGCGCCGTGCAAAATCGCCAGGCGGATTTCGGCCTGAGTTTTCTCTCTGAGATCGCGTCTGATGTGGTGTTTACGCCGCTGGTTCATGAACGCTATCTGGCGGTTTGCCGACGCGACGATCCGCTGGCGCAGCGTAACAGCCTCTGCTGGCAGGAGTTTTTTAACCGCGATTATATCTGGCTCGATAAGATCTCCGGCAATCGCCACCTGCTGGATGGCGCCCTGAGCGATGTAGGGCCACGACGCACTGCGGTTTGTGAAACCCGCCATGTCACGACGATGCTGGGTATGGTGGATGCCGGCCTTGGTATTGCGGCAATACCGGCGATGGCGCTGCCGGCCTATGCACACCACGCGTTAGCCAGTATTCCGCTAGTGGAACCTGAAGTGAAAAGGCAGGTGGGGCTGATAAAAAAAGCGGGCAGAGCGTTACCCCCTCTGGCCGCCGAACTCGAAAAAGCCATTACCGATTTTTACCATCCCACCGCATAATTAGCCCTCTTCCGGTAATTCGCAGGCGTTGGAGGGTAAAGGATCCATGCCTGTGCGACGAATTTCCGCCTGCGCCGGGACTGAAGCCAGATAGCACAGCAACTGCTTCGCCTGCGATTGCGCGGATGAATCGGCAACCACGGCGCCCGCGAAGCGAGTAACGTATTGCACTTCATCCGGCAGACGGCCAACGAACGTCACGCCGCTGACCGGCAACAGCTCGCTAACCTGCTGAAACCCTATCGCGTAGTCCCCTTTCGCCACCAGCGAAGCAACGGGGATTTTTTCGATCATTTTTGCTTTGGGGCTTGCCTGCGCGGCGATATCCAGTTTTCGGAACAGTTCCTTTTCAACATAACGCCCGCTGGCGCTATCCGAATAGGCGATGGATTTCGCCTGCAGCAATGTTTGTTTCAACGCGGCGACGCTACTGATGTCCGGCACCGGGGCGCCCTTTGGCACAACGGCGCCAATTCGTGAGTCCGCCAGTTCAATACGCGACCCCGGCATCACTTTGCCCTGCTTCTGCAAATCATCCAGGGCGTATCCCACCATTATCACCACATCCGCTTTTTGCCCTGTCGCCAGGCGGTTCGGTATCGCCTCCGCGGATTTCCCCATCGAGGGACCATGAATGATATGTAAGGTATTGCCGCTTTTTTGCTGATAGTCGGGCGCCAGTTTATCCAACGCCGCGGAGAAGCCGCCGGAAATCATCACCGTGATCTCCTGCGCGGCGGCAACATGCGCATAGCCGCAGGTGAATATCACTAACGAGAAAACCCATGATTTACGTTGCATATTCACCTCTTAACCTAAAGAATTTTGCGTTTTCAATGACTGTCGGGAAACGCGTTGATAGAGATACAGCGTCGCCAGTAGCGCGCAGATTGCCGCAAAACTCATCCAGTAGCCGGGCGCCGCCTTATCCCCGGTGACTTTAATTAGCGCGGTGGACATCGCCGGCGTGAAACCGCCAAACAGAGCGGTCGCCAGGCTGTAAGCCAGAGAAAAACCAGCGACCCTGACCGACCTGGGCATAATTTCCGTCAGCGCGGGGATCATCGCGCCGTTGTAGATGCCGTAAATAAAAGAGAGCCACAGCAGCACGGACAACATCATGGCGAAGTCCGGCATGCGGGCCAGCAACGATAACGCAGGCCAACTGGTGAAAATAGCCAGCAACGTCATGCTGACCAACACGGGTTTACGCCCAAACTTATCGGAAAGCATGCCGCCGATAGGCAGCCAGATGAAATTAGAGATAGCCACCAACAGCGTGACCAGCAGGCTATCCGAGGCGCTTAATAACAGCACGTTTTTGCCAAAGGTTGGCGCGTAGACCGTGATCAAATAGAACGCGGTAGTGGTCATGGCCACCATTAACATCCCCGCGATCACCACCCGCCAGTTTGCCAGCAGAATCGTCAGCGATTGTCCTAACGTCGGATGTTCCTTACGCTCCGAATACTCCGCGGTTTCATTCAGGTTGCGGCGTAAAAAGAAGATAAAAGGCACGATCAGGCAGCCAATCGCGAACGGAATTCGCCATCCCCACTGATGCAAACTCGACTCACTGAGCAGCATATTGAGCAGATAGCCCAGTGAAGCGGCCACCATAATCGAGACCTGCTGACTGGCGGATTGCCAGCTGGTATAAAACCCTTTACGTCCTGGCGTCGCCATTTCAGCGAGGTAAACCGAGACGCCGCCCAGCTCAGCACCGGCAGAAAAACCCTGCAACAGTCGGCCGCACAGCACCAGCGCCGGTGCCCACAAACCGATAGTCTGATAACCTGGCACCAGCACGATCAGTATGGTCCCCATCGCCATAATCGACAGCGTGCCGATTAAGCCTTTGCGTCTGCCGACCTTGTCAATCCAGGCGCCTAACACCACCGCGCCCACGGGTCGCATCAAGAACCCGGCACCGAAAACGGCGAAGGTCATCATTAATGAGGCGAATTCATTTTCGGAAGGAAAAAAAGTATGGGCGATATAGGTGGCGTAAAAACCAAATAAAAAGAAGTCAAACTGCTCAAGAAAATTCCCTGAGGTCACTTGCAGGATCACTTTGGCCCTGGCGCGAAACACTGAAGTAGCGGCAGTTGCGGACATCACACTCTCCCTGATTAACTGAATAGTTAACTCTCATTAACATTTAGGTAACCGTAAGAGTGCGGGAAGTTGCGAAAGAGAATAAGCGCATTTTGCGCATCTATTGATGCGTAAGACACATTAATAAAGTCGGCTATCTACGCGACACCAACAATGACGGGGCAAAGGGTCTTACCCCCCACCCCGCCTCTTAACACTGATAGTGTGAACTCCGCTGCATTTCCCCCCAAGGCAATCCGGGCTTGAGGGGGAGTTTTAACGAAGATCGCGTACGGCGACGTGATCCATATCGTCAAAGACCTGGTTCTCGCCGACCATCCCCCAGATGAAGGTATAAGCGCGGGTACCTACGCCTGAGTGAATCGACCAGCTTGGCGAAATCACCGCCTGCTCGTTATGCATCACAATATGACGGGTCTCCTGCGGCTGCCCCATCATGTGGAAGACGCAGGCGTCCTCATCCATGTTGAAATAGAAATAGACCTCCATCCGCCGCTCATGGGTATGGCAAGGCATGGTGTTCCACAGGTTGCCCGGCGCCAGTTCGGTCAGGCCCATGCTGAGCTGACAGGTTTCCAGCACATCCGGCACGAAATACTTATTGATGGTGCGGCGGTTGCTGGTCAGGTTGTCACCCAGCGTCACCGGCGCTACATCGGCAGGGGTGACTTTCTTCGTCGGATAAGTGGTATGCGCCGGGGCGCAGTTGTAGTAAAACTTCGCCGGTTTTGCGTGGTCGATGCTGGTAAACACCACCTCTTTCGCCCCCTTACCGACGTACAGCGCCTCACGGTGGCCGATTTCATAACATTGGCCATCAACGGTAATACAACCCGGGCCGCCGATATTAATCACCCCTAACTCACGGCGTTCGAGGAAATAGCTTACCCCAAGCTGTTTACCGACTTCTCCGCCCACCGAAACGCCGCGCTGCACCGGCATGACACCGCCAACAATAATGCGGTCAATATGGCTGTACACCATGGTGTATTCGTCAGCCACAAACACTTTTTCAACTAAAAATTCATTACGCAGCCCCTGGGTATCCAGAGTTTTCGCATGCGCGCTGTGGATACTTTGTCTTACGTCCACGTTAGCCTCCAGGCAGATTCTTGAATGATAAAGCCCTCCTGCGGAGGGCGAAAATAAATTAGTGATTTGCCGATGGCGCCACGCTGGCGCCAGGCGCTTTCACCACCTGCGCGTTGCCAAAGCGTTTGGCATACAAGGCGGTAATAATCGGTACTAAAATCGCGGTGACGATGACGCTTGCCGCGACTAGCGCCGTCGCCGAAGCCGCCACCGGTTCCAAGGCCGGATTAATCTGCGCGATGATCACCGGGTTCGCGACCGCCGCGCCCGCTGCGGAAGAGGCCGCGACGCCAGCCGTCCCGTTGCCGCCGCCGATAACCCGGTCAGCAATAATCAGTGGGATACCGGTAATGATGATGACCGCCACGCCAAGCACGATCCCCAGCAGTCCGGTATCCAGAATCACGCTCAGGTTGATAGTGTTGCCCAGCGCAAAGCCAAAGAACGGAATCAGCACCGGGGTGGCTTTGCTAAAGAAAGCGCGGAAGTCGTGGTCGAGGTTACCTAAGGCAAAGCCCACCAGGAATGGCAGCACCGCGCCGATAAAATGGTGCGGCTCGAAGGAAGCCAGACCGGCGGAGCCAAGGATAACCATCGTCATCAACGGCCCGGACTCCAGCGACATCAATACAAACGCGCCGGATTCTTCTTTACTGCCGTACTGATTCATCAGGCTGGCGTACAGACCGCCGTTGGTCATATCCATTGCTGAGACAATAGCCAGCACCGACAGTCCGGCAAAGAAACCGGTCTGGACGCCATTTTCCGGAATGACCATCGCAGCGATAAAGGCCACAATCCAGGCGACGGCAATTTTGGTGATCACTAGCGTGCCGGATTTACGTAATACGGTGCCGGTGGCGCGCAAATCAATCGATGCGCCGATACAGAAAAACCACACCGCCAGGATCGGCACCGTGCCGCCAATCATGCCTTTGGTGAATGAACCAAAGTAATTACCGGTATCCGGCGCCAGGGTATTGAGAAGCGCGCCAAGCAGCAATGGGACCAGCATCATGCCGCCAGGGATACGTTCAATGGTTGCTTTGATTTTCATTTTTTATCCTCATCTCCACCCCACCTGAACGGCAAGGATGTGACTTATTCTTTCAATAGCGTTTGAAAAAATTCTTTCTGTTCATTGCATTACGAACAGATGAGAAAAGTCAGGAGTCTCAGGGTTGTGCGCACCACACTGATACCATGCCGTTATCATTGATCATGTGAAATAATGATTCAACGAAAACAAAACAGTGTTTTAGTTACCGTCATCACATATCAAAAAGAAATCGAACGATGGATGGTTTATTGAAAACAAAAGGGAGGAGTAGCCACGACGTTGCGGCAATCAAAGAAAGGATGAGATGTTAAATAGATGTTTTAGTTAGTTCCGTGACCTACGCCGGACAAAGCAAGAAATGACGGTCTTCGCTTTGTCCGGCAGGAAATGTGCGTGGATCAACTACCGCGGTAGGTAGAGTAGCCATACTGGCTCAACAACAGCGGGATATGTAGCTTTTGGTTCTGTTCGGTTACGCTGAAAATAACCGGAATGACGGGAAAGAAGGTGCTCATATTATGACTTTTAAAGTAGTCACCGGTTTTGAAGGTCACTTTATACACCCCTGGTTCCATATTATCGGCCTGCGGATAGAGCGACTTGATACGGCCATCGGCATCCGTTTTACCGCTGGCGATATGCTGCCAGCCGCTGCCCTGCTGCTTATCGAGCTCAATCTGCACCCCTTGAGAAGGCAGACCGGTCTGCTGATTGAGAATATGTACGCTTAGTGTCCCTTCCGGCGCCGCAAGCGCGCTGAAGCTCAACAACGAAATAACGGAGGCAATAATTAACTTCATGAGCGATGACCTTAATAAGCAAGTGAATGTGTCATCACTATAGTCAGCACGATGGGAAATAAAATTAAACTTTTCGTTATTAATTAACGGGTAATAGCAGCGCGGATCTACGTCAGAGGCTTGTGTTGGATGGAGGAATCGAGCGTAAGAGAAGCGATAATGGCACGCCCTACAGGATTCGAACCTGTGACCTACGGCTTAGAAGGCCGTTGCTCTATCCAGCTGAGCTAAGGGCGCACTGAGAAGCGGGAGCTTCGGGAGGTGCAATCGCGTGAAATTATACGGTCAACCTCCGGTGAGTCAATGCATTTTGCCGGGAAAAGGCAGCGGCATAGCGAGCTTGTCGATTATTAACGCGATGTCTGGTTAAGGATTGTTCGCCCCGTTCGTTCGCGACTGGCCCCTTCCGCCGCCACGGCGCGGAAAAATAGCCTGTTTTTACCTCCTCGCGGCGGAAAACCGATAAAAACGCAAACGATAACTGACAGCGGGGCTGGCTTCTGACAAAATATCCGCATCCCCCTTTCGTAAAGTGACAGATGGAATCCTCTCTCTGATGGCAGCAAAAATTATTGACGGTAAAACGATTGCGCAGCAGGTGCGCTCTGAGGTCGCGGAAAAAGTGAAGGCTCGCGTAGCGGCCGGAAAACGCGCCCCCGGGCTCGCCGTTGTGCTGGTCGGCAGCAACCCTGCGTCGCAGATTTATGTCGGCAGCAAACGCAAGGCATGTGAAGAGGTGGGCTTCGTCTCCCGCTCTTACGATCTCCCGGAAACCACCAGCGAAGCCGAGCTGCTGGAACTTATCGACACGCTTAACGGCGATAACACTATCGACGGCATCCTGGTGCAGTTGCCGCTGCCCGCCGGTATCGACAACGTTAAAGTTCTTGAGCGCATTGCCCCGGACAAAGACGTCGACGGCTTCCATCCGTATAACGTTGGTCGTCTGTGTCAGCGCGCGCCGCGTCTGCGCCCATGTACGCCGCGCGGTATCGTTACCCTGCTTGAGCGTTACAATATCGATACCTATGGCCTCAACGCGGTGGTGATTGGCGCTTCTAACATCGTCGGTCGTCCGATGAGCATGGAGCTGCTGCTGGCGGGCTGCACCACCACCGTCACCCACCGTTTCACCAAAAACCTGCGCCACCACGTCGAAAATGCCGATCTGCTGATTGTCGCGGTTGGTAAACCAGGCTTTATTCCGGGTGAATGGATTAAAGAAGGCGCCATCGTGGTGGACGTCGGCATTAACCGTCTGGAAAGCGGCAAAGTGGTCGGCGACGTGGTGTTTGAAGACGCAGCGGAACGCGCGTCCTACATTACGCCCGTGCCTGGCGGCGTTGGCCCAATGACCGTAGCGACCCTCATTCAGAATACGCTGCAGGCGTGCGAAGAGTATCACGACATTCAGGAGGCCTAAGATGGCGAATTTTTCTCTGGGCAAACACCCGCATGTTGAACTGTGTGATCTGCTGAAGCTGGAAGGCTGGAGCGAAAGCGGCGCGCAGGCCAAAATCTTTATCGCTGAAGGGCTGGTGAAAGTCGACGGCGCGGTGGAAACCCGCAAACGCTGTAAAATCGTCGCCGGCCAAACGGTGACCTTTGACGGTCAAAGCATTACCGTTATCGCCTAACCCTCTCTGGCGCCGGTCCCGGCGCCAGCGCTCTCCCGCTGGAAAATCAGAAAAATGCGGGGATGTAATTCTCAAATACCCTACTGATAATAGGCTTTTATTTGTAGAATATAAGCCAATGCCAACTATCGTCACTCATGCCGCTGTTCCACTGTGTCTGGGGTTAGGGCTGGGATGCAAAATCATTCCTCCTCGCCTGCTGCTGGCTGGCGTGGCGTTGGCAATATTGCCGGATGCCGACGTGCTGGCGTTTAAATTCGGCGTCGCCTACGGCAATATTTTCGGCCACCGCGGATTTACCCACTCTTTATTGTTCGCCTTCGTGGTTCCTTTGCTGTGCATGGTGATGGTTGGCAGGAGGTTTCACTGCGGGCCGGCGCGCAGTTGGGCATTTCTTAGCGTCTGCCTGTTATCCCATAGCCTGCTCGATGCCATCACCGATGGTGGTAAAGGCGTCGGCTGGCTGTGGCCCTGGTCCGCTCAACGCTTCTTCCTGCCCTGGCAGGTGATTAAAGTGGCGCCATTCGCGCTATCACGCTATGCCACGCCTTATGGACATCAGGTGATCCTCTCCGAGCTGCAGTGGGTCTGGCTGCCTGGTTGCGTACTGGCGTTACTACTCTGGTTGTATCGTCAATCTATTCAACGTTAAGGGATTAACATGCATAAAACGACCATCCTCGCCGCTGCAGCACTGCTGGCGGTTTCTTCCACCATTCGCGCCGAGGATCATACCAACGCCTATGCCGTCTCTTCGACCATTACCAGTATCGGCAGTTCAGTGCTGGTGAGCGGCATCATTCTCTCCCCGGTCCTGCTTCCCGCCGCGCTGATCGCCGCTTCTGTCGACAAAAATAAAGAGCAGAAAACCGCGCTGTTGACCACCAAAGATCTTAAGCAGAACACCGTCAAAATGGTGCTGCCGCTGCAGGTGGTCGAAGAGGCGGAGCTTAAAGCCGGGGACAAGCTGACGCTGGAGAAAGCCCCGGAAGGCACCGGCGCATTGCTGAAAAAAGAAGATAAAGTCCTGGCCCATATGGTGAATCAAGAGGACGCCTCGCTCTCCGCTAACCAACCGTTGTCGGCGAAATGAAGCGCCTGGCGCTCGCCTTGTGCCTGAGCGTGACATCAGTAAGCGCAACGGCCGCCAGCACCGATTGCGGCACGGGGTCGCCATCGGCGGAAACCATCGCCGCAACCATGCATCAGGCACAGTTGCTCAAACAACAATTAAATAGCGAGCCGGAAGCGGTGGTTATTTTAGTCCGCCAGGGTCAGGATATGTCCAGCCGCGGGTTAACCTGGTCCCATGCCGGCTACGCCCTGCGACAGCCCGATAACAGCTGGCGGGTTTATCATAATCTGAATACCTGCAGCACCGCGCGCTCAGCGCTGTACGTGCAGGGATTATATGAGTTTCTCGCCGATGAACTGGTTAATCAGCAGATAGCGGTTTTACGCCCGCGCGGCGAACTTAACGCCGCCTTACAAGCGCTTTTGCACAGTCCTGTCAAACTGAACCTGTTCCACAGCCCGCGCTATAACCTGATCGCCTGGCCCTTCTCCGGGCCGTATCAGAACTCTAACGGCTGGCTGCTGGAAGTCTTTGCCCGAGCGGGCGATAGCAATATCTGGTCACGTGAACAGGCCAGACATTGGCTCTTACAGCAGGGTTATCAACCCTCGTTAGTTAAGGTCACGCTTTTCGAACGCCTTGGGGCAAAAATGGTTGCCAACAATGTTTTTACCGACGATCAGCCGGAACAACTATTGGCAAATGGCAAAGTAGGTTTAAACAGCGGCGATAGCGTTATTCAGTTTATTGCCCGTTACAGCCGCAAAATATCCTCCTGCCAGCATCTGAATCTGCCCGAATCCGTATGCGTTTTTCAGCCCACACCACTGGAAGTCAGTCCCTAACGCAAAAAGGCCACGCAAGCGTGGCCTTTTCATTAGCAATGGCGCTTACTTACGACGCCAGGTGGTACCCTGCGGACCATCCTCCAGCACGATACCCATCTCGTTAAGACGGTCGCGCGCCGCATCCGCCGCCGCCCAGTCTTTCGCTTTACGCGCATCCAGACGCTGTTGGATAAGCCCTTCGATTTCCGCCACTTCGCCATCATCGGCCTGCGCGCCGCTCTGCAGGAAAGCGTCCGGTTCCTGTTCAAGCAGACCCAGCACCGATGAGAGCTTACGCATATGGGCCGCCAGCGCGTTCGCGGCAGCCGCGTCTTCCGTTTTCAGACGGTTTACTTCACGCGCCATATCGAACAGTACCGAATAGGCTTCCGGGGTGTTGAAGTCGTCATCCATTGCTTCGATAAAGCGTGCTTCGAAGGCTTCGCCGCCCGCAGGCTGTGCGGATTTGTCGGTCCCGCGCAGCGCGGTGTACAGACGCTCCAGCGCCGAACGCGCCTGCTTGAGGTTCTCTTCGCTGTAGTTCAACTGGCTGCGATAGTGGCCGGACATCAGGAAGTAGCGGATGGTTTCGGCATCGTAGTACTTCAGCACATCGCGGACGGTGAAGAAGTTACCCAACGATTTCGACATTTTCTCGCGATCGACCATCACCATTCCGGAGTGCATCCAGTAGTTGACGTATTCGCCGTCGTGGGCGCAGGTCGATTGCGCGATTTCGTTTTCGTGATGCGGGAACATCAGATCCGAACCGCCGCCGTGAATATCAAAGTGATTACCCAGCTGTTTGCAGTTCATCGCCGAGCACTCAATGTGCCAGCCCGGACGCCCTTCGCCCCACGGAGACGGCCAGCTCGGCTCGCCCTCTTTCGACATCTTCCACAAGACGAAGTCCATTGGGTTACGCTTGACGTCAACCACGTCGACGCGAGCGCCCGCCTGCAGCTGGTCGAGATCCTGGCGCGACAACAGACCGTAGTTAGGGTCGGTTGGTACGTCGAACATCACGTCGCCGTTATCCGCCACATAAGCGTGACCACGGGCGATCAGCTGCTCGGTGATTTCGATAATTTCGGCGATATGGTGGGTGGCGCGCGGCTCGTTGTCCGGGCGCAGAATGTTGAGGGCATCAAAATCTTTGTGCATTTCAGCGATCATGCGATCGACCAGCGCGACAAAGCTTTCGCCGTTTTCATTAGCGCGCTTAATGATTTTATCGTCGATATCGGTAATGTTGCGCACGTACTTCAGCTTGTAACCAAGGAAGCGCAGGTAGCGAGCGACAACGTCGAAGGAGACGAAGGTGCGGCCATGGCCGATATGACAGAGATCGTAAACGGTAATTCCACACACGTACATGCCAACTTCCCCGGCATGAATAGGTTTAAATTCTTCTTTTTGGCGCGTCAGTGTATTAAAAATTTTTAACATCGAAGATTCCGTGTAGACGTGTGTGGATATAAGTCGCTTATTCTAACCCTAATTCAAACCGGAAGCAGCACACATTGCAAGGTGCATCGACCCCCGCGGTTATGCTATAACAGCCACCTATGTCATACCCAACCTTGGGTTCAGCACTACAATCATCGGAACAGGATGCAAAAATGGTTACTTTCCACACCAATCATGGCGATATCGTAATCAAAACGTTTGACGACAAAGCGCCGGAAACAGTTAAAAACTTCCTGGACTACTGCCGCGAAGGTTTCTACGACAACACCATTTTCCACCGTGTTATCAACGGCTTCATGATTCAGGGCGGCGGTTTTGAACCGGGCATGAATCAGAAAGCGACCAAATCTCCGATTCAGAACGAAGCCAACAACGGTCTGAAAAACACCCGTGGTACGCTGGCGATGGCCCGTACCCAGGCGCCGCACTCCGCCACCGCGCAGTTCTTCATCAACGTGGTCGACAACGACTTCCTGAACTTCTCTGGCGAAAGCCTGCAGGGTTGGGGCTACTGCGTCTTTGCCGAAGTGGTTGAAGGTATGGACGTGGTCGACAAAATCAAAGCGGTTGCCACCGGCCGCAGCGGCATGCACCAGGATGTGCCGAAAGAAGATGTTGTGATCAAAAGCGTCACCGTCAGCGAATAATTCGTGGCGACACTTTTTATTGCAGACCTGCATCTGCAAACAGAAGAACCGGCGATCACCGCCGGTTTTCTGCGCTTTTTAGCCGGCAGCGCCCGCGAAGCGGAAGCGCTGTATATTCTCGGCGACCTGTTCGAGGCCTGGATCGGCGATGACGATCCGAACCCGCTGCATCAGCAAATCGCTTCGGCCATCAAAGCCGTCGTCGACGCCGGCGTACCCTGCTACTTCATCCACGGCAACCGCGATTTTCTCGTCGGCCAGCGCTTCGCCCGCCAGAGCGGCATGATCCTGCTCACTGAAGAAGAGCGGCTGGATCTCTATGGCCGTGAAGTGTTGATTATGCATGGCGACACCTTATGTACCGATGACCCCGGTTACCTGGCGTTTCGCGCTAAAGTCCACACCCCGTGGATCCAACGTCTGTTTCTCGCCCTGCCGCTGTTTATCCGCCGCCGCATCGCCGCCAAAATGCGCGCCGATAGCCAAGCCGCCAACAGCAGCAAAGCGATGGAAATTATGGATGTGAATCCGCAGGCGGTAATTGACGCGATGGAGCGGCATCAGGTGCAGTGGCTGATTCACGGCCATACCCATCGCCCGGCCGTCCATGAACTGCTGGCCAACGGGCAGCCCGCGTGGCGCGTGGTCCTCGGCGCGTGGCACAGCGAAGGGTCAATGGTTAAAGTCAGCGCCGACGGCGTCGAACTCATCTATTTCCCGTTTTAATCCCCCAGGCACAATTCCGAAAACCTTCTTCTGAAGGGGAGAATGACTGACGCTATTTGTTCTCCGCATGCTAGCCTTTGGCTAAATCTCACTCAAGGAACGAGTATGAAAAAATGGAACCAGCCTCTGGTGTGGGGAATGATAGTCGCTTTCATCTGCTCGCTAGGCGCAAGTTTTATGGCGTTAATCGGCGTATTTATAGGCAACTCGCTTAATTTTGTCTGGTGCGCAGTACTGCTATGGGTGCTCTATTTTTATGCACTTTATCGGTTCTTCACCCGTCCTCCTGAAGACCCTTTTATCCAAAACTTTGTCTTAATTTTAGGGATCCTTACGGTGTTATTTTGGGGAGTGGGATTTATGTTGATATGTGCCTATTATGCCAGTAAGACAAAAGCTAAAAACCAACTTATGTCATCACGCACAAATGCGTCTAATAGTGACTAACTCAGGGAATGAGTATGAAAAAATGGAACCAGCCCCTAATCTGGGGATTGATTATTTCAATTATTAGTCCACTTGGCGTCAGCTATTACGGTTTGGTTTTCCTGTATATAGCTGGCACATATGCTGTGATTTTATATGCGATGTTTCTATGGTTGCTCTGGCTCTATGCGATTTACCTGCTCTTTACCCGCCCACATGATAGCCGCTTTGTACAAATATATATGCTAATTATGGGCGTCCTTATGCTGCCCTGGGGGTTGGTGCTGCTTATCACCTGTATCATGAATGAGATAAAGGCAAATAAACAACGTACTTCATCGTCGACAAGCGAGACAAAAGACGGCTAATCACGCAGACGCAACCGTTTTCCTTGCCGGGATATCGTGCTATTCTCTGTGGCCTCTAAAGCAGTGTGAAGCACACCCACAGGAGTTTTCAGACGCATGTCTTCCCGCAATAATCCGGCGCGTATCGCCATCGTGATGGGGTCCAAAAGCGACTGGGCTACCATGCAGTTCGCCGCAGAAATCCTTGATACCCTGAACGTTCCGCACCATGTTGAAGTGGTCTCCGCCCACCGTACGCCCGATAAACTGTTTAGCTTCGCCGAAGGCGCGGAAAACAACGGTTATCAGGTGATCATCGCCGGTGCGGGCGGCGCGGCGCATTTGCCGGGCATGATTGCAGCGAAAACTCTGGTGCCGGTGCTCGGCGTGCCGGTTCAGAGCGCAGCGTTAAGCGGCGTTGACAGCCTCTACTCTATCGTTCAAATGCCACGGGGCATCCCGGTCGGCACGCTGGCCATCGGTAAAGCCGGCGCCGCTAACGCCGCCCTGCTCGCCGCGCAAATTCTCGCCCAGCATGATGCCGAGCTGCACCAGCGCCTGAGCGCCTGGCGTCAGGCGCAGACCGATGAAGTGCTGGATAACCCGGACCCGCGAGGTGCGGCATGAAACAGGTTTGCGTCCTCGGTAACGGACAGTTAGGCCGCATGCTGCGTCAGGCCGGTGAACCGCTGGGTATCGCCGTCTGGCCGGTCGGTCTCGAAGCCGACCCGGAAGCGGTGCCATTCCAGCAAAGCGTCATCACCGCTGAAATCGAACGCTGGCCGGAAACCGCCCTGACCCGCGAACTGGCGCGCCATCCGGCTTTCGTCAACCGCGACGTTTTTCCGATCATCGCCGACCGCCTGACCCAGAAACAGTTGTTCGACAAACTTGGCCTCGCCACCGCGCCGTGGCAGCTACTGGCGGATAAAAGCGAGTGGCCCGCCGTGTTTGCCCGTCTGGGCGAGCTGGCTATCGTCAAGCGCCGCGTCGGCGGCTACGATGGCCGCGGGCAGTGGCGTCTACGCGAGAACGAAACCGCACAACTGCCGGATGATAATTACGGCGAGTGTATCGTCGAGCAGGGAATTAACTTCTCCGGCGAAGTGTCGCTGGTTGGTGCCCGCGGCCGCGACGGCAGCACGGTGTTTTATCCGCTGACCCGCAACCTGCACCAGGACGGCATTCTGCGCGCCAGCGTCGCCTTCCCGCAGGCCAATGCGCGCCAGCAGGCGCAGGCCGAAAGCATGCTGACGGCGATCATGAACGAGCTCGACTACGTGGGCGTGATGGCCATGGAGTGCTTCGTCACCGCCGAGGGACTACTGATCAACGAACTGGCGCCGCGCGTGCACAACAGCGGCCACTGGACGCAAAACGGCGCTTCCATTAGCCAGTTTGAACTGCATCTGCGCGCCATTACCGATTTACCGCTGCCGCCGCCGGTGGTCAATAGCCCGTCGGTGATGATCAACCTGATCGGCAGCGATCTGAACTACGACTGGCTGAAACTGCCGCTGGTGCATCTGCACTGGTACGACAAAGAAGTCCGTCCGGGGCGTAAAGTCGGGCACCTGAATCTAACCGACAGCGATACCGATCGCCTGAGCGCCACGCTGGAAGCGCTAAAACCACTCCTGCCGGTTGAATACGCCAGCGGCGTTTTCTGGGCGCAGTCGCAGCTTAATTAAGCCATTCGTGCCGGGGATTTGATCTATCCCCTTCCCCGGCACGCCCTTCGGCGCGTAGAATCCCCACCTCGCAGTAAGCACATCTGGTTTTAACTCAAAAGGACGACCCATGGAAAATGGGACACACTATCGCGCCATCCTCTGCGCGGATACGCCGCTTATCGACGTTCGCGCGCCGGTGGAATTCCAGCAAAGCGCGATGCCCGCGGCGATTAACCTGCCGCTGATGAACGACGAAGAACGCGCCGCCGTCGGTACCTGTTACAAGCGCCAGGGGCCGGAAGCGGCATTATCCCTCGGCCATAAGCTGGTCGATGGCGACCTGCGCGCCAGCCGCCTGAAGGCGTGGCTGACAGCCTGCGCCCGCTATCCACAGGGTTATCTGTGCTGCGCCCGCGGCGGCCAGCGCTCGCATATCGTGCAGCAGTGGCTGCGGGAAGCGGACGTCGATTATCCGCTGATTGTCGGCGGCTACAAAGCGCTACGCCAGGCGGCAATACAGGCTACCGAGGAGCTGGTACAGCGCCCCATCGTGCTGATTGGCGGCTGCACCGGCAATGGCAAAACCCAACTGGTTTGCTCGCGCCCGGACGGTATCGATCTTGAAGGTCATGCCCACCACCGCGGTTCGTCATTTGGCCGTACGTTGCAGCAGCAACACCCGCAGGCGACGTTCGAAAACCATCTGGCGGTCTCCCTGCTTAAAAAGGCGGAACAACAAACACGTTGGGTGCTGGAAGATGAAGGCCATATGATCGGCGCGAACCACCTGCCGGAGTGCTTGCGCATCCGCATGGCGCAATCGCCGCTGGCGGTGGTGGAGGATCCCTTTGACGTTCGTCTCGAACGGTTGCGCGAAGAGTACTTCGATCGTATGCATCGCGACTTTATTACCGCCTATGGCGAAGAGAAAGGCTGGCAGGAATATAGCGAGTATCTGCATCATGGGCTGTTTGCCATCCGGCGTCGGCTGGGGCTACAGCGCTTTGCCCAGTTAACCGAACTGCTCGACGCGGCGCTGTTGCAGCAGCAGCGTTCCGCCAGTACCGAGGCGCACTTCGCCTGGCTGGTACCGCTGTTGAATGAATACTACGACCCGATGTATCGCTATCAGTTGGGGAAAAAAGCCGGAAAAATCATTTTTCGCGGCAACTGGCAAGAGGTCGCCGCCTGGCTGGCGAAGTAGTTCCCCCAACCAGACGGCTTCCCGGGTAGCGGCTGGCGCCTTACCCGGGCTACCCCCGCTTAACGCAGCGCAAGCCGGGGAAATTCCCGGCTTGCGGCAACTCATCGTCAGAAGTCGTAGCGCAGACGCACCAGGTTCATATCGCCCAGATCATCGGTGCTGGAGGTAAACACGTGCTCGTAATCAACACGGAAACCGTAATCCAGCTGGAAGCTAATACCCAAACCGTTATCAATACGCTGATAGTTGCGGCCATTCACATACTCCAGGCGGTCGCCCATAAAGTACGGCTGAATAGATTTAACAGCGTATTGATTGATCGGGAATTTATAGCCGGCAAAGTATTCAATACCCCAGGCATCGCCGGCGAAGTAGTTATGAACATCGGTTTTCTTGGTAGTCAGGAAGTTCTGATACCAGCCGCCGCCGAAGGAGAAAGTCCAGTTATCCGGGGTCCAGCTCAGCGCGGTACCAACAATATTCTGGTCATAGGTTTTGCTATCGGAGCTTGACGGGTCGCGCATTTCGGCGCGGGTGTAGTTCCACGCGGTACCCCAGGTCAGGTCCTTCATGATGTGGTAATCCGCACCGATAGAACCGCCGCCTTTACGCTTGTAGCGTAGGCCATTACCCGGCAGATATTCGCTATCTTCAAACAAATAGGATCCGTACAGATCGACATCGCCCACGGTTTTCTTATATTTCAACATATTGCGTGAACGATAAGAACCATCGTAGTCGCCATTGATACCGTTACCCGGGGCCTGACCAATCATATCGTAGTCCCAGATATCGGTTTTCACGCCGACGACATCATAGTAAATACTGTTCTGCTGACCGTAGGTTAAGGTACCCCAGGTATCACTCTTCAGACCGGTATAGAGCATACGACGGGAGGTATTGTTCGCCCCTTCCGCGTAGTGATTGTCCCAATCGAACAGCGCCGGAATATTGACGCCCAGTTCGTAGTAGCTAATCCAGCTAATATCATCAAACAGATAGTAATCAGCTGCGAAACGGAAACGGGTGCCGCCATCGAAACCGTTACGCTTGTAGGAACCTTTATCGCCATCGCCGGTCATCATATTGAACTGCGGACGAATACTGCCGCCGACGGTAAAGTTAAGGCGACTTAACGGATCGCCCGCCTGCGGATCTTGTTTCAGCAGCGTAATCTCAGCCTGGGATGCAAAAGAGGTTAACGCTAATGCTGCGCCGATCGAGATCGCCAGCGCTTTTATTTTATGTGCCATGCTTTTTCCTTGAGTAATAAGCAACCTTATATTTGCCAGTTGAATATTAACTGCGAATTAGCACGACGTGTTGTTGGTTTTTTAATGTTTTGTGCGCTTAAAAATCAAGGAATTATCATTTTGTGCCGTTAAAATAAAAGCGCCACGAAATTGCGCGGCGCTTCATAAAAATGAAATCTATTTACTGGTTAAATTGTCGGAATAACGCTTTGCCTTTTAATAAGCGTAATCCCAACCATCCGCCGCATAATGATAATAAAATAGCGCCTGAGAGTGGCAGCATAACCCACAGCCGCCAGTCCGGCGTCCATGGGAAATCAAACACTTTTGTTTGCAGCATCGCCAGCGCCACCTCGGCGCCAATGGCCGCCACCAGCCCCGACACCACGCCAAGCAGGGCGAACTCCGCCCACAGCGTGGTACGCAGCAAGCTTTTTCCAGCCCCCAGCGTCCGCCAGACGACCAGCTCCTGATGCCGCTGACGCATCCCGACCTGCACCTGAGCCAGCAGCAGTAATACGCCGCAGGCGGTGACCAGCACCACCATGACTTCCAACGCCCGACTTACCTGCGTCAATACCTGGCCGACCTGGCGCAGGATGGCGCCGATATCCAGCAGGCTAACGGTGGGGAACTCGCGGTTAAGCTGGGTCAGCATCGCGTTGCCATTATCCCAGCGGAAGCTGGTGAGCCAGCTTTGCGGCTGCCCATCCAGCGCCCCTGGCGGGAAAATAAAGAAGAAGTTTGGCCGCAGGCTCTCCCAGTCAACTTTGCGCACGCTGGTCACCTTAGCGTTAAATTGCTGGGTGTCGCCGGTAAAGGTGACGCTATCACCGATCCTGACGCCCAACCGCTGCGCCAGCCCCTCTTCAATTGACACCTCGCCCGCCTTCGGCGGCCAGCTTCCGGCCACCAGCGGATTATGATCCGGGCGCTGCTCGCTCCAGGTGAGATTCAGTTCGCGATTCAGCGCTTCGTCTTTATTCCCTTCCGTCGTCTGACCGTTAATCTGCGTCAAACGCGCGCGCACGATGGGATAAAACTCCGCCGCCCGGATCTGGTGTTCGGCCAGGAATGTCTTCACCGGCACAACCTGTTCGGGAGCGATATTAATCAGGAAGTAGTTCGGGCTTTCCGGGGGTAACTGCTGCTGCCAGCGTTCGAGCAGATCGCCGCGTAACACCAACAGCAGAGCCAGCAGCATAAACGACAGTGAAAACGCCGCCAGTTGGCTCAGCGTTGACCACGGCTGGCGCAACAGGCGGTTCACCGCCAGGCGTAGCGGTAACGCTTTCAGCGTTAAGCGCTTGAGCAACCACAGCAAGGCCCAGCCTACCAGCCCGCACAGCAGCGCCAGCACCAGCGCCCCGACCAGCACCGACCATAGCAGCGGACTACCGCCCATCAGCCAGGCTAGTCCGCCCACGACAACCGCGCAGACCACGGGAATATAGTGTTTCAGCGGCCAGACGTTAGCCACCACATCTTGCCGTAATACCCGTAGCGGCAGGGTCGCCAGCAGCAGCCGATAGGGCCGCCAACCAACCAGCAGCGAAATTACCATCATCGCGCCGATAGCCCATAGCCACGGCCAGCCGCTGGCCGGCGGCAGCGCGGCGGGCAGCACCGGTTTAAGCATCAACAGCAGGGCTTTTTCCAGCAGCAGCCCCATCGCACCCCCCGCCGCTACCGCCAGCGCCAGCAACATCAGCCACTGACCGACGATAAGTTTACGTAGCTGCGCCCGCCCGGCGCCCAGCGTCTTAAGGATGGCGACCAAATCATAGCGGCTGCGGCAGTAATGCCCCATCGCGACCGCTACCGCAGCGACCGCCAGCAGCAACGTTAATAACGCGGACAGCAGCAAAAATTGCTGCGAGCGTTCCAGCGATTTCCCCAGCGCGCTATCATCCTGCTCCAGACCGATCCAGCGATGTTCCGCGCCAAGTTTCGGCAGCAGCCACCGCTCGTAAGCCGCCAGTTGCTGCGCGCTACCGGCGAACTTATAGCGCCAGGAGACGCGGCTGCCGGGCTGTACTGCGCCGGTTTTCGCCACGTCGGCGATATTCATCAGCAGCCGCGGCGCCATCTGGAAGGGGTTGAAGCCGGCGTCAGGCTCCTGAATGACCTCGCCAGCGATGCGCAAAGTAGCGTCGCCAACATCAATGTTATCGCCGGTTTTTAGATTCAGCAGCGCCATCAGCCTTGGGGCCAGCAGGACGCTGCCGCGCTGCGGTTTTAATCCCGCCGGAGCGGTCTCCAGCGTGCCGTACAGCGGGTAGCTATCATCAACCGCCTTCACGTCCGCCAGCTGCGGGGTATCCACAGCGAAAGTCATGGTGGCGAAGCTCAGCTGTTCGCCCACGGTTAACCCTAGCGTACGCGCCTCGGCGATCCACTCGGCGGGCACTTCGCGCGAACTGCGCAGAGTGCGATCCCCGGCCATAAAATCGCGGCTTTGCTGGCTCAACCCTTTTTCCATACGGTCGCTGATTGAGCCCAGCGCCAACACGCAGGCCACCGCCATGCTTAATGCCAACCAGACGATGAGCAGCGAAGGCGAGCGCCATTCGCGCCAGAACCAGCGGGCTATCATGCTTCCTCCTGCAACTTGCCATCCACCAGGCGTAAGCGACGATCGCAGCGCGCCGCCAGTAGCGGATCGTGGGTCACCAGAATCAGCGTGGTGCCGTGTTCGCGGTTAAGCGAAAACAGCAGATCGGCGATTTTATCACCGGTGTGACGGTCAAGATTGCCGGTCGGCTCATCGGCAAACAGCAGCGCCGGACGGCCGTTAAAGGCGCGGGCCAGCGCCACCCGCTGCTGCTCGCCGCCGGAAAGCTGGGCCGGCAAATGGTGCAGGCGTTTGCCAAGCCCCAGCTGTTCAAGCAGCGCGCGCGCATCGCCACGGCTCTGGCTATCGCTGGCGCCGCGCAGCAATGCCGGCAGCTCGACGTTCTCAAGGGCGTTTAACGTCGGAATCAACATAAACGATTGAAAGACAAAACCTACGTGCTTTGCGCGTAGCGTCGCCCTCGCCTCTTCATCCATCTGATGCAGCGGTTGCCCCAAAAGAGACACTTCGCCGCTGCTCCCATCATCAAGCCCGGCGAGAATGGCCAGCAACGTGGATTTCCCGGAACCAGACTCGCCAATCAGGGCGATGGTTTGCCCCGGTTTGACAACCAGCTCAACTCCGGTAAGGATGGACAACTGATGCTCTCCCTGACCGACGGATTTCTTAAGATGATGAACTTCAAGTATGTTTTCCGCTGGCATTTGCCTTTCCTGTTTATGGTTCTGTTTACTTGTCGCGCGATGGCGGCGGATACGCTGTTAGTGCTTGGCGATAGCCTGAGCGCCGGCTATCGAATGGCGGCCAATACGGCCTGGCCTGCTCTGCTCAACGACAAGTGGCAGGCCAAAACGACAGTGATCAATGCCAGTATCAGCGGCGACACCTCGCAGCAGGGACTGGCGCGCCTGCCGGCGCTACTGAAGCAGCACCAGCCGCGCTGGGTGCTGGTGGAGCTGGGCGGCAACGACGGGCTGCGCGGTTTCCCGCCGCAGCAAACGGAGCAGACGCTGCGCACCGTTATTCAGGATATCAAAGCGGCGAAGGCCCAGCCGCTGCTGATGCAAATACGCCTGCCCGCTAACTATGGGCGCCGTTATAATGAAGCCTTTAGCGCGATTTATCCGCAACTGGCCAAAGAGTTCGATATTCCTCTGCTGCCCTTTTTTATGGAGGAGGTTTATCTCAAGCCACAATGGATGCAGGACGACGGCATTCATCCTAATCGCGATGCGCAACCGTTTATTGCCGACTGGATGGCAACCCGGTTGGCTCCCTTAGTTAATCATGACTCCTGAACGCCGGGAGTCATTCACAGGTAAAGTTATGCAAAAATCGGTTTTAGTTACAGGATGTTCCAGCGGGATTGGCCTCGAAAGCGCCCTTGATTTAAAGCGCCAGGGCTTCCGCGTACTGGCCGCCTGCCGTAAGGGGGAGGATGTCGCTCGTATGCAGGAACTGGGTCTGACCGGTATTTTGTTGGATCTTGATGACCCGCAAAGCGTCGAAAATGCCGCCGCCGAAGTCATCGCACTGACCGATAACCGCCTGTATGGCCTGTTCAATAATGCAGGCTACGGCGTCTATGGCCCGCTCACCACCATCAGCCGTCAGCAGATGGAACAGCAGTTTTCCGCCAACTTTTTTGGCGCCCATCAGCTCACCATGCTGTTGCTGCCCGCCATGCAGCCGCACGGCGAAGGCCGCATCGTGATGACCTCTTCGGTGATGGGCCTGATTTCCAGCCCCGGTCGCGGCGCCTATGCCGCCAGTAAATACGCGCTGGAGGCGTGGTCCGATGCGCTGCGTATGGAACTCCGCCACAGCGGCATAAAAGTCAGCCTGATTGAGCCTGGGCCAATCCGCACCCGCTTTACCAACAATGTTAACCAGACCGGCGACAAGACGGTAGAAAATCCCGGTATTGCCGCGCGCTTTACGCTCGGCCCGGAGGCGGTGGTGGAAAAAGTGCGTCATGCCTTCGTCAGCGACAAACCGAAACTGCGCTATCCGGTGACGCTGGTCACCCACGCTGTAGGCTGGTTAAAACGCCTGCTACCGGCCCGTGCGATGGACAAAATTATCCAGGGCTGAGTTGAAGCGCTGAATGTCGCCCCCATCTAAAACAGAAATCGACCAACGAGATACGCTCATGTCCGAACAGAATATTGTCAATATTACCGAAGCTAATCTGCAGCAGACGCTGCAGCAATCCATGAATGCGCCGGTGCTGTTTTACTTCTGGTCCGCCCGCAGCCAGCACTGCGAACAGCTGACGCCGGTGCTTGAGCGCCTGGCCGCCCAATACCACGGTCAGTTTACGCTGGCGAAAGTAGATTGCGACGCGGAGCAGATGCTGGCCTCGCAGTTTGGTCTGCGCGCGATCCCAACGGTGTATCTGTTCCAGAACGGCCAGCCGGTAGATGGTTTTGAAGGCCCGCAGCCGGAAGAAGCCATCCGCGCCCTGCTGGATAAAGTGCTGCCGCGCGAAGAAGAATTGAAAGCGCAGGAAGCGCTGGCGCTGATGCAGGAAGAAAAATACGCCGACGCGCTGCCGCTGCTGAAAGAGGCCTGGCAGTTGTCTAACCAGGATAGCCAGATTGGCCTGCTGCTGGCGGAAACGCTAATTGCCCTGCAGCGTTCCGATGAGGCCGAAGGTGTGCTGAAAACCGTGCCGCTGCAGGATCAAGACACCCGTTATCAGGGGCTGGTGGCACAGATTGACCTGCTTAAGCAGGCCGCTGATACCCCGGAAATCCAGCAACTTCAGCAGCAGGTCGAGCAGAACCCGGACGACGCGGCGCTGGCGTCTCAGTTGGCGTTGCAGCTGCACCAGGTCGGGCGCAACGAAGAAGCGCTGGCGCTGCTCTTCACGCATCTGCAAAAAGATTTAGGCGCCGGCGATGGCCAGGTGCGCAAAATGCTGCAAGAGATCCTCGCGGCGCTCGGCACCGGCGACGCCCTGGCGGCGAAGTACCGCCGCCAGCTGTATTCACTGCTGTATTAATCAGAGGCGCTGACCCGGATAGCGCTACGCTTATCCGGGCTACAGATTACGCCGTGGTAGCCCGGGTAAGGCGTAACCCGGGAATACTTACGGGCGCTTTTTCAACTGCGTCACCACCAATTGATGGCGGGCATTGAAGAACTTCCGGTAGGTCAGATAACCGGCAATAATCGTCGACAGGCTGGCGGTCGATAGCAACATAAACGTGACCATAATCTGATACTTAATCGCCTTCACCGGGTCAATCCCGGCGAAAATCAGTCCCGACATCATGCCCGGTAAACTCACCAGCCCGACCGTTTTCGCCGAATCTACCGTGGGAATCAACGAAGCGCGTATGCTGTCGCGAATCAGCCGCGCGGAGGCCATCTTCGGCGTCGCGCCGAGGCTTAGCTTCTCCTGAATCTGCTGCTGCTCACTGTTAAAACGCTGGCCCATATTGTTGTAGCACAGTCCTACCGCCACCATAGCGTTACCGGCCACCATGCCGGCAATCGGAATAACCTGCATCGGCACAAAGGCAATCGACCCCGAGAAGACCAGTACCGCCAACGTTAGTCCAGCGCCGGTGGTAATAGCGATAAACGATGAAACAAAAGCTTTATCGATATATTTACTGCGCTTCTTCGCATTCCACGCCGCGTTGAAGCAGATAAACAGCACCATCAATAGCGTCAACACCGCATGGTTGACGTTAAAGATATATTTCAGCACGTAGCCGACGATAATTAATTGCACTATCGCCCGGCAAATACTCCAGATGATATCTTTTTCCAGCGCTAGCTTTTCTCGATAGCTGACGACGATCGCTACCAGCACCAGCACCATCGAGAGCGCCAGTGATTCGTTAGTAATATTATGCCCGTTCATTTTTCACCTCCTGCATTTTCCCGCCGGCAGGCTGTAGCGTAATGACTTCATCAGCATGGGCAATTTCGTTCTGGTCGTGAGTGACCCACAGAATGGCCATCCCTTTTTCCGTCGCGTAGCGATGAATAATCTCGTTAACGTTGCGCTTATTACTTTCATCCAGCGCGCTGGTAATTTCATCAAGCAGCAAAACCTGCGGTAGAAACTGCAAATTACGAATGAGCGAGACCCGCTGCTTTTCACCGCCGGAAAGCTCATTAATGGATTTCTCCAACGTGTTATCCGCCAGCCCGAATCGTTCGAGGTCGGCAATCAGCGCTTTAGGATCCGGCTGTTTGTTGCGGATCTGCCATGGGAAGACCAGGTTGTCATAGACCGAATCGCCGAATAGCGCCGGGGTTTGCGCGCAGTAAGAGACCTGTTGGCGATAGTTTTCTGGCGTCAGCGTAGTGATATCTTTGTCATTGAAAAAAATCTCTCCGCTGGTCGGGCTCAGCAGCGAGGCGATAATTTTCAGCAGCGTACTTTTGCCGCATCCGGATGGCCCGGTAATCAACTTAAATTCCCCGGCCGCAATCCGGAGATCGATATTATTCAGGATGACCGCGTCGTCGGTTTTAAAACCAACACCCTCGAGACGTAAAATCGCGTTATTTTCCTTCATTATATGTCCAGTTTATTTCCTCAAACCCAGACAGTTTACTCCAGTTTTCTTTCACCGGAACAAGGAGAAAGTTATACTCTGTTTAAACATGCGCCATTTCGCTGCGGCGCCCATCAGGCAACAAGACAGGAGGTTTTTGATGCTGATTTTTATCCCCGTTCTTATTTTTGTCGCACTGGTCATTGTGGGGGCGGCAGTAAAAATCGTGCCGCAGGGATATCAATGGACCGTCGAACGCTTTGGCCGCTACACGCAGACGCTGCAGCCGGGCTTAAGTTTAGTGGTGCCGTTTATGGACCGCATCGGCCGTAAAGTGAACATGATGGAGCAGGTGCTGGATATCCCTTCACAGGAGGTCATCTCCCGCGATAACGCCAACGTCACCATTGACGCCGTGTGCTTCATTCAGGTTATCGATGCGCCAAAAGCCGCCTATGAAGTCAGCAATCTTGAGCTGGCAATCGTCAATCTGACGATGACCAATATTCGTACCGTGCTCGGCTCGATGGAACTGGATGAAATGCTCTCCCAGCGCGATAGTATTAACACCCGCCTGCTGCATATCGTCGACGACGCCACCAATCCGTGGGGGGTAAAAATCACCCGCGTCGAAATCCGCGACGTTCGTCCGCCTGCGGAACTTATCTCCTCAATGAACGCCCAGATGAAAGCCGAGCGAACCAAACGCGCCTACATCCTGGAAGCTGAAGGGGTGCGCCAGGCGGAAATTCTCAAAGCCGAAGGCGAAAAGCAGTCGCAAATCCTCAAAGCCGAAGGTGAACGTCAGTCAGCCTTCCTGCAGGCGGAAGCCCGCGAACGTTCCGCCGAAGCGGAAGCCCGCGCCACCCAGATGGTGTCATCGGCGATTGCCTCAGGGGACATTCAGGCAATTAACTACTTCGTGGCGCAGAAATATACCGACGCGCTGCAGCAGATTGGCGCCGCCAACAACAGCAAAGTGGTACTGATGCCGCTGGATGCCAGCAGCCTGATGGGCTCGATAGCCGGGATCGGCGAACTGTTGAAAGAGAGCAGCGCCGAACGGAAAAAGTCATGATCGCCCTGATCCTCGCCCATCCGCATATTTTCTGGCTGACTCTCGGCGGGCTATTGCTGGCGGCAGAGATGCTCGGAAGCAATGGCTACCTGCTGTGGAGCGGCGTAGCTGGCGTCGTCACCGGCCTGCTGACCTGGGCTATTCCGTTCAGTTGGGAATGGCAAGGGACGCTGTTTGCCGTTCTTACCCTGCTGGCGGCCTGGCTGTGGTCAAAATGGCTGCGTAAACGTATGAGGCAGCAGCGCCCCGCCGACGCGCAGCTTAACCAGCGCGGCCAGCAGCTGGTTGGCCGTCGTTTCACTCTCGACAACGCGCTGGAAAACGGTCGTGGCCACGTCCGCGTCGGCGATAGCTCCTGGCCGGTGCTTGCCGATGAGGACCTCGCGGCGGGCAGCAAGGTTGAAGTGGTCGCCATCGAAGGAATTACCTTGCGGGTAAGAGCCGCCGTCCGTTAAGCCTGCGCTTTGCGGTGACAGCAGCCGGAGAGGTTATCCATTATTGGGCAATCCGCGCTGTCATCGCCTGGGCAGGCGTCCGCCAGCGCCAGCAGATGCGCGCGCATGTTTTGCAACTCGCGAATATGGTTCTCAATATCCGCGACTTTCTCCAGCGTTCTTTTTTTCACATCGGCGCTGTGCCGCGACGGATCGTTGAATAACGCCACCAGCTCGCGGCACTCCTCCAGATTAAATCCCACCTGCCGCGCCTGGCGCAGCAGCGTCAGTTCATCCAGATGCTTCTGACTATAGGTACGGTAGCCGTTATCGCTACGCAGCGGCGCCGTCACCAGCCCTTTCTCTTCGTAAAAACGAATCGCTTTGCTGGTTAAGCCGGTTTTTTTCGCCACATCGCTAATATTCATTTTTCCCCCTTGACCTTCCCCTTGCTGGAAGGTTTAACCTTCTTAATACTCGATGAAAGAGTGTGTTCGGTCAATCATTAACCGGAAATTATTCAGGAGTTATTTATGTCTAACACTATCGACCTGACGCTTGATGGCCTCTCCTGCGGCCACTGCGTTAAACGCGTGAAAGAGAGCCTCGAACAACGTCCCGACGTTGAACAGGCTGATGTCACTGTTACCGAAGCCCACGTCACGGGCAGCGCCAGCGCTGAAGCCCTGATTGAGACCATCAAACAAGCCGGATACGGCGCGGAGCTCAGCCACCCAAAGGCTAAACCGCTGGCAGAATCATCAATCCCGTCGGAAGCACTGACAGCGGCCACTCCCGAGCTTCCGGCAGCCCATGACGAGGATGACAGTCAACAGCTGCTGATCAACGGCATGAGCTGCGCCAGTTGCGTTTCCCGGGTACAAAACGCGCTTGCCGCGGTGCCGGGAGTCTCACAGGCGCGGGTAAACCTGGCGGAACGCACGGCGCTGGTGATGGGCAGTGCGTCCGCCGCAGAATTAGTGCAGGCGGTGGAAAAAGCCGGCTACGGCGCGGAGGCTATCGAAGACGATCTCGAACGCCGCGAACGACAGCAGGAAACCGCCATCGCCACCATGAAACGTTTTCGCTGGCAGGCGATTGTCGCCCTGCTGGTCGGCGTACCGGTTATGGTCTGGGGCATGATCGGCGATAACATGATGGTCAGCGACGACAATCGATCGCTGTGGCTGGTCATCGGCCTTATCACCCTCGCGGTGATGGTCTTCGCAGGCGGTCACTTCTACCGCAGCGCCTGGAAAAGCCTGAAAAACGGCACCGCCACCATGGATACGCTGGTCGCCCTGGGGACTGGTGTCGCCTGGCTATATTCAATGAGCGTCAACCTGTGGCCGCAGTGGTTTCCGATGGAAGCGCGCCACCTGTATTACGAAGCCAGCGCAATGATCATTGGTCTTATCAACCTCGGCCATATGCTGGAAGCCCGCGCGCGCCAGCGCTCCTCGAAAGCGCTGGAAAAACTGCTCGACCTGACGCCGCCTTCGGCACGCGTCGTGACGCCTGAAGGCGAGAAAGATCTGCCGCTCGCGGAAGTTGAGGCGGGTATGACGCTGCGCCTGACCACTGGCGATCGCGTTCCGGTTGACGGCGTGATAAGCCAGGGCGAAGCCTGGTTTGATGAAGCCATGCTCACCGGCGAACCGGTACCGCAGCAAAAAGGCGATGGCGACGCCATTCATGCCGGTACCGTGGTGCAGGACGGCAGCGTGCTGTTTACCGCCAGCGCCGTCGGCAGCCAGACCACGCTGGCGCGGATTATTCGCATGGTGCGCCAGGCGCAAAGTAGCAAACCGGAAATCGGCCAACTGGCGGATAAAATCTCGGCGGTATTTGTTCCGGCAGTGGTAGCCATTGCGCTGATTAGCGCCGCTATCTGGTACTTCTTCGGCCCGGCGCCGCAAATCGTCTATACCCTGGTCATTGCCACCACGGTACTGATTATCGCCTGTCCATGCGCGTTAGGCCTGGCAACACCGATGTCGATTATTTCCGGCGTCGGCCGGGCGGCAGAATATGGCGTTCTGGTGCGTGACGCCGATGCTCTGCAGCGCGCCAGCGAACTCGATACGCTGGTGTTTGATAAAACCGGCACCCTGACCGAAGGCAAGCCGCAGGTGGTGGCCGTGAAAACCTTTGCAGGGGTTGATGAAACAACCGCGGTGCGTCTTGCCGCCGCGCTCGAGCAGGGTTCAAGCCATCCGCTGGCGCGGGCGATCCTTGATAAAGCCGCCGACAGCACTTTACCGGAGGTAAGCGGCTTCCGTACCCTGCGCGGGCTCGGCGTCAGCGGTGAAGCGGAAGGCCATCGACTGCTGCTCGGCAACCAGGCGCTGCTTAACGAGCAGCATATCGCCACCGCGGAACTGGAAAGCGAGATGACGACACAGGCCTCGCGCGGCGCCACGCCGGTACTGCTGGCGATCGATGGTCAGGCCGCGGCGCTGTTCGCCATCCGCGACCCGCTACGTGAAGATAGCGTCGACGCGCTGGCGCGCCTGCATCGGCAGGGCTACCGGTTGGTCATGCTGACCGGGGATAACCCGACCACCGCCAATGCTATCGCCAAAGAAGCGGGCATTGATGAAGTGATCGCCGGCGTGCTGCCGGACGGTAAAGCCGACGCCATTAAACGCCTGCAGAGTCAGGGACACAAAGTGGCGATGGTCGGCGACGGTATTAATGACGCCCCGGCGCTGGCGCAGGCGGATGTCGGTATCGCCATGGGCGGCGGCAGCGATGTCGCCATTGAGACCGCGGCGATCACCCTGATGCGCCATAGCCTTCACGGCGTGGCCGATGCTTTAGCGATTTCGAAAGCGACGTTACGCAACATGAAACAGAACCTGCTGGGCGCATTTGTTTACAACTCACTGGGCATCCCGATTGCCGCCGGGATCCTCTGGCCGCTGACCGGTACCCTGCTGAACCCGGTAGTCGCCGGCGCGGCAATGGCGCTGTCGTCAATCACCGTGGTGAGTAACGCTAACCGCCTGCTGCGCTTTAAACCGAAAGAATAGGCACAGCCACAGGAAAACGGGCGCTGAGGTTACTCAGCGCCCGTTTATTTATTGGCGGCAATAAAAACCCGCGGGAAAGATGACGGCCACCACCAGATGCGCTAGCATGAATGCCTCACACTTCGGAGCGCGTATGGGCCTGTTAAACCGAATAAAAATGCTGTGGCGAGCCGCCGTCGGCTCGTCTTATTCCTGGCCTGCAATGGATATCGTCCTGCCCGGCGACCGTTATTTACACCTCGTCGGCAGCATCCATATGGGCACCCGCGACATGGCGCCGCCGCCGGCTAAGCTACTGAAAAAGATACGTCAGGCCGACGCCTTAATCGTCGAAGCAGATATCACCGGTAATGAAACGCCTTTCAGTAATCTCCCCTCTTATCCCCCGCTGGCTGAACGTCTGAGCGAAACACAATTAGCAGAATTACGCTCACGCGCCGGCGAACTGGGTTTGTCGGTCGATCTTTTCGATAGCCAGCCGCTATGGCAGGTGGCGATGGTGCTACAAGCCACTCAGGCGCAAAAGCTGGGGTTACGACCCGATTACGGCATTGATTATCAGTTGCTGATGGCTGCCCGCGAGAGCAACATAAGGGTAATGGAGCTGGAAGGCGCCGATAGCCAAATCGCGCTCCTGCGCAATCTGCCAGACGGCGGTAAGGCGCTGCTGGAAGATACGCTGACCCACTGGCGCACCAACGCCCGTTTACTGCAGGTCATGATTGGCTGGTGGCTGGAGCAACCGCCGTCGCGCGGCGCGGAAACGCTGCCGACGACCTTCAGCCAGTCTTTATATGATGTACTGATGCATCAGCGCAACATAGCCTGGCGCGACACGCTGCTTGCTCTGCCGCCGGGGCGCTATGTGGTCGCCGTCGGCGCGCTGCATCTGTATGGCGAAGGGAACCTGCCGGATATGTTGACGTAAAAAAATGGCCAATATTGCTATTGGCCCGTCAAAGAGGAATTTCATCATTATTATTATCCCGGGATATACATCCCGGATCGTCTGATTGTCGCTCAAAGTGACCATCACTGCCAATACTATTGCGCAAGATGGTACTATTTTTTATACAACCCTCACGCGTATGCTGGTCATACGTTAGGTCGGTTGGTAAGAAGGATTACTATGACTCCCGCCGTTAAATTACTCGAAAAAAACAAAATTACCTTTCAGATCCACAGCTACGAACACGATCCTCAAGAGACCAATTTTGGCGATGAAGTGGTTCGCAAGCTGGGGCTCAATGCGGATCAGGTTTACAAGACGCTATTAGTGGCCGTTAACGGCGATATGAAACATCTGGCGGTCGCCGTCACCCCGGTTGCCGGACAGTTGGATTTGAAGAAAGTGGCCAAAGCGCTGGGCGCCAAGAAGGTAGATATGGCCGACCCAATGGTCGCACAGCGGATCACCGGATATCTGGTCGGCGGCATCAGCCCACTTGGGCAGAAAAAGCGTCTGCCGACGGTGATTGATGCCCCGGCGCAGGAATTTGCCACCATCTATATTTCCGGCGGCAAACGCGGGCTGGATATTGAACTGGCGGCAAGCGATCTGGCGAAGCTTCTGGACGCGAAGTTCGCCGATATCGCCCGCCGCGATTAAGCACACCGTCCCGGATAGCGGCGCACGCGCCTTATCCGGGCCCCGCTAAGCGATGGCTTACTGCCAGCTGACCTCGCCCTTCGGCTCGTAGGCCGCCGCATCCAGCGGCGAGTTCTTCTCGATGTACTCTTTCAGCACCTCGGCATCGATAAAGCCGGTATTTACGTATCCCGGTTTATTATCGATGTGCGGGTAGCCGTCACCGCCGGTGGCGTTAAAGTTCAGCGTCGCCATACGGTAAGTTTTCGCCGGATCAACCGGTTCACCTTTGATTTTCAGATCGTTAAGCTTGCCGTCTTTGGCAACGAAACTGACGTTGGCGAACTGCGGATAAGCGCCGGAATCCGGCTTCATCTGCGCGACGGCGGTCAGGTACTCAGTCACCTCTTTACCGCTCATATCGACGTAAGTCAGCACGTTGCCGAACGGCTGCACTTTCATCACGTCTTTATAGGTAATATCACCCGCTTCGATAGAGTCGCGAATACCGCCGCCGCTCATCACCGCGAAATCAGCATTGCTGCGCGCCATCTGCGCCGCCAGCAGCAGACGCCCCATATTGGTTTGTACGAAGCGAACTTTGCTGCGATCGCCTTCAAGATGGCCGTTGACGCTGCCTATTTTCACCTGTAACTGCGCCTTGCCTTTATTTTGGAACGGCGTTAACAGCGACAGCATCTGCGGGTTTTCAGCAATTTGCGGCGTATACAATACGCGCTCGCTCTGACCGTTATCCCAGGTGACTTTCTTCTTCAGGTTGACCGGGATTAGCTGATAGTGCACCAGCTTCATCTCACCGTTGCGGAATTCAAAATCGGCGCGGCCGACATATTTACCCCACTCGTGAGCCTGCACGATCCAGATGCCATTCTGGCGATCCGGCGCGCACGGTGTTCCGGGGACATAATCGACCTGCTTTTTATTCTCCGACGCCATGCATACCGGATCCTGCGAGTGGCCGCCGACGATCATCGCCAGCGATCCCGCAGGTAGGCTCCGCGCCATTTCAACGTCGCCCGGCGCGTTAGAGCCGTGATTGCCGTTGTCATAGTGGCCCATGTGGGTGGTCGCCAGAATCACGTCCGGCTTTTCATTTTGCTGTAATTCCTGGATAACCAGCTTGGCTTCTGCCGCCGGATTACGGAATTCGATATCGGTGAAATATTCCGGGTTGCCTATTTTCGCCGTATCATCGGTGGTTAAGCCAATCACCGCAATCTTCAGCCCGCCGCGCTTAAACAGCGCCCAGGGTTTAAACAGGCGTTCGCCGGTGCTTTTCTGATAGATATTGGCCGACAGGAACGGGAACTTCGACCACTTTTCCTGCTGGCGCAGCACGCTGAGCGGGTTATCAAACTCATGGTTGCCGACCGCCATGGCATCGTAACCTATCAGGTTCATGCCGCGAAAATCAGGTTCTGCATCCTGTAAATCGGATTCCGGCACCCCGGTATTGATATCGCCGCCGGACAGCAGCAGGACGCTACCGCCTTCGGCCGCCACCTCTTTGCGGATACCGTCCACCAGCGTCTTCTGCGCCGCAAGGCCATATTCGCCATAATCGTTGCGCCAGAAATGACCGTGGTGGTCGTTGGTGTGCAGGATGGTGATTTTATAGGTTTTGTCCTGCTCATAGGCCTGCGCTGACAGGCTTCCCAGCGATAAGGCGGCGAATAACGCCAGCGCCACGCCGCGTTTTAAATAATGCATGTTTCACTCCCTGACTTAATAACAAGTGCCGAAAGTATAGCGAGTCAGTCGCTTTGACAAATATGTTTTCAGAATTGCGACTTCCTTCAAACCTTGGGGACAGGTATGTTAGTCTGATAATAATTCTACCCGTCATACTTCAAGTTGCATGTGCGTTGGCTTTCCTCGCTCACCCCAGTCACTTACTAGAGTAAGCTCCTGGGGATTCTCTGTGTCGCCGCCTTCTTGCAACTCGAATTATTTAGGGTATCAACCTGCATTCTCTACAACAAATAGAACTCGCTGAAGTGAACCTATGACAACCAACCAATCCGCTCAGTCCTTACCCGGTACCGGCGCGCCGCCGCAAAAAGCGCGCACCTCATTTGGCATCCTGGGGGCAATCAGCCTCTCCCATCTGCTAAACGACATGATCCAGTCGCTCATCCTGGCGATTTATCCGCTGCTGCAGGCGGAATTCTCGTTAACTTTCGTGCAGATCGGCATGATCACCCTCACCTTCCAGCTGACGTCATCGCTTTTCCAGCCGGTGATTGGCTACATCACCGATAAACGCTCGATGCCGTGGTCATTACCGGTGGGGATGTGTTTCACCCTCTGCGGCTTAATTCTGTTAGCGCTGGCCGGCAGCTTCGGCATGGTGCTGCTGGCCGCTGCGCTTGTCGGCACCGGCTCTTCGGTCTTCCATCCGGAATCCTCACGCGTGGCGCGGATGGCTTCCGGCGGCCGTCACGGTCTGGCGCAATCACTATTCCAGGTTGGCGGCAACTTCGGCAGCTCGCTGGGGCCGCTGCTGGCGGCGGTGATCATCGCTCCCTACGGCAAAGGCAACGTCGCCTGGTTCGTGCTGGCCGCGCTGCTGGCGATCGTCGTGCTGTCGCAAATCAGCCGCTGGTACGCCGCGCAACACCGGATGAATAAAGGCAAACCGAAGCCGGTTATCGTTAATCCGCTGCCGCGTAACAAAGTCATCCTTGCCGTCTGCATCCTGTTAATGCTGATTTTCTCCAAATACTTCTACATGGCGAGTATCAGTAGCTATTACACCTTTTATCTTATGCATAAGTTCGGATTATCGGTGCAAAACGCCCAACTTCACTTGTTCGCCTTCCTGTTTGCAGTAGCCGCAGGTACGGTGATTGGCGGGCCTGTTGGCGATAAGATAGGTCGTAAATATGTAATTTGGGGCTCTATCCTCGGCGTGGCGCCATTTACCCTTATTTTACCGTACGCATCGCTGGAATGGACCGGGATCCTGACGGTGATAATTGGTTTTATCCTCGCATCAGCCTTTTCCGCTATCCTGGTCTATGCCCAGGAGCTGTTGCCGGGGAGAATCGGTATGGTTTCCGGCCTGTTCTTCGGATTCGCGTTTGGCATGGGCGGCCTTGGCGCCGCGGTGTTGGGGTTGTTAGCCGACCATACCAGCATCGATCTGGTCTATAAAATCTGTGCTTTCCTGCCGCTTCTTGGCATTCTGACGATATTCCTGCCTAATAACCATCAAAAAGCCTGAGTATCTGGCGGCCAAAGTGAAAGTTTGGCCGCCGCAATCCCTTATCCCATCAGCATTACGCCGCCATGACCTGCCGCCATTTTCCTGTCTGTGCTTTTTTCTGCCGTAATTCCAATTTTTCGCAAATTTCAATAATTATTCATAAACAAAACGAGCAAAAGTGTCATAAACTATTAATCGGTTTTTTGCTTTAAGTAGCGAAAATGGATCGGCTCACCACACGCAAGGAGACGGAATGCATCACGCAACACCGCTAATCACCACCATTGTCGGCGGCCTTGTGCTCGCCTTTATTCTCGGCATGATTGCCAATAAGCTACGTATTTCTCCACTGGTAGGATATTTATTAGCGGGCGTGCTGGCCGGTCCATTTACTCCTGGTTTTGTTGCGGATACCAAGCTTGCGCCTGAACTGGCCGAACTTGGCGTCATCTTGCTGATGTTTGGCGTCGGGCTGCACTTTTCGCTGAAAGATCTCATGGCGGTAAAGTCGATAGCCATTCCCGGAGCCATCGCCCAGATAGCCGTGGCGACGCTGCTCGGGATGGCGCTCTCTTCCCTGCTCGGCTGGTCGCTGATGACCGGCATCGTTTTTGGCCTGTGTCTTTCCACCGCCAGCACCGTGGTGTTGCTGCGCGCGCTGGAGGAACGGCAGCTTATTGATAGCCAGCGTGGGCAAATCGCCATCGGCTGGCTGATCGTTGAAGATTTAGTGATGGTACTGACGCTGGTGCTGCTGCCCGCTATCGCCGGAATGGTGGAAAAAGGCGATGTTGGGCTGGCATCGCTGGCGCTCGATATGGGTATTACCATCGGTAAAGTCGTCGCCTTTATTGCCATTATGATGCTGGTGGGCCGCCGTCTGGTGCCGTGGATCATGTCGCGCAGCGCGGCAACCGGCTCTCGCGAACTGTTTACCTTGTCGGTACTGGCGCTGGCGCTCGGCATCGCCTTCGGCGCCGTTGAGTTGTTCGACGTCTCCTTCGCACTGGGCGCATTCTTCGCCGGGATGGTGCTTAACGAATCCGAACTCAGCCACCGCGCCGCTCACGATACGCTGCCGCTGCGCGACGCCTTCGCGGTGCTGTTCTTTGTCTCCGTCGGGATGCTATTTGACCCGATGATCCTGGTCGAACAGCCGCTGGCGGTGCTGGCGACGCTGGCGATTATCATCTTTGGTAAATCCGCCGCCGCTTTCTTCCTGGTACGTATGTTCGGTCACTCGCCGCGTACCGCCCTGACCATCGCCGCCAGCCTGGCGCAAATCGGGGAATTCGCCTTTATTCTTGCGGGTCTCGGCATGGCGCTGGATCTGCTGCCGCAGGCCGGGCAGAACCTGGTGCTGGCCGGGGCGATAATTTCGATTATGCTCAACCCGGTGCTGTTTACCCTGCTGGAAAAATATCTCGATAAAACCGAAACGCTCGACGAACAGACGCTGGAAGAGGTGTTGGAAGACGAAAAACAGGTGCCGGTGGATATCTGCAACCATGCGCTGCTGGTCGGCTTTGGCCGCGTCGGCAGCCTGCTTGGCGAGAAACTGATGGCCCAGGGGATCCCGCTGGTAGTAATTGAAACCTCCCGCACCCGCGTGGATGAGCTGCGTGAGCGCGGCATCAGCGCCGTGTTGGGCAATGCCGCCAACGAAGAGATCATGAATCTGGCGCATCTCGACTGCGCCCGCTGGCTGCTGCTGACCATTCCTAACGGCTATGAAGCCGGTGAAATTGTCGCCTCAGCGCGGGAAAAATGCCCGAACATTGAGATTATCGCCCGCGCCCATTACGACGATGAGGTCGATTATATTACCGAACGCGGAGCCAATCAGGTGGTGATGGGGGAACGCGAAATCGCACGGGCGATGTTACGTCTGCTGGAAACGCCGCCGGCTGGCGAGATTGTTACCGGTTGATCCGACGCCCCGCTCGCGGGGCGTACTCTTATCCACGGGATTAACGGTCCCAGTAGGCCTCTTCCAGACTATCTTCCCGCTCCGGCAGGCCGCGCGTTAAACGCGGCGAATGCTGATTCAGCACCTGATAGCTGACGCGGTTGGCGTATTTGCACACCTGCGCCAGAGATGAATAAGTCAGCCATTTGCATTTATGTTTGCTGGAGTTCGGCACGTTATTACGATGGTAGTTATTGGCGGTGATATCATGCAACAACGCCGCCAGCGCGCCGTCGCCTGCGCCATTGGTGTTCATGATCTTCTCCGGGCCGCCCATATAAGGCGCGATGTGCGAATAGATACGCAGCGGATTAACACAGTCCTGATGGCGCATCGCGCGGCTGAATTCATACTGGTTGAACTCGGCAATCGCCCCCGGCAGAAGTGGATGCTGCGTTTTACGCTTCGCTTCCTCCTCGGTGAAGCTCGCCATATAGAGGCCCGCCGGTCCTGCGGTACACAGCACCAGGTCGACCCAGTCCAGCGCTTTATCCGCCGCGGTGAGCGGGTCGGCGATACCGGTCAGCGCTTCCGCTTCTTCTTCATTCATCGCCAGAATCGAAACGTGTTCCTTGAGAAACTGCTGCCACCATTGCGGGTTGTCGGCAATCACGTATTTCGTTCCCAGCGTCAGCACCACCGGCACATCATGCTTTTTGGCATACTCAATGGCTTTCATCGTCGCGTCCGGCATCGGCTCGCCCGGCTTACAGCGCACAAGGTAGGAGGTCAGCACCAGCGCGGAAGCGCCGGCAATCACCTCTTCCGGGATGCTTTCCGGACGCAGCTTGTTCATGTGGCCTGGACTGATGGCAAAGGTACGTTCGCCGCTATCGCTAATCAGCGTAAAACAGCGGCCAATGGCGCCATCGACGCCCTGCAGGTAGTTGAGATCGGTACGGCTGGAAGTATTGCACAGGTAGCGATAAGCGTAGCCGCCGATCTCAATGTTGCTGCACATCACGCCGAGCAGCACCGAGCGGTCGTCCGCCAGCACCGAATAATTGTGCATGGTATTGCCAATGGTGCCGCCGGCAAATTGATGGGTGATCAGGCCGTCGCGTACCAGTTCCTGATACAGCGCTTCGGCGACATCATCTTCAATCACCAGCGAATGACCGGCGCTCAGGCCGTAGCGTACGATAAACGCCTCATCCACTTTCGCTTCGATATCCACCAGCGTCTGGTCGATGCCAACCACCCAGGAGACGTTGGACTCATTTTCTGGCTGAATTTGTTGCAGCAGCGGATCGCGAGCGCTAACGGGGAAATAGTGTTTAGATTTGCGTTTACCGGGAAATTTCATAGTGGCGATTTAATGACAGGGAACAAGCGGGGAATAGTAGCATATTCCCCGCCACGCGCGCGATCAGCGATACGACGCGGTCAGGTTCACCATCATCTCAATATGCGCAGGATCGGCATTAAGCGCCGGAATATACTCATATTGCTTACCGCCGGCCTCAAGGAAAATTTCCCGGTTCTGCACCGCGATTTCTTCCAGCGTTTCCAGACAGTCGGCGGAGAAGCCCGGACAGATAACCTGAACGTGCTTTGTGCCCTTCTCGCCGAGCATTTTTAGCGTTTCGTCGGTGTACGGCGTCAACCAGGGTTCACGGCCAAAGCGCGACTGGAAGGTCATCATCACCCGCTCCGGCGGCAGCCCGAGCACTGAGACCAGCTCGCGGGTCGTTACCCGGCAGCGCTGCGGGTAATCATCGCCCTCATGGGCGTAGCGTTGCGGTATACCGTGATAGGAGAGCAGCAGCACATCCGGTTCGCCGTGAACGGCAAACGAAGCGCGCACGCTGGCCGCCAGCGCGTGGATATAGTCAGCGTCATCGGCATAGTCGCGGATAAACGAAACGCCCGGGATGGCGCGCTTTTTCGCGAGGATCCGCGCCAGTTCATCCCATACCGCCGCCACGGTAGAACACGAATATTGCGGATACAGCGGCAATACCACGATATGGTCAACGTCCTGAGCCAATAGCTCATCGACAGCGCTTGCCAGCGACGGCGAGCCATAGCTCATCCCCAGGGCCACCGGGACATCCGGTAATCTGGCCGCCAGCGCCTGCTGCTGCTGACGGCTATACACCATCAACGGCGAGCCTTCCGCCATCCATACGGACTGATAGAGCTTCGCCACGCGGGGAGCGCGAATCGGCAGTATGATGCCGCGCAGTAGCGGCCACCACAGCAGACGAGGCGTATCCACTACCCGTTTGTCGCTAAGAAATTGTCGCAGATAGCGCTTCACCGCATCGGGCGTGGGCGCATCGGGAGTGCCTAAATTGGCTAGCAAAATACCTGTTTTCGTCTGATGCATTACCGCCTCTTAACCATTTGAATCGCTGACAATTGTAGCGTAAATGGCGTTAAACGGAACCAATCATAGCAAAAGGTAGAAATGAGAGGTGTTCTCATCCTGCCGCAGCAGGATGAGAAAGGGCTTAATTAGCCGAGGATTTTTTCCAGATCGGCGCGCACGTCTGCCACCGCTTTGGTGCCGTCGACTTTCGCGTACTGGGTGTTACCCGCTTGCGCTTCTTTCTGATAGTAGCCGATCAGCGGCGCAGTCATCTGATGGTATTCCACCAGACGCTTACGTACGGTCTCTTCCTGATCGTCTTTACGGGTGGTCAGCTCTTCGCCGGTCACGTCGTCTTTACCTTCCACCTTCGGCGGGTTGAATTTAATGTGATAGACGCGGCCGGAAGCAGCGTGTACGCGGCGGCCCACGATACGATCGACGATCAGTTCGTCCGGTACCGCGAACTCCAGCACGTAGTCAACGGCGATGCCGGCTTCTTTCATGGCGTCAGCCTGCGGGATAGTGCGCGGGAAGCCGTCCAGCAGGAAACCGTTACGGCAATCTTCCTGGGCGATACGCTCTTTCACCAGCGCGATGACCAGCTCATCGGTAACCAGTTTGCCGGCGTCCATAATGTCTTTCGCTTGTTTACCGAGCTCGGAGCCGGATTTTACCGCGGCGCGCAGCATATCGCCGGTGGAGATTTGCGGAATACCGTATTTCTCCATGATGAACTGAGCCTGAGTTCCTTTACCCGCGCCCGGAGCGCCAAGCAGAATAATACGCATTACGAAAATCCCCTCAAATGTCGTTTCAATTTTTCAAAAAACGCTAAACCATACCACCAGAACGGCCATGGCTCAAGGAAGGCGGTGCGGCTGAAACGGTTAATGGTGAGATATTTTACGGTTGAGGAAGATTAAGGCCCTCACCCCGGCCCTCTCCCGCAGGGAGAGGGAGAAAAGCCCCTCTGCGGCGAGCAGTCCCCTCTCCCTTTAGGGAGAGGGTTAGGGTGAGGGTAAAGCTTAGGATGCCAACAGTTGGTTCATACGACGGATGAACTGGTTAGGGTCCTCCAGCGTGCCGCTTTCCGCCAGCAGCGCCTGATCCAGCAGCAGCTCAACCCACTCGCCAAACTGCGCGTCGTCCTGGGTATCGGCGGCGCGTTTTACCAGCGGATGCGCCGGGTTCAGCTCGAAGATGTACTTCACTTCCGGCGCCGCCTGACCGGCAGCGGCGAACAGCTTCGCCATCTGGGTGCTCATTTCGTCGGCATCGGTGGTGACAATCGCCGGAGTGTCGGTCAGACGATGCGTCAGACGCACCTCTTTCACGCGCTCGCCAAGCAGGCCTTTCACGCGCTCAACGAACGGCTCCAGCGCTTTTTCAGCTTCTTTGGCGGATTCGTCAACTTCGTCCGCCAGTTTCTCCAGCGACTCGTCGGCTTTGGCGACCGACTGGAACGCCTTGCCGTCGAACTCGGTCAGGTAGCTCATCATCCACTCGTCAATGCGATCGGACAGCAGCAGAACTTCGATACCTTTCTTACGCAGCAGCTCGAGATGCGGGCTGCTCTTCGCCGCCGCATAGCTGTCGGCGGTGATGTAGTAGATCTTCTCCTGTCCTTCTTTCATGCGCGAAACGTACTCTTCCAGCGACACGGTCTGCGCGGAAGAATCGGTATGCGTCGTGGCGAAGCGCAGCAGTTTAGCAATGGCTTGCTGGTTGGAGGCATCTTCCGCCGGGCCTTCTTTCAGCACCAGGCCAAACTGTTTCCAGAAGGTCTGATATTTTTCGGCGTCGTCTTTCGCCAGCTTTTCAAGCATTTGCAGCACGCGTTTGGTCAGCGCGGTACGCAGGTTGCGGGTAACGTTGCTATCCTGCAGGATTTCACGCGACACGTTCAGCGGCAGATCGTTGGAGTCTATCAGGCCGCGAACGAAACGCAGGTAGTTCGGCATAAACTGCTCGGCGTCGTCCATGATGAAGACGCGCTGTACGTACAGCTTCAGGCCGTGCTTATGATCGCGGTTCCACATATCCCACGGCGCCTGCGACGGAATATACAGCAGGCTGGTGTACTCCTGCTTACCTTCGACGCGGTTGTGGCTCCAGGTCAGCGGATCGCTGAAATCATGGGCAATATGCTTATAAAACTCTTTGTATTCGTCGTCGCTGACTTCAGATTTGCTGCGGGTCCACAGCGCCTGCGCCTTGTTGATTTTTTCCCACGAAATAACGGTTTCGCCGTCCACTTCTTCGCGTTTTTCAATCTCAACCGGCAGCGCGATATGGTCAGAGTATTTGCTGATGATAGAACGCACGCGCCAGTCGTTAAGGAAGTCATCTTCGCCTTCACGCAGATGCAGCGTGATTTCGGTCCCACGATCGGCTTTGGTGATATCGGCGACGGTATATTCGCCTTCACCAGCCGATTCCCAGAACACGCCGTTTTCCGGTTTGTCGCCCGCGGCGCGGGTGCGCACGGTGACTTTGTCGGCAACGATGAAGGCCGAATAGAAGCCGACGCCGAACTGGCCAATCAACTGGCTGTCTTTCGCCTGATCGGAGCCCATTGATTCGAGGAACGCCTTGGTGCCGGATTTGGCGATGGTGCCGAGATGGTCAATAACCTCGTCGCGGTTCATCCCGATGCCGTTATCGGCGATGGTCAGCGTACGGTTGTCTTTATCAAACGATACGCGTACGCGCAGTTCGCCGTCGCCTTCATACAGATCCGGCTGGGAAAGCGCGCGGAAACGCAGCTTATCCGCCGCATCCGAGGCGTTGGAGATGAGCTCGCGCAGGAAGATTTCTTTGTTGGAATAAAGAGAATGGATCATCAGGTGCAGAAGCTGTTTCACTTCTGACTGGAAACCACGGGTTTCTTGTCCTTTCATGTAAGTCGACCTCAACAATGCCATTTATTATTAATGGAAATAACGTGTTGGGGAGGAGATGGGGATAGGTGCGAGATTTTTCAAGCGGAGGCGGCGAACGCAGCCTCCATTTGTTCAGAAAATAATCTTGTGACGCCCGGCCAGTGAGTGCGACAGCGTGGTGCCGTCGACCATTTCCAGCTCGCCGCCAACCGGTACGCCGTGGGCGATGCGGCTGGCGTCAACGCCATACTGCGCGCAGAGCTCAGCGATGTAGTTGGCCGTCGCCTCGCCTTCAACCGTTGGGTTGGTTGCGAGGATCAGCTCGCTGATTGACTCGGCTTCAAGACGTTGTTCAAGACGATCGAGCCCGATGTCATCCGGCCCGATGCCGTCAAGCGGCGACAGGTGGCCCATCAGCACGAAGTAGCGGCCGGAATACTGCCCGGTCTGCTCAATGGCGTAGATGTCCGCTGGACTCTCCACCACGCAGATCTGACCGTTTTCCTTGCGACGCGGATTGCTGCAAATATTGCACACCTCCTGCTCGGTGAAGGTGCGGCAATCGGCGCAGTGGCCGATTTCCGACATTGCGCGCGTCAGCGCCTGCGCCAGACGCATACCGCCGCTGCGATCGCGCTGCAGTAGCGTAAACGCCATGCGCTGCGCCGACTTGGGGCCAACGCCCGGCAGACAGCGAAGCGCTTCCATAAGCTGAGTTAACAGCGGGCTGGTTTGCATCAGAACGGCATCTTGAAGCCTGGCGGCAGCTGCATGCCGGCAGAAACGGAGGCCATTTTCTCTTTCTGGGTCTCTTCAATGCGGCGCGCAGCGTCGTTGAACGCGGCAGCCACCAGATCTTCCAGCATCTCTTTGTCGTCTTCCAGCAGGCTTGGGTCGATTTCCACACGACGGCAGTTATGCGCGCCGTTGATGGTCACTTTTACCAGACCCGCGCCGGACTCACCGGTCACTTCCAGCTGCGCGATCTCTTCCTGCATTTTCTGCATTTTGTCTTGCATCTGCTGGGCCTGTTTCATCAGGTTACCCAGGCCGCCTTTTCCACCAAACATAGGCTTCTCTCTCAGTAAGTCATCGTTAAGGGTACTGAACGCCAGTCAGACTGGCGATCAAATGGGGCGGATACTCTCTTCATCCAGATCGGCGTCGAAGAATCTTCGCAGGGTCTGAACGTTGTTATCCGCAATAATTGCCTCGCGCGCCTGCGCGAGCTTCTCTTCATAAATTGCCTGTCGCCACTCCAGCGGCGTGCGCATCGCCGAATTATCGTCTTCAACGATGGTCAATTCAACCGGCGCGCCGTACAACACGCCCAGCGCTTCGGCCAGTTTTTGCTGCGCGCCGGCGGAGTTGAGATGACGCTGACTCGGGCGCAGATGCAGGCAAATGCGGTTGCCGTCCTGCTCTTTCCACGCGTTCAGCGCGACCTGCTCAACCAGTTTCGGTACCGCCAATTGGCTCACTTCCGCCGCCCAGCTATCGCGCTCGACCGCTTCCACGGCCAGTTTCGCCGCCAGTTCCGGCGTTTTTTCATGCTCCAGCGCTTTTTTCAACGCTTTTGGCGTGGCGACTTCGACTTTGGTCTCTTCAATCGGAGCCGTCGATTTCCAGCGATAGGCTTCTTTTTTCGCCGGGGCCTGCTCAAGCGCGGCCGCAGCCGGACGAGCCTGTACGCGCTCGGTAATCGAACTCAGTCGTTCCAGCGCAGCGTTATTCACCGGCCGCGCGCGGGATGCGGCTGCCGGTTCACTCTTTTTTGGGGTGGTTGCTCCCGGGGTTCGCTGCAGCCGACTACGCGCCGCCAGCACCTGGCTGGTGCTTTGCGGTAGATTCTGCGGCGGCGCTGATGGCGACGATACGGGCGGTGCCGCTTGTTGTACCGGCGCAGAGGTTGGAACCTGAACGGGCTTCACTTCCGGCTCCGGCAGCGGCTGACGCGGATGGAAAGCCAGCGCGCGCAGCAGCGTCATTTCAACTCCCATACGCCGGTCCGGCGCATAAGGCAGCTCTTTGCGGCCAATCAGCAGCGTCTGATAGTAAAGCTGCACATCAGCCGGCGGTACGGTACGAGCCAGCTCGCGCATTCGTAGCTCGACGGCGGCCATATCCGCCCCCAGCGCCGATGGCGAGAGCTGGACCATCGCGATACGGTGCAGCAGGCTTTGCATTTCCACCAGCAGCGCTTCCCACTCAACGCCGCGCGCGGCGGCGTCGCTGACGCCGGCCATCACGCGCTCGCCGTCAGCGGCCACCAGCGCTTCTATCAAGGATAGCGCCTGATCGTCATCGAGGGTGCCGAGCATTTCGCTGACGGACTGCGCGCTTAAGCGGCCATCGCCGCTGGCGATGGCCTGATCGGTCAGGCTTAACGCATCGCGCAGGCTGCCATCCGCGGCGCGCGACAGCAGTTGCAGCGCGCGCGGCTCAAACGCGATCTGCTCTTCGCCAAGAATGTGTTCAAGCTGATGGCGGATCTGTTCGACATCCAGCGCCTTGAGGTGGAACTGCAGGCAGCGGGATAAAATCGTCACCGGCAGTTTTTGCGGATCGGTAGTCGCCAGCAGGAATTTGACGTGCGCGGGCGGCTCCTCCAGCGTTTTCAATAACGCGTTGAAGCTGTGACGCGACAGCATGTGCACTTCATCGATCAGGTAGACCTTGAAGCGACCGCGGGCCGGCGCGTACTGGACGTTGTCAAGCAGATCGCGGGTATCTTCCACTTTGGTGCGCGAGGCGGCATCGATCTCGATCAGATCGACAAAGCGGCCTTGTTCTATTTCGCGACAGTTATCGCAGACGCCGCACGGCGTCGCGGTAATACCGCTTTCGCAGTTTAACCCCTTCGCCAACAGCCGGGCGATGGAGGTTTTCCCTACTCCGCGGGTACCGGAAAAGAGATATGCGTGATGGATGCGCCCTAACGATAAGCCGTTCGCCAGTGCGGTCAGCACATGTTCCTGGCCGACGACGTCAGCAAAGGTTTGTGGGCGCCATTTACGGGCTAAGACCTGATAACTCATGGGCTGGCTCTGAAACGCTGGAAGGTGAATTCACAAGGGGGTAATGCTATCACAGCCCCGCCGGATCGGCGAGGCTATGTGTCGGGATTTGCTTAGTGGCCCGGGAAAGGCACCAGGCTAAAGCAATTGATGCCCAGTTTTTCCAGGCGCTGTTCGCCGCCCAGATCGAAAAGATTGATAATAAAAGCGGCATCGTGAACTTCGCCGCCCAGGCGACGAATCAGCTTCACGGTGGCGTCAATGGTGCCGCCGGTCGCCAGCAGGTCATCAACGACCAGCACTTTATCGCCTTTTTTGATGGCATCAACGTGGATTTCCAGCTGATCGGTGCCATATTCAAGCTCATAGCTTTCGGCGATGGTTTCGCGCGGCAACTTGCGCGGCTTACGAACCGGAACAAAGCCAACGCCCAGCGCCAACGCAACCGGGGCGCCGAACAGAAAACCACGCGCTTCGGTCCCCACCACTTTGGTGATGCCGGCGTCTTTATAACGCTCGGTTAGCAGTTCAATGCTAAGCGCATAGGCTTTAGGGTCTTCCAGCAAGCTGGTGACATCGCGGAAAAGGATGCCCGGTTTCGGATAATCCTGGACGCTTTGGATGCTGTTTTTCAGATATTCAAGCTGCTGTGCAGTTGCGGTCATAAGTGTATGCCTGATTGAAACGGTGTTACCCACGGGCGTGCAAAATGGGCCAAAGAAACATTTGTTTAACCTTTGACCAGGCTTACCCGCGCTCGAAAACGCCAGAATTTACTGGCTGTCGCCAACAATTGCAACAGGCATTATTGCGCATCAGTGCTTTTGTTGCTTTGCGTCAACCACCGGAATGCGCCACATAAATATCAGCAGGCAGGCGAGGATTGCCAGCAACAGGATGCGCACCCACATAAGCTTAACCAGCCACAGAGAAATGGCAAAGGTCAGTAAAATCATGATAATGGCTCGCGGCTTGGCCCCCGGCGGCATCGCCCGGTATTGCTGCCAGTGGCGAAGATAGCCGCCAAACCACGAGCGATACAAAAGCCAGTGGTGAAAGCGCGGCGACGAGCGGGCAAAACACCACGCGGCGAGCAGGATAAATGGCGTTGTCGGTAACAGCGGTAAGAAGACGCCCAGCGTCCCCAGCACTACCGCCAGCCAGCCAATGATGATTAAAATAATACGTGGCATAATGCGAATCGTTATCAAGCAGATGTCGCTACTGTAGCACAGTTGCTGAGTAGGGAATGGAGGAGTTATTTGAAAACAACCCGGCTTTTACAAACGCTGGAAAGTCAGCTGGCCGAGCTGGCGCTTCAGGTGGCGCCGTTCGCCAATCACGCCACGCTGAGCCCGCGTTTCGACCGCCAGCTGTTCCGTACCCGCGACACGCAGATGCAGGCTTACCTTGACGAAGCGCGGCATAATTTTACCGAGCTCCAGCATGCCGTCGAGCATCAGCATCTGCCCCAGGTCGCCTGGCTTGCCGAACGGCTGGTAGCGCAGATTGCCGCCATTAGCCGCGAGACGGCGACCTGGTCGTTACGCCACTGGGATAGCGCCTCGCCGACGCTAAACCGCTGGCAACGCCGCCGCCTGCAGCACCAGGAGTATGAGCGCCGCCTGTTGGCGATGCGCAACGATCGTCAACGTCAGCTGGCGTCGGCAACAACCCTTGCTGAACAGCAACGGCTAACGAAAGAGGTCGAGGCCTATGCCGGGCGCCTGGCCCGCTGTCGCGATGCGCTGGAAAAAATTGAAAACGTACTGGCGCGTTTAACGCGCTAACAGGAGAGGATTATGTCGCTGGAAAATGCACCGGACGAGGTCAAACTGGCCGTCGATTTAATCATGTTGCTGGAGGAAAACCGGGTCAGCGCAAAAACGGTGCTGGGAGCGTTGGATATTATTAAGCGCGACTATGAAAACAAACTGAAAAATGCCCAACCTGACGCGCCTGTGTCAGAAGAATAAAACGAATCGGGGCGGCATATGCCACCCCGATTAGCGATTATGCGACGCCTGGCGCCGTATCATCCCCTTTATTATCGCGCTTCACTTCCGTCACTTCATCTCCCTTCTCGTTACGCAGATGAACTTCCAGCTGGTTGAAGGCAATATCGATATTGTTTTCACGGCACAGGCGATCGATCGAGCGGTTAAGTTCGTCCACCGCGTAGCTGCGATCGCGCAGTTCACGTACGTAGAGGCGCAGTTCATGATCCAGCGTGCTGGCGCCGAAGGTGGTAAAGAAGACCGACGGCGCCGGTTCCTGCATCACTTTCGGATGTTCATGCGCCGCCTGCAGCAGCACTTCTTTAACTTTATCGAGATCGGATCCATAAGCCACGCCCAGGCGGATCACCACGCGGGTGATGGTATCGGAGAGCGACCAGTTGATCAGCCGTTCCGTCACGAAGGCCTTGTTCGGAATAATCACCTCTTTGCGATCGAAATCGGTGATGGTCGTCGCGCGGATACGGATCTTACTGACGGTGCCTGAGAAGGTACCGATAGTGACCGTATCGCCGATACGCACCGGGCGTTCGAAGAGAATGATCAGGCCGGAGACGAAGTTACCGAAGATCTCCTGTAAGCCAAAACCTAAACCAACCGACAGCGCCGCGGCCAGCCACTGCAATTTATCCCACGACACGCCTAACGAGCCGAATACCGTCATCGCGCCGATGGCGATAATCGCGTAGTTGAGGATCGTCGTTATCGCATAGGAAGCGCCCTGGCGCATATTAAGACGCGACAGCACCAGCACTTCCAGCAGGCCCGGTAAGTTACGGATCAGCGCCCAGGCGACCATCGAGGCAACAATCGCAAACAGCAGGCTGCCCATGGTCACGCTTTTCACCACGCTGGCCCCGGCCTCGGTGCCGTTGTAGTGCCAGAGCGTAATGCTGTCGAGATAGGCGAACACGGTAATCAGATCGGACCAAATCGCCCAGAACAGCACCGCGAACAGCGCCACCATCACCAGCATGGTAATACGCAGCGTTTGCTGGTTAACCTGTTCGAGCGCGATCGTTGGCTCTTCCTGCGGTTCAGCGCCTTCCGCCCCTTCTTTCACCAGATGCTGGCGACGCGCCAGCGCCCGGCGCCAGGCAATACGTCGCGCCGCTACGCTCAGGCCGCGCAGCACGGTCTGGTACAGCAGGTTCCACATCATTACCAGATAGACGGTCTCAATCCAGCGGCCAGCCAGACGCAGCGTGGTATAGAAGTAACCGGTCGCCGTGAGGACCATCAGCGCGACGGGTACAATCGACAGCACGGTCACCGTCAGCAGGCGTAGGCTGTGCGACTCTTTGTCACGCCAGCTTTCGCGGCACATCGGCCACACCAGCACCGCAATCAGCAGCAGGTTGACGAAGATAACAAACTGCCCAAGTACATCGTCCATCAAATTAAGCGGAGAGAGCTCAGAAACAACCGACCAGAAATTCAGCGGCAGCAGCGCCAGGCTGACGCGGACGATCTGCCGTCGCCAGTGGCTGGTTAGCTGCGCGGGCATATTGAAATGCTTCACCGCCACGCCGTCTTTTTCCAGTACCTTCCAGCACAGGCCGAACACCAGCCAGAACATCGCCAGCTTCTTACTGTAAGCCCACAGCAGGTTGCTGACATTCAGCTGCATGGTCAGCAGGATAAGCCCGACGGCGAGGATGAGCAGCACCACCGGCAGCGCTCTGATCAAATCAATCAGGATCGCTTTTGGCGTGTTGAGCTGGGTATCGTTGCGTAACTGACCTACCTGAGAGGCCAGCTTCGCCTGGTAATCACGCAGCCACTGCAGGCGCCAGCGGATGAGACCGGCAATCAGCAGCAGCGGCAGCCCGGCAAGGAATGCGATAAACACCGCCGGCCAGGCTTTTTCCCAGTTGACGGTGATTTTCATCGATTTGAACTGGCCTTTCAGCGCTTCCGGGAAGGATTTAATCCACTCCCAATCCATCGGCTTATTGCTGTTCACCCAGAAAATCTGCTGGGTCAGGATCGATTTCAGATTGCTGGAGACGCTCATCAACTGCTGCTGGTTAATCTGCAGGTTGATGGCCATCATCAGCTGGTTCCCCAGCTGTTTGTTAAACTGGTCGAGCAATTCACGGCGCATGTCCACCACTTCCAACAGGGCGTCGTGAACTTCCGGCGTGACTTCGCTGCTATGGCCTTCTTCCAGCTTTGCCACAAAGGCATCGCTCTGGAATAACGCATCGCGCTGCTGGTTAACCTCAAACTGCTCCAGGCGCAGATCGGCAATGCGGTTGGTCATATCCTGCAGCTCGTCTGCTGATGGCAACGTTTGCTGCTGCTGATAGAGGATACGCGACAGCAGCAGGCTGCCTTTCAATACGGAAATCTGCTCTTTGATATCGCGTTCGGACTGCAGCGCGCGGTCGAGCCAGTTTTTCACTCTGATATTACGCTGCACCAGCTGGTTGCCGTTTTCCGTCGCCTGAATCAGCTTTTCGCTGAGCTGGTGGTTAACTTCAAGCTCCTGCTTGACCAGCGGGTTATTTTGGATCCGCGAGGTCTCCTCCGGCGAGACCGCTTCCTGAGCGGTTTTCTCGGTGAGCGTCAGTCGCTTGCTGTTCACCGCTTCCTGCAACAGTTGCAGCTGATGTTCCAGCCGGTTGCTATGGGCGGTGACGTAGTCGCGCTGTTTCTGCAGCGTATCCTGCAGAACGGTATTGCCTTCCAGGCTCTTACGCTGCTGTTCGATTTCCGCGTTCAGCAACGCCTGCTGCGCCAGCAACAGCCCCTGCTGCGTCGGGCGCAGTGTCTCTTCGCCCGGCGCGGTGCCGTTGAGGCGGTTACGAATTTGCTGTAATTGCTGAGAGGCAGAATACATCGCGTTCTGCACGCGCTCCGGCTGAGTCTGCAGCGAAACTAATTGGCTGTTGTAGGTCGCCAGATCGTTCTGCGCGCTTTGCAGATCGTCGAGCGCCTGGGACACGCGCGACTCAAGCTGTCGCAGCGACAACGTGCTCAGAGTTTTACGGGTGACTTCATCATCAGGAACGTCGCTCAGCGCATTCAGACTGTCTACCGCCTGACGCATTTTCGCCGGCGCCTGTTCAACCTGCTGACGCAGTTGAACGGTTTCAGACTTTATACGTTCAATCTTATCGAGCGTTTCTAAAGTCTGAGTCAGGTCCTGCTGAACTAATTTTTCCTGCGGCGTGAGTTCTTTTTGCTTATTTAGCGTAGTGAGCTGGCTTTGAATGTCAGAACGGTCAGGTAAATCTGCAGCCTGAACCTGGCTGAAGCTCAGAGTGCCAACTATAAGGACCAGTGCAAAGACAATGGTGGAAATAGCATGAGGCCAACGATTTGTATGCTGCATAGTATTAACATGAATGGTTGCAAATGCCGGAGAATACCGGGGGTCGTCGCAGCGCGCAGAATAGCACTTCTCCCTGCGCACGAATAGCGGCAGAGATAAGTAAAATTTACCTTTATTTACTGCTGGTCGTCAGGCCACAATTGCAGACGGGCTACGCAACGATGGACAGGTTTGGTACATCTCAATGAGCGTGTCTACATAAGCGCGGGCTTCCGCATGGAGATTAAAGGTCTCGGGCGCAAAGAGCCAATTTTCCATTAATCCGGAAAGATAACTGCGCATCAGAATTGCCGCACGGCGAGTGAGTAAATTCGCAGGTAATTGTTGAGCAGTGATACACTCTTTTAATGTTTGCTCAATACGATCGTAGCTTTCAAGCCATAAACTGCGCTGTGCTTGTTGGACAACGGCCATTTCTCCGACAAATTCGCATTTATGGAAGATGATTTCCATCATCAGGCGTCTACGTTCCTCTACTACCGTCGCTTCGAGGATATAGACCAGTATTTCGCGAACAACTGACAGTGGATCGTTAGGGAATTTTGCCCGATACTCAACTTCGAGATCGCTAATGCTGGCGTCAGAGAGACTCCATATTTCATTAAACAGATCGGATTTGTTTTTGAAATGCCAGTAAATCGCGCCCCTGGTCACTCCGGCAGCTTTTGCAATCGCGGCCAACGAGGTAGATGATACGCCTTGCTGCGAAAACAAACGCAGGGCAACGTCAAGAATCAGTTGCCGGGTTTCAAGTGCCTGTTGTTTGGTTTTTCGTGCCATAGGTTGATGACTTTACAGAGGTTGCGTTTACATACATTTGTGAATGTATGTACCATAGCATGACCATAATAGAAAGACTGAAGTGGGTTTGTGGACGTTTGAGCCACTGAAAATTTGAAATTGGACACTCGAGGTTTACATATGAACAAAAACAGAGGGTTAACGCCTCTGGCGGTCGTTCTGATGCTCTCAGGCAGCTTAGCGCTAACAGGATGTGACGATAAACCGGCTCAACAAGGGGCCCAGCAAATGCCGGAAGTCGGTATTGTCACGCTCAAATCCGCACCTCTACAAATCACCACTGAACTTCCTGGTCGTACCAATGCTTATCGTGTCGCAGAAGTCCGTCCTCAGGTAAGTGGCATTATTCTGAAACGTAACTTCACTGAAGGCAGCGATATTCAGGCGGGGGTGTCTCTTTATCAGATCGATCCGGCAACCTATCAGGCAAGCTATGAAAGCGCCAAAGGCGACTTAGCGAAAGCCCAGGCCGCCGCAAACATCGCTCAGTTGACGGTTAAACGCTACCAGAAACTGGTTGGTACCAAATACATCAGCCAACAAGAATATGATTCAGCCGTTGCCGATGCTCAGCAAAGCAACGCCGCCGTCGTTGCCGCCAAGGCTGCTGTTGAAACTGCGCGTATCAATCTGGCTTATACCAAAGTGACTTCGCCAATCAGCGGACGCATCGGTAAATCTACGGTCACCGAAGGCGCGCTGGTGCAAAACGGGCAAACTACCGCGCTGGCTACCGTTCAGCAGTTGGATCCTATCTATGTTGACGTTACCCAATCGAGCAACGATTTCCTGCGTCTGAAACAGGAACTGGCGAACGGTAAACTGAAGCAGGAAAACGGTAAGGCCAAAGTCGAACTGGTCACCAATGACGGTCTGAAGTACCCGCAAGAGGGTACGCTGGAATTCTCCGATGTTACCGTTGACCAGACCACCGGTTCTATCACGCTGCGCGCTATCTTCCCGAACCCGGACCACACTCTGCTGCCAGGGATGTTCGTCCGCGCGCGTCTGGAAGAAGGTATTAACCCGGATGCGCTGCTGGTTCCACAACAGGGCGTTACCCGTACCCCGCGCGGCGATGCCAGCGTAATGGTGGTCGGCGAAGGCGACAAAGTTGAAGTTCGCCAGGTCACCGCAACTCAGGCTATCGGCGATAAGTGGTTAGTGACCGAGGGTCTGAAATCAGGCGATCGCGTGATCGTCGCTGGCCTGCAAAAAGTCAAACCAGGCGTACAGGTAAAAGCGCAGGAAGTAGCTTCAGACAACCAACAGCAAACCGCCGGCAACGCGAACGCTCAGTCTGAACAAACCAAGTCTTAACTTAAACAGGAGCCGTTAAGACATGCCTAATTTCTTTATCGATCGCCCCATATTTGCATGGGTGATCGCCATAATCATCATGTTGGCCGGGGGGCTTTCAATTATGAAACTCCCCGTGGCGCAATATCCAACGATTGCGCCGCCAGCAGTGACGATCTCGGCCACCTACCCGGGGGCTGATGCGAAAACGGTGCAGGATACCGTGACACAGGTTATCGAACAGAACATGAACGGTATCGATAACCTGATGTACATGTCCTCAAACAGTGACTCCACCGGTACGGTGCAGATCACCCTTACCTTCCAGTCCGGTACTGACGCAGATATCGCCCAGGTACAGGTGCAGAATAAGCTGCAGCTGGCGATGCCGCTGCTGCCGCAGGAAGTACAACAACAGGGCGTGAGCGTGGAGAAATCCTCCAGTAGCTTCCTGATGGTTGTCGGGGTTATCAACACTAACGGCACCATGACGCAGGAGGATATTTCCGACTACGTGGGCGCCAATATGAAGGATGCCATCAGCCGTACCTCCGGCGTCGGCGACGTTCAGCTGTTCGGTTCCCAGTACGCGATGCGTATCTGGATGGACCCGACGAAGCTAAACAACTTCCAGTTGACTCCGGTAGATGTCATCAACGCCATTAAAGCGCAGAACGCCCAAGTCGCGGCAGGTCAGTTAGGCGGTACGCCGCCGGTGAAAGGCCAGCAGTTGAACGCCTCGATCATCGCCCAGACGCGTCTGACTTCCGCTGATGAATTCAGTAAGATTCTGCTGAAAGTCAATCAGGATGGTTCACAGGTTCGTCTGCGCGACGTGGCGAAAGTTGAGCTCGGCGGCGAAAACTACGACATCATCGCGAAGTTTAACGGCCAACCGGCTTCCGGTCTGGGGATTAAACTGGCCACCGGCGCTAACGCCCTGGATACCGCCAACGCCATCCGTGCCGAGCTGGCGAAGATGGAACCGTACTTCCCGTCAGGCCTGAAAATCGTCTACCCGTACGATACTACCCCGTTCGTGAAAATCTCTATTCATGAAGTGGTAAAAACGCTGGTGGAAGCGATCATCCTGGTGTTCCTGGTCATGTATCTGTTCCTGCAGAACTTCCGCGCCACGCTGATCCCGACCATTGCAGTACCGGTGGTATTGCTTGGGACATTCGCCATCCTGGCGGTGTTTGGCTTCTCGATAAACACCCTGACGATGTTCGGGATGGTGCTGGCCATCGGCTTGCTGGTGGATGACGCCATCGTGGTAGTAGAAAACGTCGAGCGCGTGATGGCGGAGGAAGGATTGCCGCCGAAAGAAGCGACCCGTAAGTCGATGGGTCAGATTCAGGGCGCGCTGGTCGGTATCGCGATGGTGCTGTCTGCGGTATTTATCCCGATGGCCTTCTTCGGCGGTTCAACCGGCGCGATTTATCGCCAGTTCTCGATCACTATCGTTTCCGCGATGGCGCTGTCGGTACTGGTAGCGCTGATTCTGACGCCAGCGCTGTGCGCCACCATGCTGAAACCGATTCAGAAAGGCGGCCATGGCGAGCACAAAGGCTTCTTTGGCTGGTTTAACCGCATGTTCGATAAGAGCACGCACCACTACACCGACAGCGTAGGCAACATTCTGCGTAGTACCGGTCGTTACCTGGTGCTGTATCTGATTATCGTCGTCGGTATGGCCTACCTGTTCGTTCGTCTGCCAAGCTCCTTCTTGCCGGACGAAGACCAGGGCGTGTTCTTGAGTATGGCGCAGCTTCCGGCGGGCGCGAGTCAGGAACGTACGCAGAAAGTCCTCGACGAGATGACTGACTACTACCTGACCAAAGAGAAGAACAACGTTGAATCGGTGTTCGCGGTTAACGGTTTTGGTTTTGCAGGTCGCGGTCAGAACACCGGTATCGCCTTCGTGTCGTTAAAAGACTGGAGCGAACGCCCGGGTTCAGAAAACAAAGTTGAAGCGATTACCGGCCGCGCGATGGCCCGTTTCTCGCAGATTAAAGATGCGATGGTCTTCGCCTTTAACCTGCCGGCGATCGTCGAACTGGGTACCGCTACCGGCTTTGACTTCCAGCTTATCGATCAGGGTGGTTTAGGGCATGAGAAATTAACTCAGGCGCGTAACCAGCTGTTTGGTATGGTCGCGCAGCATCCCGATCTGCTGGTCGGCGTGCGTCCTAACGGCCTGGAAGATACGCCGCAGTTCAAGATCGATATCGATCAGGAAAAAGCGCAGGCGCTGGGTGTTTCAATTAGCGACATTAACACCACCCTCGGCGCAGCGTGGGGCGGCAGCTACGTCAACGACTTCATCGACCGCGGTCGCGTGAAGAAAGTGTACGTCATGTCTGAAGCGAAATACCGTATGCTGCCAGAAGATATCGGCAACTGGTATGTACGCGGCAGCGATGGCCAAATGGTGCCGTTCTCCGCCTTCTCCACTTCCCACTGGGAATATGGTTCACCGCGTCTGGAGCGTTACAACGGTCTGCCATCGATGGAAATCCTCGGTCAGGCAGCGCCGGGCCGCAGTACGGGTGAAGCGATGGCGATGATGGAACAGCTGGCAAGCAAACTGCCTTCTGGCGTCGGCTACGACTGGACCGGTATGTCCTATCAGGAACGCCTGTCAGGCAACCAGGCCCCGGCGCTGTACGCTATCTCGCTTATCGTCGTCTTCCTGTGTCTGGCGGCGTTGTACGAGAGCTGGTCGATTCCGTTCTCCGTCATGCTGGTGGTACCGTTGGGTGTTGTTGGCGCGCTGTTAGCGGCAACCTTCCGCGGGCTGACTAACGACGTTTACTTCCAGGTCGGCCTGCTGACGACCATCGGCCTGTCGGCGAAGAACGCGATACTTATCGTTGAATTCGCCAAAGACCTGATGGAAAAAGAAGGCAAAGGCCTGATTGAAGCGACGCTGGAAGCGGTACGTATGCGTCTGCGCCCAATCCTGATGACTTCTCTGGCGTTTATCCTCGGGGTCATGCCGCTGGTTATCAGCTCAGGCGCAGGTTCCGGCGCGCAGAACGCTGTCGGTACCGGCGTAATGGGCGGGATGGTGACCGCGACGGTTCTGGCGATCTTCTTCGTGCCGGTGTTCTTCGTGGTGGTTCGTCGCCGCTTCAGTAAGAAAACTGAAGATATTGAGCATAACCATCCGGTTGAGCATCATTAATCTTGCTTAAGCTAAGGGCCGCGTTTGCGGCCCTTTTTCTTTAGGGGTATTTAAACGCACACATTGTTATTGTTTATTTTACGTTCTGACATATAATATACATTGATGAACGTTGTTCTATCTTTATTAAGATTTCCGTTATCGGCTTCACCATCAGGCTTTATTCAGAATATTCTTAATCACCAACAACTTCCCGACAACCTTCTCGCTGCAGGCAGGCGTCAATCAGATAAACTGATGATATATAAGGCTGACGTTCCAGTTTCGCCAAACATAAAAGGAATCCGTATAATAGGATCTGTTTTTTTAAGATAAATTAACCGTATTTATTGTAATTTTTCGTAATAGCACGGTGAAATGTTTTTGAGACTGGATTATAGTTAAATCACAGGATTACAATGTTTGAGCCTGGTCTTCATCCCACAACGGTGTTTGTTAGTCGTCGTTTAAACCACTTACAAGGGGATGTGTTATGGACGAGTACTCGCCAAAAAGACATGATATCGCGCAGCTTAGATTTCTCTGCGAAACCCTGTATCATGACTGCCTTGCAAACCTGGAAGAGAGCAACCGCGGCTGGGTTAACGACCCCACTTCGGCGGTGAATCTTCAATTAAATGAATTGATCGAGCACATAGCAACTTACGCGCTTAATTATAAAATTAAGTATGCTGAGGATAATAAGCTGATTTCTCAGCTTGACGAATACCTGGATGACACTTTTATGCTGTTCAGTAGTTATGGCATAAACACAAGCGATCTCCAAAAATGGCGCAAATCAGGCAATCGCCTATTCCGATGCTTTGTCAACGCCAGCCGGGAGAACCCGGCAAGTCTTTCTTGTTAGAATTATTACATTCAAAAGGTGAAATGATGTCTGGTAAACCATTAACTAAAACAGACTATTTGATGCGTTTACGCCGCTGTCAGACAATTGATACGCTGGAGCGCGTAATTGAAAAGAATAAATATGAACTTTCCGACAATGAATTGGCGGTATTTTACTCAGCAGCCGATCATCGTCTTGCTGAATTGACCATGAATAAGCTATACGACAAAATCCCAACTTCAGTATGGAAATTTATCCGCTAGTTCATTTTCTGTCATTAATACAACGGCACCTCAACAGGGATTGATCAGAATATTAAACGTCTGAGTCCCGTATTGCTGCATATGAAACCGGTTTCGCTTTATACTGTTTTTTCTTTAACCAGGAGAAGACCATGAGCGAAGAGAAAAGGAAAATGATCGCCGGCGAGCCGTATCTGGCTGGAGACGCCACGTTAAAAGCAGACCGCCTGCACGCCAGGCAGGTACTGCACCGTTACAATCACTCTGCGCCGGATGAACGCGAAATACGCGCCACGCTGCTGGCTGAACTTTTTGGCAAGGCGACCGACGCCTATATTGAACCCACTTTCCGCTGCGATTACGGCTATAACATCAGCCTCGGCGCCAATTTTTACGCTAACTTTGACTGCGTGATGCTCGATGTTTGCCCGATCCGGATTGGCGATAACTGTATGCTGGCGCCGGGCGTCCATATCTATACCGCCACCCATCCACTGGATCCGACGGAACGCAATAGCGGTATTGAGTACGGAAAACCGGTGGTTATCGGCCATAACGTGTGGATTGGCGGCCGGGCGGTTATCAACCCCGGCGTAACAATCGGCGACAACGCGGTTATCGCATCCGGCGCCGTGGTGGTGAAAGATGTGCCGGCCAATGCGGTGGTCGGCGGTAATCCTGCAAAAATCATCAAGCAGCTATTAACCGAATAATAGTAACTGTTATGCTTTTCTGTAACTGATCTGTTACTTTAACCCCAGTCTCCGGCAACATAAAATAACTGCCAAACTGAGCCGTAGAGCCTGAAATGCCGGGCTCTACGAAGAATTCGGGGATTAAAATGACAGAAATACAGCGCCTGCTAACCAACACCATTGAGGAACTGAACGAAAAAGAAAAACGCGATAATCGCCCGCGTTTTAGTATCAGTTTTATTCGCAATCACCCGTGGCTATTTGTCGCCATGTACGCCGCCTTTTTGGCCACTCTCGTCGTCATGCTGCGCTCTGAGACGCTGGTTGATTCCGTATGGCTGCTGGTCGTCCTGTTTGTTCTGTTGAACGGCTTTTTCTTCTTTGACGTCTACCCGCGTTACCGTTATGAAGATATCGACGTGCTCGATTTTCGCGTCTGTTATAACGGCGAATGGTATAACACCCGTTTCGTCCCTGAGCAGCTGATTGACGGTATTCTGCAATCGCCGCAGGTCGCTTATGAGCAGAAAGCCCAACTGCAGAAAATGATCGCCACGAAAGGTGAACTCTCGTTCTACGATGTTTTCACCTTGACCCGCGTTGCTGCTTGATTAGCCGGTTCAACGTCCGCAGCGCCGGTACGAAATGCGCCGCTGACGTATTACCATATCCCAACACCAGGCCGCTACGCGCGGTCTGCTGGTTAAGATAAAAGCGGCTTAGCGCCGCTGGCGCCATTTGATAACGTCGCGCCTGCTCGACAATTTGCACATCGTCGATGCCATCAATGGCGACGGTTAAATGCAGCCCGCCCTCTCCGCCCCAAATCTCATTCGCCAGCGCGAATTCGCTTGCGACCGCCTCGCGTAACAGCTGCTGACGCCGACGATACAACCGGCGCATTGAAGCCAGATGGCGAGCATAATGCCCCTCTTCGATGAACAGCGCCAGCGCACGCTGCTCCAGCCGATGGCCGCCGCGCAACAGCGCGCCGATCGCCTCCTGCGCCGCCTCGGCCAGCGCCGGAGGCATTACTGCAAATCCTATCCTAAGTGACGGGAAGAGCGTTTTACTGAAGGTACCAAGGTAAACCACCGGCGCCTGCGCCACCATGCCGAGCATCGCCTGAATGGGTTCGCCGCTGTAGCGAAACTCGCTGTCATAGTCATCTTCAATAATCCACGCATCATGCTGGCGGGCATACTCCAGCAACGCCAGACGGCGCCCGGCGCTCATCACCGCCCCGCTCGGATACTGGTGCGAAGGTGAGGTAAAAATAAGCCTCGGCGCCCGCTCTTCCGCGGTATCTGGCCGCATGCCATCGCTATCAACCGCAATTCCCTTTATTTGCAGACCGGCTTTAATAAACACGCTTTTGGCGCCGAAATAACCGGGCTCTTCGACCCAGGCGGTATCCCCCGCCTCGCTCAGCAGATGCGTGCAAAGATTAACCCCCTCCAGCGCGCCTTCAGTGATCACAATTTGCCGCGCTGTGCAGCGAATGCCCCGGGATAAGGTCAGATGACGGGCAATCGCCTCGCGCAGCGCCGGTTCACCGGCCGCCTCCCCATACCCAAGAATCGTGCTGCCGTCCTCGCGCAGCACCCGATCGAGCAAACGGCGCCAGATAGCCAGCGGGAAGTAGTTCACCGCGGGCATGCCGGTAGTCAACAACAGTGCCGGCGAATCCCGTCGCCCCGGCAGCGGTAATGCGCGCAAGCGCTCAGGTAACACAACCTTTGGCGGCGTCGGTTCGCTTTCCACCAGCGTATTGAGCGCCGCGACATACGTCCCCTGACGACTGCGGATCAGATATCCCTCTATCGCCAGCTGTTCCAGCGCGCTGTTTACGGTATTGCGCGATATGCCAGCACGCTGAGCAATAACGCGCGCCCCCGGCAACCGGCTATGACTGAGTAGCTCGCCCTGTAAAATGGCCTCGCGCAGCGCCTGATAGAGCGCGCGCTGTAGCGTCGCGTCTCCCCGCTGCTGTATCCCGCGCGTCAGCAGGGTAAAAAAAGCATCGTCCGGAATATTCATCATGGCTCCTCGTGGCACCATGAAAAGATACCTTTATGGCCCTTTTTATGGAACCAGCAGACGTTTAATCTCAGGACTCTTCCCGCAAACAGGACTTGACCGATGACGCAATACAACCAATTTAACCAACTCGTTGGCGACGCTTTACCTGACTGGCAGCCGCGTCCCTGGCCGCAGCGCCAGACCTTGCAAGGACAGTCATGCCGCCTGGAACCGCTTGCCGTCAAACACGCGCAAGCGCTGTTCAACGCCTATCGACAGGCGCCTGATACCCGCGCCTGGACCTGGCTTTTGCGTGAACCGGAAAACAGCGTTGCCGAGTTCAGCGCCTGGATTGCCAGCATCAGCGAGCTAAACGATCCGCTTCACTTCGCGGTGATTGATGAACGCAGTGGGCAACCGGTCGGATCGCTAGCGCTGATGCGTATTGACGCCAAAAACGGCGTCGTTGAAGTCGGCCATGTTCACTTTTCGCCGCTGCTAAGCCGCAAAGCAATGGCCACCGAAGCACAGTGGCTGCTGATGCGTTATGTCTTTGAGTCGCTCGGCTACCGCCGCTATGAGTGGAAATGCAATAGCCTGAATGAACCATCGCGGCGCGCGGCGCTGCGCTTAGGCTTTCAGTTCGAGGGGCGCTTTCGACAAGCGCTGGTGATAAAAGGCCACAATCGCGATACCGATTGGTTTTCCATTATTGATAGCGAGTGGCCGCAGGTGGATAGCGCAATGCGTCAGTGGCTGGCCGCCGGTAATTTTGATGCCAACGGCCAGCAATATCGCACGCTGGAGAGCTTTCGCAATCCTACGAATTAACGCCGTTTTTTACGCCCCTGCACCGCTTTAAAGCGCGGGTTACTTTTGCAGATAACGTACAGCCGCCCTTTGCGTTTCACTATCTGGCAATCCGGGTGGCGCTGTTTAGCGCTACGCAATGAGTTCAGTACCTGCATATTTAGCTCCTTTTGGCATCAATAAAACCACCGAAGCGCTGACGGAAACGGGCGGCGCTACCTTCGGTGGCATGCGTTTTCTGCTTACCGGTGTAATACGGATGGGATTTAGACGAAACATCTAAGGTGACATACGGATAGGTCACGCCATCCAGTTCAATCTCACGCTCGGTTTTAATGGTGGATCCCACTTTGAAGTACTCGTTCACGCTCGTATCGTGGAAAACGACGGTACGGTAGTGCGGATGAATATTAGCTTTCATGGCGAACCTCAATCAATATGTTATAACATAACAATTAAGGTACACCGTTCATAGCTAAAGATCAACCATACGAAATTAGCGGCTTCAACGAGCACCACGCGGAGCCTCAATGGACGATGATTTGCGGCCCCCTCCCCTCCAAATCGCGGTATTCGCGATCCGAGTCTTTTTTCCGCTTTCGCGTATACTCTGTGCAATCCCCGTTAAAATAAGGACATACCCATGACGACTCGCCATTTAATGAGTCTGGTTACAGGGGTGCTTATTCTCGCTATCGTACTCCCCATCGCCCTAAGCATCTGGCTGGCAATGCGTCAGGCGCAGGCGCAGTTTTATAGCGAGCTCGACCACTACTCAAAGCGTATTGTGATGCGCGTGGAACAGGTCGCCACTCAGGCCAAAGAAGCATTACAAGAAGCCGATGCTCACAGCGCCACCGCCTGTTCACCAGAACATTTGCTGAATATGCGCCGCATTGCCTACACCCATCGCTACGTGCAGGAGGTACTATGGTTGCGTAATTCGGTACCGATGTGCTCATCACTTGAAGATCATCGGGTTTCAGTGACATTCCCACAACCCGATCACGTGACCGCCGACGGCTACAGTACCTGGCTTACCTCGATCAATGACCTCGGCCTGCAACATCGCATGACCGCCTTCGGCAACAAAAATCATATTGTGATGATCGACCCGATATCATTTATTGATGTTATTGCCAGCGGCCAGGAAAAGATCCATACGATATTATTCGGCACTGAGCACGATCAGGTGGTGATCAGCAGCCAACCTCTCGATCCCGCGGTTTGGGCGCGAATTAAAAACCTCCATAGCGAGACGCTAACGCTGAATGACACCGTCTATCGCGTGCATATTATCCCGGAACTGGGTCTTGGCGTCGCAAGTTGGTCGTCCACGCAGCCCCTGGATGCGCGCCTTCGCCAGCAGCTGCTGTTATGGCTGCCGATAGGGCTCTTTACCAGCCTGTTGACCTCTTTTTTACTTCTACGCCTGCTGCGCAGATTACGTTCGCCACGTTATGGCATGCTGGATGCGCTGCAATCCGATGCCATCCAGGTTTACTATCAGCCGATAGTCTCGCTGGAAGATGGCAAAATCGCCGGCGCAGAAGCGCTGGCCCGCTGGCAGCAGCCGGATGGCACTTTTTTATCACCCGATATCTTTATCCCACTGGCTGAGCAAACCGGGCTTATCACCCGGTTGACCGAAGATATTGTGCGCAAAATCTTCGCCGACCTTGGCCCCTGGCTGCGCCAACATCCGCAGATGCATGTCTCCATAAATCTGTCGGTTGATGACCTGCGCTCGCCTACGTTACCCACGCTACTCAAGGAGCAGCTGGCGCGCTGGGGAGTCAATCCGGAACAGATTCCTCTTGAGCTTACCGAACGCGGTTTTGTCGATCCGCAAACCACCCTGCCGGTAATTATTGGCTATCGCCAGGCGGGACACCGGATCTCGATCGATGATTTCGGCACCGGCTATTCCAGCCTCAGCTACCTGCAGACGCTGGATGTGGATACGCTGAAGATCGACAAGTCATTTGTCGATACGCTGGAATATAAGCCGCTGACGCCGCATATCATTGAGATGGCGAAGGCGCTGAATCTGGCGATTGTCGCCGAAGGGGTGGAAACGCCCGCTCAGCGCGACTGGCTGCGCGCGCATGGCGTCAATTACGCGCAAGGCTGGCTGTATTGTAAGGCGCTACCGAAAGAGGAATTTGTTCAGTGGGCGGAACATAATATTAAAGCGCATTAATTCATGTGCGGCGCGCTGGCAACCAGTCGCGCCGCCGGATTTACTCCTCAAGAATCGGCGCAAACCCACCGAAGATCATACGCTTGCCGTCAAAAGGCAAGCTATCGCTAAGCGCTTTGATCCGCGGGTCGCTCATCATTTTCGCATTGGCCGCATCCCTGATCTCCTTAGACGGGTACTCGATCCAACTGAAAACCACTTCCTCATCCGCCTGCGCTTTAACCGACATGCGGAAATCCGTCAGCTTCCCTTCCGGGACATCATCCGACCAACACTCCACCACGCGCGTGGCGCCAAACTCTTTAAATAGCGGCGCCGATTTTGCTGCCAGTTCGCGGTATGCCTCCTTATTTTCCGCAGGGACGGCAACGACAAAACCATCAACATACTTCATGAGTGAGTCTCCGAAGTGAACAGCGCCGGCGGCATATCCGTCGGCGTCTGAGTGATAAGTTTAGTCGCTGCTATCGCGAACGGCGATTTCAGGACGCCAGCTCCCGGCTTTTCACCGCCGCGCTGACTGGCCGCGGTTGACGGAACCAGGGTAAAAACAGCTGGATCAGCGGGCCGATAGCAAAGGCGTAAACCACAGTACCGACCCCTACTTTGCCGCCCAGCAGCCAGCCAATTAGCAGTACCGAGACTTCGATGGCGGTACGGATACCACGCAAAGACCAACCGGTTCGCGCATGCAATCCGGTCATCAGGCCATCACGCGGCCCGGGACCAAAACCGGCGCCGATATACATCCCGGTTGCTATCGCATTCATCACTACCGCGCCGGCTAGCAGCAGACTACGCGCGGGCAGCGATTCCAGCGGCGGAAGTACCGCGAGCGTGGCATCGGCAGCAAGGCCAAGCACGATGACATTGCTAATGGTGCCGAGACCCGGCATCTGACGCAGCGGGATCCACAGCAGCAGCACCGCGGCGCCGGTCACAATAATCACCGTGCCGAAACTGATATTAAGCTGTTTCGCCACCCCCAGATGAAACACATCCCACGGATCGGCCCCGAGGTTGGCATGGACGAATAACGCCGTCGACACGCCATAGAGAACCAGACCAATATAAAGTTGTAGCAAGCGACGGACCATAAACACCTCAGTATGTATTGCGAATACCCCCATCATCAGCAAAAATGGATTGGTAATTAATGGCCAGTTTTTTAAAAGTGGATCGCTATGTCAGTACGTCGTTTTGGAACACAATCACTGGTACGCCTGCTCGGCAACTGGCAGTCCCCTTCCTCGCGCGCGCCGCTGTGGCGGCAGTTGGCGGAAGCGCTGCGTCTGTTGATCCTCGATGGACGGCTGGCGCTGGAGACCCGTCTGCCCGGCGAACGAGAACTGGCGACGGCGCTAAATGTTAGCCGCACCACTATCGCCAGCGCGCTGGGGTTATTGCGAGAAGAAGGCTATCTGCAAAGTCGCCAGGGGAGTGGTTCGCGCATTGCGCTACCTGCCGGTCCGCTACTTCCCGGCGAGCAGACGCTTTCGGCGCCATCGGTCAATCTCGCCACCGCCGCCCTCAGCGCCGGACCGGAGATTCATCAAGCCTACAGCCACGCGCTGACGCTGATGCCGCAGTATTTGTCCTATACCGGGTACGATCAGCAGGGGTTAGTCGATTTGCGCGCAGTCATTGCCCGCCGCTATAGCGAACGCGGCCTGCCGACGCAGGCGGATGAAGTGATGATTGTGAATGGCGCGCTGAGCGGATTTGCCCTGGTACTGCGTCTGTTAACCGGGCCTGGCGACCGGGTGGTGGTTGACGCGCCCTCTTACCCGATGGCGATTAACGCTATTCGCGGCGCCTCCTGCCGACCGGTAGGCGTCGCGTTACCGGAAAAGGGCTGGGACTGCGACGGCCTGGCGGCGACCATTGCGCAAACTTCGCCGCGGCTGGCCTTTATGATGCCGGATTTTCATAATCCCACCGGTCGCTGCATGGATAGCGAAACCCGGCAGCGCGTCGCCGATTTGGCCGCCAGCACGCGAACGACGCTGGTCGCCGACGAAACGATGGTCGATTTATGGTACAACGCCCCACCGCCGGCGCCGCTGGCGGCTTTCAATCCGGAAGCGCCAATAATCACTATTGGTTCAGCGGGTAAAACGTTCTGGGGAGGACTGCGAATTGGCTGGATCCGCGCCCCGGCGCGGACTATTGCCTCGCTCATCCAGGCGCGGGATACGCTCGATCTCGGTTCGCCGCTGCTGGAACAGCTGGCTTGTTGTTGGCTACTTGAGAACGAACAAACACTGTTGCCGCAACGGCGGGCAATGCTGGCCGCGCGTCGTGATATGTGCGCTGTGTTGATGGCGGAATATTTTCCCCACTGGCGCTTTTCCGTCCCCGAGGGCGGGCTATCGTTTTGGGTGGAGCTGCCGGAGATGTTGGCAACGCAGTTCTCGGTGCGCGCTGAGAATGCCGGCATTCATATCGGCACCGGTACGCGATTCGGTCTGGAAGGTGCCTTCGACCGTTATTTACGTTTGCCTTTCACGCTACCAGATACGGAATTGCGCAACGCCTTCAGCATTTTACAACCGCTGTGGCAGACCCTTACGCAACAGAAAGAAATGGCGAGAACACGTAAAATTATATAATAAAATATCGACGGGCTGCGATCAGCCCGTCAAAAACCACCATCCATGATGAATATGAGATGTTTTATAAAATTGCAGTTCCATCTTGCCCACGCCGCATGTCATTACGATGACAGCGGTGTAGTGATTTCATTAATGCTGGCGCGGAATAGGAAAACCTTTTAGCGAAATAATAAAGCCATCGTCATCTTTTTTAATTTTTGCGCCGGTTTCACACCAGTCGGAAGCAATGCGAAAAAACTCATCACTACCGATATTCCAGTTCAGGCGCACGTGCTTAACGTACCCGGAACGCAGCAGATCACAGGCTTCACTGTAACTGCTGGCTGTAGAGAATTGTTGTTTCATCTTTTCTTCTTCAGAAGTTTTCGTAATGCTTTGATTTCTTTAGGGGTTAACGGCGACGCTTCCTCTTCGGTATGCTGGTTATCAATATCCTCATGCGAAACCCCCGCCTCGTCTGCTGAATCAATGGCCGCAAGCGCCAATTGCAGCAGCTTCTCCGTAGCCGTGCCTAAATTCTCGTTATTCACTTCCGCATAATGACGCAGTTTATCTTTTAACTCTGCGTCAATTTTCACATTCAGAACTACTGTGGTCATGATCACGCTTCCCGTGCAATAAAATCATCATAATTAATACACGAAGTTAACATCTTGATCCAGAGATATTATTTATCCTTAATAATATCTGGTAATTCCAGGAAATAATTTGCCCATTATATATGACATGAAGATGACATTAGTATGTCATTATTATTTCACATTTATGACAATGCAAAATTAAGGAATGAAAAAGAGTCGTTTTAATCACGTAAAACAATAAATGAGGTGAAGCTGCCTATAATGGTAGCAGAGAATAAAAGCACATCAAATGAAGGGAAATTAAATCAGGACCGCCAGAATTGGGTGGGGGCCCTGCCAGCTACATCCCGGCACACACGTCGTCTGCTCTGGCTGCTTCCTTCCGGACCTGACCTGGTAAACAGAGTAGCGTTGCGGGAGAACCAACAGAGCCCCCATTGAGAGCGTTGATAACCAACGCGCTGGCGCATTATCCCTATAGCACTCCTGAATTGCAAGCCACTCGCGCCCAGCTGCTGGTTTATTACGCAAAACGTTGGATTTCACAGCAAATAGTGCCTTCACAAGGCCATACGTCCCAGCAATGAAAAAGATTGCGAGCCCCATCGCGGCACACTTTACCGCAACCCGCCATACTTATTCGTCCTGTATCTTTTCAACGTGTAGCCGCTACGGTAATCGCATGACTCAATCGCCACGCCCCACCACCACCTTGCCCATGCCCGCCATTGATGGCGTAACCGTACCCTTTCACGGCATGAATTTTCTACGCCCCGAGCTGCTGCTGGATTTCGTCAGCGTCAGTCCCGCGCCGTTGTTATCAGTGACCCCCGTCGCCCTGCTCTTTTCCACGGTGGGCGTGTTGCAACACGTCGAGCTGCGTAAGCTGCCCGTTGAGGTCAAAGGCAAGGTGGTTTATCCCATTTCATCACTCAAATACCCGACGCTGCGCGGCAAACTGATTATCAATGCGCAATCACAGCGGCTGAAATTTCTTGAAAGCCTGATCGCTACCAGCCCGCATGACAATATTCACGGTATGCAGATCCTCGGGCTGGCGCTGGAATTCACCGTCCTTTGACGGCTGTACAGCACGCGGGCTAGCGCTTATTCTGGGCTTTTCTCGCGCGAAGGAGTGATGATGGAGGACGCCCACGACAGCTTTCCCCAGCGGGTCTGGCAGATAGTCGCCTCAATTCCAGAGGGGTATGTCACCACCTATGGCGATGTCGCTCTGCTGGCGGGTTCACCGCGCGCGGCGCGTCAGGTGGGCGGCGTGTTAAAGCGCCTGCCGGAAGGCTCAACCCTGCCATGGCACCGGGTGGTGAATCGCCACGGCGATATTTCGCTGACCGGCCCCGACCTTCAGCGCCAACGCCAGGCGCTGCTGGCGGAAGGCGTCCAGGTCTCCGGCAGCGGTCATATCGACCTGCAACGCTATCGCTGGGTATATTAAGGGCAAAAAAATGCCCCTGAACAGGGGCATGAAGACGTTTATTGCGCCATCGGCGCCATATCGTTAGCCACCGGCACTGGCGCATGCTGCACCGGCACCAGCACCAGATCGGCACGATTACCGCCCTGGGTTACCACGGTCTGCACGGTATCGGTGATAAACATCAACTGGCCATTTACGGTAATCGCCGAACTCAGCAGGATCCGCGCGTTCGGTTTGATATCCGCCTGGTTGTAAGGCAGCACAAAGTTGAACGGCGCCTGCTTACCTTCAGTACGGACCGCTTTTTGTGACAATACGCGCGCTGGCGCATCGGCAAGCGACGCATCGGACAGCGTCACGGTCAGTACCGCATCCGGCGGTAACGCTACGCGTTGGCGAATATTGATAGTCCCGGAAACATTAGGCTGTTGCTGCGAGGAGCTCAGTGAGGCAATGCCGTAAGGATCGGGTGCCGTCGTCTGATGAGCGGCGTTGCTGTTCGGGTTATTCGCACAGGCGGATAAGGCCGCAGCAACGGCGATAGCACTTAACATATAGGCAAATTTCATTATGTTCTCCTTTTCATCCCTTTAGTCACAGGAGTACGTCCTGCCATCACGATGGCTAAGACATTAGTATCGTGAATAAGTGTGGCACAGATCTCAGAATAATTCCCGGAAAGGGGCATTTATTCAGATTATTACACCCATCGGACCACTTGAGATTCCAGGTTATACTTGCCCACAATACGCGCTGCGTCAGCGCCGCTATCATTAATTGAGGGTAACTATGAGTCAGGCTCTAACCAATCTGCTGGCATTATTAAATCTGGAAAAAATTGAAGAAGGGCTGTTTCGCGGGCAGAGCGAAGACCTCGGCTTACGTCAGGTCTTCGGCGGCCAGGTGGTCGGTCAGGCGCTGTATGCCGCCAAAGAAACCGTGCCTGAGGAACGCCTGATTCACTCCTTTCATAGTTACTTCCTGCGTCCTGGCGATAGCCAGAAACCTATCGTTTATGATGTTGAAGTACTACGAGACGGCAACAGCTTCAGCGCTCGCCGGGTGGCGGCTATCCAGCACGGTAAACCCATCTTTTACATGACCGCCTCGTTCCAGGCGCCGGAACCGGGCTACGAACATCAAAAAGCAATGCCGTCAGCGCCTTCACCGGAAGGCCTGCCCTCTGAAACCGATATCGCTCGTAAGCTGGCGCATCTGCTGCCGCCACAGGCGAAAGAGAAGTTTCTCAGCGACAAACCGCTGGAAATTCGCCCGGTTGAGTTCCATAACCCGCTAAAAGGCCACGTTGCCGAACCCACCCGCCAGGTGTGGATCCGCGCCAACGGCGTAGTACCGGATGATATTCGCGTCCATCAGTCGCTGCTGGGCTACGCGTCTGATTTTAATTTCCTGCCGGTGGCGCTGCAGCCGCACGGCGTCGGCTTCCTTGAGCCTGGTATGCAGGTCGCCACCATCGACCACTCAATGTGGTTCCACCGCCCGTTTAACATCAACGAATGGCTGCTGTACAGCGTCGAAAGCACTTCCGCCTCCAGCGCCCGTGGCTTTGTTCGCGGCGAATTCTATACCCAGGACGGTATTCTGGTCGCCTCGACGGTGCAGGAAGGTGTCATGCGTAACCGCAATAACTAATTCGCGACGGGCCCACGGCGGGCCCGCTCGCCCCCTAACGGCCAAGCAGTTCGCGAACATCGGCAATAAAATCCCCCAAAAGTCCGTTGCGACTCTGCCGCCGCCAGCACAACGTGAGCGTCGTTACGGCAAAGGTCTCTTCCAGCAGGCAATAACTGACTTCCGACACCAGCATGGCGCTTTGCGTCTCGGGCACCAACGTCACCCCCATCCCCATCGATACCTGGCCAATCGCCGTGGAGACATCGCGCGTGTACTGAATCTTACGGGGCGTAAAACCCGCCTGCCGACAGGCGCTGATGGCTGACCACCCCAATCCGACGCCGCTGGGATCCTGCTGAATGAAAAACGTCTCTTCCGCCAGCGCCGCAAGTGGAATAGCGCGCCGGCTGGCGAGCGCATGATGGCGAGGCACCACCGCTACCAGCGGCCGGGTCGCAATATCCAGCGACTCCAGTTCATCATATTGCGCGCCTGGCGAGCGGATAAACGCCAGGTCGACCGTTTCGCTTAAGAGCCCGGTTATCAGGTCGTTAACGTTATGCTCTTCAATCAGCAGATCGGCTTCGGGTTTACGTTGACGATAATTTCCAATTAACACGCTCAACGCCGGGTCGAAAATAGCAGAGCCAACGTAGCCAATTTTCAACTGCCCTTTGCGCCCCTGCCGCAAACTGCGCGCATTCTCGCGAAATTTATCGCAGTGGCCGAGGATCATCCGCGCCTCGGCCAGCAAAAATTGCCCCTCGGCGGTCAGCGCGACGTTGCGTCGATCGCGGGTAAATAGCCGCAATTCCAGCGCGTTCTCAAAACTTTTAATCTGCTGCGTCAGCGCCGGTTGCGTGATATGCAGACGCTGCGCCGCCCGGCCAAAGTGCAACTCTTCCGCCAGCACCGTAAATGCCTGTAGTTGTCGATAATCCATCACGTCCTCCCGAAAACACTGATAATAATCTCTTATTAAAATAAGGGGAAATGTGATTGGACTCTTATCGGTATCTGGTGAGAATGAATAGCCATTGCCAGAAACCTGAAGGAAGTATGATGTCTGAACAACAAAAAGTAACCGATCTGCGTTCTGCTTTGGCGCTACTAAGCCAGTACGATGATGAACTTATCTACACCGACGAACCCGTTGACCCCATTGCCGAGCTCTCCGGGGTGTACCGCTATGTCGGCGCCCACGGAACCGTACAGCGCCCGACCCGCGTTGGCCCGGCGATGATCTTTAATAAGGTCAAAGGCTACGATGATGTCAGAGTGCTTATTGGCCTGCTGTGTTCACGCCAGCGCGTCGCTCGTCTGTTTGGCACCACGCCGGAAAATCTGGCGTTTATGCTCAAAGACTCCGTGGCGAATCCTATCGCCCCAATCACCATCCCTCGCGACCAGGCGGCCTGCCAGGAGGTGGTACATCTGGCAAGCGATCCTGATTTCGATATTCTCAAAATTTTGCCGGCGCCGACCAACACCCCGGAAGACGCCGGCCCCTACTTTACCCTCGGCATGTGCTACGCCGCGGATCCGGAAACCGGCGATCATGACGTCACCATCCACCGCCTGTGCGTACAGAGCAAAGACGAAATCTCGATGTATTTCGTACCAGGACGTCATCTCGATACTTTCCGGCAAAAAGCCGAGGCGGCCGGGAAAGCGTTGCCTATCTCGATTAGCATCGGCGTGGATCCGGCGATTGAAATTGGCGCCTGCTTTGAGCCGCCGACCACTCCTCTCGGGTTTGATGAGCTCTCCATCGCCGGCGCTCTGCGTAATCAGGCCGTCGAGCTCAGCGAATGCGTGAGCGTCAACGCCCGCGCCATCGCCAATGCCGAAATCGTTATTGAAGGTGAACTACTGCCGGGCGTGCGGGTACGCGAAGATCAGAATACCAACAGCGGGAAAGCGATGCCGGAGTTCCCAGGCTACACCGGTAGCGCTCAGGCGGAAGTGCCGGTGATTAAAGTCAAAGCGATTACCCACCGCCGCCACCCGATTCTGCAAACCTGTATCGGGCCGAGCGATGAGCATACCAATCTTGCCGGGATCCCGACCGAAGCCAGCATTCTGCAAATGGTAGAGCGCGCACTTCCAGGCTTTGTGCAAAACGTCCACTGCCCCTCTCCGGGCACCGGTAAATATCTCGCCGTGCTGCAGGTGAAGAAACGCACCCCCAGCGATGAGGGCCGTCAGCGCCAGGCCGCGCTATTGGCGTTTTCCGCTTTCTCGGAGCTGAAGCACGTGATGCTGGTCGATGAAGACGTCGACGTTTTCGACATCAACGACGTGATGTGGGCGATGACCACCCGCTATCAGGGCGATGTCAGCACCGTGTTTATCCCCGGCGTGCGCTGTCATCCGCTGGATCCGTCATCCGACCCGGCCTTCAGCCCATCGATTCGCGATAACGGTATTGCCTGTAAAACCATTTTCGACTGCACCGTCCCGTGGAATATGAAAGCCCACTTCCAGCGCAGCCAGTTTATGGAAGTGGATGTTGACCGCTTTATCCCTGGCTTCAGTAAGAAATAAATTCCACGCAAAGAAAAAGCCTCCCATGCGGGAGGCTTTGACGCTTATGGAGATTGCTCAATACATCAGGCGTTGTAGGCGTTTTCGCCGTGGCTGTTGACGTCCAGCCCTTCGCGCTCCTGCTCTTCCGGTACCCGCAGGCCGACGGTCATCGCCGCCACTTTGAAGCCGATCCAGGCGACGACGGCGGACCACACCACGGTAATACCGATACTTTCCAGCTGTACCAGCAACTGATGCCCCATCGTTACGCCTTCCGCATAGCCGACGCCGCCAAGGGTGGTAGAGGCGAAGATGCCGGTCAGGATACAACCGATGATACCGCACACGCCGTGAACGCCAAACACATCGCATGGGTCATCGACGCGCAGCCAGCGCTTCAGCACCGTGACGCCCCACAGCCCGGCCAGTCCGGCGATGATACCGATAATCAGCGAGCCGCCAACGCCAACATAACCGCACGCCGGAGTAATGCCGACCAGACCGGCAATCGCGCCGGAGCAGGCGCCCAGCAGCGAGGGTTTGCCGCGGGTGGCCCATTCGCCGAAGGTCCAGGCCAGAATCGCGCCAGCGGTCGCCACGACGGTATTAACGAAGGCCAGGGCGGCAATTTCGTTGGCCGCGCTTGCGGAACCGGCGTTAAAGCCGAACCAGCCGACATACAGAATCGCCGTACCGGTAAAGACCATCGGCAGGTTATGCGGTTTAAACGCTTCTTTGCCAAAGCCCACGCGTTTGCCCATCATATACGCGCCCACCAGCCCCGCCACCGCGGCGTTGATGTGTACGACGGTACCACCGGCGAAGTCCAGCGCGCCATGGGTCGCCAGCAAACCGCCGCCCCACACCATATGCGCAATCGGTACGTAGGAAAGCGTTAACCATACCACCACGAAAATCAGTACCGCGGAGAAACGAATACGTTCCGCCAGCGCGCCGACGATCAGGCCTACGGTGATACAGGCGAAAGAGCCCTGGAAAGCGACGTGAATATATTGATAGAACGAGCCCATCAGCGCTTTCAGTTCAATATTCTTCAGCATCACCCAGTCGAAACTGCCGAAGAAGCTACCGCCGCTACCGAAGGCAAGCGTATAGCCATAGATAACCCACAGCACGCAAACCAGGCCAAAAGTCACAATGACCTGAGTGAGCATTGAGAGCACGTTTTTACCGCGAATCAGGCCGCCGTAGAACAACGCAATGCCGGGGATTGTCATAAACAGCACCAGCGCGGTGCAAATCATCATAAAAGCGTTGTCGGCTTTATCCGCCACCGCCGGTTCAGCCGCCAGCGCCAGTCCCGGAAGCAGCGCCAGCGCTCCCAGAGCCGTTTTCATCGTCGTTCTCATCATCTCTTCATCCCCATCGCTGTGTGGTCAGGCAATTACAGTGCCGCTTCGTCGGATTCGCCGGTACGAATACGAATCACGCGCTGCAGTTCGGCGACAAAAATTTTGCCGTCGCCAATTTTTCCGGTCCAGGCGGCCTTGCCTATCACCTCGACAACCTCATCCAGCTGATCGTCGGCAATCGCAATATCAATTTTTACTTTTGGCAGGAAATTGACGCTGTATTCGGCGCCGCGATAGAGCTCGGCGTGGCCTTTCTGGCGGCCGAAGCCTTTCACTTCCGTGACCGTCAGGCCCTGAATGCCGATGGAGGACAACGCTTCGCGAACGTCTTCCAGTTTGAATGGTTTGATTACCACGGTAACCAGCTTCATAAATCCCCTCCAGTCAGTATTTGATAGTGGCCGCAGCTAACACAGGAGATAAAGCAAGGGATATGCCAAAAATGAAAACGGGCCGTGAATCGGCCCGTTTATGGAGAAAAAAACGCGAGGATGTTACTGGCAAGACGGCAAATGGCCGCTAATGCGCAAAAATGCACCAATACGGTGCACACTCAGTGAGCAAGTTGCACCACTTCACGTCACCCCTGCCCCCATGCCTGCTGATGGTGCATCAGGCGCTCAGTGACTCCTCCTCAACGCTGGCGGCTAGCTCTTCGCCAGCCAGCTGTAGCTGGTACATCTGCCAGTAGCGGCCCTTCGCCGCCAGCAATTGCTGATGGTTCCCGCGTTCGACGGCCTGGCCACGATGCAACACCAGGATTGTATCAGCCTCGACGATAGTCGACAGACGGTGGGCGATGACCACCAGCGTGGTGTGCTCGCGCACTTTCGCCAGCGCCTGCTGGATAGCCTGCTCGGTACCGGAGTCGATGTTCGCTGTCGCTTCATCGAGGATCAGCACCTGCGGCGTCTCGACCAGCACACGGGCCAGCGCCAACAGCTGTTTCTGTCCCACCGATAGGTTATTGCCCTGCTCGCCCAGTTGGGTATAAATTCCGTCGCTCATTTCACGGGCAAGGTCAGCGAGCTGCACCGCTTCCAGCGCTTCCCAGACCTGCTGCTCGCTGATATCGCGGCCCAGCGTCACGTTGGCATAGAAGGTATCGGCTAATACCACCGGATCCTGTTGCACCATCGCGACGCCCCGACGTAAAGCGCTGTGGCTTAACGACGATAGCGGGCGACCATCGAGGCGAATTTCGCCTTTAGTCAACGGGTAGTAGCCCATCATCAGGCTGGCCAGCGTGCTCTTGCCGCTACCGGTATGGCCAACCAGCGCCACAAAACCGCGCGAAGGAATATCCAGATTGATATCCTGCAGCACCAGCCGATCGTCGCGATAGGCAAAAGAGACGTTATCAATCGCCACCGCGCCGCTGCGTAACGGCGCGCTATCGTTACCCCAGCTCTGGCGTGGACGGTCCATCAGCTCAAACACGCGTTCGCCCGCCACCACCGCTTGCTGCAGCATCGACTGCTGAGTGGTGAGTTCGATCAGCGGTTCGTTAAGCCGCCCGAGGTAGCTAATAAAGGCATATAACACGCCGACTTCGATACTTCCGGAAGCGCTAAAACCAAACAGCATCAGCAGGCCGCAGAGGATCAGCGATGAAAACAGACTTAACAGCGGGCGCAGCAGGAAACCATCCAGACGCAGCGTCTGCATGCGCGCCAGATAGTGGCCGTAACTGGCTTCACGCATTCGCTCGCCGAATCGCGCCTGCTGGCGGAATTGCTGAATAACGCCCATACCGTTGATCACTTCGTTGAAGCCATCATTGATATCGGCAAGCCATGCGCGCATGCGACGCACGATCGGCGTGCTGTAACGCTGATAGATAGCCATCACGATCAGCACCGCCGGGAAGATAGCCACCGCCACCAGCGCCATTCGCCAGTCGAGACTAAACATCGCCACCAGCATCGCGCCAATCAGCGCCGCGCTGCGCAGCACCGTCGCCACGACCGTCACGTACAGGTCGCGGATCACTTCGGTATCGTTGGTAACGCGTGATATCAACTGGCCGACGGGTTGCGTATCAAACTCGCTTAACGGCTGACGCAGCGCGGCATCCATCACATCGCTGCGCAACTGCTGCACCACGCCGACCGCCGCCCGGTTAAACAGCAGCGCCTGGTTATAGTGCAGCGTAGCGGCAAGGATCTGCAGGCAGATATAGGCCGCCGCCAGGCCGCTGACCAGCTTCACCGGTAGCGACTGTTTCGCCACCATGTTATCAATGAAATAGCTTATCAGCAGCGGGCCGCTGACTTCCGCCGCCGCCGCTATCCACATCATGATAACCGCAATGATAAGCGGCTTACGCCACGGCGAACCGTAGGCCAGCAGACGTTTCAGGGTCGGCCAGAGATCGGCGAAATTACGCATCTGTCGCCTCCTCATCCTGCGGCGCATCGTCGAGCGCCGCTTCCAGTTGCTGATAGCGGTACATGTCGCGATACCATCCCGACTGGGCGGCAAGCTGCTCATGGCGTCCGCGCTGGGCAATATGGCCGTGTTGCAGAACCAAAATTTCACTGGCTTCCGTTAATGCTGAAAGGCGGTGGGCGCTGATAATCACCGTCCGCCCTTCCCCCCACTGCCGCAGGTTATGCAAAATATCATGCTCCGTCCGCCCATCAACCGCCGACAGCGCGTCATCAAGGATCAGGATTTCCGCCTCCAGCAGCAGCGCTCGGGCAATAGAAATACGTTGTTTCTGACCGCCTGAGAGCATGACGCCGCGCTCGCCGACTTCCGTTTCATAGCCCTGCGGCAGGCGCAGAATATCATCATGAACGCTGGCCAGCCGCGCGACGTGCTCGATTTGTTCCCGCGTCGCGTCCGGTTTACCCAAGGCAATGTTATTGGCCACGGTATCGGAGAACAGGAATGGGGTTTGATTGACCACCGCCAGCCGCCCGCGCCAGCTATCAAGCTGCAGGCAGGACAGCGGAATATCATGGAAACGGATCTCACCCTCGGTAACATCAAAATGGCGCTGAATAAGGGATAGAATGGTACTTTTCCCGGCTCCCGTCGGGCCGCAGATACCGAGCATTTGCCCCGGCTGCAGGGTGAAGTTAACCTTCTCCAGCGACGCTTTCGTCGCCTGCGGATAGATGAATTCGCGCACCGCCACGTTTAGCGAACCGCGCCCCTCCGGCACCGTTTCGCTACCATCGTTGACCACCGGCGCTTCTTCCAGCATCGAACGAATACGTCCATAGGCGGCGCTACCGCGCTCAACGATGTTAAACATCCACGCCAGCGCCAGCATTGGCCAAATCATCAGCCCGAGGTACATGACGAAACTGGTTAACTGACCAAGGGTCAGCTCGCCCTGCAACACCAGCCAGCTACCGCCGCCGATTGCCAGCAGGTTAGCGGCACCGATAGCAATATAAATTGTCGGGTCGAAACGGGCATCAATACGCGCGACCCGCATGTTCTTCGCTCCGGTATCCGCCGCATCGGCGGCAAACTGCGCCGACTGGCGGTCCTCAAGGCCGAACGCTTTAATCATCCGTATGCTGGTCAGGCTTTCCTGCGTGCGGTCGTTGAGGCTGGAAAAAGCCGCCTGCGCCACGCGGAAACGCTCATGCAGGGCATCGCCATTACGCTTGATCGCCAGCGCCATAAACGGCATCGGCACCAGCGCCAGCAGCGTTAACTGCCAGCTGATTTGCGTCGACATCACAATCAGTACCGCACAGCCCATCACCAATGAATCCACCAGCGTCAGGACGCCCTCGCCGGCGGCGAAGACGACGCGGTCAACATCGTTAGTCGCGCGGGCAATGAGATCGCCGGTACGGTGACGCAGATAAAAGGCCGGATGCTGGCGGCTGAGCTGGCGGTAGAAGTCTTCACGCAGTTCAACGGCCAATTGATAAGAGGCGCCGAAGAGCAGCACGCGCCAGACATAGCGCAGTAGATAAATCATCACCGCGATAACCACCAGCGCGCCGATCCACATCCACACCTGCTCTGCGGTGTAATGTTCTTTAGTCACGCCATCGACCACAATCCCCACCACTTTCGGCGGGATTAGCTGGAGTACGGCAATAACGGCAAGCAGAGCGACGGCGCCGAGATAGCGGCGCCACTCCCGGCGAAAGTACCAGCTAAGTTGAGCAAATAATCGCAAACGGTAAAATCCTGAATGTATAATTCGTGGCGGCAAAAAGCCGTTAATCAATAGGCAAGGCCGTGGTGTATTTTATCTGTTCCATGGCAAAACTCGAAGTGACATCCGACAGCCCCGGCACGCTGTTCACCAGACGTTTATAAAAGTCGTCATAGCGCTTCATATCCGCGACCTGCACCCTTAGCAGGTAGTCGTACTCTCCAGCCATACGCCAGAAACCCAGCACTTCCGCCATTTGCGACACTTCGCTGACAAAACGGCAGTACCAGTCACTGCTGTGGTGCTGGGTTTTTATCAACACAAAGGCGGTTAACCCGAGCCCCAGCTTTTCCGCATCCAGGATGGCCACGCGCTCGCGCAGGATGCCTTCGTCCTCAAGACGCTTGAGCCGTTTCCAGCAGGGCGTGGTGGTCAGATTAACGGCATCCGCCAGCGCCTGCAAAGAGAGGGTGCAGTCAGTTTGCAGCAATGAGAGCAGCTTACGGTCAATTTTATCTAGCATAAGGCCACCAGAGAGAATAATTTACTCCCGTAATTGTAATTGAAAGGCCAAATAGCAACAATTTTTCCCGCACAATCCGCTAAGCTGGGCACAAAATGACAAACAGGAATCCGAGATGAACAGCGCCTGGGTAAAACATGCCATTAGTGAAATTAACGCCGACTATCAGCGTTCCGCCGATACACACCTGATCCGCCTGGCGCTGCCTGGTTTTCCGGGGATCCCTATTTATCTGAAGGATGAAAGTACGCATCCAACCGGTAGCCTTAAGCACCGTCTGGCGCGCTCGCTGTTTCTCTATGGCCTGTGCAACGGATGGATCAAAGAAGGCACCACGATTATCGAATCGTCTTCGGGTTCGACGGCGGTCTCAGAAGCCTATTTTGCTCGCCTGCTGGGCCTGCCGTTTATTGCCGTGATGCCCTCCTGCACGGCGAAACGTAAAATCGAACAGATTGAATTTTATGGCGGACGCTGTCATTTCGTCGACAACGCCTGCGAAATCTACGCCGCTTCTGAAATGCTGGCGCGCGAGTTGAATGGCCACTATATGGATCAGTTCACCTTCGCCGAGCGCGCCACCGACTGGCGCGGCAATAACAATATCGCCGACAGCATTTTCCGCCAGATGACCCACGAGCCTTACCCGCAGCCGTCGTGGATCGTCATGAGCGCCGGTACCGGCGGTACTTCTGCGACCATCGGCCGCTATATTCGCTGCCAGGGCTACGAAACGCAACTGATGGTCGTCGACCCGCAGAATTCGGTGTTCCTCGATTACTGGCAAAGCCGCGACGCCAGCCTGCGCAGCCCGGTCGGCAGCAAGATCGAAGGGATTGGCCGTCCGCGCGTCGAGCCATCGTTTATTCCCGACGTCGTCGATGAGATGCTGCGCGTTCCGGATGCCGCCAGCGTCGCTACCGCCTTGTGGCTGGAAACGCAGCTTGGAAGAAAAGTCGGCGCCTCCACCGGTACCAATATGTGGGGCGTACTGCAGCTGGCCGCACGGATGCGCGATGAAGGACGCAAGGGTTCCATCGTTACCCTGTTGTGCGACAGCGGCGAACGTTACCTCGAAAGCTATTACAGCCCGCAGTGGGTCGCGGCGAATATCGGCGATATTACCCCATGGCAGACGCAGATTATGCAACTGAGCGGCGCACAATAAAAAAAGCCGGATAGAACGCTATCCGGCTTGCTGGTAGGGTCTCTCTATTCGGGGGAATAAGGAAGATCAGGATTATCCAGCCAATGTGTTAAAAAATGAGAAACAGCCTGATGACGGCAGTCGCCGATGATCGGTAGATGCGGCAGTTCAGCTTTGAGCTGCGGCATCGCGTTGCCCATAATGAACCCTCGCCCTACGCTACCGAGCATCTCGCGATCGTTCATTGCATCACCAAATGCCATGCAATCCTGCAACGTAAAACCTAAGTGCTGGCTCAGCACCGCCAGCGCGGCCCCTTTATTACAGCCGACCGGCAGCACCTCCAGACAATCCATCGCCGAGAAACAAAGAAACGCGCGATCGCCTAGCGCTTCATTTAGCTGGATCCGCAGACGGCGCAGATCGTCATGATCGCCGCAGAAACAGATCTTGGTGACGTGATGCGCCGGCATCCGTTTCGGATCGCGCAGTTGATAATGAAAGCCGCTGAAGGCGTGAGCCCGGAGCAGTTCCGGCCTTGCCTGGCCGGTAAACCAGCCGCCATCATTGAAAACGTGCATACTCGCCTGAGTATCCCACACGCTGTGCAGCACCTCTTCCGCCACTTCCGGATTTAGATCCTGGCGATACAGCTCTTCACCTTCCAGTGAATGGATGCGCGTGCCGTTACCGGTAATCAGAAAAGCATCAAGGGAAAACTCGCCGATCACATGGTGCATTTCCAGAGCATGGCGACCGGTGGCAAAGGTCAGGGCGATATCGCGTTCACGCAGCCGTCTCAGCGCCGTCAGAGTCTGTTCTCCGAGACGATGGTCCGGCATCAGCAGGGTGCCGTCCATATCAAATGCCGCTAATTTTGCCATGGTATTTTCCCCGATGTGTGATGGGTTTCGCTTGTGTTGCAGTATCGCCTGAGATATACGGAAGTAATAGTGAATAGATATTTTTTATTGTTCCGGGTTTTCGGCAAATGAGATTATTAAACCGATTAAATCAATACCAGCGGCTATGGCTGCCGTCGTCCGGCGCACCGCAGCAGGTGACCGTGGGCGAGTTGGCTGAACGCTGCTTTTGCAGCGAGCGTCATATCCGTACGCTGCTGCGTCAGGCTCAGGAGGCCGGTTGGTTAAGCTGGCAGGCCAGCTCCGGGCGCGGTAAGCGCGGGCAACTCAGTTTCCACAAGACCCCGGAAAGCCTGCGTAACGAAATGATGGAACAGGCGCTGAATAAGGGTCAGCAGCAAAACGCGCTGGAGCTGGCGCAACTGGCGCCGGTTGAGCTGAAAGCGTTGTTGCACCCCTTCCTCGGCGGACAGTGGCAAAACAATACCCCGACACTGCGTATTCCCTACTATCGTCCACTGGAACCGCTGCGCCCCGGTTTTCTCCCCGGGCGTGCGGAACAACATTTGGCCGGGCAGATCTATTCCGGCCTGACGCGTTTTGACGATAGCGACAGTACGCCGGTGGGCGATCTGGCGCACCACTGGCAGGTATCACCCGATGGACTGCGCTGGCACTTTTATATCCGCTCTACCCTGTGCTGGCATAACGGCGATACCGTGGAAACCTCACAGCTGCGGCAAAGACTACTGTTGCTACTGGAACTGCCGGCTCTCCGCACCCTTTTTGCCAGCATTAGCCGCATCGATGTCACCCACGCCCAATGTTTGACGATTACGCTGCATCGCCCGGACTACTGGCTACCGTTCCGTTTAGCCAGCTACTGCAGCGTGCTGGCGCATCCTGACGATCCGGCGCTCGGTAGCGGTCCGTTCCGAATAAAGCTTTTTGGCCCGGATCTGGTCCGGCTGGAGAACCATCCCCGCTACCATTTACAGCATCCGCTGATCCAGGCGGTAGAATATTGGATCACGCCGCAGCTATTCGAAAGCGATCTCGGCACCAGCTGTCGCCATCCAGTACAGATCACCATCGGCGATCCAGAAGAGCTCAATAATTTGCGCCAGGTGAGCAATAGCATCAGCCTCGGCTTCTGCTATTTGACCCTGCGTCAGAGTCCACGTCTCAGTAAAGCGCAGGCCCAGCGGCTGATTTCGATTATCCACCGCTCGTCGTTGCTGGAAACGCTACCGCTGGATGAAGATCTGATCACGCCGAGCCATGAGGTGCTGCCCGGCTGGTCCATTCCTCAGGGCCCGGAAAACCATGAGGTGCCGCTGCCGCCCCAGCTCACCCTGCTCTATCATTTGCCGGTCGAATTACACACTATGGCTGAGCAGCTCAAACAGCGCCTCGCCACTCTCGGCTGCGAACTGACGCTCATTTTTCACGACGCCAAAAATTGGGACGGCTGCCGATACCTGGCGCAGGCCGATATGATGATGGGCGACCGGCTGATTGGCGAAGCGCCGGAATATACCCTTGAACAGTGGCTGCGCTGCGACACGCTGTGGCCCCATTTGCTGAGCGGGGCGCAATATGCGCACCTGCAGGCTACGTTAGATGCCGTGCAGGCGCAGCCCGAAGCGCGTAGCCGCAACGATGCCCTGCGCAACGTCTTCAATACGCTGATGGATGACGCCATCATGACGCCGTTATTCAAATACAATTACCGCATCAGCGCGCCGCCGGGGGTTAACGGCCTGCGCCTTAATGCCAGAGGTTGGTTCGACTTTACCAGCGCCTGGCTACCGGCATCGTCGACGTGAGAGAGCTGGTCGCCGCGAGCGTCTGACGGTACCATATGGCTCTCACTTATTTAGTCAGGAATTGCCATGAAACGCGCCGTAATTGTCTTCAGCGGAGGACAAGACTCAACAACCTGCCTGGTGCAGGCACTGGAACAGTATGATGAAGTGCATTGCGTCACTTTTGATTATGGCCAACGCCACCGCGCCGAGATTGACGTGGCTCGCGAGCTGGCGCTAAAACTGGGCGCGGTGGCGCATAAAGTGCTGGACGTTACCCTGCTTAACGAACTGGCGGTGAGCAGCCTGACGCGCGATAGCATCCCGGTACCGGATTACGAGCCGGATGCCGATGGTATTCCGAATACCTTCGTTCCAGGTCGCAATATTCTGTTTTTAACCCTGACGGCGATCTACGCCTATCAGGTTAAGGCCGAAGCAATTATTACCGGCGTTTGCGAGACCGACTTCTCTGGTTACCCGGACTGCCGCGACGAATTTGTTAAAGCGCTGCACCATGCGGTTAGCCTTGGCATGGCGAAAGACATTCGCTTTGAAACGCCGCTGATGTGGCTCAACAAAGCCGAGACCTGGGCGCTGGCCGATTATTGGGGCCAGTTGGATCTGGTTCGCCGCGAAACGCTCACCTGCTATAACGGCATCAAGGGCGACGGCTGTGGCCATTGCGCGGCCTGCAACCTGCGCGCCAACGGCCTGAATCAGTATCTGGGCGATAAGGCCGGCGTGATGGCGGTCATGAAGCAAAAAACCGGTCTGGGCCAGGGGAACGAAGCCTGAGTTCAACGTCCCCGGTGGCACTTCGCTTACCGGGGCTACGGGTGCACCGCATCCCACCAGCCGGTAGCCCGGAAAAGGCGCGTCAGGCGCCGCCTCCGGGAATCGATTAGCACGAAGCTTCAGTTCAACGTCCCCGGTGGCGCTTCGCTTACCGGGGCTACGGGTTCACAGCGTCCCACCAGCCGGTAGCCCGGAAAAGGCGCGTCAGGCGCCGCCTCCGGGAATCGATTAGCACGAAGCTTCAGTTCAACGTCCCCGGTGGCGCTTC